>JBQCCR010000085.1:0-54503 GCA_051961995.1 Rhodanobacteraceae bacterium | reverse complement strand
GGTCGTGGTCACGCTGGTGAAGCTTGGCGTCATCGAAGTCGCCACCGTCAGGTCGCCGGTGGTGCTGTCCTGGCTGACCACGACGTTGTTGCCTTGTGCCACATCCACCGTTGCACCCGGCGCGATGTTCACCGCCGTGCCGCCGTTGGCCGACAGATTCCAGCCTTCGCTGGCGGTGGCATTCACCGCGTTCAACGCACTATTGACGTCGGTATAGGAATTGCCGCCCATGCTGAGAGCGGTCGTCACCGTCCCGGTGGTCGAGTCGTAGCTCGAAGTCCCGCCCAAACCGCTGGCCACCGAATTGCCAAGGTCATCAACGATGGTTGCATCGGCCGAGACCTGACTGCCGATTGCGGTCACTGCCTGGTTGGTTGCAAACAACTCCGAGCCGTTGACCGCATCCGTCGAAGCAGCGCCTATCTGCCCCGCCGCGACATTGGTAATTGTGCGTGTCGGCACGCCGCCAAAACCGCTGGAACCGCCGATACTGACGGTGCCGCCGGGCGTTGTCCCTGCGAAGCTGTAGCTGTTGCCGTTGATGGTGGTGCCGGTAGTTGCAATGATCGAAGACGTCACGCTGCGATTGCCGAGCGCGACGCTGTTGCTGTTGTTCGCCTGGCTGCCTTGTCCAATTGCAACCCCGCCCGCCGCAATGGTCGTCGCGGCAACGCCAAGCGCGATCGAGTTGGCGCCGCTCGCATGGGCACTGTTGCCCAATGCTGTCGCCTTGCTGCCGCTCGCGGTGGAGAAAATGCCGACCGCGGTGCCATCGGATCCGGTAGCCCGCGCCGAGTACCCGACCGCCACGCCAACCGACTGAGCCGCATAGCCAATCGCGACCCCACCGATTCCGGCCGGATCGGCGCTTGCGCTCGCATTCACCCCCAACGCGACCGCCCCTTTGCAACCGAGGCAACCGCCGTTGTCGGCCGATGCACCATTGCCGATGGCAATATCACCGACATTGGCAGCTATGGCCGACGAGCCGATGGCGAGACTGTTGTCGCCCGTGGCGGAGGCACCGACGCCTGCGGCAAGCGCGTCCGCACCCGTCGCACCATCGTTGTTGTAGTTGCCAGCGGTCGAATCGGCGCTGTTGACGCTATAGAAATGCGTTTGCGCGGCAAAGAGCTGTTCGCCATTCACCGCATCGGTGCTGCCCGGCGCGACGTTGCCGTCGGCTACACCGGTGACGACGTTGTCACCCAGTGCCACGGTCTGGCCATTCGCCACCGTCAGGCCGCCATTGGCGTTGAGCATGCCCGTTACGGTCTGCGTGCCGCCGATGCTGGAGTTGCCGGTCACCGTCTGGTTGCCACCGACGCTTTGATCGCCGGTGATGTCGGCATTGCCACCCACGCTCAAGTCGCTCGTGACGTTCGCATTGCCGCCCACGGTGAGGTCACCGGTCGTGGTCACGCTGGTGAAGCTCGGCGTCATCGAGGTCGCCACCGTCAGATCGCCGGTGGTGCTGTCCTGGCTGACCACCACGTTGTTGCCTTGTGCCACATCCACCGTCGCGCCCGGCGCGATGTTCACCGCCGTGCCGCCGTTGGCCGAGAGATTCCAGCCTTCGCTGGCGGTGGCGTTCACCGCGTTCAACGCACTGTCGACGTCGCTGTAGCTGTTGCCGCCCACGCTGAGAGCGGTCGTCACCGTCCCGGTGGTCGAGTCGTAGCTCGAAGTCCCGCCCAAACCGCTGGCGACCGAGTCGCCGAGCGCGGTCATCGTCTGGTTGGTCGCATCCAGTTGCGAGCCATTCACCGCATCGGTGCTGGTTGCGTTGACCGCCCCCGGAGCCAGGTTGGTGATGGTCACGCCACCCGCAGGCGCGCCGGTACCGCCGGTCGCCCCCAGCGTGATGGTGTTGCCGCCTGCAGCGTCGTACTTCACCGCGATGTTGGCGGTGTTGTCCACGTTGCTGTTCAACTGCGTCAGCGCATCGCCGACCGTCGTCTCGCTGGTCGGGCCGCTCACCGCGCCGGTCGCACTCACCGTGTCAATCGGCTGGCTGAAGCCGCTGATCGTGCCGGTCGCGGAATCGTAGGTCGTGCCGGCACCCAGTGTGCTGGCGACTGAAGTGCCCAAGTTGTCGAGATTGGTCGTGGCGTCAGTGATCGCCGTGGTATTGGCGGCGATGTTCGTGGTGTTGGTGGCGATGCCGGTCGTGTTGGTGTTGACCTGCGTGCCCACCGCGTACAACTGCGATCCGTTCACCGCGTCGGTGCTGGTCGCCGACAGTGTGCCGTTGGCGACGTTCTGGATCTGGCGTTCCTTGCCGGCCGAACCCACCGACACCACGCCGTTGGCTGCAACGGGTGTTGCCGCGACGTTGCTGTCGCCGGAAATGATGGTGTAGGGACCCGCCGACGGCGCGGCCGTCGTGCTGCCCGCGCCCAAGGCTACGTCGTTCGCATTGTTGGCGGAGGCCTGAGGACCCAACGCCACCCCGGACGTGTTGTTGGCGGAGGCAAAATAACCCAGGGCAACGCTGTGCAAGCCGTATGCGTGCGCCAGGTCGCCGACTGCGACGGAAGAATAGCCTTGCGCAATCGTGGCCGGACCGATGGCCGTGCCGTAAGAGCTGCCGACATAGCTGCCTTGGCCCAGTGCCACGGCACCGCCGCCGATTGCCTTGGCATGGCTGCCCAACGCGCTCGCCCCAGTACCGTTGGCATACGCGAATGCGCCGACTGCGGTCGCGTTGGCGGCAGCCCCTGTGTAGGCATTGGCGCCCACGGCCGTGCCATAGTTTCCGAGTGTCGAGGTTCCCACACCCGCCGCCAGCGAATCGAGGCCGGTCGCCCCATCGTTGTTGTAATTGCCGGCTGTCGAATCGGTGCTGTTGACGCTGAAGAAATGCGTCTCCACCCCCGCGGTCGCGGTATTGAGCTGACCGAGATTGACCGCGTCGCCGGAACTGACGGCATCGCCCACGTTGCTGACCACGTTGCCGCCCATGTCGACGGTCTGGCCGTTCGCCACCGTGAGACCGCCGTTGGCATTGAGCATGCCAGTTACGGTCTGCGTGCCTCCGATGCTGGAGGTGCCGGTGACCGTCTGATTGCCACCGACGCTTTGATCACCCGTGATGTCGGCATTGCCGCCCACGGTCAGATCATTCGTGGTGGTCACGCTGGTGAAGGTCGGTGTCATCGAGGTCGCCACGGTCAGGTCACCGGTGGTGCTGTCCTGGGTGACCACGATGTTGCTGCCCTGTGCCACATCCACCGTTGCACCGGGCGCGATGTTCACCGGCGTGCCGCCGTTGGCCGAGAGATTCCAGCCTTCGGTGGCGAGGGTCGCGACATTGCCAATCGCGGTGGTGTTGTTGGCAATGGCCGTGCTATTGGAATTGACCTGCGTGCCCACCGCGTACAACTGCGAGCCATTCACCGCGTCGGTGCTGGTCGCCGCAATCGTGCCGGCCGCGACATTCTGGATCTGGCGTTCCTTGCCGGCCGAACCGACTGACACCACGCCGTTTGTCGCAACGGGCGTCCCCGCCGCAGTGCTGCCTGAAATGATGGTGTAGGGACCCGCCGATGACGCTGCCGTCGTGCTGCCTGCGCCCAAGGCCACGTCGTTGGGGTTCGTCGCGGTCGTGCTGGTGCCAATTGCAATGGCCGAGGTGCCACTACTGACGCTTTGACCACCGATGGCGATGGCGTTGGTGCCGGACGCCTTCGCACCTGCAGTGGCATCGCCGCCGATGGCGGTTGCACCGGCTCCTGTCGCTTGCGTGTAGGTGGCCGCGGTCGTGCCACCCGTGCCGATCGCAACCGCATTCGTCTGGCTGGCCAGAGCCGACACGCCGAAGGCGATCGTCGTGGGCGCCGACGCGTGTGCATTCGGGCCGATGGCAAAAGACGTGTCCGCCGTCGCCGCGGCACCCGTGCCGAGTGCTATGGAGGAAAAGCCCGTGGCTTGCGCCTGCGTGCCGATGGCGACATCGAATTCGCCGCTCGGTGTCCAGGCACCGCCCGGCGTGGAGCCGGCGCTCGTCCCGCCGGCCATCGCCTGCGGGCCCAACGCCACCGAGCTGTCGCCGGCCGTAGCCGCATGATAGACACCCGAAGCGATCGCCGTGCTGCCGGTCAGGTCGGTGAAGAGTTGCGCGCCCGTCTTGGTTTCGGACGTACCGTTGATGGTGGCCGTGTACGTGGCCTGCGCGACCTTGTCGACGTCATCGCCACCGATTGCGATGCTGGAGTTGCCCTGCGCCATCGCGTTGTTGCCCAGCGCGGTGGACTGGTCGCCCGTCGCGCCCGAGTTGGCGCCCAGCGCGATGGACTGATTGGTGAGTCCGCCGGACACCCCCGCCTGCGAGCCGCCGCCGATCGCGGTGGACTGGTTGCCATAGGATTTCGCGCCGTTGCCGAAAGCGCTGCTTCCGACCCCGGCCGCCAACGTATTTTCGCCGAAGGCGCTGGCCGAGGTGTTGGTGGCCTCCGCGCCGTCGCCGAACGCGCTGGTTCCGTCGCCGGTCGCCACCGCGGTGTCGCCGATGGCCACGGCGCCGTTGCCCGTGGCGTTGGCGCCGAAGCCGCAGAACATCGTTCCGTTCGCCACGTTGTCGAATGTGCACGCGGTCTGGGCGGCGAAGGACTGAGTGGCCCAGCCCAGCGAACCGGACAACACGATCGCCGCCGCCAGCAGCTTCAGCATCAGCGGTGCGCCCGCCCCGCACCCTTTCCCGGAAGTTCCGCCCGCGCGGCTGTGCGCCAGCTCCGATGCGACTTCAACCTGCATGCGCGAACGGTTCCAAACCAGACTGTAGACCTTGTTCATCGACGCTCTCCGAGAAAGATGGATTCCGCAGGCGAGCTCGCACGAACGGACACAAACCGTTCACGCACTATTTGCTAGGAGCCCCTGTACCCGCCATTTCAGCAAAATGCGTACCAAAATGCGACGCAGTTCACTGAAGCGCATCCATTACGGGCGCAGGGCCTCACCACGGCAGGGCGGGCCATACAAGGGAATGGAAAGCGCCGGCGCGAGCCGGACCGGCATGCGCCCGTTACGCAAGTTCACATTGGACGTTGAGCGTCACATCGGACATGCGCGGCGCAGCGAAGGAAGGACGGATGGTGTCCGCACATCACTGCAAAGTGGAGATCACCCGCGCGATGAGGGGTGACCGCGCGGACGATAACGTCAGCGGTTGGGCGTGACTGGCGGCGCTGCCGCCGCGCGCTCCAGCGTACCGATCGAGTGGCCCTGCTCGGCCAGGTATTCGAGCCAGCGATTGAGGAAGGAATTCATGCGCAGGCGATGCTGCAAGACATTGCGCGCCGGCGCGAACGGACCCAGCACCTGCCAAAGATCGCGGCCCGGCTGGCAATGCAGGGCTTCGGTCGTGTGTGCATCCAGATACATGCGCAACTGCGCGGAGGGTGCCGGCTGGCCGGTCGCGGCATCCAGCACCACATAGCTCAGGCCGATCTCGACCGTGTAGGGATGGCGCTCCTGGATCGAGAGCCGCAGATCCAGCTCATCGCCGACGCTGGAAACGTATTCGCCAACCCGCAAGCGCTGCGGCGCAAACATGCGCATCAGGCGCTGGTGATTTTCCGTATACAAACCCATCAGCCAGGCGAAGCGGCCGGGCAACAGCGCGCTCGCGCGGGAAACGCGGCGTGGAAATCTGGTGCTCGCATACATCGTTGACATGACCCGATCTTAGCGCAGGAATTCACCCGCGCACGTCTTGTTTTTTCCAGAAAAAAAGTTCACGGTATGGGTCTGACACGCGCGGAATCTTTCCGCGCGTTTTTTGTGCGCAAAGTCTCACCCATCCACGATGCAGACCATGCCGTGTCGAAGTGAGCTCAAGCGCCGTCGCGTGGCGAGAGCGCCGGACGTCGAACCGCAAAGTCGCTGGGTCCCGGCTTTCGCCGGGATGACGGCAAGATCAGCGCCACGTGCCAAGTGCTCCGCACTCGACTTCCCTCTCCCGCTCGCGGGGACGGGAAAGCTCAGAACATGTGCCGCTCGATCCCGAGATGCGCCAGGATCTTGCTCGCGATCTCCTCGATGGAGGTGGAGGTCGTGTTGAGCGAAGGCAAGTGTTCGCGGCGGAAGAGTTGGTCGGCCAGTGCCAGTTCGCGCTTGCACTGCTCGAGCGTGGCGTACTTGCTGCCCGGCCGCCGCGCTTCGCGCACCTGTGTCAGCCGGTTGGCGTCGATCATCAACCCGTACAGGCGATCGCGGCACGGCTTCAGTCGCGCGGGCAGCGCGTCGCGTTCGAGGTCTTCCTCGGTCAACGGATAGTTCGCCGCCTTGATGCCGTAGTGCAGCGCCATGTACAGACAGGTCGGGGTCTTGCCCACGCGCGACACGCCGACCAGCACCACGTCGGCTTCCGAATAATCCACATTGATGCCGTCGTCGTGCGCCAGCGCGTAATTGGTCGCATTGATGCGCGCCTCGTATTGCGCGAAATCCACCATGCCGTGCGCGCGGTTCACTGCGCCGGATCTTCGCGTGCCGAGTTCCAGTTCAAGCGTACCGATGAACGGCGCCAGCACATCTATCATCAGCGCGCCGGATTCGGCGATGATCTCGCATAGCGCCGTGTCCACCACGGTGTTGACGACGATCGGCCGCTCGCCGTTCTGCGCGTAGACCGTCTTGATCCGCAACGCCGCGGCTTCGGCCTTCTCGCGGTCGTCCACGAAGGCGATGCGGTGGCCGTCGAACTGGACGCCCTCGAACTGCGCCAGGATCGAGTTGCCGATGGTCTCGGCGGTGATCCCGGTGGAGTCGGAGACGAAGAAAACCGTCTTGCGTTCGCTCATGCACGGGGTTCCGAAAGTGAACGCTCAGTGTAGCCGAGCCGTGCTCGTGCTTGTCTCGCCGGCCCGTCGCCAGCGAAAATAGGGGACTTTGCGGGCGCGGCGCCCGCGGCAAGGAGATGGCCGTGAGCGAACTCGTCCTTTGGCTCGACAAACTTGGCATGAAGGACCTGGGCCAGGTCGGAGGCAAGAATGCGTCGCTGGGCGAGATGATCGGCAACCTTGCCGAACTCGGCGTTTCGGTGCCGGGGGGCTTCGCCACCACCGCGGACGCGTACAAACAGCATCTGCACGACACGGGGCTCGACACGCGCATCGCCGCGCGCATGAAGGACCTCGACGTCGAGAACGTGGATGCGCTCGCCGCCGCCGGCAGGGAAATCCGCGGCTGGATCGCCGACGAGCCGCTGCCGAAGGATCTGGAACAGGCCATCCGCGATGCCTACAAACAACTCTGCGCGAAAGCCGGCTCCAACGATATCGCCGTGGCCGTGCGTTCCTCGGCCACCGCCGAAGACCTGCCGGACGCCAGCTTCGCCGGCCAGCAGGAAACGTTCTTGAACGTCTGCGGCATCGAAGACGTGCTGCACAAGGTGAAGGAAGTCTTCGCCTCGCTCTACAACGACCGCGCGATCGCCTATCGCGTGCACCACGGTTTCGCGCACGAGGACGTGTTCCTCTCCGCCGGCGTGCAGTTGATGGTGCGCTCCGACATCGGCGCGTCGGGCGTGCTGTTCACGCTGGACACCGAATCCGGTTTCCGCGACGTGGTGTTCATCACCGGTAGCTACGGTCTCGGCGAGATGGTCGTGCAGGGCGCGGTGAACCCGGATGAGTTCTACGTCTACAAGCCGACGCTGCGCGCGGGCAAGCCGGCGATCCTGCGCCGCGCACTCGGCGCCAAGCAGCAGCGCATGGTGTATTCGGCTGAACCCGGGGAGCGCGTGCGCATCGAGGAAACGCCGGCCAAGTTGCGCAACCGTTTCTGCATCAGCGACGAGGAGGTGCAGTCGCTGGCGAAGCAGGCGCTGACCATCGAGGCGCACTACCAGCGCCCGATGGACATCGAATGGGCGAAGGACGGCAACACCGGCAAGCTCTACATCGTGCAGGCGCGCCCGGAAACGGTGAAGTCGCGCTCCAAGGCCACGACACTCGAGCGTTACACGCTGAACCAGCGCGGCGAAGTTCTGTGCGAAGGCCGCTCGATCGGCCAGAAGATCGGCGCCGGCCGCGCGCGCGTGATCCGTTCACTCGACCAGATGAACACCTTCAAGGAAGGCGACGTGCTGGTCGCGGACATGACCGATCCCGACTGGGAACCGATCATGAAACGCGCCGCGGCAATCGTCACCAATCGCGGCGGGCGCACCTGCCACGCCGCGATCATTGCGCGCGAACTCGGCGTGCCCGCGGTGGTCGGCACCGGCTGCGCGCTCACCGACATCCCGGACGGCCATGAAGTCACGGTGTCCTGCGCGGAAGGCGACACCGGTTACATCTACGAAGGCAAGCTGGATTTCGAGAAGACCAGTACAGATCTGGGCGACATGCCGCCCGCCCCGCTGAAGATCATGATGAACGTCGCCAACCCGGAGCGCGCGTTCGACTTCGGCCAGCTGCCGAATGCCGGCATCGGGCTGGCGCGACTGGAGATGATCATCGCCAGCCACATCGGCGTGCATCCGAACGCGCTGCTGGAATACGACCGCCTGGATGGCGAAACGAAGAACAGGATCGACGAACGCATCGCCGGCTACGCCGATCCGGTGTCGTTCTACGTGGATCGCCTCGCCGAAGGCATCGCCACGATCGCGGCTTCGGTGAATCCCAAGCCGGTGATCGTGCGGCTCTCGGATTTCAAATCCAACGAATACGCCAACCTGCTCGGCGGCAGCAAGTACGAGCCGCACGAAGAGAATCCGATGCTCGGTTTCCGCGGCGCCTCGCGCTATGTGGACGAGAGTTTCGCCGCGGCGTTCGGCCTCGAGTGCAAGGCGGTCAAGAAAGTGCGCGAGGTGATGGGCCTGGACAACGTCTGGGTGATGATCCCGTTCGTGCGTACGCTGGAGGAAGGCCGCAAGGTGGTCGAGGTGCTGCGTGCGAACGGGCTGGTGCAGGGCGCCAGCGCCAACGGCGAGCACCCGTTGAAGATCATCATGATGTGCGAGCTGCCGTCCAACGCGCTGCTGGCCGAGGAGTTCCTGGAAATCTTCGACGGCTTCTCGATCGGCTCCAACGACCTCACCCAGTTGACGCTGGGCCTTGATCGCGACTCGGGCGTGATCGCGCATCTGTTCGACGAGCGTAACGCCGCGGTCAAGAAACTGCTCTCGATGGCGATCAAGACCGCGCGCTCAAAAGGCAAGTACGTCGGCATCTGCGGCCAGGGGCCGAGCGACCACCCCGACCTTGCCGAATGGCTGATGGACCAGGGCATCGAATCGGTGTCGCTCAATCCCGACACGGTGGTGGGCACCTGGCTGCGGCTCGCGAAGAAGAAGGCCGTGGCGTAGGAACCTGCCTGCAGGCGATCGCGTTTTGCGGGCGGAATGGCGAACCGCGCGCTCTCGAAGGCCACGCCGGCTCCGCCCGGCTAGACTGCGCGCCATGTACGGAATGATCGCGCCGCTTTTTGCCATCGCCCTCACCGCGGGTTTCGCGTGCATCAGCGACGCATCGCTCGCGGCCAAAGCTGTCGTGGCCGCGCTGCTGCTTCTCTCATTCTTCATCGGCAGCCCGAGCCTGCTCTGGGGCGTCGCCGGCACGCTGCTGCAGGCCGCCCTGTGCATCGGCATCCTCGTTTACTTCAGGGTGGCGCAATGATGCGTTTCGGGCAGTGTCATGTCTGAAGCCACGATCCTCTGGGGCCTGCTGTTCGGTTCGATCGGCTTCGGGTTCTTCCTCTACGGCAAGCGCCAGCGCGTGATCGTGCCGCTGCTGTGCGGCCTCGCGTTGATGGTCTATCCGTACTTCGTTTCCGGCACGTTGTGGCTGCTCGTCATCGGCATGGCGTTGATGGCGGTGCCGTACTTCCTGCGCTTCTGACCGCGCTGCGTTCCGCCCTGCTCGCAATCGGTTGAATGCGCGTCTTACGTGCGCTTCATCCCGCGCGCACGCGTGAAGTGTTCCCATGATGGCTCGACGCGGCCCGGCATAGCGGGCGCGTTCACGTCGCCAATCGCAGGAACATCCCATGGACATCCAGAGCATCATGACCCCGAACCCCAAGGCTTGCCCGCGCAACGCGTCGCTCGAGCAGATCGCGCAGATGATGCGCGACGAGGACATCGGCGAAGTGCCGGTCGTGGACTCCGACGGCGGGAACCGCAAACTTCTCGGCGTGATTACCGATCGCGATATCGTGGTGCGCGCGGTGGCCGAAGGCGAGAATCCGTCGCGGATCACCGCGGAGGACTGCATGACCTCGCCGGCGATTTCGTGCGGCGAGAATGCGTCGCTTGAGGAATGCGCGCGCACGATGGCTTCGCACCGCATCCGCCGCATGCCGATCGTGGACAGTAGCGGCAACCTGTGCGGCATCGTCGCGCAAGCCGACCTGCAAGCCACCGACGCGCGTTCACTGAAGGAAGAAGTGGCCAACCGGGTTTCGACGCCGCATTAGCACGTTCCTCGCCTCAGGAGAGCGGAGGCGGGACTTCATCGCGGTCCAGTCGTAAGTGGCCGTTTGCGTAGAGCGTAGCGAACGCAGTCGAAATACCGGCAGCCCTTCGACTCCAGGCTTTCGGGCCCACGCTCTGGGCGAGGAAACGCCACCGGGACTCGCGTCAGCTTTCTTCCGAGCCGCCCACGCATTACATTGGGGCGGTGGCGGACTTCCCTCCCCTCGACGACATCCGTGCCGCGCGCGAGCGCTTAAGCGACCGCGTGCGCGAAACACCCGTGTGGAACTGGCACGGTGACGCCATCGCGCGCGCTGCCGGCGTGGACACGCAGGTCTTCCTCAAGCTGGAGCTGTTCCAGCACACCGGCACCTTCAAGGCCCGCGGCGCTTTGCTCAACGCCATGGCATTGCCGGACGACGCCAAGCGTCGCGGCGTCACCGCGGTCAGCGCCGGCAACCATGCCATCGCGGTCGCCTTCGCTGCGCGCAGCATCGGCGCCACCGCGAAAGTGGTGATGCCGAAAACCGCCAACCCCGCGCGCGTGGCGTTGTGCCGGGCCTTCGGCGGCGAGATCGTGCTGGTGGACGACGTGCACCACGCCTTCGACCCCGTCAAGCGCATCGAGACGGAAGAAGGCCGCACCTTCATCCATCCGTTCGAAGGCGAACTCACCGTGCTCGGCACCGCCACGGTCGGCTACGAACTGTGCCGGCAAATCGAGAACCTCGACGCGGTCATCGTGCCGATCGGCGGCGGCGGCCTGATCGCCGGCATCGCTTGCGCGGTGAAACAGATGCAACCCAGGTGCAAGGTGTACGGCGTGGAACCGGAAGGCGCCGACAGCATGCATCGCAGTTTCGCAGCCGGCTCGCCGCAATCCATCGAGAAGGTCAACACGATTGCCGATAGTCTCGGCGCGCCCTACGCCCTGCCCTACAGTTTCAATATCGCGCGGCGCTTCGTGGACGAACTGGTGCTGATCAACGACGAGGCGATGCAGCGCGCGATGGGCCTGCTGTTCGCCGACATGAAACTCGCCGTGGAACCGGCCGGCGCCTCCGCCACGGCCGCGCTGTGCGGCCCGCTGCGCGAGAAACTCGCAGGCCAGCGCGTCGGCGTGATCGTATGCGGTGCGAATATCGACCTCGCGACCTTCGCGAAGCAGGCGATTGCGTACGAAGCGCCGCCGAACCCGTAGCCCGGATGGAATGCAGTGGAATCCGGGAGTGTTGCGAGAAGCCCCGGATTCCGTTTCACTGCATCCGGGCCGCGCTGGCTGAAAAACATCAGGGGAACGAATATGAATCGTCCAACTTCCGTCACTGTTGTGGCATGGGTCATCATTGCCTTGGCGATCGAGGCAACGATCGGCTTGTTCACCGGCTTCGTCCGCGCCGCCATGTCGACCGTCATCGATGGGCCGATTCCAATCTCGTCCGCAGCGGAAATAGGGGCGCTATTCGAAGTGGCGGCCATCGCTTTTGCCGTCTTCATGTTGAGGGGAGCAAGCTGGGCACGCACGGCGTATGTCGTGCTTGCCATCTTCATCATCCTGGCGATGATTCCACAGACACTCAGGCATGGCGCTCTTGTCCCTGCATTCTTCATGAACATTACCAAAACCGTCGTGCTCTGCTTCTTCCTGTTCCGCGCGGAAGCCAACGCGTACTTCAACGGTGGGACGCAAACTGTCGCCCAAGAAGCTGCGAATGAGTAGCCCGCGTAAGGCGGAATCCACGTAGCGGCTTCCGCCGAATGAACATGCGGCGGAAACGGCTTCGCCGGTTCCGCCCTACAAACTCGCGCAGGCTCGGGTGAGTGTTTTCCGCGAACCCCAACAGCTTTCCCACGCTGCGTACAACGTTGGGGTTCGCAAACGGCGCTCACCCCAACCTACAACTGCCCCGCCCACAACCGCCAACGGCCGCGCCGTTCCAACCAGGGAGGGAACATCATGCCGAAGCTCGATCTCTCCACCATTTCCATGCGCAAAGGCTGCGGCTATCCCGCGCCGTTCGATGCGCCCTGCGCCGAACGCACGCGCAAGCGGCTTGGGGATGCGGGCGGGTTGAAGGACTTCGGCGTGAACCTGATGACGCTGCAGCCGGGTGGCTGGTCCAGCCAGCGTCACTGGCACAGCCATGAAGACGAATTCGTGTACGTCCTCGAAGGCGAGTTGACGCTAGTCGAAGACGACGGCGAAACGCTGCTGCGCGCGGGCGACTGCGCCGCGTTTCCGAAGAACACCGGCAACGGGCACCACCTGAAGAACCTGTCCTCGACCGTCGCCGTCTATCTGGAAGTCGGCTCCCGCCATCGCGATGACCTGACGACGTGCTCCGACATAGACATGCAGAGCGCGAACACGGATGGACGGTTCGTGCACAAGGACGGCACACCGTATCCCTAGCGGGGAGGCCGCTTCGCGTCGGGGTTCGCGGAAACGCTCACCCCAACCTGCGAAAGCCGCGCTGTTAGGATGCCCGCGCCATGAGCGTGCACCCTTCCACCAAAACCATCGGCCTGCTCGTTTACGACGACATGCAGGCGCTCGATCTCGCCGGGCCGCTGGATGTATTCGGCGCGGCCAACGCGCCGGCTGGCGGCACGCCGCCTTACGCACTTTGCATCATCGGCCTGCACACGCGCCCCATACGCGCGGAGAACGGTTTGTCCATCGTGCCCGCGTGCGTGCTGGAAGATGCGCCGCCGCTGGACACGCTGCTGATTCCCGGCGGTTGCGGTGCCCGCACCGCGATCAATCGCGACGCGCGATTGCTTGCATGGTTGCGCGAACGCGCGAAGCATACGCGGCGCATCGTTACCGTCTGCACCGGCGCATACGTGCTCGCGGCAACGGGATTGCTCGACGGCCGCCGCGTCACCACGCACTGGAATTACGCGGACGACCTCGCGCGCCGCCACCCTGCCTTGCACGTGGAACCGGACCGACTGTTCCTGCGCGACGGCTGCTTCGCCACTTCCGGCGGACTGACCGCCGGCATGGATCTCGCGCTCGCGCTGGTGGAAGAAGATCTCGGCGCGCCGGCCGCGCTCGAGGTCGCGCGGTATCTGGTGATGTACGTGAAGCGGCCCGGCAACCAGGCGCAGTTTTCCGCGCCGCTGGCCGCGCAGGCGCAGGGCAAGGGCCGCATGGGCGCGCTGGTGGACTGGCTGATCGCAAACCTCGACAGCGAATTGACGATGGAACGCATGGCCGGACAAGTCGCGATGAGCGCGCGTCATTTCCGCCGCGTGTTCGGCGAGACGTTCGGCATGACGCCTGCGCGTTTCGTCGAGAAGCTGCGTCTGGAGCAGGCGTGTTTACGGCTGACGCAAGGCAAGGCTTCGATCGAGCGCATCGCGGCGAGTGTCGGCTTCAACAGCGCGGATGCTTTCCGCCGTACCTTCCGCGCGCGCTATGGCGCGACACCGAATGAATACCGGGAGCGTTTTTCTGGTTGATGCTGGCCGGATTCGTCGGCTATATGTCCGGCCTGCAGTATCCGATAGCAGCACAATTCATGCGCCAGTCTTCTTCCCAGCACCAGGGTAAAAATGAATCGCTGTCTTGTTCTAGTGTTGCTCGTTGTCTCATCCGCTGCGGGCGCAATCGTGATTCGCAGCGACGTTGACGATGCCAGGTACCGAGTCCAGGCTTCGGCATTCCCCGCGCTGGCAGATCTGCCTGGGGAGGGGCATGGAGTCTTGATTGCACCAAGGTGGGTGGTGACGGCTGCCCATGCAATTTCATGGCAGATGAGCGTCAACGAAGTCACCATCGGCGGTAAGCCACGAAAAGTTGCGAGGATCATCAAATACCCTGGCTACAAGAAGCTGCCTGACGCACTGATCGAAGAGGCGCTGGCATCCGGCGATCTATCCAAGGCGCATGCATTTCTTGCGTCGTCCAACGATATCGCGCTGATCGAACTTGCGTTGCCAGTGACGGACGTAACGCCCGTTCCTCTCTATCGCGGTAACAAGGAGGTGGGGATGACGGTAGAGCTTGTTGGCAAAGGAGCCACAGGCAATGGCGTCGAGGGCCAAGTTCCCAACAGCTCGCACCGCACTGTCTTGCGCCATGCCTTTAACGTCATTATCGGCACCGACGCTCGCTATGTCTGGTATCGCTTCGACCCGCCGTCGTCCACCCTGCCGCTTGAAGGCATCACGGGGAGCGGTGACAGTGGCGGCCCCTTGCTCATCGGGAATGGAAGTTCAAGGCAACTCGTCGGCCTGGCCTCTTGGAGCAAATATCCACAGGGTCATCCATTCTTGAGCAAATGGGCACCGGGTCGCCCATTCGTGGAAGGTCTCTACGGCGAAATCGTGTACGGCGTTCGCCTCTCTCGCTACGCCGAGTGGATCGAAAGCGTGATGTCTGCCACTGCCCCGACCGCGGCATCGGCCGCCGAACCGGTCGCGGCGAACACGAACGCTCCCGCCTGCACGGCAGACGGCAAGCTGATCGCGCCAAGCGATTACCGCGAATGGGTATACCTGAGCTCCGGTCTCGGCATGAGCTACAACCCGAAGGCGCTGGCATCGCCCAGCCCGATGTTCGACAACACCTTCGTCAATCCGGAGAGCTGGCGGGCATTCCAAAAGACCGGCACCTGGCCGGACAAGACCGTGATCGTGCTGGAAGTGCGCGGATCTTCCGGCAAGGGTTCGATCAACCAGCGCGGGCGTTTCCAGAGCGGCGCCGCGCAAGGCATGGAAGTGCACGTGAAAGACACCGCGCGCTTCAACGGCGGCTGGGCATTCTTCAGCTTCGACGACAGCCCCGCGCCGGCGAAGCAGATCCCGACGACCGCAGCGTGTTATTCCTGCCATAGCGCGCACGGCGCGGTGGACACCACATTCGTGCAGTTCTATCCGACCCTGCTGCCGATCGCGAAGCAGCATGCAACGCTCAGCGCGGCTTATCTGAAAGACGAAGCGGAGCGCATCAAGGCGGCAGGCAATTAGCTGTTCAACCGCGCTTGTACCGCCGCATGTGATGCCTTCGCAGCGGCGATCCGGCGCGCGGTGATCTTGCGAAAAGCCCCGGACTCCGTTTCACTGCATTGGGCCACGCTGGCCGCACGAACAACGCGGCGTGCGGCCACGCATCCCAAACGCGTCGCGTCCGGAGCATCACATGAATTCCCGGTTCCCCTCCGCGCAGGATTATTCGGCGGAGACCGCGCACTTCCCTGCCCTGACCCTGGTGGACATTCGCGCGGAACAAGCCGCGGTCAGCGAGTCCTATCGCAATCAGGTGCTGGTCAACGTCAACATCGATTGCATGCGGCTGGCCGTGTTCGAGGGTGAATACCGCTGGCACCAGCATCCGGATTCGGATGAACTGTTCCTGGTGGTGGCGGGAACGCTGCAAATAGATCTCGCCGGCGGCAACCGCCTTGAACTCACCGAATGGCAAAGCGTGGTCATACCGGCGGGGACCGTGCATCGAACGCGCGCCATCGGGCGCACGGTCAACCTCACTTGCGAAAAGATGGGCGCACAGACCGTCTTTGTGGACGGCCCCGCCTGACCCGGTTTCCTGCGGATTTTTCGTCGCAGGAAAAACCCACTCGAAGAATCACCGAATGCAACTCATCTTCACCAAGGGCTCCGGCAAGTTCGACCGCATGGAAGTCGTGCGCGGCGATGGCGCGGTCGAGGCGATTGACTGCCCCAAGCAGCGGATCATCCCGCACGACATGGTGCATTACGCAGTCGAGGCGACGCTGACCAGGCGCGGCTTTCTCGCGCGCGTGCGCGAGGGTGCGCGCGCGGATTTCCGCATGCAGCCGGAAGCCGAAAGCGACGGCGTGGAACGACTGGTCGAGGTGATCCAGGGCGACACGTGGTCGGGGGGTGGCAGCGATGCCGCGGACATGCTCGACCTCTATCGCGTGACCTGCACCGAGCGTGCTTGTCCGATGTTGCCGGTGACCGCGGCCGACATCGACGCCATCCGCGCGCGCGTCGCCGGACTGAGCGCGCAATGGGACGCGCTGCCGATCGGGCAGTCGCTTGCGCTGTCCATGTGAGCGGTTTCGCGATCGAAGTGGATACCGGCGCGCGGGTGGAGTTCTCCGCGCCGTTGCAAGGCGTGCGCACGGCGCTATAGCCTGCGTGATCGGGAATCACTCGGTTCGCAGCACTCGAACATCTGGGGTAATGATGGTCCGTTTACTTCGACACGCATCCGTTTTCGCACTGCTCGCTCCGCTGGCACTGACCCTCTGTGGCTTCACCACGACCACCACCGATCCGAACAAGGCGGAGGTCGTCACCACGGATGTGGCGCATTTCTGGCGAGCATTCGACGACGCGGCGAAGGTGGCGGCGGCGCAGCGCGTGGAAATCTATCGCACGGAATATTTCGATCGCGCCAGTCAGGGGTTGAAGGACTTCGACCGGCAGCGGCACGTGACGCCGGAATCGCTCGCCGCGCACGTGGAACAGCACCGCGCCGAGTACACGAAGCTGCGCCCGTACATCAATCAGGTGGTGGACCAGAAGCCGGTGATCCAGGCGGGGTTCCGCAAGCTCGCGGCGCTCTATCCAGGCGTCAAGCTGCCCGCGCACCTGTATTTCGTGGTGGGCCCGCAGCACGGCGCCGGCATGAATTCGCCGAACGGCATCATCCTTGCCGCGGACGTGTTCGCCACGCCGCCCGGCACGCCTTACGACTACACGAAGGTCAGGCCCGCCTACGTGCCGTTCGCGGCGGTGCACGAGACCATCCATTTCAACCAGGCTTACGAAACCGGCGACAAGAGTACGCTGCTGCAACAGGTGATCAACGAGGGCACGGCGGACTTCATCGCCTCACTGGTAATCCAGCAGCCGGACGTGCGGCAGATGACCGACCGCTGGCGCTACGGCTGCCCGCACGAGCAGGCGCTGTATGCGCAGTTCGCGAAGCATCAGAACAGCGTGGAACTCTCCCCGTGGCTGTTCGACCATCGTCCCGCCACCGGATGGCCGCCGGACATGGGTTACTGGCTCGGCTACCGCATCGCGCAGACGTATTACCACCAGGCCGCGGACAAGCACGCCGCCCTCGCCGCGCTGCTGCAGGTGACGGATTTCAAGAAGCTGCTCGATGCGAGCGGCTATCCCGCCAAGGCGCCGGCATGCGTGCCGGAAAAACCGGTGCGGTGATTGCCGCCAGGGCACAGTGAATCGAAGAGGATTGCCATGGCTACGATCCGCGCCCGTGTTGACGCCTTTTGTTCTCGCTTCGGCACCCGCGTGCCGGTGTTGCTGGCGCCGATGGCCGGCGTGGATGCGCCGTCGTTGTCCGTCGCCGTCGCCAACGGCGGCGGCTGGGGCGCTGCCGGCGTGCTCTTGATGCAACCTGCGACGATCGAAAATTGGGTACGGGAATTCCGCGCCCAGAGCAGCGGCCCGTTCCAACTCAACATTTGGATTCCCGATCCCGAACCGAAGCGCGACTTCGCGCAGGAGACGGCGTGGCGTTCGTTTCTCGGGCACTGGGGGCCGCCCGTGTCCGGTGATGCCGGCGATGCGAGGCCCCCGGATTTTGAAGCGCAGTGCGAGGCCATGCTTGCCGCTTCGCCGCCTGCGGTGTCGTCCATCATGGGCCTTTTTCCGTCCGCGTTCGTGCAAGCGTTGAAGGCGCGCGGCATCGCCTGGTTCGCCACCGCGACGACCGTCGCGGAAGCCTGTGCGGCGGAAGCCGCAGGCGCCGATGTGATCGTCGCGCAAGGCATGGAAGCGGGCGGTCACCGCGGCAGCTTCGATGCCGATGCGGCGGCTCGCCGTCAGATTGGGCTGTTCGCGTTGCTGCCTGCCATCGTGGATGCGGTGAAAGTGCCCGTCGTGGCGACCGGCGGCATCGCCGACGGACGCGGGATCGCGGCGGCGCTGACGCTGGGCGCCAGCGCGGTGGCCATCGGAACCGGTTTCCTGCGTTGTCCGGAAGCAAAGATTCCGTCCGCATGGGCCGATGCGCTCGCGCGAACCGAACCGGAAGACACGATGCTGACGCGCGCGTTCAGTGGCCGCGCGGGCCGCAGCATCGAGACGGATTATGTCCGAGCCACCCTGCATCCCGATGCACCTCCGCCGGCGCCGTATCCCGTGCAGCGTGGCCTGACCGCAGCGATGCGCAGCACGGCACGACGCGCCAATGATCTGCAGCGCATGCAGGCATGGGCGGGACAGTCGGCGAAACTCGCAAAGGCCGCGCCGGCTGCAGAGCTGGTACGAAGCGTCTGGGAAGAGACTCAAGCGCTGCTTGGGTAAGTCGCACAAGCCGGTACTCTGACTTGTCGCTCGCCCGAGCGGGTGGGAATATCGCGAGCGCAAACAACCATCCGGACTTCCGGCATGCACAAATTCGCCGCCCTTCTCGTCGTGCTCGCCTTGTGGATAGTCGCGGCGCCAGCCCGCGCTCTCGAGAAACCGGATTTTTTCGCGCCACGTGCGGGAATGAACGCCGACACTGCGCTCTACCTCGATGCATGGTCTGGCAAAGCTAACGCGGTGGAGCGATTGCGTACGCGGCTGGCCAGAACGCCGGCGCCGGCGAATGCCTACGACGACTGGTCATTCCTCTGCGACTTCGATTTCCACGCCGCGCGCTATTCCGAAGCCATTCCGGAGTGCAAAAAGGCCATCACGCTCAATCCGAAAGGCGATGATGCGAATACGCTGGCCATCGTCAAACTGCTCGCAGGGCAGTCTGCGCCGCGCGCCCACGGTTCGGCGCGGGTACCGGTAACGAAAGGCGTGCGCGTGCCGGTGAAGGCGGGTGCCTATGACGGCACGGCGCTCGCCGATACCGGTGCGCAAATCTCGGTGATGATGCAGAGCGTGGCCAAAGCCGCGCACGTGAAGATGCTGGGCGCCTCACGCGACGTCGGCAGCACCACAGCCACCATCTCCGGCCAGATTGGTCTCATTCCGGAAGTGAGGATCGGCGGCGCGACGATGGAAAATATTCCCGTGCTCGTCCTGCCGGATGCGCAGCTCACGATCCGCAGCGGCAAGGAAACCGTCTCGCTGCCCTTTATCCTCAGCCTGTATGCCCTAGCCGATTTCGGCCGCGTCGCGTGGCTGGACCACGACAAGTGGCTGGCACTCGGCAACGCCGCGCCTTCGTCCTTTCCCGATCCCGTGTCGATGATCTGGCATCCGACCGGCATTGCGGTGCCGCTCGACGGACCGGGCGGACGGCGCGCGGCGCAATTCGACAGCGGCGCGGACGTGAGCTATCTCTACGAAAGCGGCACAGCCCTTCTCTCCGATGCCGAGCGCGCGAGCATCGTCAAAGCCAGGCGCAAGATCGGCGGTCTCGGTGGCATCGTGGAGCAGGAGGTTCGCCGCGTCCCGTCGGCCCACTTCACCCTGGCGGGCCAGCCATTGGTGCTCAAGAACATCAACATCGCCCCGGAGCCCGACACCGGAGAAGCCGCACGGCTGGGCGAAGATGTCCTCGCGACCTATTCCGCGGTGGTCTTCGATTTCAGAGCGATGACGTTTTCGGTTTCTCGGTAAAGAAGAATCGCAGCAAGGTAGCCCGGATGAAGCGATAGCGAAATCCGGGGCTTCGCAAGGGAGCATCCCGGATTCCGTTTCACTCCATCCGGGCTACGCCGACTTCACTCCACGGGCTACGCTGGCATTGGCACAAATCCAGCTCCGCACCGATGCAAATCATGGATGCGAGCAAACGGGAACGAACGATGAAGTACACGGCCATCAACTTCAAGCAGAAGTTTTCCCTGTTCACCGAGCAATGGCAGCCGAAGGTCATTGCCGAGATGAACGATTACCAGTTCAAGATCGTGCGGCTGGAAGGCGACTTCGTCTGGCACGATCACAAGGACACCGATGAAACCTTCATCGTCCTCGAAGGGCAGCTTCGCATTGATTTCAGGGATGGTGCCGTGAACCTCTCCGCCGGGGAGATGTTCGTGATCCCGAAGGGAATCGAGCACAAGCCGTTTGCCGACGGAGAGGTCAAGCTGATGCTCATCGAGCCACGCGGCGTCCTCAACACTGGCGGCGAAACCGGCGACAGGACGGCGCAGAACGACGTCTGGATTTGAGCACCGCTGGGGATCCGGTTGTTGCGAAGCCACCATGCCTTTCCAGGTTCATTTTTCCGTATCTGAAAAATGAACCCGACCCCTTTTTCCATGCGTTGACCCGCCGAATGCGCGAATGGCGGGTCAAGACCCGCCCTACGATTCACGCCCACCCGCGGATCACAGGTGTTTGTAAATCACGCCACCCTTCATCACGAACGGCACGTGTTCGATCGCGCTGATGTCCTGGGTGGGATCGCCCTGCACGGCGATGATGTCGGCGTCGAGGCCTTCGCGTAACTGGCCGAATTGATCCTGCTGGCGCAGGATCTTCGCGTCCACGGCCGTGGCGGCCAGCAGCGCCTGCGCAGGACGCATGCCATCGCGCACCATCCATTCGATTTCCTTGTAGTTGGTGCCGTGCGTGAACACGCCGACGTCGCTGCCGCAGCCGATGGTGACGCCGGCCTGCATCGCCAGCTTGAAGGCGTTCTGCGACTGCTTCATGTCATCGGTCGGCGGATCGCCCGGTTTCCAGCCGTGGAAGTATTCCGCGTAGGCGACCACCGCCTCCAGCGTCGGCAGGTAGGCGACGTTGTGCTGCTTCATCATCTCGAACACTTCCTTCGTGCCGCCGAAGCCGTGTTCGATGGTGTTGACGCCCGCGATGATGGAGCGGCGCATGCCTTCCGGCGTGGTGGAGTGCACCGACACCGGCAAACCCAATGAATGCGCAGCTTCAACGCCCGCGTCCAACTCCTCCTGCGTGAAGGTCGGCACCGAGCCGTGCGATTTGCCGCAGTGGTAATCGGCGTAGATCTTGATCCAGTCCGCGCCGTGACCGGCCTGGTCGCGCACCGCCGCGATCATCTCCGGTACGCCGGCGACCGGAATGCCGCCCTGCGGCAGCGCCATGTCGGTGCGGAAACCCATCGGACCCGGACCGTAGCAATCCTTGGCCACCGTCGCGCGCGTGGCGACGAACAGATGCGGGCCGGGAATCAGGCCATCATCGATCGCCTTCTGCACCTGCACGTCGGCGTAACCCGCGCCCTCGGTGCCGAGGTCGCGCAGCGCGGTGAAGCCCGCCATCAACGTGTCGCGCACATGATTCACCGCCTCGATGGTGCGATAAGCCAACGGCTCCTTCAGCACCTGATCGTTCCACAGCGTCTCGTTGTACGGATGCAGGAAGATGTGCGAGTGCGCGTCGATCATGCCCGGCATCAGCGTGGTGCCGGGCAGGTTGATCACCTGCGCATCGGCCGGCGCCTTGACCTGGTCGGCCGGGCCGACGGCGGCGATCTTGTCGCCCTGCACCAGCACCGCCCAGCCTGCATGCGTGGCTTCGCTGCGCGCGTCGAACACGCGATCGGCTTTCAGCAGATAGCTCGTCGCGGGTACGGAGGGTTTGTCGGCGGCGCTGGCGGTGAGTGCGAGCAATACACCGAAGGCAAGCAAAACGGGTGCACCCCAGATCTTCCGGGCTCTCATCGAACGCACTCCCCAATGGCCGTGATGGCGAATGCCGCGAGTCTAACCCTTGGCGATGGGGTACCGCGCAAGTCCGGATTCTCCCCGCCGGGATCACCAATCAGGACAAGCAGACTTGCCGATTGATCGAAAGAAGATTTGGTCGGATACTCCGGCCAGCGCTGCATCTTTCGTCCATCGTCCTGAGGGGGTACGAGTCATGAAGAAGATGTTGTGTGTCATGGCGGTTGCCGTGTCGTTTGCCGGCGCCGCCTTCACCGCCGGAGCGGCTTCGGCGAATCACAAGGCGATCAAGCACGGGGAATTCCTGGTCGGCTACGGCGGCTGCAACGATTGCCACACGCCGGGTTGGGCGCAGAACGGCGGCCAGGCGCCGAAGGACATGCTGCTGACCGGCGGCGGGATGAACTTCCAGGGACCGTGGGGCACGACCTACGCGCCCAACCTTCGGCTGTATTTTGAGCACATGACCTCGAAGGAATGGATCGAGCACGCGCGCACGATGAAGGCGCGTCCTGCCATGCCGTTCTGGACGTTCCGTTATCTGAGCGACAAGGATCTGGCCGACATGTACGCCTACATCCGCTCGCTCGGCCCGGCCGGGCAACCCGCGCACGATTACGTGCCGCCGGGCCAGGATGCACCGCCGCCTTATCTGAAACTCGTGGTGCCGTCCGGCCCGCCGCCTATCGCCCACTGAGGCCCGCGCTCATGAATGACTTTTTCGTTTCACTGCGCGCTGCGCATATCCTGCTCGCCGCGCTCTGGCTTGGCGCGGCCTTCCTGCTCTCGATGTTCGTGATGCCGGCGGTGCGCGACGTCGGACCGGCGGGCGGCCAGCTCATGGTCACGCTCGAGAAACGCAAGCTGCACGCGTTCATGGCGCTCACCGCCGTTCTCACCGTGCTGACCGGCATCTGGTTGTACTGGGTGTTCACTGCCGGGCTGCAGACCCAGGCGATGTTCAGTCCCGGCGGCCTGGCCTTCGGCATCGGCGGCCTGTGCGGATTGCTGGCGATGATCCTCGGAGGCGCGATCATGGGCCGCGGCATGGCGCGCATGACCGCAATCGGCGCGCAGATGGCGAGCGCATCCGAAGCGGAGCGTGCATCGCACATGCAGGAAATGGCCGCGCTGCGCGGACGCCTGAGCTTCGCCAGCAAGTTCATCCTGCTGTTGATGATCGTCGCGCTGCTGCTGATGGCGGTCGGGCATTACCTGTGACGCGCTACGCCCGGTTCATGCGCCGGGCGTAGCATTTCGGGAATCGCCGGCAAGGAAGTCGCCATGAGAATCGCCTGGATCGTGCCGCTGCTGGCATTCATTGCCATCGTGCTGCTGCTGGTCTGCGGGCCGGGCGTGCACATGGGCTGGTGGAGTGCGGCGACCGGAGCGCAGGTACTGAAGTGGTCCGCGTACGTCGGCCTTGCCGCGGCGGTGCTCGGCGTCGCGATGCTGATCAATCCGTACACGCGCCGGGGATATCTCTACTGGCTGGTACTTTCGATCATCGCCGGACTCGCGGTGGCGTGGGTGCCGTGGCATTGACCGCGCGATTCACGTCGGCGATTGCAGCCATTCGAGTTCATCCGCGCCAAAACCGGCGGCGCGACGCGCGTCCAGGTTGAAGGGGCCGCGCAGACCGCCGGCGAGGCGTTCGCGCAACAGTTGCCGGAACGTTGATGCAGGTTCGAGCCTTTCGCGTTCGCAGCACCAGCGAAACCAGCGCGAGCCGGCGGCGACGTGCGCGACTTCCTCGCGCAGGATGATTTCCAGGATGTCCGCGGTGGTGTCGTCGCCGACGCTGCGCAGGCGCGAGATCATGCCGGGCGTCACGTCCAGCCCGCGCGCTTCCAGCACCCGCGGCACCAGCGCCATTCGCGCCAGGCACGAATCGGACGTCTTCACGGCCATTTCCCACAGGCCGTTGTGCGCGTCGAAGTCGCCGTAAACGTGGCCGAGTTCCTCCAGCCGCTGCGCCAGCATCCCGAAATGGCGCGCCTCGTCCGCGGCCACGCCGACCCAGTCCTGGTAATAGTCTTCCGGCATGCCGGCGAAGCGCAGCACCGCGTCCCAGGCCAGATTGATCGCGTTGAACTCGATGTGCGCAACGGCGTGTACCAACGCGGCGCGTCCTTCCATGCTGCCCAGCCCGCGTTGCGGCACATCCCGAGGTGGTACCCGTTTCGGCCGCTCAGGCCGGCCGGGCGTTTCGATGGCGATGGCCGGCGCGCCTGAAACCGGCGCAACCAGTCTTCCGTCACGCAACGCTGCAGACGTCTGTGCCGTCAGCTCGCACTTGCGCCGCGGATCAGTGCAGGTAAAGCACCCTTTTGCTGCTTCCCGAAGATCGCCGAGTTCCGACATCGTTCCAACTCAAATCCGTTCGTGTTGAGCGTAGCGGAGCGAAGCGCCGCGGAGTCGAAACACCGCGAAGTCACTCCCTACGCTCAGGCGGGAGTTCAAGGTCGCGGTGCTCACGCCGTGTGCGCGATATCGGCCGGCGGCATGACCATGCCGCCGGCGATCGCATCGGTGAGCGTGGCAGGACGATAGTCCCCGACCTGCCGCCAGCGTTGCCAGACGGATTCGTCCACGGTTTCGTTCACGCCGGCATCGAACGTCCGCTCGATCGGCCTCTTGAACAGCTTGTAGATGCCGTACATGAACTGTCCGTAGGAATCGTTCGGCGTGCCGAGTTCGGCATGCGGCAGCGGTACGAATGTGTCCTTGAAGGCCAGGCCCGCATCGCGCGCTTTTTGCTGCAACCAGGCCAGCGGTGGATCGGGCAACGGATCGGGCTTGCGGCCGGCGCCGTCGGTTTCCTCGCCGCCGCCCACATCCGCGTGTGCGCCGACGAACCAGCGCTGCTCCACGTCAATCTGCATGGGCTTCTTGTCGGTGACGCTTTCGCCGGGTGCGAGGTTCTGCGGCAGGCGCGTCCACTTGCTCGGTTTGAAATCCGCGCGATGCTCGTCTAGCGCCAGCGCGTGATAGGCGTAGCGCACGATCCGGCTCAGCTCGGTGTCGTGGAAGCGGTAACGCTTGCGCGAGAACGGGAACCACGAGGCGACATCCGGAATGCCGAGCGCGCCGACCGTGTCCCACACGCCGATGAAGTGGATCGGGATTTCGCGCGAGTGCCGCGCGCGGTAGGCGACGGCCTGCGGATCATCCGGATGCACTTCGTTCTGGTAAAAACCGTAGGCTTCGCCCACGGCCTGCTTCGAAACTTCGCCCTTCGCATCTTGCTTCAGCAACCCACACTTGCGGATCAGCCCCGCTGCGCTGCGCGCGCTGTAGGCGCCACGGCTGAAGCCGAACAGGAACACCTTATCGCCCTCGCTCCAGTTCAGTGCCAGCCAGCGATAACCGTCTTCGATATTGGCGGAAAGGCCGAGCCCGAATGCGCCGCCGAGCAGGTGGGTGATGCCGGGCTTGACGCCGACGCCCGGAATGTAGAGGCACTTCTGCTCGATGCCGGAAACATCGGCCGGCGCGATCAGCTTCCAAAGGCGCTCGACGTTGGTGTGCGTGCGCGCCTTGTTCCAGGTGCCGTCGAACAGCACGATCAGGCGGCGTGGCATGCGCAACTCCCCATGTTGGGCGGGTCTTGACCCGCCTCGAACGGTCTTGAACCACCCTCGCGATGATGGCGGGTGAAACCCGCCCTACGCAAAGCTACGCGCGGCGCTGCGCCTTCGCTTCATCCGACCGCACCAGCTCGATCTGCTCGAAGTAGCCGGGCTCGATGCCGGTGACGTACTGGCCCGAGAAGCAGGAATCGTCGAAGTGCTTGAGCTTCTCGTTGCCCTCGGCGACGGCGTCGCGCAGGTCTGCCAGATCCTGGTAGATCAACCAGTCGGCACCGATCAGTTGCCGGATTTCCTCGACGCTGCGGCCGTTGGCAACCAGTTCGGTCGCGGCGGGCATGTCAATGCCGTATACGTTGGGATAGCGCACCGGCGGCGCGGCGGAAGCGAAATAAACCTTGTTGGCGCCGGCGTCGCGCGCCATCTGCACGATCTGCTTGGAGGTCGTGCCGCGCACGATCGAGTCGTCCACCAGCAACACGTTCTTGCCGCGGAATTCCAGCGGAATGGGATTCAACTTGCGGCGCACCGAACGCACCCGCTGGCCCTGCCCCGGCATGATGAAGGTGCGGCCGATGTAGCGGTTCTTGACGAAGCCCTCGCGGAACGGCACGCCCAGCGCCGCCGCGAGAGTCGAGCCCGCGGTGCGCGAGGTGTCGGGGATCGGGATCACCGAGTCGATGTCGTGGTCGGGGCGTTCGCGCAGGATCTTGGCGGCGAGTTTCTCGCCCATCCGCAGGCGCGCCTTGTACACCGACACGTCCTCGATCATCGAATCGGGCCGCGCAAGATACACGTATTCAAAGATGCACGGCGCGTGCACCGCGCCTTCGGCGCAGCGGCGCGCGCTAATGTTGCCGTCGAAATCAATGAACACCGCTTCGCCCGGCTCGATGTCGCGGATGCGCCTGAAGCCGAGGATGTCGAAGGCCACCGATTCGGACGCGACCGCGACTTCCTTGCCGGTCGGCGTATCGCGCTCGCCCAGCACCAGCGGGCGGATACCGTGCGGATCGCGGAAGGCGAGCAGGCCGTAATCGAGGATCAATGCGATGCAGGCGTAACCGCCCTTGGCGCGCGCGTGCACACCGGCCACGGCCTTGAACAGGTGATCGGGCGTGAGCTGGTGGCGTTCCTGGATCTGCAATTCGTGCGCGAGCACGTTCAGCAGGATCTCGGAATCGGAATCGGTATTGATGTGGCGGCGGTCGTCCTCGAACATCTCGCGCCGCAGTGCTTCGGTGTTGATCAGATTGCCGTTGTGCGCAAATGCGATGCCGTAGGGCGAGTTGACGTAGAACGGCTGCGCCTCCTCGGAACCTTCCGCCCCGGCCGTGGGATAGCGGCAATGGCCGATGCCGGCCTGGCCGCGCAAGTCCTGCATGTCGCGCGAGCCGAATACGTCGCGCACCAGCCCGGCGCCGCGATGCAGGCGCAGGCGATTGCCGTCAACGGTGGCGATGCCGGCCGCGTCCTGCCCGCGGTGCTGCAGGACGGTCAGACCGTCATACAGCGCGGTGGCGACTTCGTTTCTGCCGACGATGCCGATAATGCCGCACACGTTGCAACCTCGTTGGGATAGTTGAAGCTGAAGTACCGTTCGCCCTGAGGCATCGAGAAGCGAACCGGAGCTCTTCGTTCGTGGTACTCACCCCGAACGGAGAACGATTTTCGCAAGCGCTCCCTTGCGCGGCGTTATTGTCCCACATCCCCATCCTGACGATGCGCTGCCGGTTTCGCATTCGGCGCATCGTTGCGCGCCGCGCCCGCATCCGGCAGGACGAGATGCGGCACCGATATGGGTACGTCGGGGAGTTTCGGCAAGGCCTGTTGGCCGGCTTTGAGAGCCTGTTCGCCGCTTTGCATGTATCGGCCGGCCTCGGGGGGCAGGTGCGCGGAAATCCAGCCGGCACCTTCGGAAAACCCCGGCAGCAATTGCGAGTGCTGCCACCAGCCCGCCGCAACCAGTGGCGTGAAATTCAGCAGCAACACGATCGCAATCACCAGCAGCACGCCACGCGCAAACCCGAACAACATGCCCAGCATGCGATCCATGCCGGAAAGCCCGCTGCCCTGGATCAGCTTGCGCAGGACCCAGCCAACCAGCGCGCCCACGATCAGCACGCCGAGGAAGCAGGTGAGATAGCCGGCGACGATGCGTGCCGCCGGATGCTGCAACCACTGCCCGTACCAGGCCGCGACGGTGTCGCCGAACATCCATGCGATCCAGAACGCCGCGATCCAGCACGCCAGTGAGAGCACTTCCGCGACGAAGCCGCGCCAGAGGCCGAACAGCACGGAAAGCGCGAGAACGGCGAGGATGAGGTAGTCGGCGGCGTTCATCTGCGCGGGTTCCCGGCGGATTCCGAGCCGGCAACTCTTGTTGCCCCCCGTAAAGGGGGCGGCCCATCGCGCCGCGATGGAAGAGGGTTGTGGGTGTGCGAAATGTCAGACCGGAGCAAATCCACCATGCTACTCCGCGCGAAACTCAACTTTGAGTAACCACGATCCCGCTGATCTTCATCTTCGTCGCAATCTGCGCCTTCAACTGTTCCGCGGTCGCGCGCTCGTTGACCGGGCCGGCGCGCACGCGCCAGAGCTTGCCGCCCTTGCCGGACGGCACGTCGTCGACGTAACCATCGAAGCCGAGATCGCGCAGGCGGTCGCGCAGCTTGTTGGCATCGGCCTCGCTGCCGAACGCGCCGAGCTGCACCGCCCAGCCGCCGGCGCGATTGGCCGGCAGCGCGCTCGGCGGCGCATCGGCGGTTTGATCGGCGTTTCCCGCGATCAACGCCAGCGGCACGCCGGGCGCGGCGCTCTTCAATTTCAGCCGCGCGGCTTCCGCCGCGGCGCGATCCGGATAAGGCCCGACCACCACCCGCGTGGCCGGCTTGCCGTTGATCGCGGCGTTTTCGCTGTGCGCGGCGAAGCCCTGTTTCGCCAGTTTGGCGATCAGCTTGTCGGCATTCCCGCTCTTCGCATAGGTGCCGAGATTGATGGTGTACACCGCGGTTGCGGCCGCGCCGGGATTGCTGGAAACCGGCTGCGGTGCGGACGCGGGTGCCGTCGTGGATGGGCTCTGCGCGACATGGCTCGACGGCTGCGGAACCGCCGCCTTCGGCTCCGAAGCGGCCGGCGCAGCCTGCGGCGGCGCCATCGCGATGGCCTGCGCAGGCGCGCTGGATGCAGGCTGCGGTTTTCCGGCATCCACGTCCACCGTGGCAACGTGGTCCGGATCATTGCTGCCGGCCTTGGCGCTGGCGTTGTCCGGGCCGACGCTGAGCGTGGTCGTCTTCAGTTGCGCATCCGGCTGGTCGGGAATCTTCAGGCTGACACTCTGCTCGCCGGTGTCCTTGCCAGGTTTGCCGGAGAAGAACATCGGCACGAAGATGATCGCCAACGCGATCAACACGGCGGCGCCCAGCAGGCGGGTTTTCAGGGCGGGCTCCATGGCGTATCCCGATGCAGCGAAGTCGAACGGATTATAGCCACGCAGCACGGGTGCGCGGCACGTTCAGCGCATCGCCGCCGCCACCATGAAGAATGAGCCGAACACGAGGATGCGATCGTTCGGCTTTGCGCGCTGCCGTGCGGCTGCCAGCGCGGCGTTCACATCGGCGTGCTCGCTGAACGGTTCCGATGCCGATGTCGCGCGCACGCGGGCGGCCAGTTGCGCGACCGGCAGGCCGCGCGGCGAGTCGTGTTCCAGCCCGGCCAGATACCAATGCGTGAAACGCGACTGCAATGCGCGCACGATGCTTTCGACATCCTTGTCGCGCAGCGCGCCGAACACGGCGAAGGTCTCGCCGGAACCCGGATTCGCTTCCAGCCAGCGCGCCAGTTCGCGCGCCGCCTGCGGGTTGTGCGCGACGTCCACGACCACCTGCGGCGCTTTCGCAATCTCCTGCAACCGTCCGGCCACCCTCGATCCGCGCACGCCTTGCGCGATCGCATGCGGATTCCAGTCGAGCCTGTTCCGCAAGGCATGCACAGCCGCGATCGCCGCGGCGGCATTGGCGAGCTGGCTGGGCGCGGAGAGTTCCGGCAGCGGCAACTCGAGTGACGTGTCACCGCTTTCCCATATCCAACGGTCGCCCTGCATACGCGCGGTGTAATCGTGACCGACGCGCAACGCGCGAGCGCCGATGCGTTGCGCTTCACTCAACAGGCTGTGCGGCGGATCGCTTTCGCCGATGATCGCCGGCCGGCCGGCGCGAAAGATGCCAGCCTTCTCGCGACCGATGCTTTCGCGATCGTCGCCAAGGTATTCCATGTGATCGAGATCCACCGTGGTCACGATGGCGGCGTCGGCATCCAGGATGTTCACCGCGTCCAGCCGCCCGCCCAATCCCACTTCCAGCAGGGCGACATCGAGATTGGCGCGTGCAAACAGATCCAGCGCGGCCAATGTGCCGAACTCGAAATAAGTCAGCGATATATCGGACCGTGCGGCTTCGATGCGCTCGAAGGCCGCGATCAGTGCACGGTCCCCGGCGTCGGCGCCGTTGATCCGCACGCGTTCGTTGTAGCGCAGGATATGCGGCGAAGTGTAAGCACCCACGCGCTTGCCGCTGGCGCGCAAGATCGCTTCCGCGAATCCTACCGTCGAGCCCTTGCCGTTGGTACCGCCCACGGTGATCACGGTGCGCGCGATCGGCGGTGCGCCCATGCGCTTCCAGACTTCGCGCACGCGATCGAGACCGAGGTCGATGCCGAGCGCGTGGAGGCGCTGCTGGTAATCGAGCCATTCGGCCAGGGTTTGATGCAGCGGCACTCTCGCTCCTGGCGACTCAGCGCCGAATCTTCGCTCGTCATCCCGGCGAAAGCCGGGACCCAGTGTCTTTGCTGTTGCACATCCATGTCTTTTCCGCGCCGTTCCACGGCGCGGGTTACTTTCCTTTCGGGGAAAGTAACCAAAGCCATTGGCACCGGGCACGACGGTCTCGCCAACAGCCGGTTGGCTCGACTGCCCTGCGCTTCTCGCCGGGCGCACGCCGGCGCGAACTCGCACATCCCTGTGCTCGAACATGCGCGCCTTTACCGCGCGCTCGGCTGCGGTGCTCGGCGTCATGCGACGGCGCCCTAAAGCTCACTTCGACACAACCATCCGTGGCCTGCTCTCCTGAAGATCAAGCCGCCTTCGGCTTCACCATCAAGAGCGCGAGCAAATTGGCCACGGTGTCGCGCATCTCGCGGCGGTCCACGATCATGTCAATCGCGCCGTGCTCGAGCAGGAATTCGGAACGCTGGAAGCCTTCCGGCAGGGTTTCGCGCACGGTCTGCTCGATCACGCGCGGGCCGGCGAAGCCGATCAGCGCCTTGGGCTCGCCAATGTTGATGTCGCCGAGCAGACCGAGGCTGGCCGACACGCCGCCGGTAGTCGGGTTGGTGAGCACGCTGATGTACGGCAGGCCGGCATCGCGCAAGCGCGCGAGCGCGGCGGAGGTCTTGGCCATCTGCATCAGCGACAGCAGACTTTCCTGCATGCGCGCGCCGCCGGTCGCGGAGAAACAGACCATCGGCATCTTCTCCGCCAGCGCCAGTTCCGCCGCGCGGGTGAATTTCTCGCCCACGACGGAACCCATCGAACCGCCCATGTAGGCGAACTCGAACGCGCACGCCGACAGCGGCATGGCTTTCAATGTGCCGCGCACGGAGATCAGCGCGTCTTTCTCGCCGGTCTTCTTCTGCGCGGCGACGATGCGATCGCGATAACGTTTGGAATCCTTGAATTTCAGAGCGTCCACCGGCTGCAGCGCCTCGTCCAGCTCGACGACGCTGTCCTCGTCGAGGAACGCCGCCAGCCGCGCGCGCGCGCCGATCGCATGATGATGCCCGCACTTGGGGCACACCATCAGGTTGCGCTCCAGCTCCGGCCGGTACAGTACCGCGCCGCATCCGCCGCACTTCTCCCACACGCCTTCCGGCACCTTGCCCTTGGACGTCTGGCCTTCGGTGCGGATGCGCGGCGTCATCAATTTCTGCAACCAGGTCATGGGCGTGGCGACGACAAAGGGAAGCGAAAAGGATACACCAACGTGGTAGGGCGGGCCTTGGCCCGCCATGACAGGAGGAACGGCGGACCCGCCCTACAGGGCCCGACGGATCGGTGTCAGGAATTCCTGCGCACGCGAACAGGCTTCGTCCGCGCTCGTGCTGCCTTCCAAGCGGGAGACGAGCGCCGAACCGATCACCACCGCATCGGCGAAGGCGCCGATCTGCGCAGCACCATTGGCATCCTTGATGCCGAAACCCACCGCGACCGGCACCCCGGATTGCGCGCGCAAGTCGCCCACGCGCCGCTCGACTTCCGCCGCGTCCAGGTGCGAGGCGCCGGTAATGCCGGCGAACGACACGTAATAAAGATAGCCTTCGGCGGCCGCCACGGCCTGCGCCAGGCGACCATCCGAAGTCGTCGGAGCGGTCAGCAGGATGCGCTGCAAACCGGCGTCGCGCAGCGGTTGCAGGGTCGCGTCTTCCTCGATGGGACAATCCACGATCAGCACGCCGTCCACGCCGGCTTCGGACGCTTCGCGCGCGAAGCGTTGCATTCCGTGGATTTCGACCGGATTGAGATAACCCATCAATACGATGGGCGTGCTGGTGTCGCGCTCGCGGAATGCGCGCACCCATTGCAGGATGTGCGAGATGCCGACGTGCTTGGCGAGCGCGCGTTCGCTGGCGTGCTGGATGACCGGGCCATCCGCCATCGGGTCGGAAAACGGTACGCCCAGTTCGATCAGGTCGGCGCCGCTTTCCACCAGCGCGTGCATCAGTTCGACCGTGGCCTCGGGCAACGGATCACCCGCGGTAATGAAAGGGATCAGCGCGGTGCGATTGCGCGCGCGCAGTTCGGCGAAGCGTGCACCGATGCGGTTGCTCATAGTTCGATGTGCTCGCGGGCGGCGATGGTGTGCACATCCTTGTCGCCGCGGCCGGACAGATTGCAAAGGACGACATGGTCCTTCGGCATTTGACGCGCAAGCTTGATCGCCTGCGCGACCGCGTGGCTGGATTCCAGCGCGGCGAGGATGCCTTCGGTGCGCGCGAGCAGATGGAACGCTTCGAGCGCCTCGTCGTCGGTCACGCCGACGTATTCGGCACGGCCGGTGTCTTTCAGGAAGGCGTGCTCGGGGCCAACGCCGGGGTAATCCAGGCCCGCAGAAACCGAATGCGTTTCGGTGATCTGGCCATCGTCGTCGCACAGCACGTAGGTGCGGTTGCCGTGCAGCACGCCGGGACGGCCGGCTGCGAGGGAGGCGGCGTGCTGCCCGGTCGCCAGCCCCAAGCCCGCCGCTTCCGCGCCGACGATGCGCACGTCGCGATCGTTGAGGAACGCATGGAACAATCCGATGGCGTTGGAACCGCCGCCGACGCATGCGGTGATCACGTCGGGCAGTTTTCCGTATTGCTCCAGCATCTGCGCGCGCGCCTCGCGACCGACCACCGCGTTGAAGTCGCGCACCATCATCGGGTAAGGATGCGGACCGGCCACGGTGCCGATGATGTAGAAGGTGTCGCGCACGTTGGTGACCCAGTCGCGCAGCGCCTCGTTCAGCGCATCCTTCAGCGTCTTCGAACCGGAAGTCACCGGCACCACTTCCGCGCCGAGCAGCTTCATCCGGTAGACGTTGATCTTCTGGCGCTCGATGTCGGTCGCGCCCATGTAGACGACGCACTGCATGCCGAAACGCGCGCAGACGGTGGCAGTCGCGACGCCGTGCTGGCCCGCGCCGGTCTCGGCGATGATGCGGCGCTTGCCCATTGCGCGCGCGACCAGCGCCTGGCCGACCGTGTTGTTGATCTTATGCGCGCCGGTGTGGTTCAGATCCTCGCGCTTCAGCAGGATCTGCGCGCCACCGACGTGCTGCGACAACCGTTGGGCGTGATAGATCGGCGAAGGCCGCCCGACATAGTGCTTGAGATCGTGGTCGAGTTCGGCGATGAACGCCCGATCGTCGCGCAGCCGCGTGTACGCCGCGGTCAGTTCCTGCAGCGGCGCGATCAGCGTCTCGGCCACGAACACGCCGCCGTACGCGCCGAAGCGGCCGTGGGCGTCGGGGTAGGCGTGGTAATCAATCTCTTTCATGGGCAATGGGCATTTCCAGCAAGCGATTCGAGAAGCAATGGTCCGCGAACAAACGCGAATGAGCGCAAATCATTTTTTCCTGTTCGCGTTTATTCGCGCTCATTTGCGGGCTGGACAGCCGCCGCAACCGCCGCGAAAAACGCCCGCAACTTCGCTTCATCCTTGATGCCCGGCGCGGATTCCACGCCGCTGGCGAGATCCACCGCCCACGGCTGCACTTCGCGGATCGCACGTCCGACATTCTCCGCGTTCAAGCCACCGGCCAGGATGATCGGTCTGTCCAGGTCTCGCGGAATGCGCGACCACTCGAACGTCCTGCCCTGCCCGCCTTGCGCGCCGGGCGGATGGCCGTCCAGCACGAAGCCCCGCGCGCGCGGATGCGCGGCGGCTATTTCGCGCACGTCCACATCGCCAGCCATGCCGATCGCCTTGGTGTAGCGCACGCCGAACGATTCGCAAAACGCCGCATCCTCGCTGCCGTGGAACTGGATCAGGTCCGGCCGCAGGCTGTCCACGATTTCACCGACGCGCCAGGCGGGCAGATCGTGCGTCAGCACCACCACGCTGACAAATGACGGCACGGCATGACGGATTGCGCGCGCGCGATCCAGCGGCACGCAACGCCGGCTGCTCGGCGTCATCACCAGCCCGATCGCGTCCGCGCCCAGCTCGCAAGCGAGCAGCGCGTCCTCGCGACGGGTGATGCCGCAGATTTTCACGCGGGTACGGTTCATCGATCTCACATCGAAAGAGCAAAGCAGTCCGCAAAACGCCAAGGGCGCAAAGAGCTGCCGAACGAAAATGGATCTGCTTCTCTTCGCGCGGCCTAAGGATCTTCGGGGCTTTTTACAATGTCACTTCCGCAGGAAGCGCCCATTGTGCCGGATACTTGGGACCCATGAACGTCAGCCCCTGCGCAGGCGCGGTCGCCCCGGCCTGCGCGCGATCACGCGAGGACAGCACTTCCGCGATCCACTCGACCGGCCGCTCGCCGACCCCGACCTCGAGCAGCGAGCCGACGATGTTGCGCACCATGTGATGCAGGAACGCGTTCGCCTCGATATCCACATGCACGCGCTCACCTTCGCGACTCACCGCGATGCGGAGCACACAGCGGCGCGCGTGCGCCGCCTGGCACGAGATCGCGCGAAAGGCGGAGAAATCGTGCTCGCCGACCAGCACCTGCGCCGCCGCGTGCATGCGATCGGCATCCAGCGGCCGGCGTTCCCACGAAACATGGCGCGCATCCAGCGCGGGCCGGATCGCACGGTTCAACAAGGTATAGCGGTAGCGACGCGCACGCGCCGAAAAGCGCGCATGGAAGTCATCAGGCATCGGCTTGGCCCACAGCACCGAAATGCCGACCGGCAGTTTGGTGTTCGCGCCCAATGTCCAGGCGCGCTCGTCGCGCGCCGCATCACTGTCGAAATGGACCACCTGGCAACGCGCGTGCACGCCGGCATCGGTACGCCCGGCGCAAGTCACTGCAACGTGGTGATTGGCGACAAAGGACAGTGCCGCCTCGACCTTCGCCTGGACATTGGGTCCGTGCGTCAATCGCTGCCAGCCGAAGAATCCGGTGCCGTCGTATTCGATGCCTAGCGCGTAGCGCATGCCGCGGTTCTGATCCCGTTGTGCAAGCGTCCGTCCGTGGAGCGGCTTCCGATCTGCATCCCTGCCCCACCGGAACCTGATGCGCGCGACGCGTCATTCCGCATCGCGCAAGCACATCACGTTTGACCTTCCAGCAGCCGCTTCGCCTCGTCCTTCTGCGTCTGCGAGCCTTCGTTGATCACTTCCTCCAGCATCGCGCGGGCACCCTCGGGATCGCCCATGTCGAGGTAGGCGCGGGCGAGATCGAGCTTGGTGTCCACCGGATCGTCGCTGAAGGCCGGCACCGGATGTTCACGGGTGTCCTCGTCGTCCTGGACAGGCGATTCGGAATGTCCGGCCGGCGCCGAAGCGTAATCGTCCAGCTCGGCAAGGCTCTGCACATGGGTAATGTCGCCGGCACCGGCTACGGGCGGCTGCGGGGCGGCCAGGCCTGGCTGCGCGACCGGCTCTTCCGGCGGCAGTTCGTCGAAAGTAAAACCGTATTCGTCCCCGGCGGGTTGCTGCGCGTGGTCTTCGGGCATGCCCGCCACGGCTTCACCGGACGAATCGGCACCATCGTGTTCAGGAAGCTCCTCCGCGTACAGCGGTTCCTCCTGCATGAGATCCTCATGGGTTTCCTCTGCCACGGCCGGCACCGCGGCACCACCGAGATGATCGGCCAGCGGAGGCGTTTCATCTTCCGGCTCGGGCAACGGCTTGGGACGACGGCGCACCAGCCCGAGCAGGATCAGGCCGAGGATGACGACACCGGCGATGATCCAGGTCAGCGACTGCCGATACCACGGTTCGGCAATGCCCTGGTTCTGCACGTTCTGAGGAGCAGCCTTGGCTTCCGGCTTGGCCACCGGAGCAGGCTTGGCCGCAGCGGTGCTGGCCGCGGATGCCGTGGCCGCGTTCACATTGGCCGGGGTCTGCGTCCTGCTGCTGCTTGCGGCGACGGTCGCGGCCGTGCTGGCCGCGGATTTCGGTGCGTTCGCAACGCTGCTCGCGTTGGCCGCAAGCGGCGCGACAGGGGCTGCCGGGGCAGCGGCCGTCTTCGCAGCCCGCTGCTGCGCTTCGGCGAGCTTACGTTGCAGTTCCGCGATTTCGGCGTCCTTCATGCCGAGCAGCTTCTGGTTCTTGCTGCCGATATCTTCCAGATCCTTCACCCGCGATTGCAGGTCGGCGTTGCCCTGCTTCAGGCTGGCCAGCGACTCTTTCGCAGTCGCCAGCTGCTGTTTCAGATTGGCGACCTCGGCGGTGCCGGTTCCGCCCTTCTCGCCCGGACGGCTGGCGGCATTGCCGCCGCCCTGGGAGGGCGGCACCAGGGCCAGCCGATCGGACGCCTTCGACGGCGCGGCTTTGCCCGCCGGGGCCGACGCTGCCGGCGCGGCATTGTTCTGCACCACGGTGGTGGCCTTGCGTGCCGCGGCGCCGCGCCAGTCTTCCATCTGCCGGTGCACCTGCGCGCGCGCCTCGGCCACGCTGGCGGCGCTCACCGCATCGCGCGTGGGGATACGCAGGATCGCGCCGCTCTTCAGCGCGTTGATGTTCTCGCGATAGAACGCATCCGGATTGGTCCGCTGCAGGGCCAGCATCATCTGGTCCACGCTGACCTGCGCGTCGGGTCGGGTTTCGCTGGCGATGTGATAGAGCGTATCGCCCTTGTTGACTTGGTACTCGCCACTGCGGGGTTGGGCGGGAGCAGCCGCTACGGGCGCCGGGCGCGCCGGCGCGGCGGGCGCGGGGGCCGGTGCGGCGTGCGGTTGCTGCACGGGTGCGGAGAACATGCTGGTCGGCGGCGGCGCAGCGGGTGCGGGCTGCGCAGGCGCAGGTGCAGGTGCAGGCGCAACCGGCGCGGCAGCCGGCTGCGTCACCGGCGGCGGTGCGGCAGTCGGGGCACTCGTGATCTGCGGCCCCGGGCCGGCGATCACCGGATCCAGCAGCACGGTGTATTCGCGCAACTGCTTGCCCTTGGCGGTATCCACCTGCACCAGGAAATCCAGATACGGCGCGGTGATCGGCTGCTCGCTCGTGACCAACACGAGCTTGTGCCCGGTGGTGTCGCTGACGACGCTGAAACGCAGGTGCTCAAGTCCCGCACGTGACAAGCCGGCGCGTTGGAAGTCAGCTTCCGAGGCCAGGCCGACGCTCAGGTGTTTGGCCTCGGTGAGGTTGTCGAGCTGGACCGGGATTTCGGCGACCAGCCGTTCGTCCAGGGCGGACTTGACCCGAATCTGGCCCAGTTGCAGGGCCAACGCCTGCGAGCTGCCCAGGCACAAGGCAATGGCCAGCGTGAGCTTGAGCTTGGACTTCATCATCTGTTCCCCTGCGACGAACGCATAATGAACTGGGCGGTTCGCGCAAAATACCTAGAAACCGCGCGAAGTCGGCGCCGCAAGAGTATTCCACAATTGGCCCTGTGAACAGGCTCCGGGCTCGCAAAAATGCGGCCTGCGCTCGCCTTCCGGACCCCGCCCTCAGCGGCTGCCGGCGGGAGCCGGCGCCGATCCCTGCAAAGCAGGCATCGTCGCCAGTTTGCGCCGGAGCGATTCGATCTCGCGATCGCGCTGTTCGAGCTGCGTGCGATTGGCGGCGCTGCGCTGTTCCAGATCGTTGACACGCCTGCGCAACTGATCGGTCTGCGCGCGCTGGTGTTGCAGTTCCGCCCGCGTGTGATGCAACTGCCGCTGCAAGGTGCTGGAAGCCGGCGCAGGCTTGCTGTCGGCCTGCGCGGCCATGCCCGCCACCGGCAGCCACAGCGCCGCGAAAAGGCCAACGACGTGAGCCGTTCGGTTCTTCATCCGCTCACTATAGATAATTCCGGATCAACAATTCCGCGATTTGTACCGCATTGAGGGCGGCGCCCTTGCGGATATTGTCCGAGACTACCCACAGGTCCAGCCCGCGCGGATGCGAGATGTCCTCGCGGATGCGGCCGACGAACACCTCGTCCTTGCCGGAAGCGTGTCCGGCCGGGGTCGGATAACCACCCGGCTTGCGCTCATCCACCACCACCACGCCCGGCGCCTCGGCCAGCAACGAAGTCGCCTCGGCCACGCTCAGCTTGGCCCGTGTCTCGATATGCACCGCTTCGGAGTGCCCGTAGAACACCGGCACGCGCACGCAGGTCGGATTCACCGCGATGGATTCGTCCTCCAGGATCTTGCGCGTTTCCCACACCATCTTCATTTCTTCCTTGGTGTAGCCGTTGTCCTGGAAGTCGTCGATCTGCGGGATCAGGTTGAACGCGATCTGCGCGGGGAATTTGCTCGGGCTCGCGTCCTGGAAATTCAGCAGCGCCGCGGTCTGGCGGCCCAGCTCTTCCATGCCGGAACGCCCTGCCCCGGACACCGACTGATAGGTCGCCACGTTGATGCGCTCGATGCCCGCGGCACGATGCAGCGGTGCCAACGCCACCAGCAGCTGCATGGTCGAGCAGTTGGGATTGGCGATGATGCCGCGATTGGCGAACTGCGCGATCGCATGTGGATTCACTTCGCTCACCACCAGCGGGATGTCATCCTGGTAGCGGAACTCCGATGTGTTGTCGATCACTACCGCGCCGGCCGCTGCCGCGCGCGGCGCGTGTTCGCGGCTGACCTTGCCGCCGGCGGAAAAGAACGCGATGTCAATGCCGGCGAAATCATGTTCGGCAAGATTGCGTACGGTCACCGACTTGTTCCCGAATTCGACTTTACCGCCAGCCGAGCGCTCGCTCGCGAGCGGTACCAGTTCACCGACCGGAAACTCGCGTTCGGCAAGGATCGAAAGCAGCGCTTCGCCGACAGCCCCAGTGGCGCCGGCGATGGCGATGTTGTAGCGGTTTTTTTTGCTCATCTAAGTCGGGAGTCGGGAATCGGGAGTCGGGAATCGGGAGTCGGGAATCGGGAATCGGGAATCGGGAATCGGGAATCGGGAATCGGGAATCGGGAATCGCGGAAGCATAAGGCCTGTCGTCATTCCGGGCTGGCGCGGCCAACGTCCGCGGCAGAACCCGGGATGGCGAGATGATGTTTTCTCATTTGCCCGCGATCAGCGCCGGCAGGATTTCGTCGCCGGCCCAGTACCACGCCAGCGCCATCCCGAACAGCACTCCAAAAATCCACAACAGCCAGCGCCAACGTTTCCATGTCCCCACATGCGAAGACAGCTGCATGGGCAAGTCCACGACATACGCCGCGCAGTAACAGATGTTCGCCAGCACGGCCAGGACGAGCAAGCCCAGCAGCAATTCGAAACCGAGCCGGCTTTCGATCCGCGTCCAGGACGCAACGGCCAACGCGATCACCACCGCCGCCAGCGCGATGTTGTAAACGATGCGCCGCAACTCCCAGTAATGGATCGCATCGCTCAGCGCGTCGCGGAACGAAATCCGTGCATGCGTGTTTGTCATGGTGACTTCTCCTCGCCAATGCGCGGCTTCACCTCTCCCACGTCCGCGCATTGCGCGCGATGGCGCAAGGCCTGGTCCATCAGCACCAACGCCACCATTGCTTCGGCAATGGGTGTAGCACGAATGCCTACACAAGGATCGTGACGACCCTTGCTGCGCATCTCGATCTCCTCACCGGCGAGGTTCACGCTGCGCCCGGGTTTCAGGATGCTGGAGGTGGGTTTCAGCGCGATCGAGACGCGCACGTCCTGCCCACTGGAAATCCCGCCAAGGATGCCGCCGGCATGATTTGAAAGAAATCCGTTCGCGGTCATTTCATCGCGATGTTCGCTGCCGCGCTGGGCGACGCTCGCGAAGCCCGCCCCGATCTCCACGGCCTTCACGGCATTGACGGACATCAGCGCGGAAGCCAGTTCCGCATCCAGCTTGCCGTAGACCGGCTCGCCCCAGCCGGGCGGCACGCCGGTTGCGATCACGTTCACGCGCGCGCCGACCGAATCGCCGTCCTTGCGCAAGGCATCAATGTATTTTTCAAGCTGCGGCACCTGCTTCGCCACCGGCCAGAAGAACGCGTTGTTTTCAACCACGTCGAAATCAATCGCGGCGGCTTCCGGCAAGTCCGGCATGATCTCGCCGATCTGCGCCAGCCAGCCGCGCACTCGCACGCCGAACTTTTCCGCCAGCCATTTCTTCGCGATCACCGCCGCAGCCACGCGCATCGTGGTTTCGCGCGCGGAAGCGCGGCCGCCACCACGCGGGTCGCGGATGCCGTACTTCTGCCAATAGGTATAGTCGGCGTGGCCGGGGCGGAACGTCTGCGCCAGCTCGTCGTAATCCTTCGAGCGCGCGTCGGTATTGCGGATCAGCAGCGCGATCGGAGTGCCCGTGGTCCTGCCTTCATACACGCCGGAGAGGATCTCCACCTCGTCCGCTTCGTGTCGTTGCGAGGTGTACCGCGATTTACCGGTGGCGCGGCGCGCAAGATCGTGCGCGAAATCTTCCGGCGCGATCGCAATGCCCGGCGGACAGCCGTCAACCACGCATCCGATCGCCGGCCCGTGCGATTCGCCGAAGGTGGTGACTGCGAACAGTTTGCCGAAGGTGTTGCTGGACATGGATCAGTCGGAAACCGAGGAGAACATATTGAAAAGTGCGGCCATGGGCGGCCGCTTTTTGATCTTCGTGATCATGGATGATCGCAAAACAAATTCATTCCGGGGCACTTTTCCACCGGGAAAGTGAGCCCGGAATCCAGCGACTTTGATATGCAACAACAGAGTCACTCCATCCCGGCTTGCCCCGGGATGACGAGTCTCTATCTCTTTCGCGCAGCCACGCCGATCGCTTGTGCATGCTCCACCAGCTCCCGCCGCTCGATCGCGAACACGCCCATCGGCCCGACCTTGAACTCGATCCACACGAAGGGAACTTCGGGCAGCAGTTTGTTCAAGGCACGCTCGGATTCGCCCACTTCCACGATCAGAACACCGTCGTCGGTGAGATGATCGGGCGCCTCGTTCAAAATCCGCAAGGCAAAATCCAGCCCGTCCTCGCCCGCGGTCAAGCCTAGTTGCGGCTCGTGGCGATACTCGGGCGGCAGCGCGGCGAATTCCTGCTCCGTCACATACGGCGGATTGGAAACGATCAGGTCGTAGCGTTCCCCTTTCAGCGCGGAAAACAAATCCGAGCGGATCGCGCGTACGCGGTCATCGAGCTGATGCAGCGCAATGTTCTCGCGCGCCAGATCCAGCGCGCGTTCGTCGATGTCCACAAGATCCACGTGCCAGTGCGGCTGGTGCGCGGCCATCGCGATGCCGATGCAGCCCGAACCCGTGCACAGGTCGAGCGCGCGTTCGACTTCGCGGCCATCCAGCCACGGCGTGAACCCGGATTCGATCAGTTCCGCGATCGGCGAACGCGGTACCAGCGCGCGCCGATCGGACTTGAAGTGCATTCCGGCGAACCAGGCCTCGCCGACCAGATACGCCACCGGCTCCCGCGTGGTGATGCGCCGCTCGATCAGTTCCAGCGCGTTCGCTTTCTCTTCCGCGGTCATCCGCGCCTGCCCATAGGCCGGCGGCAGGTCCGGCGGCAGGTGCAATGACGACAACACCAGATGCGTGGCTTCGTCCATGGCGTTGTCGTGGCTGTGGCCGAACGTCAACCCGGCCGCGTTGAAGCGGCTGGCGCCGTAGCGGATCCAATCCACGATGGTGGCGAGTTCGGCAGTCATGCGTGCGCAAATGCGAGAGAGCTGCGGAGTATAGAGGAGGCCGAATCGCTACACTTCGCGCATGTCGCCAGCCACCCTGCTCCAATACCTGCTCCCGCAACGCACACTTTCGCGCATCGTGCACGCGGGTACACGCTGGACCTGGCGGCCATGGAAGAATTTCCTGATCGGCCAGGTCGTGCGCCGCTATCGCGTGGACATGAGCGAAGCCGCGCAGAACGATCCGTTTGCCTTTCCGCATTTCAATGCGTTCTTCACCCGCGCCTTGAAGCCCGGCGCGCGCAGTGCGCCCGGCAACGATGCCACCCTGTCCTCGCCGGCCGAAGGGCGGATCAGCCAAGCGGGCCGCATTGACGACGGCCGGATCCTGCAAGCCAAGGGCCGGACCTACAGCGTGGCCGAATTGCTTGCGGACGAGAAAGCTGCCGAAGCGTATCGCGACGGCCACTTCGTCACCGTGTACCTGTCGCCGCGCGATTACCACCGCGTGCACATGCCGCTTGCCGGCGAACTGATCGAAACCGTGCACGTGCCCGGCCGCCTGTTCAGCGTCGCACCGGGTCCGGTCGCCTCCATCCCGAGATTGTTCGCGCGCAATGAGCGGCTGATCTGTCACTTTGAAAGCGGGCACGGCCCGTTCGTGGTTGCGCTGGTCGGCGCGATGCTGGTGTCGGGCATCAGTACGGTCTGGAATGGCGTCGAAGTTCCGCCCTATGCGGCGCACGTGGTGCGTGGGGACTGGCGTGGACGAAACGTGAAAATGGCGCGTTTCGCGGAAATGGGCCGCTTCGAAATGGGTTCCACCGTGATCCTGCTGCTGCCGCAAAGCTGCGCGCTACGCGCCGGCCTGCTGCCGGAAATGCCGGTGCGGGTGGGGCAGCGGCTTGGGCATTTTCTGGATTGAGGCACGCGTTCAGGATTCGAGTTTGTACCCGACGCGGCAAGGGCGCAGAATGTGAACTCGGTGGCGACTGCGGCGGCATGCAGACGCTAAGCTCGCGGGCAATGTTGGGGAACATCTCATGCGCCTGGTCACCCGGATTCTTGCCCTGAGCCGCGCCGCGCGGTTGCAACATCAGTTCCGCGAGATCGAGCAGCGCACGCGCGGGCTGCCTGCGCCGACCTACACCCTGCTCGCGGAATTGATCGGTCGTGAATGCGCCGCAGCCGGGCGCAGCGAATCACCGCATCTGTACGGCTCGCCACCGGACTTGAAGCCGGGCAGCTGGGGCACGGGCATGGACCTGGGTTACGAGCGCGCGCGTTCCGATAATGCGCAAGTGCGCCTGCGCGGCATCGCTCTGTGGGTGGCCGTGGCTTACCACGAAACCCGCGAAGCGAGTTTCCCGGAATTCGAAGGCCTGCATCGCGAGGTCCTGCGGCTGATGCGCCAGGTCAAGGAAAACGCCGCGCCGCAGACGGACCGCACCGACACCTGGATGCAAGCGAAGAGCGAAGCGGCGGCCTGAGCAGCGCGATCATCCATGATCGCTGCTCGGTGACCTTGCCAGCAGATCTTGGCCTTCGAATGATCGCTGAGGCCCGTCTCGGCCCGGGACCTCACTCCCTTCCGCAGCCGCTCAACTTCAATTCCTGCCCGGGCTTCAGTTCGAAGCGCGGCGCATGCAGGTGGTTGGCCTTGGCCAGCGATCCCATGTCGTCACAACTGTATTTGCGTGCGATCGCCGAAAGCGTGTCGCCGCGACGCACCTTGTAGTGCCGGGGCGGATCGGCCGCGAGCTGCGCCGGCGGACTCGGCAAGGTCGCCGTATGCAGGTCCGCGGCAAGTTCGACCCATTGCCCCTGCGTGCAGGAGTTGGTGTAGACCTCCTGCAACTCTTCCGGCACCTCGACGCGAGTGCCCATGGGCTGCTCGGCCTGCGGGTCCATCTGCGGATTGAGATTGCGCAACGTGCGGAACCAGCCGTTGCGCATGTCGCCGTCCTGGCCAAGGCAGATCGCCAGCTCCGACAGCGATGCCTGCCGCTGCAGGATCACGTGGCCGGGCGCGCCATCAATTTTCGGGAAATGCAGGTTGTAGCGCTCGGGGTGCATGAACAGCCAGGCCGCGGCCAGCACCATGGGCACGTAGTCGCGCGTTTCCGGCGACAGCGAAAAATAGATTTTCGGATCCCAGAAACTCGCGTTGGGCTGACTGGAAGCCAGCCGCCCCACGCGGCCCTCGCCGCCGTTGTAGGCGGCCAGCACCAGCTCCAGATTGTCGTTGAATTGCGCGAGCTGCTCGTTCAGGTATGCGGCGTTGGCGCGCGCGGACAAGGTCGGGTCGAAGCGCTCGTCGAAACCGTCGACCGTGGTGAGGCCGAAACGCGCGCCGGTCGCCGGCATGAACTGCAACGGCCCGGCCGCGCCCGAGCGCGAGATCGCGTGCACCTTGCCGCCGGATTCCTTGGCGATGAAACCGAACAGGATCGCTTCGGGCAGATCGGCCTTCTGGTATTCGGGCCACATCTCGAAGCGCAGGTACTCGTAATCCACGTACGCGTTCATCAGGTTCGGCCGCATCTGCGTCAGCCAGGTTTCAAGCGCCGCCTTCACCGGCCCGTTCATCGCGATCAGGTCGGAGAGCTTGCGACCACGCAGCAAGCTCGCGGTGCGCTGGGTTTCCGGTACCGCGTTCAGCACCGGCGATGGCGTGTTGTCGGACTGATCGGCCGGCTGATCGGAAAGCTCGTCGCCCTCGTCGCCACCGAGGAAACTGCCGTCCTTCAGGCGCAGCGCGCGATCGTAGGCGCTGATGAAGCGCTGGACGTCGCAGCCGGCGGTGTTCACGCATTCCGCGGCGGCATTGCGCATGGTGTCCAGCGCCACGCTGATCGCGTGTTCTGATTGCGCGTTGTCGTCCTGGCGCGCCAGTTCCAGTGCATGGTCGTAGTCGCGCCCGGCCTGGTCGAGCTTGGCGTAAAGGGAATCCAGCGCCGAGTTGCCGGAAGGATTCGCGCGCGTCGGAGCGCCGGAACATCCGGCCAGCACGGCGATCAACAGGGTGACGACAGGCGGAAGCAGACGCGGGACGCGCGGCAGGACAGACATCTTCAACAAACCCCGGGACAGCAGGAACTCGGCCAGCCCGAACCGTACTCTTTACGCGCCCTTCACTCAAGAGAGCTGGTGCACAATGCGCGTTGTCGTGTCGCATGCAATCCCGAACAGGCACCCGTTCACACATGTCACGCTGGCGCCCGCCCCCACCCCGCTCCACCGCGATCATCACGCGCGCCGGCTTCGACAGGCTGAAAGCTGAACTGGACCACCTGTGGCGCGAGCTGCGTCCCGAGGTGGTGCGCGCGCTGGCGGCCGCCGCGGCCGAAGGCGACCGTTCGGAAAACGCCGAATACACCTACCGCAAGAAGCAGCTCGGCGAAATTGATCGGCGCGTGCGCTATCTCTCCAAGCGCATTCCGTCGTTGAAGATCGCCGAGGGCACGCCGGGCGACGCGCAGGCGATCTTCTTCGGCGCGACGTTCGAAATCGAGGACGTTCGCGGTGGCGAAACGAAGCGCTACCGCATCGTCGGCCCCGACGAAACCGACGCGAAGAAGGGGTGGATCAGCGTGGACTCGCCGTTTGCCCGCGCGGCCTTGAAGAAACGCGTGGACGAGGAATTCGAGGCCGACCTGCCGAGCGGCAAGGCGCGGTTCGTGGTGCTGTCGGTGAGCTACGCGTAGGAGCGCGCCGGGCGCGGAGAGGGCTGGATCAGCGCTGCTTCCAGATCGTGCGCGTCCGCGCCGGTCACGCGCACCTGCGCGAACTGGCCCGGCTTCAGCGACTGCCCATCATTGATGCGCACCACGCCGTCGATCTCCGGCGCGTCGGCCATCGAGCGGGCGGTCGCACCTTCCGCATTTGCCTCGTCCACCAGCACCGTCAGGGTGCGGCCAAGCTTGTTCTGCAATTTCGCTTCCGAGATTTCCGCCTGCACTTCCATGAAGCGCTCCAGCCGGTCCTCCTTCAATTCTTCGGGAACCGGATCGGGTAATTCGTTCGCGCGCGCGCCGTCCACCGGCGAATAAGCAAATGCACCGACACGATCGAGCTGCGCCTCGCGCAGGAAATCCAGCAGCCCCTCGAACTCCTGATCCGTTTCGCCGGGGAAGCCGACGATGAAGGTGCTGCGGAGCGTGAGATCGGGGCAGGCGCTTCGCCATGCATGGATGCGCTCCAGCGTTTTTTCCGCGTGTGCCGGGCGCTTCATCAATTTCAGGATCCGTGGCGAGGCGTGCTGGAACGGGATGTCCAGATACGGAAGCAGCTTGCCTTCCGCCATCAGCGGAATCACTTCATCCACGTGCGGATACGGATAGACGTAGTGCAACCGCACCCACGCGCCGAGTTCGGCCAATCCATTGCAGAGATCGGTCATGCGCGTGCGGTACGCATTTCCGCGCCATTCGCGTTCCGCGTAGCGCAGGTCCACGCCATAGGCACTGGTGTCCTGCGAGATCACCAGCAGCTCCTTGACGCCGCCCTTCACCAGTTTCTCGGCTTCGACCAGGACCTCGTCGATCGGCCGCGATACCAGATCGCCGCGCATCGAGGGAATGATGCAGAACGTGCAGCGGTGATTGCAGCCTTCGGAAATTTTCAGGTACGCGTAGTGCTTGGGCGTCAGCTTGATGCCGACATCATTATTTTCAGCGTCGCCAAGCCGACGCTGGGGCACGAGATCCAAGAAGGGATCGTGCGCGGGCGGCAACGCGACGTGTACGGCCGACATCACGCTGGCGTAATCCTGCGGGCCGCTGATCGCGAGTACTTCCGGATATGCTTCGCGGATCAGCTCCGCGCGCTTGCCGAGACAGCCGGTGACGATCACCTTGCCGTTCTCGTGCAGCGCTTCGCCGATCGCGTCCAGTGATTCCTGCACCGCCGCGTCAATGAAACCGCAGGTATTGACCACCACCGCATCGGCCGCGTCGTAGCGCGGCACGATTTCGTAGCCCTCGACCTTCAACTGGGTGAGGATGCGTTCGGAGTCCACCAGCGCCTTGGGACAGCCGAGGCTGACGAAACCGATCTTGGGAGCGGATGCGGACATGCGTCGAGAGAGTTCCGAAAAAGCGGGCATTGTACGGGAGCCGCAAGCCGTGAGCCGGGGACCCGCCCGCAACCTGGATTGGCTACCTTGCTGATTGAACATACGCGCGCAGCGGCATACGCTGGACGGGATCAAGACAAGGGAGCGCGGGCGATGGGACAGAACATCAATCTGAATACGGCCGGCATGCACTGCATCGGCGCCTACCTCGCCAAACCGGAGGGCGAACCCAAGGGCGGCATCGTGGTGGTGCAGGAGATCTTCGGCATCAATCCGCATATCCGCAGCGTGGCGGATTCGTTCGCACGGCATGGCTACACCGCGATCGCGCCGGCGTTCTTCGATCACGTCGAGACCGGTGTGGAACTCGGTTACGACGAGAGCGGCTATCAGCAGGGTTTCAAGTTCTCCGGCGAAGTGGGGCTGGATCGCGCGGTGGAAGACGTCGCCAGTGCCGCGGAATCCATTGCGTCATCCGGCAAGATCGGCGTGGTCGGCTATTGCTGGGGCGGCACGGTCGCCCTGCTCGCCGCGCAGCGGCTGGGAATGCCTTCAGTGAGCTACTACGGTGCGCGCAACAAGGCCTATTTCAACGAGCCGCTGAAGGCGCCAGTGATCTTCCACTTCGGCGAGAACGACCAGTCCATCACGGCCGAGGTGATCCAGCAACATCGCGAGTCCTGGCCGGATGCGCAGGTGTATGTCTATCCCGGCACCGGGCACGCCTTCAATCGCGACGTGGATCCCAAGGTCTACGACGCGGCCGCTGCGCAGCTCGCACTGGAACGCACGCTGGCGTTCTTCGACAAGCATCTCTCCGGCGGCCAGTGAGCGCTCCGCGCGAACAGGGCTTCGCGCTCGATCCGCGGTTGGCAGCGGACACTGCATTCGTCGCCGACTGGCAACTCTCGCGCGTGCTGTTGATGGACGATGCGCGGTTTCCGTGGCTGATCCTGGTGCCGCGTCGGGCGCGGCTGATCGAACTGCACGAAATGCCGGGCGCCGAGCAGTCGCTGCTGTTGCAGGAAATCAATCATGCGGCGGGCCTGCTGCGCGCGAGCGTGACCTTCGATAAACTCAACATCGGTGCGCTCGGCAACGTCGTGCGGCAATTGCACGTGCACGTGGTCGCGCGGCGCGAAGGCGACGCGGCATGGCCGGGGCCCGTGTGGGGGGCGGGCGCGGCAACGCGGTACGAGCCGGCAGCGCGTGAACGCTTCCTCGAACACTTGCGCTCGGCGCGAGCACCCTCGGGCGGACCCTCTGTGCCGATCTGCGACTGAGCATGGACTTCACCGCCGAACCGCTCTGCGAAGACGCGCTGCTGCTGCGCTTCGGACACGTGATGGACACAAGGATCAACGCACGCGTGCACGCCGCCGCGGCTCGCCTGCGCGCGACCGCCCTGCCCGGCCTCATGGAAATCGCGCCGGCCTATGCCAGCCTGCTGCTGCGCTTCGATCCGGACGCGTACGCAAAGGGGTCAGATTCGTTTTGCTGCGCAGTCAGATCCGCACTCGCAACGATGCCGGAGCAAAATGAACCCGACCCCTTTTCCAGCCGTGAGGTCGAAATCCCGGTCTGCTACGGCGGTGCGCACGGTCCCGATCTGGAAGAGGTGGCGGAACACGCCGGGCTCGACACGCAGCAGGTGATCGACCGTCATACCGCGCGCGAGTACACCGTCGCGATGCTCGGCTTCGCGCCGGGCTTCCCCTACCTGCTGGGGCTCGATCGCGCACTGCACACGCCGCGGCGGGTCACGCCGCGCACCCGCGTGCCGGCGGGCGCGGTCGCGATCGGCGGCGCGCAGACCGGCATCTACCCGCGTGAACTGCCGGGCGGCTGGATGCTGATCGGCCGCACGCCACTAATGCTGTTCGATCCGCAACGCGATCCGCCGTGCCTGCTCGCGCCCGGCGATCGCGTGCGCTTCCGCGCGATGGATGCAGGTGAGTTCATCGCGGTCTTCAAAAAGGGCGGTCATGGGCGACCGCTTTCCGATTCTCGCGATCACGGGTGATCGCAAGAAAACCGCGATGAGTATCGAAGTAAGCAAGCCGGGTTTGCTCACCATTCCCCAGGACCGCGGCCGTACCGGCTATGCGCATCTGGGGGTGGGCTGCGCGGGTGCATTCGATCTGCCCGCCTTCCGGCTGGCCAACGCGTTGAGCGGCAATCGGCCGGACGCCTGCGCGCTGGAAATCACCCTGCTGGGACCGATGTTGAAATTCCATGCCGACGCGTGGATTGCGTTGACCGGCGCGCCGGTCGCCGCGCAGGTGGATGAACAGCCGGTTTCCATGTGGGCGCCGATTTTCGTGCCCAGGGGTTCGACGCTCGCGTTCGGCGCGATGGGCCAGGGCTGCCGTGCATACCTTGCCGTGCATGGCGGTTTCGATTTCGAACCGGTGCTGGGCAGCCGCAGCTTCGATGTCAACGCCGCGCTTGGACCGATCGGGCGACCGCTGCGCAGCGGGGACGTCTTGAAGGTTCGGGAAGCGGGAGACAAAAGGGGGTCAGACAAAAGGGGGTCAGGTTCATTTTTCACCGAGTCGCGGCGAACCTCTCTCGTGTCGCAGAAAAATGAACCTGACCCCCTTTTGAAGTGGAGCATTGATCCGCGCCCGTGGTTCGATGTGGATCAGGGGCTTCCGCTTCGCCTTTTTCCAGGCACGCATGCGCATCTGCTCGACGCGAAATCGCGGGGTTCGCTCTACACGCAGGCCTTTCGCATCGCTGCCGATTCCAATCGGGTCGGCTGCCGACTGGAAGGCGAGCCGCTCGAGCTGGCGGAACCGGCCGAGATGGTCAGCGAAGCCTGCGTGGCCGGCACCGTGCAATTACCGCCCTCGGGACAACCCATCGCGCTCGGGGTGGAACATCCGGTGAGTGGCGGCTACCCGCGCATCGGCCAGATCGCGGCCGCGGATTTGCCGCGGCTCGCACAACGCCGCCCCGGCGATGCGCTACGCTTCGCGCCGTGCACGCTGGAGGAAGCGCAGCGAGCGCTGCGCGAACGCGAGCAGCAGTTGCGCGAAATGGAAACGATCATTGCGAACCGGCTGAAACAGGGCGCGTGAAAACAATTGACCTCAACGCCGACATCGGCGAAAGCTACGGCACATGGCGCATGGGCGACGACGCGGCCGTTGTGCCGCACATCAGCTCGGCCAACATCGCCTGCGGCTTTCACGCAGGAGACGCGCAGAGCATGCGCCGCACGGTCGCGCTGTGCGCGCGGCACGGCGTGGCCATCGGCGCGCATCCCTCGCTGCCGGACCTGCAAGGCTTCGGCCGCCGCGAAATGAAGATCGCCGCCGATGAAGTGTACGCACAGGTGCTGTACCAGATCGGCGCGCTGGCGGGATTCGCGCACGCGGTGGGAACGAAGCTGCACCACGTCAAACCGCACGGCGCCCTCTACAACATGGCCGCGCGGGACCGCGTGCTGGCCGATGCGATCGCGCACGCCGTGCGCGATTTCGATCCCGGCCTGATCCTGGTCGGACTCGCCGGCAGCGCGTCCATCGCCGCCGCAAGTGAAACCCGACTCGCCTGCGCGCAGGAAGCGTTCTGCGACCGCCGCTACCGCGCCGACGGTTCGCTCACGCCGCGTTCGCAGGCAGGTTCGGTCATCGAAGAAATTGATCAGGCGATCGACCAGGCCGTCTCGATCGCCACACGCAACGAAGCCATCGCGGACGACGGCTCGCACGTACGCGTCGTCGCCGACACGCTGTGCGTGCACGGCGACCGCGCCGATGCCGGTGAATTCGCGCGCCGCCTGCGCGCCGCGCTGGAGCACGAAGGCTTGCGCGTGGCGGCAACGGAGCGCGCGTGATGCACTGGCTGCCGTTGCTGGGCGTAGTGGTGGTCGTGATCGGCTTTGCGCTGCGTTTCAACCCGGTGCCGGTGGTGGTCGCGGCCGGCGTGGTCGCGGCCCTGGCCGCGGGAAAGAGTATCGGAGACATCCTCGCCCTGCTCGGCACCAGCTTCGTTTCCGAACGCGCGTTGCTGTTGTACGTCCTCACGCTCCCTGCGATCGGCTTGCTGGAGCGCGCGGGGTTGCGCGAACACGCGCGAAACTGGATCGGGAGGTTACGCGGGCTGACGCTTTCGCGACTGCTGATCGCCTATCTCGGTTTGCGCCAGGTCCTGTGCATGATGGGCCTGACCGACATCGAAGGCCATGCGCAAACCGTGCGCCCACTGCTCGCGCCGATGGCTGAAGCGGCCGCGGAGAGGGGGCGCGAGCCACTCGTGGAGCACGAACGTCACGATGTGCGCGCGTTCTGCGCCGCCACCGACAACATCGGGCGGTTCTTCGGCGAGGACGTGTTCATTGCGCTGGGGGCGGTGCTGCTGATCCAGGGCTTCTATGCACAACACGGCATCGAGTTGCAGCCGTTGCAGATCGCGCTCTGGGCACTGCCGACCGCGATTGCCGCCTTCGTGATCCACGGCATCCGCAGCATGCTGTTCGCGCGACGACTCGCATCGTGCTCGCCCTCCGTTCAACCCGCGGGGGAACGCGATGCTGCGCATTGAACATGCGTACTGGTTGCTCGCCCTGTTCCTCGCCGGGACGGCGTGGCTGAATTTGCGCGACCGGCGTTGGTGGCACACGGCATTCTGGGCGGTGCTGGCGGCGCTGTTCGCGTGCGGCGATCTCGTGCTGGCCGCGGCGAAAGCGCATCACGAACTGCCGGCGCAAATCGCGGGCGTGGGGGTGCTCGCGCTGGCGGTGCTGGCGCCGCGCATGCATCGGGGCGAATTGCGCGAACGCGCCGAAGTCGAGCGCGAAAGCGATGCATTGCGTCTGCGCCACAAGCTCTTCGTGCCGGCAGTGCTGATTCCATTGGTGACGATGGCGGTGGCGCTGTTCGGCGGTTATGCGGTTTTCGGCGGAGCGCACCTGTTCGCGCAAAGGCAGATGACGCTGACCGGGTTGGCGCTGGCCTGTATGGTCGCGCTGCTCGCCGCGTTGTGGGTGACGCGGGCCAAGCCCCGCGCGGGTTTGATTGAAGGCCGGCGTCTGCTGGACACGCTCGGCTGGGCCGCGTTGCTGCCGCTGACCCTCGCTGCACTCGGGGGCGTGTTCGCGGCGACGGGCGTGGGCAGCGCCGTCGCCGATCTGGTGCGCATGGCGATCCCGGTGCAAAGCGCGCTCGCCTGCATCGTCGCCTACGGCATCGGCATGGTGCTGTTCACCGTGATCATGGGCAATGCGTTCGCCGCGTTCCCGGTGCTGACCGCCGGCATCGGTTTACCTTTGCTGATCCACCTGCACGGCGCCAACCCCGCGATACTCGGCGCACTGGGCATGGTCACCGGCTATTGCGGCACGCTGTTCACGCCGATGGCCGCGAACTTCAACATCGTGCCGGTGGCGCTGCTGGAGCTTCCGAACCAGAACGACGTGATCCGCGCGCAGTGGAAAACCGGCGCGGCGCTGTTGGTCGTGAATCTGGCGCTCATGTACCTGCTGGTGTTTCGCACTTGAGTGGCCGTTCGCGCCCTGGGGTATCGAAGGGCGATCGCATCGCAATTCGTTCGTGCTTCGATACCCGGCGCGAACGATGAGGTAATGATGTCCTCATCCGAACCGACCCTCCTTCTCACCGGCTTCTCTCCGTTCGCGGACGAGGCAGTCAATCCGTCCTGGCAGGCCGTGCGGGCGCTGGGCGGCGGGACCATCGAAGGCCACCGCGTCATCGCAGTCGAGCTGCCGACCGAGTTCGAAGCCTCGCTGCACGTGTTGCGCAAGGCGCTGCGTACGACCCATCCGAAAACCGCCATCGCGGTGGGTCTCGCCGGCGGCCGCAAAGGCATTTCACTGGAGCGCGTGGCGATCAATGTGGACGACGCACGCATTCCCGACAACGCCGGTGCACAACCGGTTGACCAACCGGTCGTGCGCCGCGGCCCGGCGGCGTATTTCTCCGGCTTGCCGATCAAGGCCACGCTCGCGGCATTGCAGGCGGCCGGCATTGATGCGCACATCTCGCAGACCGCTGGCACCTATGTCTGCAACCATGTGTTCTATGCGCTGATGCACGCAGCACGGCGCACAAAGATGCGCGCAGGTTTCGTGCACGTGCCGTATCTGCCGGAACAGGCGCTGCGGCACGCCGGCCCGGGCATGCCGCTGGATCAGATCATCGAAGGGCTGCGCATCATCGCGCACACGGCGCTGGCCACGCGCGCCGATGCAAGGATCGCCGGCGGCGCGGAATCCTAGTTCCCGCAAGCAGCCGTCCATGAAGCGCTGCCCTGCCGCACATCCATGGGCGTGCGCTCGCGCCGCCCGTGGCGTTCATCTTCCGCCGCTTTGCGGCTCGGATGCGATTCAACGCAGCATCTTGCGAAAGCCCTGGCTCACCCGCCGCTACCCGCGCTCGCCGGCTCGTTCTTGTCCTGCACCGCGCTCAGCAGTTGCAGCTTGCCCTTGTGCTCGACGTAGCCGGTGAAATTGAAACTCAGCTGCAGGCTCGCGAAATATTCGAGCTGCGCGTTCTTGACCTTGGCATCCGGGCCGTCCTTCAGCAGCACGCTCTTGGGCAACTGCTTCTGATCCTTCAAGTAGCGGAAATGACCGCCGAGATCGTCAAAGCTCAAGGTCGCACCGTCGAGGATGAACTGCCCGTCCTTCGCCGCTTCCAGCACCATGTCGTAGTGCACCGGCACGTTGACGGTGGTTTCGCCGCCGCCGCGCACACGGCCGTAGCAGCCGGACAACGCAAGCATCAGCGCGAGCATGGAAATGCCCAACAGGCGAGAAGTGATGGTGCGTGCGGTCATCGTGGTTCTCCGTTGCATTGTAGGAACGCGCCGGCGCATGGCGCCGTCTTCTGTTCGCGCGACCGGGATATCAAGTCCTGGGAAGTGTAACGCCAGTCTGCCCCTGATACTTGCCGCCACGATCCTTGTAACTGGTCTCGCAGACCTCGTCGGATTCCAGGAACAGCATCTGCGCGACGCCCTCGTTGGCGTAGATTTTCGCCGGCAGCGGGGTGGTATTGGAGAATTCCAGCGTCACGTGGCCTTCCCATTCGGGTTCCAGTGGCGTCACGTTGACGATGATGCCGCAACGCGCGTAGGTGCTCTTGCCGAGGCAGATCGTCAGCACGTCGCGCGGGATGCGGAAGAACTCCACCGTGCGCGCCAGCGCAAACGAATTCGGCGGGACGATGCAGCATTCGCCCTTGAAGTCCACGAAGTTGCGCGAATCGAAATCCTTGGGATCGACGATGGTCGAGTTGATGTTGGTGAAGATCTTGAATTCATCCGCGCAGCGCACGTCGTAACCGTAGCTCGAGGTGCCATAGGACACGATTCGCCCGCCGCTGTTCTGTTTCACCTGGCCCGGTTCGAACGGCTCGATCATGCCGTTGGCGGCCATGCGGCGGATCCACTTGTCGGACTTGATTGACATAGATTTCGGTGAGCGGTGAGCGGTGAGCGGTGAGCGGTGAGCGGTGAGCGGTGAGCGGTGAGCGGTGAGCGGTGAGCGGTGAGCGGTGAGCGGTGAGCGGTGAGCGGTGAGCGGTGAGCGGTGA
>JBQCCR010000084.1:0-56183 GCA_051961995.1 Rhodanobacteraceae bacterium | reverse complement strand
GGAGCACTTCAACGATCTGGATCGCAAAGGCCTGATGATGTTCGGCCAGATGACCGCGGGCTCGTGGATCTACATCGGCAGCCAGGGCATCGTGCAGGGCACCTACGAAACCTTCGTCGAAATGGGTCGCCAGCATTACGGCGGTTCGCTCAAGGGCAAATGGATTCTCACGGCAGGTCTCGGCGGCATGGGCGGCGCGCAGCCGCTGGCTGCATCGCTGGCCGGCGCGTGCTCGCTGATCGTCGAGTGCCAGCAGTCGCGCATAGATTTCCGCCTGAAGACGCGCTACGTGGACGAGCAGGCGAAGGATCTGGACGACGCGTTGGCGCGCATCGAAAAGTACACGCAGGCGGGCGAGGCGAAATCCATCGCGCTGCTGGGCAACGCCGCCGACGTGCTGCCGGAACTGGTGAAGCGCGGCGTGCGGCCGGATGCGGTCACCGACCAGACTTCCGCGCACGATCCGGTCAACGGCTACCTGCCGCAGGGCTGGACGATCGAGCAATGGTTCGAGCGCCGCAAGAGCTCGCCCGATGCGGTGCGCGACGCAGCCAAGCAGTCCATGAAGAAGCACGTTGAGGCGATGCTCGCCTTCCACGCGCAGGGCATCCCGACCTTCGACTACGGCAACAACATCCGCCAGATGGCGTTCGATGAAGGCTGCGGGAACGCGTTCGACTTCCCCGGCTTCGTGCCCGCGTTCGTGCGCCCGCTGTTCTGCCGCGGCATCGGCCCGTTCCGCTGGGTCGCGCTGTCCGGCGACCCGGAAGACATCTACAAGACCGACGCCAAGGTGAAGGAACTGATCCCGGACGATGTGAACCTGCATCGCTGGCTGGACATGGCCGAGCAGCGCATTTCATTCCAGGGCCTGCCCGCGCGAATCTGCTGGGTGGGCATCGGCCAGCGCGACAAGCTGGGACTCGCTTTCAACGAAATGGTGCGCAACGGCGAGCTGAAAGCGCCGGTGGTGATCGGCCGCGACCACCTGGATTCCGGTTCGGTCGCCTCACCCAACCGCGAAACCGAATCCATGCGCGACGGCTCGGATGCGGTGTCCGACTGGCCGCTGCTGAACGCGCTGCTCAATACCGCGAGCGGAGCGAGCTGGGTGTCGTTCCACCACGGCGGCGGCGTCGGCATGGGCTACTCGCAGCACGCCGGCGTGGTGATCGTCTGCGACGGCTCCGACGCCGCCGACAAGCGCATCGCGCGCGTGCTCTGGAACGATCCCGGCACCGGCGTCATGCGCCATGCGGATGCGGGTTATCCGGAAGCGATCGCGTGTGCGAAGGAGCAGGGGCTGAAGTTACCAATGGTGTGAGTGGAGAAAAAACAATGAAGCGCCTACCAAACCCAACTCTTGATGTAGAGAAAGAGCTTTCTGTGGCAGTGAGGCGCGTTGGTGGTATCAGGGTTGACGAGTTAACTGGCAAGAAGCCCGGTCATCGTATAGCGGACTTTCTATTTGACAACTTTGGTGTGATCGCGGAACTCAAGTGCCTCGTCAAAGATCAAGTGAACGATAGATCGTTCATTGAAAAGACTTCGAAACTTTATCAAGCAGAGCAGAGTTTGGACAGGAATTTGCCAAGAATATATGGAACAGTACGGTTATCATCAGACAGGTTATCGTTGGAAGCTCAGGAAAGAATGGCGTCTCTTTACACTTCTCCCATTCGTCGAGTTATCTCATCTGCAGATGAGCAAATAAGTGAAACAAAAAACAAGTTAGGTAAAACGGGATATAAAGGTGTTTTATTTTTGGTGAATGACGGTAACACTGCTCTCAACCCATCTAATATCATATGGGTTCTTGAACGTTGCTTGGGTGGTGATGGGTTTAAGAACATTAATCATGCCATATTTATGACTGTAAATATGCCTGTTCAAACGTCAAAAGAGAACATGCCTGAATCAATTGACGAGGAAACGGACATGCACGTTTGGTACAGTGCCGGGCGCAGCATGTTTGAGCATGTAAGCGACGACTTCGAAGAGTCCGTGAGAGGCGCGTGGCTCTGTCATCTTGACTCTTTACTTGGGCATTCTCAAAGCTTCGACGCTGACCCTGGGCTGTTGGAGAAGTTAGAAAATAGTCCTCGCGGGCGCAACCGGTGAGCAGCCAAACGAAAAAGGGGTCAGGCTCATATTCCCGCGGGACTGGTGATTGTCTGCGACGGCTCAGAAGCGGCCGACAAGCGCATCGCTCGCGTGCTGTGGAACGATCCCGGCACCGGCGTGATGCGCCACGCGGACGCGGGGTACCCTGAAGCGATCGCGTGCGCGAGGGAGCAGGGGCTGAAGTTGCCGATGGTGTGAGGGCTCAGCGCTTGACTTCTGGTTAGATACGTTCGCCGCTAAACCTCAGCGGGTCATGCGAAACGCCCAGCACTTCAAGATGCGCAGTGCGCGATCTACGGAAATGGCAGCGACGCGTCAGCATCCAAGTGGCTCACGGCGCCGAGATTCCTCGGGCTGTCAGTTCGATGCGTGCGATGGATACTCACAGCCAAGCCTCAAACAAGGGCAGAATTGAGCGTTGGGGCGGAAAGAGTCTCGGTGAACATCATCTCGGCACTATCAATCTATGGTTACGTCGAGCTGTTCGACATACAGAGTGTTGAGGAGGCGCTTGGCGCTACCTCGCCCCTTGGCGACGTGATCCCTCTCAATGATCAGGTCATTCAGACCTTGACTCCTACAAATAGTGAGGCAGCTGCCTCACCATCGTTCAGTAAGAGATATGGGCGCGCGGCCTTTCCGTTGCACACCGATACGGCTTTCTGGGAAAAGCCCGCGCGGTTTGTTGTGTTCTTCATGACGGGAGCATCCCGAACAGCGACCCTGGTGTTACCACTCCAAGACGCGGAGGTCATGATCAATTTCGCTAAGAGCACCAACCCAATATTTCTAAGGCAGACAGTAAACGGACCAATTTATTCACGCCCATGGGCGGAAAAGATCGGAGGTTGTGCGTTATACGACCCATGTTACATGCGACCCGCGAATCACGCAGCTAAAGATTTTGAAACTGTGATGGCGAAGATATCGGCGCGCGCGCATAGCGTCGCTTGGACGGGCAAAAAGGTGTTGATCATCGACAATTGGCGCACATTTCACGGCAGAGAAGATTGCAGCAACGACAAACGCGTCCTTTTTCGATTCTACAGAGGGGAAGCAAATGAGCTGGCATCGTGAGGCACTATGGGCCAAGGCTGTTTTGTTCATGCAGCGGGCGGCTGCGCAGGACAAGGAAAGCCCTGAGTTCGGCCTTTGGGCGTCGCTTGGGCTGGAGCTTTTGGCGAGGGCCGCTGTAGCGAAAGCTAGTCCTGCTCTGCTGGCGGATCCGGACAAAGAGCAAAGAAACTTGCTGCACGCGCTCGGGATCAGTTCTATTAGCGCGCCAAAATCGATCCCCACTGTCCAGGTACTTTCTCACTGTAGGACGTTAATCCCCGCGTTCACCGAGGACGAGTTCAAGGCTGCTTCGTCGCTGCTCAACCGCAGGAATGAGGAACTACATACAGGGGCAGCTGCTTTTGCAACGTTCCCGCTCCAATCGTGGATTGGCGGTTTCTTTCGTTGCTGCAAAATATTGGCTGAACATCAAGGAGAGTCGCTAACCTCCCTTTTTGGAAACGCGGAGGCCTCGGTTGCTGAAGAGATTCTCGGAAGGGCCGAGGCTGGGGTGGTGAGTCAAGTCAGAGCATCCATCTCGGCGCATGCTCGCGTGTTCGAAGCCAAAGATGAAGGAGAACGCGAGAAAGCTTCTGAAGAGGCGCAGGCTGAAAGCGACAAACTTTCCCACCGAGGACATCACCGTGTCGTGTGTCCGTCATGCAAGTGCACGGCTACAGTGCAAGGTACAACTTACGGCGGCGAGAGGCTCGAACATAGAGAAGGAATGATCATTGTTCGCGAAAGCGTGATCCCGACCAAATTTAGTTGTACGGCATGTGGTCTGAGGTTGTCCGGGTATCAAGAACTGGTGGCGGCCGGCGTCGGCGATCACTTCACAAATCGCTCCGAGTACTCTCCGCCCGATTACTACGAGCTCGTTGACCCCAATGATCGCGAGACTATGGACAGGTACGCGGAAGATCATGGCTACTTTCAGTTCAGCAATGACTGAGCACGCGAAGGGCGGGTTAGCCGCGCAGCGGCGTAACCCGCCGGAGGGTCCTTACTCCGGAATTTGGCGGGTTAAGCCCGCGTAGGCTGGGCTGACAAGCCCAGCAAGAGGACACCATGAACTTCGCGATCCTCTTCGCCATCTTGGTATTCGTCACGCTTTACACGTGGTGGCATTACCAGCGCATCAACGCGATGGTCGCCGCGTGGGCGCAGTCCAACGGCTACAAGCTGCTGGAAGTGCATCGCTGGTACCTGACCTTTCCACCGATCGGCATGCTGCTGACCACCAGCAAGGAGCAATCCATCGTGCACGTCAAGGTGCTCGACCCGGCGACGCAACGCATCCGCGAAGGCTATCTGCGCCTGGGCAGCTACTGGTGGGGCACGCTCGATTTCAACGCCGCCGAAATCCGCTGGCAGGGCGAGTGACAGCGCCATTGCGTAGGGCGGGTTAGCCGCGCAGCGGCGTAACCCGCCGGATGCCTTTCGCCCAGAGTTGCGACGGGCGACGCGCCTGCGGTGCTGGCCCGCCCTGCGAAGCTCGGCAGTAGCGGGATGCGCCAAAGCGAAGCGCATCCATATGGAGTGCGCTCCGCAAATCTTTCGCAACGGTCAGCGCATCCCGCCGCTGGCGAACAACTGTTCGCCGTTGAGCCAGTAGGAATCGTCCGAAGCGAGGAAGGCGACGATCGAGGCGATTTCCTGCGGCGTGCCGATGCGACCGAGTGGCGTCTTCGCCCGGGTGTTTGCTTCGCGGTCGGAACCGATCACGCCGGCCGCACGCGTGCCTTCGGTCTCGACCATGCCGGGATTCACCGCGTTGACGCGGATCTTGCGCGGACCGAGTTCCTGCGCCAGCACGGCGGTAATGGTGTCCACCGCGCCCTTGCTGCCGGCATACACGGCGCTGGTGGGCGGGACGTAGCGGCTGACCAGCGAGCCGATGTTGATCACGCTGCCGCCTTCGGGAAGGTGCTTCGCCGCCGCCTGCGTGGTCAGCAGAAGGCCCAGCACGTTGACGTCGAACTGGCGGCGGTAGTGTTCCTCGGTGATTTCCTCCAGCGGCTTGAACTCGTACACGCCGGAATTGTTGACCAGCACGTCCAGCCGTCCGAAGTGCTTGATCGCCGCGTCCACGATCGCCTGTGCGTCGGCCGACTTCGAAACGTCGCCTTGCACGGCCACCGCCTTGCCGCCGGCCTTGCCGATCTCGGCGACGATCGCGTCTGCGCCCGTCTTGCTGGAGGCGTAGTTGACGACGACCGAGGCGCCTTCGGCGGCGAGCGCCCTGGCGATGCCTGCACCGATGCCCTTCGACGCGCCCGTGACGACCGCGACCTTGCCCTTGAGTTTGCTCATGACACATCCTGATTTCTGGTGGGTGGGTACGGGTTCTTTAATCCCGTAGTTCGCGACTTATGAACTATAAGGCGGACTTTCAAGGGCTGGTACGATCACGGGATGCGACCGTTCGCTCACCCGTCCGCCGACAGCATTACCCTGGAGGGCATCCTCCACGCGCTGTCAGATCCCGAACGCATGGCGATCTACGTCTGTTTGGCGAATGCCGAAGCGGCGCAGTCGTGCGCGAATTTCCAGCGCATCAACGAGCGTACCGTGCCCAAGTCCACGCTCTCGCAGCACTTCCGTGTGTTGCGCGACGCCGGCCTGATCCGCAGCGAGCGCCATGGCGTGGAGATGCTCAACACTCCGCGCCGTACCGAAATTGACAAGCGCTTCCCCGGGCTGCTCGACACCATCATGGCCGCTTACTGCCGGCAAGCCGGCAAGCCCGGTTCCGGCAAGAAACGCAGCGGGCGCTCACGCGCTTGAGCGGGAGTGTCGGCCCGGACTGACAAGCCCGGCAAGATTGGATCAAGGCGGGATCAAACCCGCACGAATGCGTCCCTTGTTTGCGAAAGTTCCGCGTCAATGCCGTCGAGGTCTGCCGGGGGATTGGGGCCCGGTGCATTTTTCCATTCCGGCGCGGTATGGCGCTATGCTTCAGCGAACAAGGGTCGCACTGGCTGGCTTTTTTGAGGTCTTACCAGCATGGCTGACGTTTTTGTTTCCTACGCCCGCGGCGACAAGGCACGCGTCGCGCCGCTGGTGGCCGCGATCGAGGCGAAGGGCTGGTCGGTGTGGTGGGATCCGGAGATCACCCCCGGACAGGAATTCGACGACCAGATTGAAGCCGAAATCGACGCGGCCCGCGCCGTGCTGGTGGTGTGGACGCCGGCTTCCGTCGTTTCGCGCTGGGTGCGCGGCGAGGCGCGCGAGGCGGCCGAACGCGGCATCCTGGTTCCCGTGCGCTTCGAACAGGCGCGCCTGCCGATGGACGTACGCGCCATCCATACCACCGACCTTGACGGCTGGGGCGAGAATCACGCGAGCGCGCAGGCGCAGGAGTTCCTGCGCGCGCTGGCCACGATGATCGCACGCACGCAGGCGACGCAATCGGCGAAGGCGGCGAGCGCTTCGGCGTCGTCGTCTTCCGAAAGGGATTCCGCGCGCTACACGATCTGCGTGCTGCCCTTCGTCAACATGAGCGGCGATCCGGAGCAGGAATACTTCAGCGACGGCATCACCGAGGACATCATCACCGACCTGAGCAAGGTTTCGGCGCTGGGGATCATCTCGCGCAACAGCGCCTTCATGTACAAGGGCAGAAACGTCGATATCCCGAAGGTCGCGCGCGAGCTGAAGGTCACCCACGTGCTGGAAGGCAGTGTGCGCAAGGCCGGCGGCCGCGTGCGGATCAGCGCACAGCTGGTGGACGCCGAAACCAACAATCACGTCTGGGCCGAGCGCTACGACCGCGACTCCAGCGACATCTTCGCGCTGCAGGACGAGATTTCGGAAGCCATCGTCAAGGCGTTGAGGTTGCGGTTGCTGCCGGAAGAGAAGAAGGCGATCGAGCGGCGCGGCACCGACAACGCCGAAGCCCATAACCTTTATCTGATGGCGCGCCAGACCTATATCACCGGGCAGGAGTCGGACGCGCGCTCCGCGGAGGCGATCGTGCGCCTTTGCACCCGCGCCACCGAAATCGATCCGCGTTATGCCCAGGCATGGGCACTGATGGCGGTGGGATACGAGAAGCTGCTTACCCTCAGGGGCGGCAAATGCGAGGAAGGGATCGCGGCCGCCGAACGGGCCATGACGCTGGATCCCGGCCTGGCCGAGGCCCACGCCATCAAGGCGCTGATCCTGCTGGCGAGCGGCAACGCCGACGCGGCCGGCGCGGAAGTCGCCATCGCGTTCCAACAGAATCCGGAATCCTACGAAGTGAACCGTTCCGCGGGACGCCTGAGCTATCAGCTCAAGCGGTACGAGGACGCCATTCGTTTCTACGAAAAAGCGCTGAAGCTGATGGATGCCGATCTCAATTCGGCGATGATGTTGATCAGTTGCTACACCGCGCTCGGCAATGCGGCGGGCGTGCGCAGTGCCGCCGGGCTGGCGCTCGAACGCGCCGAAGCCACGCTGGCCCGCGACCCGAACAATTCCGGCGTGGTGGCTTACAGCGTCTACGCACTGGCTGCGCTGGGCGAGGGCGAGCGCGCCAAGTCGCGCATGAGCCGGGCGCAGTTGATCGACCCCGATAACTGGAACATGCGCTACAACTTCGCGTGCCTGCTCAGCGCCCACCTGAAGGACAAGGAGGCCGCGCTGGCGATGCTCGATAAGGTTTACGAAACGGTCTCGGCCTCGTTCCTGCCCTACGCCAAGGCCGATCCGGATTTCAAGTTCCTGCACGACGACCCGCGTTACCAGGCCATGGTCGCGGCCGCCGAAGCGCGGCTTGCGGCCGCGGCCGCTGCGCCGGCGACCGGGACGGGCTGATCGCCCGCCCGGGCTGCCCGGGTGCGGGTTATCGCTCGGGACGCGCGCTCACTTCTCAAACAGCTTCGAGCGATCCGCGAAGGCCTTGAACTCCAGCGCATTGCCGGACGGATCGAGCAGGAACATCGTGGCCTGCTCGCCGGGCTGGTCCTTGAAGCGCACGTGCGGTTCGATCACGAAGCGCGTGCCGGCGGCGCGCAGACGCTGCGCCAACGCGTGCCACGCGTCCATGTCGAGAATCACGCCGAAGTGCCGCACCGGCACGTTGTCCCCGTCCACGTCGTGCGCTGCGGATGCGCGCAGTTCCTCCGGTGCGAGGTGCGCGACGATCTGGTGGCCGTAAAAATCGAAGTCCACCCACGCCTCGCTGGAGCGGCCTTCCGGACAGCCCAGCAGTCCGCCGTAGAACGCGCGTGCTTGTGCGAGCGATGCAACCGGAAAGGCGAGATGGAACGGGGGCAGTTCGTGCATGGAGGAATTCCAGAGAAGGCCGATGCGTGTGCGCGAGGATTGTCGCACGCGCACATCACGCCGCTCACACGTCGTCTTCTCGCTGCATTTTCACGACGGGTGACAGCATCCCGGCCCACGTTCAGCGGGTACATCCAGGAGTACGCCATGAAAGCATTGATGACGCTGGCGACCGGCTTTGCCGTCGGCGCTTTCGCTATGTACATGTTCGATCCCGAGGAGGGACGCCGCCGGCGCGCACTGGTGCGCGACAAGGCCGCCTCCGCGGGGCACGATGCGGAGCGGCTGGCGCGCGGCGCGTCGAGACATGCGGCCAACCAGTTGCGCGGCGCGGCGGCGGAAGCGCAGTCGCACATGCGCAATGCCCCGGTCAGTGATTCGCAATTGCACGAGCGCATCCGTTCGCAGCTCGGCCGGCTGGTGGATCAGCCCGGCACCCTGCAAGTCAAAGTGGACAATGGCCACGTGACGCTGAGCGGGTCGGCCAAGCCCGGGGAAATCCAGAGCCTGCTGGCCGCAGTGTCGGCGATACAGGGCGTGGAAGGCGTGGACAACCGGCTGTCGGCGGGCACGGGGCAGCCTTCACCGGGCGGCTCACCGTTGCATTGAGCGCGGGGCGGGCGCAACCCGTCTTGTGCGTAAAGCGGATTGGTTGCTGCTCCCGCCCTGCGATGGGCGGCGGATCACGCCGCCTTCGCTTCGTCCTTCAGTGATTGCATGTCAATCACGAAGCGGTACTTCACGTCGCTCTTCAACATGCGTTCGTAGGCGTCGTTGATGTCGCGCATGGCGATCATCTCGATGTCGGAAACGATGCCGTGCTCGGCGCAGAAATCCAGCATCTCCTGCGTTTCGCGGATGCCGCCGATCAGCGACCCCGCGAGTGCGCGGCGCTTGAAGATCAGGTTGAACACGGCGGGCGAGGGATGCGGCGTGGCCGGCGCGCCGACCAGGCACATCGTGCCGTCGCGGTTGAGCAGGGCGAGATAGGCGTCCAGGTCGTGCGGTGCGGCGACGGTGTTGAGGATGAAATCGAAACTGCCGGCGTGCTTCGACATTTGTCCGGAGTCTTTCGAGATCACCACTTCATCCGCGCCGAGCCGCTTGCCGTCTTCGACCTTGCTGGGTGAGGTGGTGAACAGCACCACGTGCGCGCCCATCGCGTGCGCCAGCTTCACGCCCATGTGGCCGAGGCCGCCGAGGCCGACGATGCCCACCTTCCTGCCGGGACCGGCATTCCAGTGTTTCAGCGGCGAATAGGTTGTGATGCCTGCGCACAGCAGCGGCGCCACCGCGGCGAGATCCCCGGTGTGGCGGATGTGCAGCACGAATTTTTCATCCACCACGATCTGCGTGGAGTAGCCGCCGTAGGTGTTCTCGCCGCCGAACATCGGACCGTTGTAGGTCGCGGTGAACCCGTTCTCGCAGTAGTTCTCCTCGCCTTCGCGGCACGGCCGGCATTGGCCGCAGCTGTCCACCATGCAGCCCACGCCGACGGTGTCGCCGGTCTTGAAGTGCTTCACTTCCTTGCCGACCGCGGTGACCTTGCCGACGATCTCGTGGCCGGGCACGGATGGATACTGCGTGTTGTGCCATTCGTTGCGGGCGGTGTGCAGGTCGGAGTGGCACACGCCGCAAAAGAGGATCTCGATCTGCACGTCGCGCGCGCCGGGCGCGCGGCGCTCGATGCTGTGCGGGCGCAGCGGTTTGTCGGCGGCAGGCGCGGCGTAGGCGGGAGTGGTGGGCATTCGATTCTCCAGGTTCGTGCTCGCCCGGCGGTCGGCCTGACCGATGCGAGACAAGGATTCGCTCGCGTGGAGCGATCGGTATTTGCGTGTGGGCCGGGGTTCAACCCACGGCCCTTTCCCGCTTCGGCAACACCCATTCCGGCCGCGCGAAGTGGCACGTGTAGCCTTCCGGGATGCGTTCGAGATAATCCTGATGTTCCGGTTCCGCTTCCCAGAAATCGCCGGCCGGCGTGACTTCCGTCACCACCTTGCCGGGCCACAGGCCGGACGCGTCCACGTCGGCAATGGTGTCCTCGGCGATGCGCTTCTGTTCGTCGTTCGTATAGAAGATCGCCGAGCGGTAACTGGTGCCAAGATCGTTGCCCTGGCGGTTGCGCGTGGTCGGGTCGTGGATCTGGAAGAAGAATTCCAGCAGTCGGCGATAACTGATCTTTGCCGGATCGAACACGATCTCGATGGATTCCGCGTGCGTGCCGTGGTTGCGGTAGGTCGCGTTCGGCACCTCGCCGCCGGAATAACCCACGCGCGTGGAAATCACGCCCGGCTGCTTGCGGATCAGATCCTGCATGCCCCAGAAGCAGCCGCCGGCGAGCAGGGCGCGTTCGGTTGTCATGATTGCGATTCCTCCAAGATGTTCAGTGTCATTCCGGGCAAGCCCGCGTAGCCGGCGCGATCCGGAAAGTGGGTTGGGGTGAGCACTTCAACGCGTGTCGAATAGAGGTCGGGGTTCGCGAGGCTCACCCCGACCTGCAAGAGCTCAGGCTTGCTCGAACAAATTACGGTACTCGCCATAGCCTTCGCTTTCCAGCTTGTCCAGCGGGACAAAGCGCAGCGACGCAGAGTTGATGCAGTAGCGCAGCCCGCCGCGGTCGCGCGGGCCGTCGTCGAAGACGTGGCCGAGATGACTGTCGCCGTGCGCGGAGCGCACTTCGGTGCGGATCATGCCGTGGCTGGTGTCGCGCTTTTCGATCACGTTGGCCGGTTCGATCGGCTTGCTGAAACTCGGCCAGCCGCAGCCGCTTTCGAACTTGTCCGACGAGGTGAACAGCGGTTCGCCCGACACGATGTCCACGTACAGGCCCGGTTCCCTGTGCGCGTTGAACTCGTTGTCGAACGGCCGCTCGGTCGCCGCTTCCTGGGTGACCCGGCGTTGCAGCGGAGTGAGGCGCGCGATCGCTTCCGGTGTCTTGCGGTAACTCGGCATGTGCGGCCTCCATTGCTTGCGCGATCCGGCGAAGATGGGGACGGAAGTTTCAAGTCCAAGGTTTGGGTCAGTGCGCCCCTCTACACCCGTCATCCCGGCGAAAGCCGGGACCCAGTGACTTCGATCTTGCAGGAGCCGGCTTGCAGGCGACCAAAACAGCGCTTCGGCTCCTACACCCGCTGGGTGACCGGCGCTCCGTCCCGCCGATTGCTTTCCGCCGCCAAACGCCCCGGCTTTGCCACAATCACTCCAGCAAACGCGCACAGCGCTGCACGATCGTGTGCGCGCGTCTCCACTATTAAGGAGTTTCGATGAATCGCCGTGAGTGGTTGAAAGGCGCTGCGTTCGGCGCGATCGCATTGGCCGCGTCGCCGCGCATGCTGGCCGCGCAAGCCCGCGGTGCCGCCGCGCGGCTGGCCGCCCTGGAGCATCGGCACGGCGGGCGCCTCGGTGTGGCCATCCTCGACACCGGCCGCGGCACGCGTGTGGCCTGGCGCGGCGACGAGCGCTTTTTGATGTGCAGCACCTTCAAGCTGCTGCTCGCCGCCGCGGTGCTGAGGAAGGCGGACAGCGGCACGGAGCAACTGGATCGGCGCATCGTATTCGGCAAGGACGCACTGCTCGAATACGCGCCGGTGACGATGCAGCATGTCGGCCCGCCCGGCATGACCATCGCGCAACTGTGCGAAGCGGCGGTCACGCTGAGCGACAACACCGCGGCGAACCTGCTGGTGGCGAGCATCGGCGGGCCGCCCGGGGTGACGGGTTATGCGCGCGCGCTGGGCGACAGATTGACGCATCTGGATCACGTCGAGCCGGAGCTCAATCGCCATCACGGCGACGACGACACCACCACGCCATGGGCCATGCTCGAGGACATGCAGAAGCTGCTGCTGGGCGATGCGCTTTCGCAAACGTCGCGCGCGCAGTTGACGCGCTGGCTGATGGGGAACAAGACCGGCGGCGATTCGCTGCGCGCGGGCCTGCCGCCCGACTGGCGCGAAGGCGACAAGACCGGCTCCGGCCGCACCGCCAACAACGACGTCGCGATCCTCTGGCCGCCACGTCGCAAGCCGTTGCTGGTCACCGCCTATTACGACAACGCACACGCGGACGTCACGGCCCGCAAGGCCGTGCTGGCGGAAGTGGGGCGGATCGTCGCGACGTTGTAGCGGCCACTTGGATCGCCTTGCACTTCTCTCCGTGCCCGCGCGCGTGCATGCTGCGCGCGCGGACAACCAACGGAGGCTGCTGCTATGACGGTCGAACTGTGGTGGCTGGGCTGGTCGGTGGTGCTCGGCCTGATCTACGTGCTGGTTGCAGTGGGGCTCAGCACCTGGCAACGCGGCTTGTTCTGGAGCCTGAGCAATCGCGACAGCGCGGAGTCACTGAACCAATATGCCGCGCGTGCGGATCGTGCCGCCAGGAATTTCCTGGAGACCTTCGCGTTCTTCGCTGCCGCCACCTTGGCCGTGGTGCTCGCGCACAAGAACGGTGCGCAAACCGTCATCGCCGCGATGATCTATTTCTGGGCGCGTGTCGCGTACCTGCCCGTTTACGTCATCGGCATCCCGTACCTGCGCACGGCGATCTGGATCGCGAGCCTGTGGGGCATCCTGCAGATGCTCGCGGCATTGCTGCACTGAGCAGAAGCGAAACTGGCGCCAAGTTGCTCGTCATTCCGGACGCCGCGCAGCGGCGATCCGGAACCCAGAGACTTTGGCTGTGAATGGGAGCGTTACTGGATCCCGCTTTCGCGGGAATGACAGCCTCAAAGATTCAATACTTCGATTTTGAGATAGATCTGCATATGGCAAAGATCGAGGCGCGGCTTACCCAGCTCGGGTTGGCATTGCCGCCGGAAGTGACACCGCCGCCCGGCATCGTGCTGCCGTTCCGCTTCGTGCGTGTGCTCGGCGACCGCGCATTGATTTCCGGACACAGCCCGCAGGCGGCGGATGGCTCCATCGCCGGGCCGTTCGGCAAGGTCGGCCGCGAGCTCACGGTGGAGCAGGGCTATGAAGCGGCGCGGCTGACCGCGCTGTCCATGCTCGGCAGCCTGCAACGCGAACTCGGCGATCTCGATCGCATCACGCAATGGGTGCGCGTGTTCGGCATGGTCAACTCCGCGCCCGGTTTCATCCGGCAGCCGGCGGTGATCAACGGCTTCTCGGATTTGATCCTGCAGTTGTGGGGAGATGAAGCCGGCGCGCACGCACGCAGCGCCGTCGGCATGGCCGAACTGCCGTTCGGCATCCCGGTGGAGATCGAGGGCGAAGTGGCGATTTTGTAGGGCGGGTCTTGACCCGCCTTCGGGCGATCCGGGAACCGGGATGGGTTTGCAGACAAGAGGTTGGGGTGCGCTTGCGAACCCCAATGGCGGTTTGCGCCAACCAATGGTCGGCGCGATACTCGCCCCACAACGCACGCCGCCGATTCAAGGGGAAATCATGGCTGCCATCTCAAGCGCGAATCCGCCCGCACTGCGCAATGTCTTCCGCTTGATCGCGATCGGTTTGCTCGCCGCCAGTGTTTGCGCGTCGCCCGCATTCGCGCAGGTCGCGGAGCAGACAAGCTCCGGAATGCAGATTTCGATATCGCCCAATGCCAATCCGCAGGACGCCGTGCCCGTGACCGGCGAGGACGCAGCGCAACAGCAATTGCTCGTGCAGGCAGTGCAGATGATCAAGTCGGGACAATCCGCCGACGCGATCGCAGGCCCGATCGCGCAGGTGATCGCTCATTACGAAGACGGCCCCGGCAAGGAGCAGGGCAAGCACCACTACTGCGCGCGCGATCAACTGGAATCCTTCCTGTACCTCGCCGATGCAGCCAAGGATCATCAGAACGCGCAAGTCTTGCCGCAGGTCTGGGCCGATGCGTATTTCGAGGAGAGCAGCGCGCTGACCGATCTCGGCCGGCTCGAAGAGTCGCAGGGCGCGCTGCACAAGGCGCTGGCGCTCTCGCCCATGAATTCGCTCTACCTCTCGGAACTGGCCTACACGTACGAGGTGCAGCACGACAACGACAAGGCGCTGGATCTGTTCCAGCAGGCCGAGGGCGCCGCCCAGTTTTCCCCGCCCGACCAGAAGAACTCCGAACTCACCCATGCATTGCGCGGCGAAGGCTACGTGCTGACCGAACTGCACCGCCTCGACGAAGCGGAAGCCATGTACCACAAGGCGCTGAAGCTCGACCCTAGCGACCAGAAATCGAAGAACGAGCTGCAATACATCGCGCAATTGCGGCAGAAACTGGGTTCGGAGAAGTGAGGCGTAGGGCGGGTCTTGACCCGCCTTGGCGAGCTGCCGTTCGGGTTCCGTGGATCGATTGGGAAGGGGAGATTCAGGTATTTAGGATGCTTTTCTGGGACCTTGTGGAGGATCGACCAAGGGTTCAAGAGGACTTTGTTGATGGACGCATGTTTTGCGCGACTGTGCTTTGCTCCGCTCGATCCGAATGGCCCTAGGCTCTTCGGGTTCTCGGAATTTCTCACTGGCCTCGCACTCATGATCTTGGCCTGGACGATTGCGGATGTCCGTTATCGATTTCGAGTCCAAGCTGCACCCATCCCGCTACGGGTTGTGACCTTCGCCGTTATCGCTGCGGTGGGAATACTTACCCTACTGACGGACCTGTGGCGCGCTCAAGGGTGGTTTGTACCTAAGGGAAGCCTTCTCACTCCAGCCTCTTGGCAGGCTCTCTTGGCTGCTTTGTTCCTCCTGACGTTCCTGACATGGACCTGGTTCGCCTTCATTAGGCCTCCAAAGTTCGGCAAGATGAATGCTCGGCGATACGGACGAACTCTTTACCGATTTGTTTTGAAGGGCGCTCCCGCAGAATTGGCCGTGGTCGCAGATGAGGTGGCGCGTTCAGCTCGCGCACTTGTCTGCCACGCGACTAACAGAAGCGAACTTAAAAATTCCCGCACCAAAGCTGACGAAGGACACCCGCCGGCGAGCCCACCCAAGGCGGAAGCGTACGCAAATGATTTGCTGCTCCTGATCGCCGACAAGCGCCTTTGCAGAGCAATTGTTGAGTCTGCACCCGCTACAGCGCTTGCAATTTTCAGGGAAATGGCCGAAACGAAGCGATATGGCATTCAAGTCGAGACCTTTGCTAACAACGTTGTGAATGCAGCGTTGGCGAATAAGGATTCATTCCTCTATCACGAGGCCGAGGGATACGAGTCAGGTCTGATCGGATATATCAAGCCTCTCAGCCAAGCGATGTTTTCCAATTACAAAATGGTCGAGACGGTCGGCACGATGTTGGATCCGGACATATGGAAGAAATCAGAATGGGATGCGGACCAGTGGCGAGCATACTGTCGAATAGTATTGATTACATTCCGAGACTATGTAGATAAAGCTTTCTGGAATCATTCCTTTGTCTTGTATCGTGCGAAAGGGTACATCGAGAACGCGGCATCGGATTTGTACAAGCTCAATGGGCTTACCAATACTTGGGATAACGATTCAGTCCGCCGTCTGCGCGTTGTTATGGAATTTATTAAGGACGCGGTGAGAATTCTCGACGAAAAAGGAGTTCCTAAACACATACAATTCCGCAAGAGAGAGAGACATGGTCATCCACGCGATTCTTTTTTTGATCACATTGCGAGTATGGTCTTTGAGACTATTTTTCATGCGTCCGCAGTTAGGTCACCGCAGTTCGAATGTTGGTCAGTCCAACACGACTCCGTATGGGGTGAGCTGTTCAATTTCAACGGACTCCAGGGTCAGGCTGGCAGGGTTGTAGGCTTCAAACTTCGACGCCTCCTTTATAACGAAATATCAGAGATGCGGCGCTTCCCAAACTTTAAAGGGGCAAGAATTCTTGGGTTCTGTCTGAATGTTATGGGGTTGACGCTTCGGGACGATGACTATGACAAAGATAATAGGGCACTACACAAAGCAATTCTCTCTTGGACGAAAGAGAACTACGCTTGGTTGCACGAGTACAACCCACGTGTCGCGGCCCACTGCCTGGTAGATGGGCTGACCTTCGATGCCGAACACTTCAGGATTGTCAAAACGTATCCAGCCGAAGGACTGAGGCGCCAAGCACAGCACGTTTGCCTCGACGTGAATCCTTCGCGAGCTCAGATTGGAGAGCCTGCGTAGCAAGTCGAGTAGGTGCTACCCCGGGATGATTTGCAGCCGGTGCCTGGCGAGGCGTTCGTAATGCGCCTTGCATTGATCCGCCAGCTCCCACTGGAAGTCGCTGAGCTCCGGTTCCCGCTCGCGATACGGCGCAAATCCTGTCGAGCGTTCCACCGCGGCATACCAGTGCGGCGCCCACACGCCGTCCGAGGCGCGCGGGCCGGGCGGCCAGTGCAGCATGCGGTCGGTAAACGGAATGCCGAGCTTCGCGCACAGTGCGCTCAGGGTGCCGCGCGGATCTTTCAATACATCGGCGGCGTCAATCACCGGCGGCGCGTGGCCCAGTTTGTCGCAGACGTGATCGAACAAGCGCGCCTGCTGTTCGAAGCCGAGTTCCCACGCCGCGGCGTCGGGGCGCTGGATGGTGAAGGAGGCGACCACCTGTTCCGGGTCGCGGATCAGGAAGCAATTGGTGACCTGGTCCAGCCAGTCGAGTTTCATGTCCGGCAGCATGTGCTGGGTCATGTGCTTCTGGTACCAGATGGATTTCCCATCCGGGATCGGGCCGGTCAGCATCGCGGCGACTTCTTCCGCATCCGTGCTTTGTGATGCCAGCACTTCCTCGCGGCCGGGATGGTTGACGCCCGTGGCCTTGAGGTAATGCGCGTAGAACGGCTCGTCCACGACGGCCGTGTCCTCGCGGTTTTCCCAGGCGCGCATCATCGCAGTGGAGATGTTGCGCGGGCCGGACCACATCGCGATCCGCAGGCCGCCACTCATACGCGCGGACCTCTCGCGCTGTCGTCTCTCACGAGTTGCATGTAGAGCTTCTGCAGGCGCTCGACCATCGGCCCGCGCTTGCCATTGCCCATGACTCGGCCGTCTATTTCGTGCACCGGCGTGAGTCCGGCGAAGGTGCCGGTGACGCAGGCTTCCTCGGCGCCGTAGACGTCGGTCAGGCTGAAATCCTTTTCGAATACCGGAATGTCGTTCGCGCGGCACAGGCGGACCACGTTCGCGCGCGTGATGCCGCCGAGACAGTACTTGCCGGTGGACGTCCACACCTCGTTCTTGCGCACGATGAAGAAGTGCGTGGAATTGCAGGTGCTGACGAAACCGTGCGGATCGAGCATCAGCGCCTCGTCGTAGCCGGCTTTCTGCGCCTGGATGCAGGCGAGGATGCAGTTCAACTTGGAATGGCTGTTGAGCTTGGGGTCCTGCACGTCGGGTGCGCCGCGGCGCACGTGCACGGTGAACAGGCGGATGCCGCGCTCGACCGTTTCCGGCAGCGGCTGCTTGTATTCGGGAATGATCACGATGGTCGCGCCGCCGATCACGAAGCGCGGATCCTGGTGCGGCGTGGCCTTGATGCCGCGCGTCACCATCAGGCGGATGTGCACGTGGTCGCGCATGTCGTTGGCGCGCAGGGTCTCGATGATCCGCTGCGTCAGTTGCTCGCGCGTGAGACCGATGTCCAGGTCAATCGCGCGCGCGCCTTCGTACAGGCGATCCAGATGCTGATCGAGGAAGGGCAGGCCGCCCTCGTGCAGGCGCAAGCCTTCCCACACGCCGTCGCCGAGCACGTAGCCAGCGTCGAACACCGACACCTTGGCTTCGTCGCGCGCGAACAGCTCGCCGTTGATGTTGATCCGGATCGCCGCGTTGCGCGCGTCGGGTGTGTAGTCGTGGGTGCCTTTGCTCATCGTTCTCTTTTCCGGATCGGAAGTCAGTGCGTGTGCGCTGCGGTGTGCGCGGCGCCGGTGAAGATCGCCTTCGGCAGCATCACGTGCACGCCCTTGTTGTGGTCCACCAGCTCGGTGATGTCTATGTCGCCGGCCACGCTGATCAGCATGTAGGCGTCGTCGCGGCTCAGGTGCTTGTGCTGGACCAGGAAATCGATCATGCCGGCGACCGCCTTGTGCGCGGCGACGGTGAGGTCGTCGTCGAAACCCATGCTGATGTAGTGCGTGGGCGTTTCGGCGTACGGATACGGCCCGGTCTTCATGCCCTTGTGCAGGATGAACTGCACGGTGCCGACCAGCGAGGTTTCCAGCGCGGTGATGTCCACCTCGCCATTGCCCTGGCCGGCGTGGCCGTCGCCGATCTGGAACAGCGCGCCCGGCACGAACACCGGGAAGTAGATGGTCGAACCGGCGACCAGTTCCTTGTTGTCCATGTTGCCGCCGATGATGGTCGGCGGCGCGCTGTCGTAGCGGCCGAACGCGGGCGGCGGCGCCACGCCCATGCTGCCGAAGAACGGGTGCAGCGGGATGTCTATGCCCGGCGCGAAATGCGCGGTCTGCGTGGCGCGGTCGAGCGGGATGATCCTGATGCGCGAATACGGGAAGTCGTCGGTCTGGAATCCGGCGCCGTAGCGGAATGCGTTGTAGGCGTAAGGAATGGCGAGGTCGATCTTCTTGACGCGCACCTCCAGCGTGTCGCCGGGCGCCGCGCCTTCGATGTAGACCGGGCCGGTGAGGATGTGCCCGCCGGGACCGCGATCCTTTTTTGGCACGCCGTCGAAGATGTCCTTCAGATCCTGCTCGACGTCGGCCGGTTTGACGCCGGCCTTCTCCAGCCCGCTCGGGCTGTTGGTGAGCACCGTGTGGAACACCACCGTATCGCCGGAATGGATGCGCAGCACCGGCGGCGTGGTCGCGTCGTAATGGCCCCACGCAACGGTCTTCGGCGTGGCGAGCAACGTGTACGTCTTGCCGGAATCCCCGTCGGCATCTTGTGCGCGGGCTGCGAATGGGCACGCCGCGATGCAGGCGCCCAGCAGCAACAGGACAAGGGGCAAGATGGAGCGCATTCGGGCTTCGGACATTTCTCCGGTACTCCTCACGGTGATGGTTCCACGATTCAAGCCAGCCAGATTTCCTTGAACGCGCGGCTGAAGTTCAGGCCGAGCACCTTGTCCGCCACGCGCGGAGAATAACCGTGCTTCAGCAGCGCGTCGGCGACGTGCTCCAGCTTTCGCGGCGTGTTGATGTCAGGGATGTAGGGCGGACGGTTTTCGCCGGGTGCATTGACACCTTTCTTCTTGCGGTCTGCTTCGTCCTTTTTCATCGCGTCCAGGTCCTGCTGCGTCACCGTGAAGAACGGGACATCGGTGCCGATGCCGACGTGGTCCTCGCCGCACACCTTCAACGCGTGGATCATGTGCTGCATGTAGTCGGCCAGCATCGGCTGCTTGGTGTCCGGCGTCAGGAAGGGCAGCATGTAGATGCCCATCACGCCGCCCTTGTCGGCCAGCGCCTTCATTTCCTGATCGCGCTTGTTGCGCGGATGCATGAACACCGCGCGGCAACCCGAGTGCGTGATCAGCGGCGGCTTGCTGGACAGCGCGATCCCTTCGGCGGTGCTCTGCGTATTGGAATGGCTGAGGTCGAGCGCAACGCCGAGCTTGTTCATGCGCGCGATCGCCTTGCGCCCGAGTTCGGTCACGCCGCCGGTTTCGCCGTCCAGGCAGCCGACGCCGAACGGCGTGGTGTGGTTGTAGCTCAACTGCATGACCAGCACGTCGAGGTTGCGGAACAGGTCAATGCGGTCGAGCTTGTCCTCCAGCGGCGAGGCCGCCTCGAACGAGAAGATCACCGCGACCTTGTCTTCCGGCTTGGCGCGCTCCAGATCGGCGTGCCGCGTGACCTTGATGAAAAGGTCCGGATGCAGCTCGATCAGTTTCTGTGCGTTGGCGATGTCGGCGACGGTTTCCTCGAACGTGCCGCTGGCGCCCCCGAGCGTGCTCTTCAGCGCGTGGATTCCGGAATCGCGCAGCGCCTGGACGCTCGCGGCGTCGCCGAACTCGTTGCCGATGGAGGCGAGCGTGTTGCAGTCGAGCACGAAGGCGTTGCGGTAGATCCCGGCGCTTTTCATTCCGCGTGCTGCTCCTGTGGTTCGGGCCAGGGCGGGTGGCAGTGCCGCGGCGATGGCGGCGCCGCAGGAAACGCCCAGAAACGTTCTGCGTGTCCATCTTGCGCGCATGGTTTTTTCCCCGCATCCGGCCGGTCCGTCGAGGTGCCGGCGAGACGTCGAATCTAGCAGAAGGGCGCAACGCCCGAAGGTGCCGGAAGGGAGGTGGGGCGGCCCGTGAGTTGCGGGCTAAAATCGCGGCATGGACACTTCGGCGCTCGGCAATCCGTTCTGGTCTTCATTACGCAGCATCCATCGCGAACGTGCCATTCGGTCCGGCGACGATGCCGCGCGCTATCCGCCCCAGTTCGCTCCCTTCCTGGGCGTGGCGAATGCGGACGTGGATGCGGACGATGCGATCGCGCCGCTGCTCGCGGCAGATGAAACCGTGCTGCTGCTGGGCGTGCTGCCGCAATTGTCGGACGCGTGGAAGCTGGAGACCTTCCGTCCACTGGCGCAGATGATCCGCGACGAACCGCTGGATGTGCCGGACGGTCCCGAGATCATTGCCTTGGATGAAAGCCATCGCGCCGACGTGCTGGCACTGGTGGCGCTCGTTTACCCGCATTACTTCCGTCCGCGCACGATGGAGCTGGGTCGCTACTTCGGCATCTACGTTCCGGACGCGAATGGGAAAGTGCGGCTCGCCGCGATGATCGGCGAGCGCCTCGGCACCGACACGCACACCGAGATGAGCGCGATCTGCACGCATCCGGATTTCACCGGCCGCGGCTATGCGCGGCGCCTCACCGCGTTCCTCACCAACGACACGCTGGCGCAGGGGCGTACGCCGTTCCTGCATGTCAGTTACGAAAACCCGCACGCGAAATCGCTGTACGAGCGGATGGGCTACAGGCTGAGGCGGGATATTCCGTTCTGGGCGCTGACGCGTGCGTGAGCCTTTCGCAAGTCTGCACGACATCGTCGCGCGTCATTGAATTCGCGCGCGGTATTCCTCATGTCCCTGGCTTCCGATCCCACGCCGAGGTCCGTTCGATGCTGCTGGAACCAGTTACGCTGGGCACGTTGAAGCTGCGCAATCGCATCGTGGTGTCGCCGATGTGCCAGTATTCCTCGCCCGGCGGCGTGCCGACCGACTGGCACCTGGTGCATCTGGGCAGTCGTGCGGTCGGCGGCGCGGGCCTGGTGTTCACCGAGGCGACCGCGGTCTCGCCAGAAGGGCGCATTTCACCGGAGGACACCGGCATCTGGAACGAGCGCCAGGTCGCCGCGTGGTCGCGCATCGCACGCTTCATCCGCGGACAGGGTGCGGCGGCGGGCATCCAGCTCGCGCACGCCGGGCGCAAGGCCAGTACCGATGCACCGTGGCGCGGCGGTGATCCGCTGGATGCCGGGCACGGCGGTTGGACGCCGGTTGCGCCGAGCGCGATTCCTTTCGATGAAGGCCATCCGGTTCCGGTTGCATTGGATGCTGCTGGAATACGCAAGGTCATTGATGACTTTCGCGCCGCCGCGCAGCGCGCGCGCGAAGCGGGGTTCGAAGTGATCGAAATCCATGGGGCGCACGGATACCTGATCCATCAGTTCCTCTCGCCGCTTTCGAATACGCGCACCGATCAATACGGCGGTTCGCTGGAAAATCGCGCGCGCCTGCTGCGCGAGATCATTGCTGCGGTACGCGAGAACTGGCCCGCGCCGATGCCGTTGTGGGTGCGGCTGTCCGCGACCGACTGGGCGGAAGGCGGATGGGACATCGGCGAATGCGTGCAACTCGCGCGCCTGTTGCGCGCCGACGGCGTGGACGTGATCGATTGCTCGTCCGGCGGTACCGTGGCGCATCCGAAGATTCCGGTCGGCCCCGGATTCCAGGTGCCGTTCGCCGCGCGCATCCGTCGCGAAGCCGGCATTCCCACTTCGACGGTCGGGTTGATCACGGAGCCGAAACAGGCCGAAGAAATCCTGCAGCGCGGCGCCGCGGACGTGATCGAGATGGCGCGCGAATTCCTGCGCGATCCTTATTTCCCGCGCCGCGCCGCGAAGGAACTTGGAGAATCCATCCGCGCGCCGGAACAGTATGAGCGCGCGTGGTGAGACGCCTTCGTAGGGCGGGTCTTGACCCGCCGCGGTCTCGATTCGCCTATCGGATTTTTCTGACGCACTCCGACGTCATTTGGCGACTGCGCTCCGGCGAGCTGATCGCCATGCTGCGACCATGTCCAATTACCGACGCGTGTGGGTTCCGGGCGGAACGTATTTCTTCACGGTGAATTTGCAGCAGCGGGATCGAATGCTGCTTGTGGACCACATTGCGAATCTGCACAGTGCGTTTCGTGTGGCGCGTGCCGAGCGGCCGTTCGAAATTCTCGCTGCGGTGGTTCTGCCCGATCACCTGCATTGCGTTTGGCGGCTGCCGGAGGGCGATGCCGATTACGCAACCCGATGGCGGCACATCAAATCGTTGTTTTCGCGCTCGTTGATGATCGCCGGGTCTGCTTCACGCCGCGCGAATCGGAGTGAGCGGGGTATTTGGCAACGGCGATTCTGGGAGCACTGCATCCGCGACGAACGCGATCTCCTGGCCCACATCGAGTACGTCCACTTCAATCCAGTCAAGCACGGATACGTGAGCGACACCAGGGAATGGCCGTATTCGACGATTCACCGATACATGGCGTGCAATCGAGTGGGGCCGGATGGCGGGTCAAGACCCGCCCTACGCTCCGAAGCCGGCGGATGAAGACCCACCCTACATCCCCGGGTGATAGGTCTTCTCGGTGTGCCCTTTCAACTGCTCCGGCCAGAAATACACGGTACGCAAGTCGCCGCTGGCCCAGCGGGGTTGCTGGTCGGTGAAGTGCGGTGACTTCGGGTCGCCGCTCTGCCCACCGACGTGGATCGCGCGCGCGCTGACCTTGGGGCCGAACTCGATCGCCGCGACGAAGCTGTTGCCGCTGCGACCGTAATATTTTTCGGTGTCGGGCCACAGGTGCGTGTTGGAGGCGGCGAGCGAGCCCCAGCGCGACGAGGTGAACGGCACTGCGATGCTCGGCTTGCTGTCATCGAAATGCGGATGGATGGAATCGTCCGTGCGTTGATAGCGATTGATTTCGCCCCACGGCACGCCCCAGTAACCGAAATTCTTCTGCAGGCGATCCACGACCTTCGCCAGCGCGGCCAGGCGCGTTTTCGCATCGGCCTTTTCCGCGATGTAATCGATCTCGCGCTGATCGGTGGTGTGCGCATCGAGGCCGCTGGCTTCCGCCTTGTCCGCAACCTCGTTCCACAGCGTGTCGCCCCACGACACCGCCAGCGTGGTCGGGATCGAGGCGATGCCCCAGCGGTCGTCCCAGGTGCGCAGCACCGCGATCGGTCCGGCCAGTTTCGACTTCAACGGATCGCTCGCGGGCAGGCCGTCGTAATCCTTCGCCAGGATCGGGATCAGCCGCGCGAAGGCGGGCAGGTACGAATCGAACGCATCGGTGATCAGCTTGGCCTGGGTGAAACCGCCGGCGGCGGTCAGCATTTGCGTGGCATGGATGCCGCGCGCGTTCTCGCCGAAGGAATCCATGTACTGCGGGAAGTCCGCGCGCTTGGGGCTGTCCTTGCCGGCGGCGGAGTAGGGCCAGTCGTTGGTGTTGAACACCCAGCCGGTGGTCGGATTGATCACGTTGGGCATGTCCTTGATGGGTGTCATGCCCTGCCATGCCGTGACGGGATTGCTGCCGTCAACGGGCTTCAGGTAGTCGAAGGCGTTGTCGCGCTTCGGGATGAACTGCGGCGCCAGGAATGCGATCTCGCCCTTGTCGTCGGCGAACAGCGTGTTGTTGGACGAGTTGGCTTTGAGATCCGCGACTTTCATGTAGCTGGCGAGGTCGCTCGCCTTGGTGCGCAGCCAGCTTTGTTCCAGCGCGGGAATCGGCCGGTTCATCAGCGCCTCGGCGATCCACTTGCCGTTTTTCGTCGCGACGATCGGACCATGCTGGGTGAAGTAGGCGGTGAAGGTGCGCGTCTTCATCGAACCGTCGTCGGCGCGATAGGGAATCGTGATTTCGCGCGCTTTCACCGGCAGCCATTGATTGCCGAATCGGTATTCGTAGCCGCTGCCATGCTTGCGGATGGTCTCGGCGAATTCGTCCACCGCGTCCACGCCGGTGGACGTGTGCATCCAGCCGATGTGCTGGTTGAAACCCTGGTAGATGAAGAACTGGCCCCAGGTCGAGGCGCCATACGCATCGAGCCCTTCGTCGCTCGTCATCTGCGATTCGCTGCGGAAGTTGAAGGTGACGTGCGGATTGATCAGCAGCAGCGCGTGGCCGTCGGCGGTGAGCTTCGGCGCGATCGCGATGCCGTTGGAGCCGGTGGGATCCACCCAGGTCGGCGGCGTGCGTTGCGCCAGCGCGATCGTGGCCGCCGGATCGGCGCCGTAGAACTTCGCGAGGTCCGACAGATCCACGCGCTCGATGTCGCCACCGATGCTGCCTTCGGTGAAACTCAGCGCCATCCACGGCTCGTAGTGCTTGATCACCTTCGGATGCACGTCGGGATGCGTGGCGAGGTACCAGTTCATCCCGTCGGCCCACGCGTTCATCAGCTTCTTGAGCCAGGCGGGGCTCTTCGCGTAGTCCTGTTTCAGCACGACTGGATCGATGAAAAGCTGGTAGCGCAGATCGTTCCAGATCGCCTTTTCGCCTTCGGCCTGCGCGGTCCAGCCGAGCGCGGTGAGGTAATTCGTCTCGACGCGGTTGAAGTCGTCCTCGCACTGCGCGTAGATCATTCCGAACACCGCGTCCGCGTCGGTGCGGCCGTGAACGTGCGCGATGCCCCAGTCGTCGCGGACGATCGTCACATTCTGCGCTTCGTGCTGCAGGCGCGTGTGCTCCGTCTCGGCTTGCGCGACAGTAGCGAAACACACTGCGAACAGCGCGGCGATTTGCAACAGCAATACCGAGCGAAGGCCGCGCCGGAACGGGCGCATGATCCGGGACAGATTGACCACGACAGGCATGCGCATCGGCTTCGCTCCCCATGCAGATATCCCGCAACACTAACAGGATTGCGACGGGCAAAAAAATCGGGCCGCGCGGAATTTCCGCGCGGCCCGGGGGATTCCAGTGCGCATCAATCGCCGTTGTCGTTGTTGTCGCTTTTCTGATCCTGCTTGCGCGAAGGCTTGTCGTGTCCATGATCGCCGTGTCCGGAGCTCGAAGCGGGCTGCGGCGGCGCGGTGCGCGCGATATGACGGCGGGACCAGGCATCGCGTTCGCGAAAGAACGGGCGGCTGCTATAGCGCGCCGGCCAGTACGAGTTGCTAGCCGAATGCTTGCCGACGTACATACATGGGCGTACGGTTCGGTCAATCATGGCGCCTCGCGCCGCTTCCGCGCAAAACGCGATTGCCACGGGACGCTTGCCCGGTGTCCAGCCTGCATCGTTCATCCCTCTCCATTTCCGGCCTCGCTGCGGAGCCGGAACCGGCCGGCGCTTCCTGCCGGCCCATCGCAGCAGTAATCCCGACGACTTCCGTCGCGGGAATCAACAAGCGGGTTCGAGGCCGCCATTCATGGCCAGAGTCCGTTATCCGCGTTTTTCAGACGACCCAAACAGAGGAGATTTTCGATGAACACCCGTTTCGAACTTGCCGGCCCGCTGGCTGAACTGAGCAGCTATCCGCAGTGGACACAGGACATGGTCGGCGAATGCAACGTCGTAAAAGAGCAGGTGGTCAACCATGAGTTGTGGGACATGATGCGCAGTTGCGCGCTGGACGCCGATTCGACGGCCAATTTCATGACCGGAATCTGGCCGGTGATCGAACGTTTCCCGGCCTACATGGCGCAGAGCCTGCTGAAAACCCGCTTCGGGCGCAGTGACGGCGACAACCTCGCGCGCCGCTGGCTGGTGCGCAACATCCGCGTGGAACAGAACCATGCCGAGTACTGGCTGAACTGGGCCGAAGGCGCCGGTGTGTCGCGCGAGCAGGTACTGCACGGCTCGGCACCGTTCGGCGCCCAGACGCTCGCGCGCTGGTGCGAGGAAATCTGCAGCCGCGGCTCGCTGGCGGCCAGCATCGCGGCCACCAATTACGCGGTCGAAGGAGCGACCGGCGACTGGTCCGAGCGCGTTTACGAAAGCCGGACCTATGTCGAAAGCTTCCCCGAGCCCGTACGCAAGTCCAGCCTGCGTTGGCTGCAATTGCATGCGGCCTACGACGACACCCATCCCTGGGAGGCGCTGGAGATCGTCTGCACCCTGCTGGGCACTTCGCCTTCGGCAGCGGAGGTGGCGCACATCAGCGAGTGCATCAAGCGCAGCTATACCAGCATGTGCATCAGCATGGAAAGCTGCGTCAACGGCGGCCGGATCATGGAGCCGGGGGAGGCCTACGAGGCTGCCGCGGCCTGAAAAAAGTTTCAAAATGCGGGTGAGTATGGTACGCAACGTGCATGGATGACCCTCACTGCACCGTGTGAGTTTCAAAAAGCGCAATGCACAGCTCCTCCCGCTTGCAACGTCCCCTGTCGCGGCGCCTGATGCCCCTGGCCTGGGGGCTGGTGGCCACGGTGGTGCACATCCTGGCGCTGACCTGGGGGACGCTTATGGTCCAGATTACTCTCGCCGGTTTTCTCAACGGCGAGAGTATTTGGTCCAAGTCGCAAAAGCAGGCCGTGATCGCCCTGGACACCTATGCGGTGGAGGGGCACCCGGCGGCGCTGGCGCAGTTCAGGCGCAGCTACGTGATCGTCAGTTCGGATGCCTGGGCGCGCGATGCGATCGCCTCCGGGCATTTCGACCGACGGAAGGTGGTCGCAGCGTTCGAGCGCGGCTGTGTCATGCCGGAAGCCATTCCGGGCATGATCTTCATCTTCGAGTATTTCTCCGGGGCGCCTTACATCAGCGAGGCGCTGCGGATGTGGCACTCGGTGGACGGCAGCATCGCCGAGCTCGAGCATATTTCCGTCGAACTGGAGCGCGCCCGTGCAAGCGGCTCCATCACGCAGGCGGAGATCACCCGTCAGCGCAATCGCATCCATACACTGAACGATTTCATCGAGCCGCGCGCGAACCGGTTCTCGCTGGAGATCGCCAAGGGCGCGACCTGGATCGCCCACGTGCTGTTCGTCGGGGTGGTGTCCGCTGCGGTGCTGGCGATCTTCCTCTGGCTGCTGATGGCCCGCCGCACGCTGGCGCGCATTCGCGGCAGCGAGGAGCGTTACCGGCTGCTGTTCGACAGCGCGCCGGATGCAATCGTGATGGTGGACGAGAGCAGCGGCCGCGTGCTGGATGCCAATCGCACCGCCTCGGCCTGGACCGGCCGCGAGCCGCGCGATCTGTTCGGCGAAACGTATGCGGCCTTGTTCATCGAGCAGAACGCGCAGCATGACGGTCACGCGATCACCGGTGCGCTGCGTGGCGAGTTTGGTTTGCCGCGCCCGGTGGAGACCCAGAGCAGCCTCGCGGTATGGGGCGAGCAGGTGGTGCGGCAAACCATCCTGCGCGACGTTTCCGAGCGCGTCGAGCGCGAACGCGAACGGCGCATCGCTTCCGAGGCACTGGCCAGCATCGCCGAGGGCGTGATCATCGCCGACGCGCAGCGGCACGTGATCTCGGTCAATGCCGCCGCCACCCAGATCACCGGCTTCACGACGGAAAGCCTGGTTGGCTTCCGACTGGACGATGCGCGCAGCATGCCCGACGGCAGCCCGCTGCCGCAGTCCATCTGGGATGAAATCGCCGGCGGCCACACCTGGGCCGGAGAAGTGGTGAGCCTGCGTGCCGACAGCAGCAGCTACCCGGAGAAGCTCAGCATCAGTGCGATCCGCGACGCCGGGCAGAACGTGCAGCACTACGTGGCGGTGTTCAGCGACATCACCCGCACCAAGGCCGATCGTCGCCGACTGGAGCACCTCGCAACGCACGATCCGCTCACCGGGCTGGTGAACCGCGCCGAATTCGAACGCCGTTGCACCGAGGCGATTGCGGCAGCCGCGCGCGAGCGCAGTGCGGCGGCGGTGCTGTTCATCGACCTCGATGCGTTCAAGTTCGTCAACGACAGCTACAGCCATGGCATCGGCGACCGCCTGCTGGGGCAGGTGGCCGAACGCATCACCAGGCAGTTGTCGGACGGCGACATCGCCGGGCGCATCGGCGGTGACGAATTTACCGTGCTCGCCCGCCAGCTCATCCTCCGCGAGGATGCCGCCGCGCTCGCCAATCGCCTGCTCGCGACTTTGTCCGAGCCGTTCCTGGTGGATGGCTACGAAATCGTGCTGAGCGCCAGTATCGGCATCGCCGGTTTTCCGCTGGATGGCGCCGACGCCTTGACCCTGATCGCCAATGCCGACGCGGCGATGTACGCGGCCAAGAGCGAGGAACGCAACGCCTGGCGTTTCTACGCGCCGATGATGCACGCCGATACCCGCAAGCGGCTGTTGCTCGCGACCGAATTGCGGCAGGCCCTGCAGCGCGACGAGTTCCGGCTGGTCTACCAGCCGAGCGTGGAATTGCGCAGCGGGCGGATCGTCGCGGCCGAAGCGCTGCTTCGCTGGCAGCATCCCGAGCGTGGCGAGGTGATGCCGCAGGAATTCATTCCGGTTGCGGAAAGCCTGGGCCTGATCCATCGCATTGACGAATGGGTGATGCGCGCGGTGTGCGCGCAATTGGCGGCGTGGGACCAGTCCGGCATGCCGCAGATCCGGGTGGCGCTGAACGTGTCGGCGCGCTGGTTCGGGCATGCCGCGTTCGTCGAGAGCATCCGCCATACCCTGCAATCGCACGGCGTGGCGCCGCAGCGCATCCTGCTGGAGATCACCGAAGGCGCAATGCTGAAGTTGGGCGAAGATACCGAGCGCACCATGCAGGCACTGCACGCGCTCGGCATCGCCGTCGCGATTGATGACTTCGGCACCGGCTACTCATCCATGGCCTATCTCAAGCTGCCGGCCGTGGCCTACATGAAAATTGATCGCTCGTTCGTGACCGGCCTGCCCGAAAACGCGAATGACGCGGCGATCACCGAGGCGATGCTGGCGATGGCGAAGACGCTCGGTCTGGTTCCGATCGCCGAAGGCATCGAGACCGAGGCGCAACACGAATTCCTGCTGCGCGCCGGCTGCGTGGAAGGACAGGGTTACCTGTATTCCTATCCGCTGCCGGCGGCCGCGATCGAACGCATGCTGCGGCCCAAGCAGCAACCCGCCGGCAGCAAGTTGAAGCTGGTGCCGCCGAAGCGGGCGTAGCTCGGTTGTCGGTTGTCGGTTGTCGAGAGCTCGTCGCCCGACAATCTCAACCAGCAACCAGCAACCAGCAACCAATTAGAAGTACACCCGCGCGCTGACCTGCACCTGGCGGTCGATCCGGCGCGGCGCCAACCCTTCCAGCGTGCGCTGATTGCGGGTGCTGTCTATCCGCAGCCATTCGCCGGTGATGCGCAGACGATCGTTGGGCCGCCAGTTCAGCGCAGCGGTGAGCGCGTTGCCATGTTCGCTGAGCGGTGCTGGCAGCGATGCCGGCGTCTGACGCAGGCTGAAGAAATCCACGCGCAATGCCGGCCGCCAGACGCCGCGTTCCCAGCCGGCGAGCAGGAACCCGGAGCGGAAATGCGTGTCGAGATAAAGGTCCGGCACCGGCTCGAACGCGGTGTCGCCGTCCAGCGCCTGCGCGATGAAGGTCACATCGCCCACGCGGGTGCGAGCGCCCAGGCTCCAGAAACGCGTGTGCCAGGCGAACACTTCGCGCTCGTCGTAGTGTTCATGGCGCGCCGGGTCGGCGCGGTTGTCGTAACGCAGCAGCGTGATCTTGCCGTAGGCGCGTGATTCCCAACTCGCATCGGCGTACCAGCCGGGGCGATGGTCAATTTCATCGAAGGGCCGATACTCGACCGGCGCATCGGTGTCGGCGTTCGGCGCATACACGTCCGGTTCGCGCACGCTGGAGCGCAGGCCGGATGTGAGATCGCTCAAGGACCAGCCGCGCGTGGCCAGCAGTTCGCCGGCGGGATCGTTGCTGCCGAAGATCGCGAAGCCGGCCTGGAACGTATTGCTGCCGCGATGCTCGACGCTGAACTCGCCGCCGACCGTGCGCAGCTCCTCGCCGACCCAGGAGTTGATCGCCGAGGGCGTGATCGTCCACGGGCTGGTCCAGCCGACGCCTTCGTTCTCCAGCGAAATCGGCGCGAAGAACGCACCGGCTTTCAGCGACCAGCGCCATGCCGTGATGGACGCCGGGCGGTAGCGCAGATAGGCATCCAGCACATCGAGGTGGCGGGACTCATCGGGCTGATATTGCAGGTCGGCAACCGCGCTCAGCGCCGGCGTGGCCTGCCAGCTCGCATTGAGCACCGCCGCACCCGCGCGCACGCCGCCGTCGCCGCTGCCGTAGCGCGATTTCCCCAGGCCGCCATCGTCCCAGCTTGTTTCCGTGGCGGGCGATACCGCGCGCAGATCGAGAAAACCATGCAGCTGGAAATCCTGTGCGCGCGCGGCACCGCTGGCTGCCAGCAGGATCGCGATGGCGAGCGCGCGAACGTTCATCCCGGCGCTTTCTCGCGCTCGCGTTGCAGTACCGCGTCGAAGGTCTCCGCCGCCATCGCCTTGGCGATTTGCCAGCCTTGCGCATGGTCGCAGCCTATTTCACTCAGGAACGCGAGCGTGGCCTGATGATTCACCCCTTCGGCGGTGACCCGATAGCCAAGGTGATGCGCGAGCTCCACGATGCTGCGCACGATGGTCTGGTCCTCGCGCGATTCGTGCAGGTGCAGGACGAAACTCTTGTCCACCTTCAGCTCGCGCACCGGCAGCCGGCGCAGATAGGCGAGCGAGGATTGGCCCACGCCGAAATCGTCGATCGCCAGATCAATGCCCTGATCGGCCAGCCGGCGCAGCACCGCGATCGCCGCGTCCGGCTTGCCCATGATCGCGCCTTCGGTGATCTCCAGCGCAATGCATTCCGGCGGCAGCGCGTGCAGCGCCAGCAGTTCGGCGACGCGCCGCGGCAGGTCGGTATCGTCCAGATCGCGCGCGGAGACATTGATCGAAACGCGGACGGCATGCCCCGCTGCATGCCAGCGCTTCGCCTGCGCGATGCCGGCGGCCAACGCCCAGCGTGTCAGCCGGCGGATGTTGCCGGTTTCCTCGGCCAGCGCGATGAAGGCGTCCGGCGGCACCGGGCCCAGGGTCGGATGTTGCCAGCGCACCAGACCTTCCGCGCCGTCCACCCGATCGCTGCGAAGATTCAACTTCGGCTGGTAATGCAGTTGCAGTTGATCATTGTCCAGCGCCGCGCGCAGGTCACCCATCAGCGACAGCCGTTCGGGCCGATGCGGATCGGTCGCCGGGTCGTACACCGCGATCGGCTCCTCCGATCCCAATGCCGCGAGCAGGGCGATCTCCGCGCGCCTCAGCAGGCCATTGGCGCCGGCGGCATGCGTGGGCGCGAGCGCGATACCCACTGCCGGAGCGAGGTCGAGCGTGAGGTCGGCTTCCCGGTACGGTTCGGCGAGCGCATCGAGCAGGCGGAAACTTGCCGCAATGGCCTCCTGGCGGCTGCCGCGCGCAAGGAAGATCGCGAATTGCGTGTCGGTTGCGTGCGCCACGAAGCCGCCGCCGGCCGGTCCGCGGAGGCGCCGGGCGACATCACGCATCACGCGGTCGCACACCGCATGACCCATGGTCTTGATGATGTCCGGTACGCGACCCAGGCCCACCATCAGCAGCGCGGCGGGTCGTTGCGGATGATTGCCCAGCTCACTCTGGATGTGCGCATCGGCGGCGAGGCGATTGGGCAGATCGGTCACCGGATCGTGGCCGGATTGATGGAGGATGCGCGCCTCGCGCTCGCGGATGGCTTCGGTCATGCCGACGAATGCGGAAGCCAGCGCGCCCAGCTCATCCTTGCGTTCGATCTTCTGCGGCGCAGTGTAATCGCCGGCCTCGATGCGTCTCGCGGAAGCGGCGAGCTGCTCGACCGGGCGCGAGACGCCGCGCGCGATCAGCCATGCACCGATCAGCCCGGCCAGAAGACCGAGCGCCAGCAGCGCCACCCAGACCAGCGCGACCGAACGATAGGGCCGCAGCGCTTCGTCCACCGAATAGCCGAGCACCGCCGCGACCGGAGCGCTGGCGTGCGCGCGGCTGAGCGGCACCGCTTGCGCCACGAATTCACGTCCGCCGGCCTCCAGCAGCGCCGGCTGCACAGGCAGCGAATCATGTCGCGTGGAAAGGCCCGCACTCAGCGCGATCCGGTCGCCGCCGTGCGCGAGCAGTGCCCAACTGCCATTCGCGTTCTGCGCGACCAGTTCGATGTTGCGCGGCAACGTGGATTGCGCCTGCAGGCGTGCCAGCAGACTGTCGTCGATGGGGATCGCCGCCGCTATTTCGCCGACCAGGTTCGGCGCGAACACCGGCACCACGACCATCCAGTACGCGTGTCCGTGCCAGGCCACCACCGCCGCCGTGGACCGTGACCAGGCGCGCCCGACCAGATCGGCGTAAGGAAAAGCGCTGCCGGTCGGATAGGCGCCCAGCGTGTCCACTTCCACGCGGCCGTCCACGTCCAGCAGCAGCATCTGGGTGGCACCCACGCGCTGGCCATGATTGGCAAGCGCCGATTGCATGGTCGCCTGATCGTGCTGCGCGATCGCCGAGCGCAGTGCGTAATCGAGCGAAAGCACCTTCACGCTGGCGGCCACGCGATCGGAGATGTCATCCAGCTGACGCGCGAACGCGGTGGCCGCCACGCCGAGCTGGCGCTGGCCTTCCTGGATCAATTCGTGGCGCGTAACCTCATACACCAGCACGGCGGTCAGCGCCTGCACCGCAACCAGCGCCGCGACGAAGAACAACGCGAGCCGCGTGCGAAAGCTCATGCTAATAACTCGTATGTTCGCGATCGAACTGCGTGCGCGGATCGGGCAGCAGCGACAGGGTGAAGGTGAGCGTCTGCGGATCGGCGTCGCGGAGCACCGTGGCGGTCTGCGCCAGATCAGGCCTGTTCGGGCGCAGCCGCGGTTGCCACACGCGCACGTCGTAGGCTCCGGCTGGCAGCGCATCGAAACTCACCTTGCCGTCCGCGCCGGAATGCGCGATCCAGGGAGCATCCGAGATGTAGAGATAGGCGATCATCCGGTCGTGGATGTTGCAGCCGACCGCGACTACGCCGCTCTTGTCCAGCGTCAGCGGCGCCGAACTTTCGCCCGGTTTCAGCACGAATTCGAAGGCCTTCACGGGTGAGAACGAATAGACGTGGTGGCGGGTGTTGTCGCTGTTGCGGAACACCACCGAGTCGCCCGGCCGGAACACCTCGATGTAGGGCATGAACATCAGGTTCTTCTGGTCGATGATCTTGGCGGCGGGCGGGCGGGCCGGCACGGCTGCGGGCGTGGCATCGCGCGGCACCACCGTGACGACCGCATCCGCCACGGGTGCGCCGTGCCCGTCCACGACGCGCACATTCAAACCGGCGGCGTTGGCTGTGAGCGCTGCCAGGGGCGCCAGGAAGGCAAGAAGCCGGACAGTCTTTCGCATTTCGTCCCCCGATCGAACGCGCCGGAGCGCAATGTACGCCCAAGCAAGGGCCCTGCCGAGTGCCGGGCGCATCCTGCAGGTGGCTCGGGAAGCAAAGGCATCCCGGCCTCGTGCAAACGAATGCATCGCGTGACCCTCGACACTTGACCTGAGCGGGAACGGGGTTCCCAATGCGGGATTCGCGTTCACTCAGGAGCTCTGCATGAAAGCAAACAGACTGCGGCTGGCGCTGGCATTGGGCTGCGCACTGGCAACCCTTGCTGCAGGTGCGGCCACACCGGCGGGCGAACGGGGACAGGGCGCCATGCTGGGCTTCACGACCGGTGGTGCGGCGCAGGAACAAGGCCTGGAGCAGCGCTTCGACGCGATGCTGGATCCCGCCGAGCTGCGTGACTGGTTGCAGCAGATGTCCTCCCAGCCCAACCAGGTCGGTTCGCCGCATGACAAGGCCAATGCCGAGTTCATGCTGAGCCTGTTCAAGAAGTGGGGTTGGGATGCACACATCGAAACCTTCGACGTGCTTTATCCGACACCGAAGGAGGAGAAGGTCGAGCTGGTCGCCCCGGGCGCCTATACGGCCAAACTGCACGAGCCGCCGATTCCCGGCGATCGCACCTCCGACGCCGCGGGCGCGCTGCCGCCGTACAACGTCTATGGCGCCGATGGCGACGTCACCGCGCCGCTGGTCTACGTCAACTACGGCATGCCGGACGACTACAAGGCACTGGCGCGGCGCGGCGTGGACGTGAAAGGCAAGATCGTGATCGTGCGCTACGGCGGCGGCTGGCGCGGCCTGAAACCGGAACTCGCCTACGAGCACGGCGCGGTCGGTTGCCTGATCTATTCCGATCCGCGCGACGACGGTTATTTCGAAGGCGACACCTATCCGCAGGGCGGCTGGCGCCCGGCTGACGCCGTGCAGCGCGGTTCGGTCGCCAAGATGCAGTTGTATCCGGGCGATCCGACCACGCCGGGCTACGGCTCGACGCCCGGTGCGAAACATCTCGCGTTGAAGGACGCGAAAACGGTCCTGAAGATCCCGGTGCTGCCGATTTCCTACGCCGATGCCACACCGCTGCTGAAGGCGCTGGGAGGACCGGTGGCGCCGGCCAACTGGCGCGGCGCACTGCCGATCACGTACCACATCGGCGCCGGCCCGGCCAAGGTGCATCTGCTGGTGAAGTCCGACTGGACACGCAAGCCGGTCTACGACGTGATTGCCAAGCTGAAGGGTTCGACCGCGCCGGACCAGTGGATCGTGCGCGGCAATCACCATGATGGTTGGGTGTTCGGCGCCTGGGATCCGCTGGCCGGCATGGTTGCGGAACTCGCCGAAGCCAAGGCACTCGGCACCTTGTACCAGCAGGGCTGGAAGCCGAAGCGCACCATTGTCTACGCGAGCTGGGACGGCGAGGAGCCGGGTTTGCTCGGTTCCACCGAGTGGGCGGAAACGCATGCGCAGGAGTTGCAGGACAAGGCGGTGCTGTACCTCAACTCCGATACCAACGCGCGCGGTTATCTGGATGCGGGCGGCAGCCACTCGCTGCAGCACCTGGTCAACCAGGTCGCCGCGGGCGTGAACGATCCCGAGAAAAACGTCAGCGTGCTGGAGCGGCTGCGCGCGCGCATGCTGGTCGAGGGCAACGAGAAGAACGCGCGCCCGGAGATCAAGGCGTTCGCGAAAATTGCGGAGAAGGGCGGCGACGTGCCGATCCAGGCGCTGGGTTCGGGTTCCGATTACAGTGCGTTCCTGGAGCACCTCGGCATTGCGTCGCTGAACCTCGGGTTCGGCGGCGAGGACGACGAAGCAGGCATCTATCACTCGCGCTACGACTCGTTCGATCACTACCTCCGTTTCGGTGATCCGGATTTCAAGTACGGCGTGGCGCTGGCAAAGGTCGCCGGTCACATCGTGATGCGTACCGCCGATGCAGAAGTGGTGCCGATGCGCTTCGGCGATTTTTCGGACACCCTCGATCGCTACGTCGGCGAACTGCACAAGCTGGTGGACGACACCCGCAAGGCGACGGATCAGCAACACAAGCTGCTGGCGATGCACGCCTACGACCTGGATTCCGATCCGACCCGGCCGGTGGCGGCTCCTGAGCGCGATTCGGACGTGCCGAAGATCGATCTTGCGCCGCTGGACCAGGCTTCAAAAGCCTTGAAGCAGAGCGCGCAAGCCTATGAATCAGCGTACAAGGCGCGTGCGGCGGATGGCCTGCAGATTCCGGCGGACCAGCTGCGCAAGATCAATGTGCTGATGGCGAGCATGGAGCATTCGCTGGCGGACAAGGATGGCCTGCCGGGGCGCGAGTGGTTCAAGCACATGATCTATGCGCCGGGCCTGTTGACCGGTTACGGCGTCAAGACCGTGCCGGGCGTGCGCGAGGCGCTGGAAGCGCGGCGCTGGGACGAGGCGAACAAGTACGCCGCGGTCACCGCGAAAGTGCTGGACGGCTATCGCGCGCAGCTGGACAAGCTGACGGCGATGTTGAAGTGATGCGAGCGGTTGCGGGTGGCCGGTTGTTGGTTGCTGGCGTGGGCGACGGCACTTCGTCACCCACCGGCAACTGACAACCGGCAAACCGGCGGCTCCTTTCAAGCCGCCTGCACCAACGGCACATCGCCGCCGTTGGTGAATTCGCCCTGGGACGCCAGCCGCGCGAACAGTCCGCCGCGGCGGACCAGTTCGTCGAAGCGACCGCGCTCGACCAGGTGCCCGTGATCCAGCACCAGGATCAAATCGGCGTTGCGCACCGTGGAAAGCCGGTGCGCGATGATGAAGGTGGTGCGGTCGCGCGAGAGCGCATCAAAGGCACGCTGGATGCGCCGCTCGGTCGCGTTGTCGAGCGCGCTGGTGGCTTCGTCGAGGATCAGGATCGGCGCGTCCTTGAGCATCGCGCGTGCGATGGCGAGTCGCTGGCGCTCGCCGCCGGAAAGCGAACTGCCGCGTTCGGCGACATGGGTGGCGTAGGCCTCGGGTTTTTCGGCGATGAACTCGTGCGCCTCGGCCGCGCGTGCCGCTGCTTCCAGTGCGGCGGTATCGGCTTCCGGATTGCCGATCTTGAGGTTCTCCTCGATGGTGCGATGGAGCAGCCCCGATTCCTGGAACACCACGGCGATGTTCCTGCGCAGCGAATCCAGGTTCACTTCGCGGATGTCATGACCGTCGATGGTGATGCGGCCGCCCTCCGGGTCGTTGGCGCGGTAGAGCAGGCCCACCGCGGTGGTCTTGCCGGCGCCGGTCGGACCGACCAGCGCGACCTTCATGCCCGGTCTGACCTGGAAGCTCAGATCGTGCACCGCGGGGCGTCCGTGACCGTAGCCGAAGCTGACGTGTTCGAATGAAACTTCGCCGCGCGCCCGCGGCAACATCGGCGCGTCCGGCTCCGTCTTGATGGTCGGTTTGGTATCCAGCACTTCAAAGAAGTCATCCAGTGCCTGCGACTGGAAGAACAGGTTGGAGATGAAGCTGGCGAACTGCTCCAGCCGTCCGATCAGCATCAGCGAGAAGCCGACGAAGCTGACGATGCCGCCGACGGAAATCCTGCCGTGCGCATGCAGCGCGGTGCCGAGCGCGAAGATGGCCACCACCGTGAGCGTGCTCGCGGCGCGGGTGAACACCGACAGCGTGGCCCAACCGTTCAGCACCGGATATTGCGCGGCCAGTGCGCGCGCCATCATCTCGCGCAGTCCACGCGCTTCTTCCTGGGTGCGAGTGAAGCTCTGCACCACCGCGACGTTGCCGAGTACGTCATCCGCGCGGGTCGAGATGTCGTGATAGAACTTCTGCACGGCAGTCTGCGCGGTGCGGGTGCGCCGGATCGCGATGCCGTTGAAGCTCGCGAAGCAGAACAGCAGGGCCACCATCAACAGCGCCAGTTCCCAGCTCATGCTGAAGGCGACCGGCAGCAGCACCAGCAGCGACAGCACGGTGGTGAGCTGGTCGCGGAAGAACCCCAGCCACAACGCGAACAGGCTCTCGGCGCCCGCGTGCATCACCCGCATCAATTTGCCGGTGTGGTTCACGCTGTGGAACGACAGCGGCAACGTGATCGCGTGTTCGAAGAAGCGGCGGATCGCCGCCCAGCGCCGGCGATGCGCCATGCGGTCGGCGTGCAGCGACACCAGCACGCCGATCACCACGCCCACGACGCCGGCTGCCGCCCATGCGCCGATCAGCAGCGGCGCACTGCCGCTGCCCGAAGTCAGGGCGTCCACGACGCGGCCGAACAACACCGGCTCGACGAACAGCACGCCCGCCATCAACAGGTTGCCCAGCGAAAGCACGACGGCAAGCGTGCGCTCCGGCGCAAGCAGGCGGAGCGCACGAAAGTAGAGTCGCAGAATGTACACGAGCAGGTATCCGCAGACGACAACGCCGCCTACTTCAGCACCCCGCGGCTGGCGAGGCGCTGAACAATATGCGCAGGAAGGTGGCTCGTGTGAGCGGCTTCTCGCTTGCTGTTCTGCTTCCCCTTGAAGAAGGGGCCGTCAAAGAACCGACACGGCAATCGTTGCGGGCCGGTACACGACTGGCTGCGCGCGGTACAAAGCCGGCAGCAGCCGCGCAAGGCGCGTCACTTTCGGTGCATCATTGATCGCGATGTAAGGCGCGTCCGGGTTCAGCCTGGCGTAATCCTGGTGATAGCTCTCGGCCGGATAGAACGCCTTGAATGGAACCACCTGCGTCACGATCGGCGCGCGGTAGATCTTCGCTGACGCAAGTTGCGCGATGTAGGCCTGCGCGATCCGTTGTTGTTGCGGGCCGGAGTAGAAGATGACGCCGCGATATTGCGTGCCGACGTCCGGTCCCTGGCGGTTCAATTCGGTGGGATCGGTCGCGACCGAGAAGTACACCTGCAGCAACTGGCCGTAGCTCACCTCAGCGGGATCGAAGCTCACCTGCACCGATTCGGCATGGCCGGTGTCGCCGTCGCTGACGCGTTCGTAATGCGCGGTACCCGCCGCCCCGCCAGAGTAGCCGGCGGTCACGTTGGTCACGCCCTTCACGTGCTCGAACACCCACTGCAAGCCCCAGAAGCAGCCGCCGGCGAACACCGCGGTCTGCGTGCCGTGTCCGGGTGCATGCGGCGCGTCCAGTTTCGGCGGCGGCGCCGCTTGCGCGGATTCGCCCAGCACCGAAGCGCTGCACGCGCTCAGCGCGATCAGACAGAACAGGCCCGCAAACAGGCCGGGTCGAAGCGGATTCCGGAATGTCATGGCGGCATCCTGCGTGGGTCGATGTTCAGCAGACCGCGATCCATGCGAAAAACTTGCAGGTCAGTGCGCGCTCCCGGCCAGCATGGCTGCGATCGCATCCAGGTCCGCGGTAGGCGAAGGCGGCACATGGCGGCCCAGTGCGTCGGTCGGGCGCCGGTAGTGGTCGAGCATCACGGAGAATGCGAGGTGTTCGCCGACGGCATTGGTGACGTAACCGGAAAGTGAGTAGGCATGCGTCAGCGTGCCGGTCTTGGCACGCAGGTTGTCCCCCCTCGCGGTGTCGGTGAAACGATGTTGCAGCGTCCCGTCCACGCCGGCGATCGGCAGCGCGTCTTCGAAAGCGCGTGCGAACGGCTGTTGCGTGACCCAGGCCAGCAATGTCGTCGTGGCCGCAGGCGTGACCAGATCCTTGCGCGACAGCCCTGCGCCTTCGTCGAAGGTTGCACTGTCGTTTGAGATGCCGGCGCGCGCCAGCATCACGCGCATGGCGCACAAGCCCCACGCTTCGCTGGTCCTCGGCGCTTCGGCGCGGTCGGCACAGGTTCGGGCATACGCCGCCCGCGCACCGACTTCCTGCAGCAGTACCTGTGCATACAGGTTGTCGGAATCCTTCAACATGTGGCGGATCAGGTCCGGCAGCGGCGGTGATGGGATTTCGCCGATCACCCGCATGCCGGCTTGGTGCACGAGCTCGGAATTGAGCTGCGGCCAGGACAGGGTGCGTACATGGCCGTCGAATGTGATGCCGTGCTTCACCAGCGCGTCGCGCAAGAGGGTGCCGGCGAACAGCGCAGGGTCGGGCACCGCGACCGTGAAGGTCCGTGCCTGCGCGGAAGCCGGCAGGCTGCCGCTGACATACAGGATGTCCGATCCGGGCGGCCGGTAGAGATTCAGCGTGTCGCGATCGGTATCGGGATCGCGTGTCACATTGACCGCGCGCAGACCGGCAGCGTCCGGCATCACGCTCACCGCGCAGCAGTGTCCGTTCGCACGCGCCACCTGCACGCGCGCGACGTTCCCCTGCACGCTCAGCGCGGAAGCCGGCGTCGCGTACCAGGCTTGCAGGTCGTTCGCCTCCCAGCCACTGCCGATGGGCGGGCCTTCGAAATACGTTGCGTCCGCGATCAGGTCGCCGCGCACGTGGCGCACGCCCAGCGCTGCCAGCGCCTGCGCCAGGCGATCCGCCCAGTCCGCTGAGGTGTCCGCATTCCCGAGCGAAGGATCGCCGCCACCGAAGAGGATGAGGTCGCCATCCAGCGTGCCGTCCGGCCTGGCGGCCGTGGTGGCGTACAGCATGGTGCCGATTTGCGCGTCGGCGAGATCGGAGAGCGCCAGCGCGGCGGTGTAGAGCTTGGCATTGGAGGCCGGCACGAACAGCTTGTCGGCATGATGCGAATAGAGCGTCCGGCCGCTGTCCAGAGACACCACGCTGATGCCCCAGTTCGCATGCGCAAAGCGCGGCTGCGCGATGAAGGCATCTATCCGTGTGGCGAGCGGCTCCGGTTTCCGCGACGGCGAACCGGCGCAGCCTGCGAGCAGGCAGAGTGCAAGCAGTGACGCGAGGCATTTCCTCATGCGCGCAGCCTTTGCAGCAGCGCCATCGCGGCGGCGGGATTGCGCGCCTTGGCGCTGCTGATGAAGTAAAGAAATACATCGCGCGATGCAGCCGGCGTCGGCGCATCTGGAGCCACGCGCGGCAGGTCATCCGGTTCGCCGCCGCTTGCCCACGACCGCGCGCGTCGGGCCCACGCGTCCAGCTCCTGCCCGGGATAGCCGCTGCGTTCGGATGCCCGGCTGCGCATCAGCCGCGCGTACACGAAATCACCGGTGAGATCGGCGAAGCTCGGGTATTCATCGGAATCGGTGAACACGCTCGGGCAATGGTGCGCGCGAGCAAGGTCCAGATATCCGGCGCACAGGAAACTCGGATGCCGCACTTCCAGCACGTGACGCAGCACACGACCGTTCGACCGCTTCGGCAGCAGATCGAGAAAACCCGCGAAGTCATCGCGCTCGAATACGCGCGAGGGCGGAAACTGCCACACCACGGGACCGAGCTTGTCCTCGAATGCTTCCAGTCCGGACACGAACGCCCGCACCGCCGCGCCCGCACTCGCAAGCTTGTGATGTTCGGAGATCAGGCGCGGCGCCTTCAGCGAGAACACGAAGCCCGGGGGTGTCTCCTCGCGCCACCTGGCATACACGGACGATTTCTGCGCGCGATAGTAGGTGCTGTTGATCTCGATCGCGGTCAGATGGCGGCTGGCGTATTCCAGTTCGCGCCGCTGCGGCAATCCTTTCGGATAGAAGTTGTCGCGCCACGGTGCGAAATTCCAGCCGCCGATGCCGACCTTGATGCGTGCGGCACGCGCCGCAGCGAGTTCGTCGGGAATCGGTGGGTCGGAAGGTTTCATCGGGGCTCCTCGCTGCGCGGCAGGATGCCATGCGCGGCCAGCGCGTGCAGCGCGGCTTCGACGATTGCCGCCGCGCCGGCATCGGCATCCAACGTGATGCAGCGCGGCTCGTCACGCCCGGGTTCTTCCAGCGCGGCGAGCTGGCTGTCCAGCAAGGATGCCGGCATGTATGCGTGATGACGCGTGGTGACGCGTTGCTGCAGCGTTTCGCGCGACACGCGCAGGTAGAGGAACCAGACCTGTCGACGGCCTGCGCGCAGCAGATCGCGATACGCCCGCTTCAGCGCCGAGCAACCGATCACGCCGGGTCTTCGCGATTGCACCCGTGCGTCCATCCATCGCGCGATCGCCGCGAGCCACGGCTGCCGGTCGGCATCGTCCAGCGGCTTGCCCGCGCGCATCTTCGCCACGTTCGCCGGCGGGTGGAAGTCGTCGCCTTCCGTATAGCGCCAGCCCAGCTGCGCGGCCAGTGCGTCGCCGATCGTGCTCTTGCCGCTGCCGGACACACCCATGATCACCAGTATCGTGCAGGCGACGGCGGAAGCGGAATCGGACATGCAGTGGATAGCCGACGGGGCGGCTGCGCTCACGGCGCATTGACCGCGGAGTCCGCAGTCTACGGGTTCGGCTTGCGATGTTCGACAGGAGCACGCCATGCAGAGCAAGGGTTCTGCGGTATGGAAGGGTGGCTTCAAGGACGGTCGCGGGACGATCTCCACCGCGAGCGGCGCGTTGAAGCAAGCCGGTTATTCGGTGGGCTCGCGTTTCGAGGGCGGCTCCGGCACCAATCCCGAGGAATTGATCGCTGCCGCGCATGCGGCATGCTTCTCGATGGCGCTGTCGCTGCTGCTCGGCAATGCGGGGATCACGCCGGAATCCATCGAAACCACCGCCACCGTATCGCTGGACAAGGCCGGCGAGGGCTTCGAGATTTCCAGCTCGCACCTGCAAGTGGTCGCGCGCATTCCAAGTACGGACGAGACCACCTTTCTGCGCATCGCCGGGCAGGCCGAGCAGGGCTGCCCGGTTTCCAAGGTGTTGAAGGCGCGCATCAGCATGGACGCGCGGCTGGAATCCTGAGCGCGGTTCCCGAGGTACTTGCTTTTCGCACGCCGCCGTCGCACCTTGCATGCGCGGCCGAGTCGCGCCGATCACGCTTGAGGAGCACACCATGGGCAAGGGCATGGAGAAGCAGAAAAAGGAAGCCAAGAAGAAGCCGGAGAAAACGTTGAAGGAGAAGCGTGCCGAGAAGCACGCCAAGAAGGCCGCGAAGAGCTGAGGTAAGCAAGTTGTCTGTTGCCGGTTGCGGGTTGTCGGAGCGCCGCGTCCACCGGCAACCCGCGACCGGGAACCGGCCGCTGGCCTGGTTGTGCAGGTACACGGTCACCGCAGCCTTTGCGAATGCGCATACACATTCATCCCGCTGCCGCGCGCGAAGCCGATCAGGGTGACGCCGGCCTGCTCGGCCAGCTCGATCGCCAGTGAAGTCGGAGCGGAGATCGCCGCGATCACGGCGATCCCCGCGCCCGCGGCCTTGTGCACGATCTCGTAGGACGCGCGCGAGGTGATGGCGAGAAAACCTTCGCCGTTGCGCCACGCCGTCGAAGCCTGCGCATCGGTTCCGCGCGCCAGCGCGCCGATCAGCTTGTCCAGCGCGTTGTGGCGGCCGACGTCCTCGCGCACCACGATGCCATCCGCGTAGACGAAGCCCGCCGCATGCACGCCGCCGCTGGCCTCATTCAGCGGCTGGCGAGCGGAGAGTTCGCGCAGGCCGCGGCGGATCGTTGCCGTTTTCACGCGCGCGTTCGATTCGATACGACGCACCGGCCTCACCGCCTCCTGCAAGGATTCCACGCCGCACAACCCGCAGCCGCTGCGGCCGGCCAGGTTGCGCTTGCGTTGCTCCAGCGTGTCCAGCCGTGCCTGCGGGATCAGCGCCTGCAGCGAAATGCCGTGTTCGGTGCGCAGGCAGTCCACCAGTTCGAATTCCCGCGCCTGTTCGACAACACCTTCGCTCAATGCGAAGCCGAGCGCGAAATCCTCCAGATCGCAGGATGTCGCCATCATCACCGCGTAGGCGATGCCGTTGTAGAGCATCGCCACCGGCGCTTCCTCGATCACGCGGTCGTTGAATGCCGTGCGACCATCGTGCCCGACCCGCAACGCGGACGCGGCCCGCAGGCCTGCAGCCGGCGAATCTTCCGCCGTCGTTCGGTTCGCGATGGGCGGCACACGGACAGTCGGGGACGGCATCCACCGATTCTTGCATGGCGGTGACTCGCGCGCGATCCGGTTGAGCGTAGAATCGAGCCGACGCACCGGGCGACCGCCTGGGAGTGCGACGATGCTGGCTTTTGTTGCCGAACTGCGACGCCGCAACGTGTTCCGCGCGGGAACGCTGTATGCCGCGGCCGCATGGTTGGTCGTGCAGGTCGCGACGCAGGTGCTGCCGCTGTTCGGGGCGCCCAACTGGATGCTGCGGTTGATCGTGGTGGCGGCGGTGATTGGGTTCCCGTTCGTGCTCGCGTTCGCGTGGTACTACGAGCTCACCCCGGAAGGCCTGAAGCTGGAGAGTCAGGTCGAGCGCGCGCAATCCATCCGGCACCTGACCGGCAAGCGGCTGGACCGCGCGATCATCGCCGTGCTGTGCGTGGTGGTGGTGCTGCTGCTGGCCAATACCTTCGCGTTGCGCGGCGACGACGCGATTCCCGGCAAGTCCATCGCGGTGCTGCCGTTGCTCGACGAGAACCACAACGGCGGAGATCAGTATTTTTCCGACGGGCTTTCCGAGGAGCTGATTTCCGACCTGACCCAGATCAACGGCCTCAAGGTGATCGGCCGCAATTCGTCGTTCCAGTTTCGCGGCGACACCAGCGACAGCAGGACCATCGGCGACAGGCTCGGCGTGTCCACCCTGCTGGAAGGCACCGTGCGCCGCGACGGCGAGCGCGTGCGCATCGTCATCGGCCTGGTCAATGCCGCCGACGGCCGCAGCCTGTGGTCGCAGATCTACGATCGCGAGTTCAAGGACATCTTCGCGGTGCAATCGGACATCTCGCGATCGGTCGCCGCGGCGATGCAAATCGAGTTGCGGGGCGCCGCAGAGGGTGCCGACGGCCAGCCGCCCGGCCGAAACGTGGAGGCCTACAACGCCTATCTGCAGGGCAGGTTCTACGGCGAGCGCGGTACCGAAGCCGACGAGCGCAGGGCCATCGCCGAGTTCGAGCAGGCGGTGCGCATGGATCCGCGCTATGCGCAGGCTTACGCCGAACTGTCCATCACCTGGACCAATCTGACCGCGGTGTTCCTCGGCGGAGCGGAGATGCGGCAGGGTTATCAACGTGCGCGCGAAGCGGCGGACGCGGCGCTGAGGCTGGCGCCCGATCTGGCGACCGCGCACGTCGCACACGGGTCACTGCTGTACGCCTCCGATTTCGACTGGGCGGGCGCGGAAGCCGAATACCGTCGCGCCCTGCAACTGACGCCCAATGACGGCGAGGCGAAATACCGGCTCGGCACGCTGCTCGCCACACTCGGTCAGGCGGCGCCCGCGATTGACCTGACCCGCCAGGCGCTGGCGACCGATCCCCTGCATGCGATCTGGTACAGCAGCCTCGCCAGCTATCTCTCGCCGCTCGGGCGCCTGGATGAAGCTGAGCAGGCGATCGGCAAAGCCATAGAGTTGCAACCCTCCGCCGCGTACTACCACGCGGCATCGGCATTCATCAAAATCCAGCGCGGCGACGCGGACGCCGCGTTGCGCGCGGCGCAACAGGAACCCTCCGGCGCGTGGCGCAGCATCGCGGTGGCGCTGGCGCGGCAGATCGGCGGCGATCCCGCCGCGGCCGATGCGGCGTTGCAAACGGTCGTCGAACAACATGCCGGAGATGGCGCCTACCAGATCGCGGAAATCTACGCGCTGCGCAAACAGCCGCAGCAGATGTTCCAGTGGCTGGAGCGCGCCCACGCCAATGGCGACCCCGGCGTTTCCAACCTGTTGATCGACCCGTTCCTGCTCGCATACAGGAACGACCCGCGCTTTGCGGCATTCTGCGCGAAAGTCGGGTTGCCAACGCCCACGGCGCAAAAACCAGGCGCGGGATGATGATGGGAATTCAATCCAGCGCCTTGGACTCCGCGGTCCCGAGGATCTCCGGTGGTGGCTGCGCGATCGGGCGCCGCGCCAGCGCCGGATGCAGGAATACCGCGCCGAGGATCACCACCACGCCCAGATAGAACCATCCGTCCAGTTGGCGCTGTTCGCCCAGCAACAGGATCGCCAGCACGATCGCGTACACCGGCTCCAGGTTCACCGCGAGTTGCGCATTGAACGCACTCAGATGCCGCAGCGCGACCAGCGACAGCGCGAACGGCAGCAGTGTGCAGGCCAGTGCCAGCGTCAGCAGCAGGATCGCATCGTGCATATCCGGCAGCGGATACAGCGCACCGGCATGCGGCAGCAGCGGCGTGATGGCGGTGAGAAACAGCGCGCCGGTGCCGAGTTCCACGCAAGTGACCGTGAGCGGATCGGCGCGATCCACCATCCGCTTGTTGAGCGCGCCGAAGCAGGCGACGAACAATGCCGACACGACGCCGACCGCGATACCCAGCCGCATCGAACCGGGCACGCCGCCGACCACCAGCGCCACACCCGGAACCACGGCCACGCCCAGCAACAATTCGCGAACGTCGAAAGGCCGGCGCGCGATCCAGGGTTCGACCAGCGCAAGAAACACAGGAGCCAGCGCGATGCAGGTGGCGGCGACGGACGCGTTGGCGAGTTTGATCGCGCCATAGAAAGTCAGCCAGTGCAGCGACACCACGATGCCGATGCCGGCGTAAATCAGGAACAGCCGCGGCGTCAGCGTGCGCAGTCCGCGCCACACGCGCGGGACCAGCAGCAGTGCCGCCGTGACCATCAGCATGCGCCACCACACCAGCGAGATCGCGGACAAGGTGATCGCGCGACCGAGGATGGCGGTGAAGCCCCACAGCACCACGCAGAAATGGATTTGCCACTGCGCCCGGGCGTGGGGAGTCATGGGGAACGGCGAGATGAGACGGAGACAGGAATTGGGCGAAACCGCGGCGGAAATGGTACGCCATCAGCCCCCCGGCTGCTCGCTGCCACTTCGTGATTCCGGGATGCGCAACCTGCAATGCCCGTTTCAAGGAAAGTCGAAACGGATCGCGGGTGCGCCTTTCCGGGTTCCGATGGCTATTTCGGTGCCGGCGCTTTCGGCGCCTTGCGCATCTGCGCAATCAGCGTGGCGCACTGCTGATCCCGGTCGCGGTTCGGCGCGATCATCGCGGCGAGCGCCGCCAGCGGTGCGGCGACCACACCCAGCGCCGCCGCACCCGCGGCGCGTGCCAGCAATGGGCCTTTCTGTACGCCGGCCTGGGGATTCTTCAACGTGCCGCGCAGGTACAGCGGCGAGCGCAACGAAAGGATGCGGATACCCTTTGAATGCGGATGCATGGTGAAATCCAGTTGCTCGGTCTTGAGATTCACCGTGCCGTCAATGCTGACGGTTGCATCGGCGGTGTCGAACACGAACAGCCGCGTGTCGAGCAGCCCGTCCTTGTCCACGAAATCCGCCGCGACGCAATTGATCGTCACCGGCTTATCGCCGAACAACCTGTCGGCGGCGATGTTGGCGAGGTTGAGGCCGGCCTCCTCCAGCAGCAGGTCGCTGACCGTGCCGCCGTTCACCAGCAATTTGAGCTCGCCGTTGCTGGTGCCGAGCAGCGCGGCGACGGAATTCCCGGCGCCCGACAGGGCGACATCGCCATCGGCCTCGCCCGAGCTCTTCTGCATCAGCGCCACGGTCGGGAACATCCGCTTCAGCTGCAGTCGGCGCGCCGACATCCTGATTTCGCCGCGCATCGGATCGTGGCGACCGTCCAGGCGCACGCGGCCGGCGAGATCGCCGCCGGCTGCGCCGAAACGCAGCGGGTCCAGCGTCAGCACGCCGCCGCTCAGCACCAGATGGGTGGAAAGATCCTCGATCGGCAATTGCGCCTTGCGCACGATGTGCCGGCCGGTGAAGCGCACATCTGCATCCATCGTGCGCCAGCGCGAGGTATCGAAGGGCTCGACCGGCAGCAGCTTGTCCGGCGGCTGTTTCGCGGCCGCGCCGCGCCGCGCCTTCGATGCGCTGCTGTCCGCGCCGATCAAGGGCGAGAGATCGGAGAACCTCAACGTATCGGAGGTGAGCGTGCCGCTCAGCTTCGGCCGCGAGGACGCGGTGTCGTAGGCCATCGTGCCATGCAGATCGCTCCCTCCGACCTTGCCGTTGAAATCCTCGTAATGAAACACGCCTTCGCGCACGCGGCCGGTGAGATGGCCGGTGGTGGAGAATGGCGGGGTGGCCGGCAGCGCAAGTCCGGTCAGCGGATACAGATGCGCCATGCTGTCGGCGGACATCCGCAGGTGCAGATTCAGCGCGGCCAGATGCACTGGATCGGTCAAGGTGCCGGCCAGCGCAATGTGCACGTCGCGCAAGCGCAGGTCTGCCTGCAGCGGAAACGGCATCGAGGCGTTGTTCAGCGCCAGCACGCTGCCGAGCTTGCCGCTGCCGCTCGCCTTGGCACCGCGCCAGGTTCCCTGCGCGGTCCAGCCGAAGTAGTAGGCCTGATCCGAGCGCGGCGGCGGCGCGTTGCCGGCGCTGCTCTGTTTCGATGCGACGATCTGCGCGAACGGAATCGGCTTGCCCAGCGGTTCCACCGCGATGTCGAGGTGCAGATTCAGCTTGTCGTCGTCGTAACGAATCGCGCCGCGGTCGAAAGCAACCTCGCCGATATCCAGCTTCCAGTGCCCGCCCTGCGCGAACTGGAACTGCCAGTTGGCGCGACCGTCTTTGTCGCGCTCGATGTCCACGCTCGGCCCGATCAGCTTCAGTGACGGGATCTCGATCGTGCGGCCGATCAGCGCCAGTGGCGAAAGGCTGAAGCGGATCTGCTGCACGTTTGCGAAGCGTGGCCGCTGCGTCCACGCCGGATTGGCGACACTGACGTCGCGAGCGGTGAAGCGCGGCCATGGGATCCAGGCGGGCGGCCCGCCCTCGCTCGTGTTGCGCGACCACTGCACGGTGAGGTCGCCATGGATCGCGAACGGTCGCCCGATTGCCGTGCTGACCCGATTATCCAGCCATGGCCGGGCGCGGTTCCAGTCGAAAAACGCGATGAACAGGATCGCGATGATGATCAGCGCGACCAGCACGCCGATGATCCATGAAATGGTGCGCTTGACTACGGACATGCTTCGCTTCCTGCGGTGCGCCGTGGTTTCAGCTTACACGAGGAGGCGCGTGGAGTTCCCCCTTCGTGAATCGTCCATTCACTTTCCGGTTGCACGGCGCGCGCGAGGATTTCGCGACAGGCTCGCGCCTCCGCGATCGGCGCGGCGTCCAAGGAGATGGCGATGCTCTGGAACAAAAGCCGTTCGAGCAGCAACGTGGAACAGGGCACCGGCGGCGGCGGCGGATTCGGACTGGGGCCGATCCACCTCGGCTTCGGCGGCACCGTCCTTGCGCTGATCATCGCGATCATCTTTCCGCAGACGCGCGGATTGATTTTCGGCTTGCTGGCGGGCGGAGGCACCGGCAACACGCCGGCGCAAACCGAACCGGTCAACGGCAACGATCCGCAGGTGCAGTTCGTCAAGCACATCCTCGGCAGCACCGAGGACGTGTGGGCGGCTGACTTCCAGCGCCTGGGCGATCGGTACGTGGATCCGAAGCTGGTGCTATTCCATGGCGAGATCAGTACCGCATGTGGCGGCGCTTCGGCCGCCGTCGGGCCTTTCTATTGCCCGGGTGACAAGCGTGTCTACCTCGATCTGGATTTTTTCCAGGAGCTGGCCACGCGCTTCCATTCCGACAGCGACTTCGCGCGCGCCTACGTGATCGCGCATGAGGTCGGCCACCACGTGCAGGATCAGCTCGGGATCATGGATGCCGAACAGCAGGCGCACGATCGCGGCGCGCCGATGCAGGGCGCAAACGGCTTGTCGGTGCGACTGGAATTGCAGGCCGACTGTTTTGCCGGCGTCTGGGCCCATCAATCGCAGCAGCAGTTGCAATGGCTGCAACCGGGCGACGTCGAAAGCGCGTTGCACGCTGCCTCGCAAATCGGCGACGACACGCTACAACGGGAATCACAAGGCACCGTGGTGCCGGATTCCTTCACCCACGGCTCCTCCGCGCAACGCGTGCACTGGTTCAAGACCGGATTCCAGTCCGGCAACATCGCCGATTGCGATACCTTCAAGGGCGAGCCGGGGTTTGACGCGATGCGTTGAATCGACCACGCGCGATTATTTGCGCTTGCCGCCATTGGGCGCAATTTCCCGCACCGGCATCGGCACGTTGCAAAGATCGATCCGGCCGGCCTTGTAGTGATACCACGCGTCCGAACGGTTGCGGCGCGATTCGACCAGCGCCGTGAACGTGGGCGTGTCGGTGCGCAGCACTTCCAGGTGCGCGCGTTTTGATTCCGGCAGATCTGAAGCGAGGCGCACGCGAATGATCGGCGTACGTTGCGAAGCCTTTTCGTAGAAGCCGAGCGGACCGGTGCCGCGCGGCAACGCCGAAAGCAGCTCCATGCCTTTTACCACGCGGCCAACCAGCGCAATGTTGCGATCGAGCTGGCGCGGCGCCTGGCCGATCACCACGTACAGTTCCGTACCGGGGCCGGAATCGGGCGCATTGTCGCGGCCGGCCCCGACCATGCCGTAGCAGTGCGCAAGCCAGGTCTTGCCGGATTTCGGATCGCGCGCGGCCGGAAAACCATTGCTGAAGCCGACTTGCGGCGCGTACACGTCGCGGTCGGGCAACGTGGTGAACGGCAACGATGCGTCAAAGTCGCGCTCGAATTCAGGCGCGATGGTCGCCCTGGCCTTGCCGATGGATTTCTTGTGGGTGGGGTGGTCGGCTTCCGCCTCCGGATCACCCCATTGCGTGACGAAATTGTCCTGCACGCGCAGGATCGCCAGCCCGTCCCAGTAGTGCTCGTGCGCCAGCGTGCGGATGTTCTGCGCGTGCAGCGGCGCGTAGGCTGGATCGAGCTCGATCACCACCCGGCCTTTCGGCAGGTCCATGTACAACGTGTTGTCCGGATCGAGCGGCCGCCAGTCGGATGGCCTGGATGCATCCAGCACCTGCTGCATCGTCGGCGCGCTCGCAGTGTGCTGCGGCGGCGCGGCCGCGTTCGCCGCGGCAGCGAGCATCACGCCGATCGCCAGCATCGAAAGTTTCATCATCCCGCTCCGGTCATGGCCGGAGCGGGATCATACCTTCAATGTGCCCGGGGATTCTCGACCATCCGTTCTATCGCGACATCCAGATATCGCCGCGCAAAGGCAGGATGGGTTTGCGCGAACACGCGCCGCGCGGTGTTGGCGCGCGAATCGTCCGGCGCATACACGAACAGGAACGCACCGCCATCGCGGGCGAGGTCGGCGTCCTCGCGGATGTAGCCGGTTTCGGTGCCGGCGAATTCCACCAGCCGCTGCTCCATCCGCTGCAACCAGTTCGCGCCGTGGCGCGATTCCAGCTGGCCGGTCACGAAATCGCCATCTGCTGCGCGCACGTCTTCGGGCGGCGTGCCGGCTTTGCGGAATTCGGCCTCGGCGGCTTGCGCGTCGGCCAGATTGCGAAAACCCGCAACGATGTAATGTCGCGGATAGAAAGTACCCAGCGACGTGTCGCCCTCCTTGAAGAAGCCCCAGTGACTGTTCATCGCACGCTCCTGTGGCCTGGAAGATCGCCTTGCGACCATCCTAGCCAGCGCACCTTATGAACGCGTGAATGTTGCAGCCCTCTCCCCGCCGGGTGGATCTGGGAAGGGAAACCTACTTCACCGGCATGCCGGCGGCGGCGCCCTGGTCGGCATCGAGCAGGAACAGATCGGCGCCGCCGCTGCCTGCGGAAAGGATCATTCCTTCCGACACGCCGAAGCGCATCTTGCGCGGCGCGAGGTTGGCGATGAACACCACCTTGCGCCCAACCAATGTCGCCGGTTCCGGATATGCGGCCTTGATGCCGGAAAAGATCTGCCGCCTGCCCAGTTCGCCCGCATCCAGTTCGAAGCGCAGCAGTTTGTCCGAACCCTCCACCGGCTCGCACACCAGCACGGTGGCGATGCGGAGATCAAGTTTGGCGAAGTCGTCCATGGAGACGGTTGCGGGACTCGGGGCCCGGGACTCGGGGCTCGGCGAAGCGGTGCCTTGGGAAATTGTCTGGTCATCCATCGAAGGGCTCTTGTTTTGAGTCCCTCCCCCTCGATGGGGAAGGGGTTGGGGAGAGAGTGCCGCACTTGCCTTGGCGCCCGGCTGCAGCGATTCCTTCGACGCCTCGATCATCGCTTCGATTCTCTTCGGATCCACGCGCGTGGCGAGCGGCGTGAACGCATTGATGCGCGCGCCGAGCAACGGCATGCGCGCCTCCTCGAAGCGCAGCGCCGTCGCGCCGAGAAACCCGAACGCGCGTGCGGCGATCGCCGGCACCACCGGCGAAAGCCAGATCGTCAGCAGCCGGAAGTAGTTCAGCGCCAGCGTGCAAACCATGCGCAGCTCATCGCGCCTGCTTTCGTCTTTCGCCAGCAGCCACGGCGCGTGCTCGGCGACGTAGGCGTTCGCCTCGTCCGCGACTTCCATGATCAGCCGCATCGCCGCGGCGTAATCGCGCGCTTCAAACAGGGTGGCGCAATGCGACAGCCTGGATGCAGCGGCGTCGTAACGCGCCCTCTCTGCATCCGGCAATGCATCCGCCAGGTGCCCGTCGAAGAACTTGTGCACGAACCCCGCGCAGCGGCTGGCGATGTTCACCCACTTGCCGACCAGGTGCGAATTGACGCGCTCCTCGAAGGCTTTCAGGTCGAGGTCGATGTCGGCCAGCGTCGGCCCGAGCATCGAGGCAAGGTAATAACGCAGATAATCCGCATCCAGATGATCGAGCCAGGTGCGCGCGTTGATGAAGGTGCCGCGCGACTTGGACATCTTGGCGCCGTCCACGGTCAGGAAGCCGTGCACGTTCACCGCGGTCGGCATGCGCAGCTTCGCGCCGTGCAGCATCGCCGGCCAGAACAGCGTGTGGAAATAGATGATGTCCTTGCCGATGAAGTGCACCAGTTCCGTGTCATCGGCATCCACGCGGGTGAAGCGCTCGAAATCCAATGCTGTCAGCCCGCCGCGTTTGCTTTCGCACAATTCCTTGAACGCAGCCAGGTAGCCGACCGGCGCATCCACCCACACGTAGAAATACTTGCCGGGCTGGTCGGGGATCTCGAAGCCGAAGTAGGGCGCATCGCGCGACACGTCCCAACTGCGCAGGCCGTCGGCGAACCACTCCTGCAACTTGTTGACGACCTCCGCCTGCAGGCCGCCGGCTTCGCGGCGCGCCTCCAGCCAACCTTGCAGCAGCTCCTCGAAATCGGCGAGCTTGACGAACAGGTGCAGTGATTCCTTCTCCACCGGCTTGGCGCCCGACACCACCGAATAGGGTTCGATCAGGTCGGTCGGGTTGTAGGTGGTGCCGCAGACCTCGCAGGCGTCGCCGTACTGGTCTTTCGCGTGACAGTTCGGACACTCGCCCTTGATGAAGCGATCCGGCAGGAACATCTGCTTCACCGGATCGTAAAGCTGCTTCACCGGCCGCGATTCGACGTGGCCGCCGCGCTCCAGCGCGCGCCAGATCTGGTAGGTCAACTCGCGATTGGTCGCGCTGTCGGTGCTGGAGTAATGGTCGTAGCGCACGCCGAAATCGCGCAGGTCGGCGGTATGTTGTTTCCACACGCCCTCGATCAGGGTTTGCGGGGTGATGCCCTCGCGTTCGGCGCGCAGCATGATCGAGGTGCCGTGCGCGTCGTCGGCACAGACGAAATGCACCGTATGCCCGGCCATGCGCAATGCACGCACCCAGATGTCGCCCTGCACGTGCTCGACGATATGGCCGATATGGATCGGCCCGTTGGCGTAGGGCAGGGCGCAGGTGACGAGCAGTTCGCGGGCCATCGCAAGCTTCGCAATCGAAAACGATCGCGGATTATCGCATGTTGACGCGGTACACCACGAACCCGGATTTCTCCGCGACCGCGTCGTAGAGCCGCATCGCGGTTGCATTGGTTTCGTGCGTGTGCCAGTACACGCGCCGCGAACCGGCAGTCCGCGCGCGTTCACAAACGGCCTCGATCAGCTTGCGGCCGGTCCCGCGCCCGCGCGCTTCCGTCGCGGTGAACAGGTCCTGCATGTAGCAGACCGGTTCGATCGCGATCATGCTGCGATGGAACAGGTAATGCGCGAGGCCGGCGAGACGACCATCCTGTTCCGCGACCAGCGCATGCACCGGCTCACTGTCATCGAAGAAGCGCGCCCAGGTCGTGCGGGTGATCTCTTCCGGCAACGCTGTGGGGCCGGAGCGGCCGTAGAACGCGTTGTAGCCGTCCCAGAGCGGGCGCCATTGATCGTAATCGGAAGGGGCGACTGCGCGGACGACGATTTCAGAAGTCAAGATTTAGCGCCGGATTGAAAGCAATTGCAGGTTGGGGTGAGCGGCTTCGTGCGAACCTCGACGTGATCGCACGATGTCGGGGTTCGCCTGCGGCTCCCCAACTGCGCGAGCTAGCCGCAGCACCCTGCCGCTCAGTCCACCTTCCGCACCCACACCTGCGACCTGCCGAACAGCGAAATGCCGATGTAGCCGTGCACGTCCAGCTTGTGGCCACCGTCGGTCAGTTGCAGTTTGACCTTGTAGGTCTTGCCGTTGTGCGGGTCGAGGATCTGGCCGCCGTCCCACACGTCGCCGTCTTTCTTCACGCCCCACATGATGGTCATGCCCTCGACCGGCTTGTTGTAGCGTTCGCCTTCGCATTTGTCGCAGACCGGATGCGGGCCTTGCTCGGAGAACAGCACCTGCTTGACCACCCCTTGCAGCGTGCCGTCCGGTGCTTCGCTGATCTCGATGATGGATTTTGGCCTGCCGGTTTCATCGTCCACCTGCGTCCAGGTGCCGACCGGCGTGTCGCTTGCGACCGGAGCGGTGGCCTCGACGGCCGCGAACGAAGGGGTGCCGAACAACAGGGCGGCGGCGATGAGCATGGAGCCGGACAGGATGCGCATGGCGGTTCTCCTTGGGACACGCGCAGCGTCGCGCGGCGGGATGGGCCAGTCAAGCGATCGTTTGAAATGGGCCTCTGGCATAATTGCAGTTTACGTTTGCTGCCTGTCATCGAATCGCCCCATGCCTTCCCTTACCGAATCCCGCGTCCGCGAGTTGCTCGCGGGCATCGTTGACCCGCACACCGGCGCCGACCTGGTGAAAAGCGGCGCGGTGCGAGCGGTGGGCGTGGATGGCGACCGCACGGCAGTGGAAATCGCGCTGGGTTATCCGGCGCGCTCGCATCACGAGGAACTCGCCGCGCAGGTCAAGCACACGCTGGAAGCCGACCCCGCCATCGCGCAGGCCGCGGTTTCCGTCACCACCCGCATCGTCGCGCACAAGGTGCAGGAAAAACTCACGCCGATGCCGGGGGTGAAGAACATCATCGCGGTCGCGTCGGGCAAGGGCGGCGTGGGCAAGTCCACGGTCGCGGCGAATCTCGCGCTGGCGTTGAGCGCGGAAGGTGCGAACGTCGGCGTGCTGGACGCGGACATCTATGGTCCCAGCCAGCCGCGCATGTTCGGTATCGATGGCCGGCCCGAGTCTCCGGATGGCCGTTCGATCGAGCCGATGGTGAACCACGGCGTGCAACTGATGTCCATCGGCTTTCTCGTCGGCGAGGACACGCCGATGATCTGGCGCGGGCCGATGGTGACGCAGGCGCTGACGCAATTGTTGAATGACACCCGCTGGCGTGATCTGGATTACCTGGTCATCGACCTGCCGCCTGGCACCGGCGACATCCAGTTGACGCTGTGCCAGCGCGTGCCGGTGGCGGGCGCGCTGATCGTGACCACGCCTCAGGACATCGCGCTGCTGGACGCGAAGAAGGGCCTGAAGATGTTCGAGAAGGTCGAGGTGCCGGTGCTGGGCATCATCGAGAACATGGCCACGCACATTTGCTCCAACTGCGGCCATGAGGAACACGTGTTCGGCGAAGGCGGCGGTGAGCGCATGGCGCGGCAATACCATGTGCCGCTGCTCGGTTCATTGCCGCTGGACATCCGCATCCGCGAGCAGGCCGATGGCGGCAACCCGACTGTTTCCGCGATTCCCGATTCCGACATCGCCGCGCGTTACCGCGCGATTGCACGCAAGGCCGCCGCGCAACTGGCGTTGGAGGCAAAGAACAAGGCGATCGGAATGCCGAAGATCGTGATCCAGAATACGTGAGCGGCCAGGAAGTGAGCGGTCGGCGGCAAAAGCCGTATGCTCCTCCCGCTCACCGCTCACCGTCTACCAGACCTTTACCCGATCCGCGGGGGGCAGGAACAGCTTCTCGCCAGGCTTCACCTCGAAGGCCCTGTACCACGCGTCGATGTTCCGCACGGTGGATGCACGGTACTCGTAGGGTGCGTGCCCGTCGGTCAGGATTCGGTTTCGAAGGGCGGGGTCCCGGAGCTTGCCGCGCCAGGACTGGGCGTAGCTGATAAAAAATTGCTGGTCGCCGGTGAGGCCGGCGACCTTCGATGCGGGTTTGCC
>JBQCCR010000083.1:0-5604 GCA_051961995.1 Rhodanobacteraceae bacterium | reverse complement strand
CGACCTCGGTGACCTCGATGCCGCTGCCGTAACCATCCAGCTTCTCTTGCAGGCTGGCCTTGATGGCGCCGCTGAGCGAGTTGTCCGTCAGCGCGCTCAACTGCTGCATGGTCTGCGTGCCGACCTGCGCACGCATCACCGCGAGCGTGGCCTGCCGCATGGCATCCTCCGGGTCGCGCACTGCAAACAGGAACTTGCGCGGATCGGTCACCCTGTACTGCACGAAGAAGTCCACCAGTGCGATCTGACTGTCGCGGGTGAGCATGCGGATCTGGTCGCTGACCGTGCGCGAGCGGCCGATGTCCACCTTCAGCACCGTCGCGAACGGACGCGGCAGATGCACATGCAGGCCGGGCTGGAGCGTGCCCTGGTACCGGCCGAGGCGCAGCAGGATGCCGGCTTCGCGCGCATCAATCAGCGTCCACGAGCCGACCGCGAACCAGACGATGATCGCAATCACGACCAATGCGATCAGGCCGGAGGGTCCGCCGCCGAAACGGCCGAAGCGCTGCCGCAGCCGACGCAGTTGCGCTTCCAGATCGAAACCGTTGCCGCCGCCGGGCGACCGGTTGCCGCCGGGGCGATGGTTCGGGCGGTCGCCGGAACGATCGCCGGAACCCCAGGGCTCCTTCGGCTCGCGCGGTTTGTCGCCGGGCTCCTTCCAGGGCATGGTCGCTCAGCATTCCTAAAAACGCGCGCGGCATAGGCGCAAACGGGTGCAAGTTTAGCAGCACCGGGCCGCGGCTTCGGGATCCAGCCGTTGCTGGTGAGTATCGACCAGGAATGGCTCGCGTGCGGCCTCGAGACCTCAGGGTGAACGGCGGGTTTCGGCGGGACCTTCACCGGAATGGAGCAACGGCTTCAGCAGCCGCCCCTCGCCATTGCGCGCATCACCCGCCAGCGGCGCGAGCACGTCGCGCGGTGCGTCTATGGCCAGCGTCCAGCCGTGTTCGTCGTAGCGCTCGCTCTGCACCGCGCCGATCTCGATCAGCTTGGCACGCAAACGCCCGGCCTGCGGCGGAAGATGCAATGCCGCGCGCACTCGCGCACCTGAGAGGCGCTCGCCGATCGCTTCGCGCAACAGGTCGAGGCCTTCGCCGGTCGCGGCGGAAACCCAGGCACGGCTCGGCAGTGCGGCGGCTTCGCGATCAATCCGGGGCGTCGTATTCATCAAGTCGATCTTGTTGCAAACCAGCAACTGCGGCACGTCGCCCGCGCCGATTTCTTCCAGGACGTCGTTGACGACTTCGATCAACTCATCGCGTTCCGGATCGGCGGCATCGGTGACGTGCAGCAGCAGGTCGGCATCGCGCGCCTCGGCCAGCGTGGCGCGGAACGCCGCGACCAGATCGTGCGGCAGCTCGCGGATGAAGCCGACGGTGTCGGCCAGCACCGCCGGGCCGCAGTTCAGGCCTTCGATGCGATGCACGGTCGGGTCGAGCGTGGCGAACAACTGGTTGGCCGCGTACGCGTTGCCATGCGTCAGCGCATTGAACAGGGTGGACTTCCCGGCGTTGGTGTAACCGACCAATGCGACCCGCGGCAACGTGTTGCGGAGCCGGGCACGGCGCTGCTGCTCGCGCTGCACGCCAACCTTCTCGATGCGCTTCTGCAGTTGCTTGACGCGCTCGCCAAGCAGGCGGCGGTCGGTTTCGAGCTGGGTTTCGCCGGGACCGCGCAATCCGATCGCGCCGCCGCGCTGGCGTTCAAGGTGGGTCCAGCCGCGCACCAGCCGCGTCGCCATGTGCTTCAACTGCGCAAGCTCCACTTCCAGCTTGCCTTCGTGCGAACGCGCACGCTGCGCGAAGATGTCGAGGATCAAACCGGCGCGATCCACCACGCGCGCGCCGAGGTGTTTTTCCAGATTGCGCTCCTGCACCGGCGTGAGCGCGTGATCAATCAGCACCAGATCGGCTTCCAGCGCGCGGACCTTTTCCAGCACTTCGTCGGCCTTGCCGGTGCCGATGTAGAAGCGCGGATTGGGCGCATCCACGCGCGCGACCACCTGATCCAGCACCTGCGCGCCCGCGGACCTGGCAAGCTCGGTGAATTCCTGCCCTCGACGAACCGCATCGCCGTCGCCGCGCGAGCACGGAAGCACCAACAGCGCGCGTTCGCCCTTGCGGTTACGTTCAAAAAACGAAGTGTTCAAGGAATTCGATCAGGTACTTTCGGCAGCGGGCTCGGACTGGGTTTCCTCGCCGGCATTCGCGTGATTTTCGGCGCTGACCTTGACGTTGCGGCTGGGCACCACGGTCGAGATCGCGTGCTTGTAGACCATCTGACTGACCTGGTTGCGCAGCAGAACGACGAACTGGTCGAACGATTCGATCGTGCCTTGCAATTTGATGCCGTTGACCAGATAGATCGCGACCGGGACGTGCTCGCGACGCAAGGCGTTCAAAAACGGATCCTGCAAGGATTGGCCCTTGGACATGGCTTTGTTTCCCCGATTTATTCTGGACCGCTTGTAGTTGGCATGTTGCTTCCGGCGGATGCTTCCTTGCCGCCGGGCCGTGAAGGATAGCATCCTGCGGGTCAAGTGCTGTGGGAAGCTCGGAAGCTTCTGCGCCCGCCAGCTCGCAACGCTTCTTCAAAGGTTCCGAGAGGTTCCCAGAAACAGCTCGATCGCACGCGCGGCGAGATCGAATGGATCGTCGCGATCCGGATCCACCGCGCGCGCATCCACTTCACTACGCAACCAGGTGAGCTGGCGTTTGGCGAGCTGATTCGTGGCGAAGATCGCGCGTTGGCGGAATTCGCGCGCATCGGTCTCGCCGCCCAGGTGTTGCCACGCTTGCCGGTAACCTACGGCGCGCAGGGCCGGCAGCTCCGGATGCAGATCGCCGCGCGCGCGCAGGCGCCGGACTTCATCGAGGAAACCGGCGGCGAGCATCGCATCAAAGCGTCGCGCAATGCGTTCGCGCAGGACGTTTCGATCGGCCGGGATCAGGGCGAGCTTCAACACCCGATACGGGAGCCGCGCAGGCGTGCCGCACTGCTGCTCCGACAGCGGACGGCTGCCCAGTTCGATCACTTCCAGCGCGCGCTGGATACGCTGTCCATCGTTCACGCGGATGCGCGCGGCCGCTTGCGGGTCCGACCTTGTCAGGCGCGCGTGCAGTGCCGGCCAGCCCTGCCGTTGCGCTTCCGCCGCAATCCGTGCGCGCACGGATGGATCGGCCTCCGGCAAATCCGACAGGCCTTTCTGCAAGGCGCGGAAATACAGGCCGGTGCCACCGACCAGCAGCGGCACGCGCCGTGCGGCGGTGATGCGCGCCATTTCAGCGAGCGCGTCCTCGCGAAACATCGCCGCGGAATACGGTGCGCTCAGGTCGCGGATGTCCAGCAGCGCATGCGGGTGGCGCGCGAGCGTGGCGGCATCGGGCTTGGCCGCGCCGATGTCCAGCCCGCGGTACACCAGCGCGGAATCCACGCTGATCAAGTCGAGTGCAAACGCATCCGCCAGCGCACAGGCGAGTGCGGTCTTGCCTGAGGCAGTCGGACCCATCAGGAAGATCGCGGGAAAACGTGCGTCGGGTGCACCTTCACATTTCATCAACATATTTTAAAGAATCGAGACGCAGTTCGCGCTTTACACGTCAACGCTTCAGGAGTCTCATAGGGCACCCGGCAAAAGTCAGAGATGATCCAAACGACTCCGTCACGTGATTGCATGACGGAGCGTGGGGCTGAGCGACCCGATGAACGAAGGGCACGGACTCGAACTGGTGATGTATCTGGCGCAAGCCGGATGCGCGACCGCACAGGCCGCGATCTTCGCCTATTACTATCGCGTGTCGCGGTTGGAACACCTGCGCCTGTGGGGCTTGTCGTTCATCGCGCTGGCGCTGTATCTGGTGTTCGCGCTGGTCGGCACCAACCTGGGCGAACCCCAGCCGGCGAGCGCCCTGCTGGTCTCGATGGCTTCGCTGATCGCCGCGTACCTGCAAGTGGCCTTGCTCGCACTCGGCACCATGGCGGTGCTGGGCCGGCGGCCACCGACACCGAAGATGGTCCGCAGCGTATTGATCGCGTCGGCGCTGTTCGGCGCAATCACCGCACTGCTGTTCACCGCACCCGCATCCGTCGCGACCCATCGCGTGGTCTTGCACAGCGCATTGCGGTATGCGGTCACCGGCGCGGGATACCTGATCGTCGCGATCCTGCTGTGGCGGCGCGCGCGGCGCTCGGGCCTGGGCGCGCGCGTGGCCGCCTTCGCGATCGGCGCCTACGGCGTGCAACTGCTGCACGTGCTGGCCATCCTGATCGCCCAGAGCAACGGAGTCGAGGTGAGCTGGGCGCGCTACGTCGGGGTCTTCGATCTGATCGCGCAATTGTTCATCGGTTATGGCCTGGTGGTGTGGCTGCTGGAGGACGAACGGCTGCGTTATGAGCGCGCCGACACCGCGCTGCGGCGGTTGCGCGACTTCGATCCGGTCACCGGTTTCCCCAATCGCCGCAGGTTGATGTCCGACCTGGAATCGGACCTGCGTGCGACGAACCAGCACACCGCGGTGCTGCTGGTGCGCGTGGATCAAGCCGACATGCTGAGCAGTTCGCTGGGCATGGTCGCCTCCGAGGCGGTGATCGCCGAAGTCGCCGCACGCGTGCAGGATTGCGCCTTGCCCGGCTGGCCGCGGCCGGCGCGATTGTCGGAATCGCGGCTGGTGCAGGTGGTGCCGCACGTGCACGCCACCGGCGACCTGGCCGCGTGCGCGGACAACCTGCTCGCCATGCTGCGCGCGCCGTTCTACAGCGGCGGCCGTGAACTGGCTCTCTCTGCGAGCATCGGCATCGCCTTGTCGCCGGATGATGCGATCCAGGCCGCGCCGCTGATCGGCGCAGCGGAAGCCGCCGCGCAGCAGGCGCACGACGAAGGCGGCAACCGCTTCCGTTTCTATTCGACCGAAATGAATTCGCTGGTGTTGACGCGCCTGAGCCTTCAGGCCGAGTTGCGGCGCGCGCTGCTGCGCGGCGAATTCGAGTTGCACTACCAGCCGCTGCTGGCTTCCAGCAGTCACGCCCTGGCCGGCGCGGAGGCATTGGTGCGCTGGCGTCATCCCAAGCGCGGCCTGCTCGCGCCGGACATGTTCATCGAGGAAATGGAGCGCCTCGGCATGATCGAGGATCTCGATCGCCACGTGCTGGAACGCGCCTGCCGCGAAGCGCAGCAGTGGCGCGCGCACGACGGCAAGCCGCTGACCGTGGCGGTCAACATTTCCACCCGCAGCTTCCAGCGCGAGCATTTCCCGGAACTGGTGCGCGCGGTGCTGGCTTCCACCGGCCTCGCCCCGCAGCGGCTGGAACTGGAGGTGGTGGAATCCTCCGCGCTGGAAGACATTGACCGCGCCACTGAATGCTTGACGCGCCTGCGCGCGCTCGGTGTACGCGTGTCGCTGGACGATTTCGGCACCGGCTATTCCTCGCTCAGTCATTTGCGCCTGCTGCCGGTGGATTGCCTGAAGATCGATCGCAGCTTTGCCGACGAGGTGCTGGTGGATCAGCGCGCGGCGGCAATCGTCGCGGCGATCATCATCCTGGCGCACAGCCTCGATATCGAAATCATCGTCGAGGGCATCGAGAACGATGCGCAGCTGGCCT
>JBQCCR010000082.1:0-56174 GCA_051961995.1 Rhodanobacteraceae bacterium | reverse complement strand
CAGCAGCAGCGCCTGCGTGAGCTCGGTGGATTGCCGCACCGCGCGCTCGATGCGTTTCAGCCGCACCTTGGCTTTCTCCGGCAGTTCCGGATTGCCCATCAGCAGTTCGGTGGTGGTGGCGATCACCGCCAGCGGCGTGCGCAATTCATGGCTGACGTCGGCGTTGAACTCTCGATCGCGAGCGATCATGGCAGTCTGACGTTCGGCATAGTCGTCCAGCGCCAAAGCAAGTTCGCCGACCTCGTCCTCGGCGAAGTACGGCGCCAGCGGTTCCAGCGTACCGGCGCGACGCGCGCGCAGGCGTGCGGCGAGTTCGGTGACCGGGCTCATGACCCGCGCCGACAACCAGATGCCGATCAGCAGGGAGGCCACGCCGAGCAGGATGACGGTCGCGACCAGCGCCGTGAGCAGCTGGCGCTTGCCCAGCTCTTCGCGGGTCACGTCGTACAACTCAAAGGCGTCGTAGTCCTGCGCGCGGCGTACCGCGATCTTGTAATGATGCACGAGGCCGTCCGAACCGATGCCGGTCCAGTCGTGCACACCGGTATCGAAGTTCTGCCAGGCCAACGGAATCTTGTATTCCTTGTGCTTGCTGAACACCCACGGGATGACCAGGTTCACGCCGGGAGGGCGGGTGGGGTCGGCGCGTACCTGCTTGACGATGTTGTCCACATCGTTCTGCAATTGCGCGTTGAGCACACGATCTTCCACCGTGTTGCGCACGTACACCGCCGCGAACGCGAACAGGATCGCCAGCCCGAAACCGAGCAGCGCGTAGGAAAGGATGATGCGGCTGCGCAGCCTACGTCGCGACGGCATCCGGGTCTACCATGCGGTAGCCGATTCCGTGGCGGGTGTGAATCAGCGGCTTGTCGAACGGCTTGTCTATGGCCGCGCGCAAGCCATGGATGTGCACGCGCAGGGAATCCGAATCCGGCAGCTCCTCGCCCCACACGCGCTGCTCGAGATCCTGCCGCGTCACCACCGAGGGGCTGGCTTCCATCAGTGCCTGCAGCAGTTTCAGCCCGATCGGATTCAACTGGATAGGCTTGCCGTCGCGCATCACGGTGAGCGTGTCGAGATTGAAGGTGAGATCGGACACCTTCAGCACGCGGCTTTGCGGTCCCTTGCCGCGCCGCGCCAGAACTTCCAGCCGCGCGGCCAGTTCCTGCAGCGCGAACGGCTTGGTCATGTAGTCATCGGCGCCGGATTCGAAGCCGACCAGCTTCTGGTCCAGCGCATCACGCGCGGTCAGCATCAGGATCGGCGTGTGTTTGTGCGCCTCGCCGCGCAGCTTGCGGCAGACCTCCAGCCCGTCCATGCCCGGCAGGGTGAGGTCCAGCACGATTACATCGAACTCGTTGACCACCGCGAGATGCAGGCCGGTAACGCCGTCGCCGGCGAAATCCACCACATGCCCGTGGTCCTCCAGGTAATCGCCGATGTTGGTCGCGATGTCGTTGTTGTCTTCGATCACCAGCACGCGCATGTCGGGATCCATCCGTAGCCAGTCAATGGGGCCACTCTTCCGGAAGCGGCCGCTCCGTCGCCGCACCGCTCTTACAAGCTTAGCCGGAAATGCTGAACAAGGTCGCGCCGGAGAGGAAAAGTCGGAGCGGCAGGGAGATTCGCAGACCGAGCGAGTCGCGGCTCCGATGGAAATTAATGCAATGCGCCGCCGGCGAATGCGTCGCCCGGACTGCGAACGCGACAGATGTTGCTGCCGGTGACCGTATAACAGCCGGCCTTGGCGTGGATTTCACGGGCGCCTTTCGCGTCCGAGCCGGGATGCAGGGTGAAAGTGAAGGTTTGACGATAACGTCGGCCGGTGGTTCCCGGGGCTGGCGAGGCAAATTTCCAGCCCAGCAGCGCGTGTGTGGCGGCATGATCGAAGATTCCGGCCGGTTGGGCATCCACCACGGTTGGCTCGCTCACGCTGCCCTCGGCATCCAGGCCGAACTCCACCACCACCTTGCCCTCGACGCCCTGCTCCATCGCAGCGAGTGGATACACCGGTTGCTGGATGCGGATGGGCGTGGGCAGATCCGCCGCATCCCGAGACGATTCCGTCGCACGCGCGGGGATGACAAGCAATGCAAGGCGGCCCGGATTCAGGTCGACCACACGCAATGCGGGCGCAGCTATCGAAACTTTCCGCAGCACCCGCGGGGCGATTTCATCGTCACGGGTTGCCGCATCGCCCGGCTGCAGTTGCAACGGCGGAACCGCAAGCCGTTGCGGGATCAGGTTCGCGACTGTCTGCACGGGCATGCGGATGGAGGCGGGCAGCAATTGTGAGGTCAGCAGATGCTGGACCTCGACGGCAGAATCGGCCAGGTCGCGACGCAACTCCGCCTGTCGCCACAGCAGGGCAAGCAACAGCGCGGTCAGCAACAGCGCCGAAAACGCACCGACCAATCGTCCCGTCTGGCGCTTGTCAATCTCGCGCGGCGGTCCGGTGATCTGCCAGACCCGCTCAAGCAAAACGCCGCCGCTCGCGGCGAGCGTCAGGCCGGCGTTCCGTTCGCGAAATTCCTCGAGTTCGACCAGGGCCGTAGCCAAGGCGTGCCCGTTGCCGCCGGTCACGCGCAACGCCAGCGCGTCGCAGCACAGCTCGCGCTCGTTGCGCACCTCCCGCGAAATCCAGTGCACCACCGGGTGGTAATACAGCAAGGTTTCCAGGATTACCTGGAACAGGTTGGCGAAATGGTCGAAACGGCGCAGGTGCGCCAGTTCGTGCGCCAGAATCATCTCGACCTGGGCAACGGGGAACCCGCTCGACACCGCGAGCGGCAGCAGGATCACCGGGCGGATCCAGCCGATCAAGGTCGGCGTGGCCACTCGCGCACTGCTCAGCACGCGCACGCCGCGGCGCAAACCGAAACGTTGCGACAACGCGTGCAGCCGTTCCTGCCAGACCGGCAATATCCGCGCAGCGCGTACCAGCGCCCGCAACTGCCGCCAGTGCCGCCAGACGCGCAAGCTCAACAACAGGACGCCACACGACCAGACCAGCACCAGCCACGGCATCGCCGCCACCAGCGCGGTTTGCCAACCCGGCGTCGCATTCGCCGCCCATCGCGGTGCTGCGCCGAAGACCGCGGTCACCGGGCCGATGCCGGTCTGCGCAACCGCTGTCATCGCACCGAAAAGGCGCCACGCTGTAAGGACGGGACACAACGCCAGCGCAACCAACGCCAGCATGCCGAGCAGATAACGCGCTTCGCCGCGCGGCAGGCAACGTCGCAGCAACGCATGGCAGACGCCGACCAGCCCGGCCTGCCACACGAAGTGCAGCAGGGTCCAGCCCACCACCTGCACGGATGCCAGAGCGGCGGGCCAGGCGTTCATCAGCGCTCGTCCTTCTCCAGCCGATTCAGCAGCGCGCGGATCTCGCGCAACTCCTCCCGGCTGGCGCGCTGGCTGCCCAGCGCGTGCAGCACGAGTTGAGAGGGCGAACCTTCGAACACGCGCTGCACCAGGTCGGCGAGGAAACGCTTCTGGGTCTTCTCCTTGCTGACCGCCGCGTGGAACACGTGCGCGCGCTGCGAATCGTCGCGGACCACCAGGCCCTTGCCATGCATGATCTGCAACAACTTCAGCGCGGTGGTGTAACCCGCGCCGGAGTCGCGGTGCAAGGCTTCATGCACCTCGCGGACCGTGCAGCCGTCGCGCGCCCACAGGACCTGGAGGATTTCCAGCTCGGCTTCGGTGGGGCGAGGCAGGAGCTCTGGTTGACGCGGTTTCACGATTGCGTTTGCCCCTGTGTTGCTAGCCGCCACCGCGAAGTTGAGGCGTGGCGAGCCGTTGATACATGTCATGTTGTGCCCGTTCACGCTCCCGCTGGATTTCACCGTAGGTGCGGCAGGTCTTCTTCGGTATCAATGACCCCAGCGGCTGTTCGTACTGGCACACAATGTGATTGTCGTCCCGCTTCGTCAGTATCTCGTTGACCGCTTCCTGGTCATTCACCAGTTGCAATTTGGTAGCCTCGTTCATCTGATCCAGCGTGCCGTATTTCGCAAACAGGGCACCCATGTCGTCCAGATAACGGTTGATCTGTTCCTTCTCGAGCTTGCTGGTGTACTCCCAGCGTCCGCCCGGCGCGACCTGTTGGCGGATCGCCGCAGCCACCGCGGCAAAATCATCCTTGTTGGTCGCCTTGACCACCGGCTCCGCAGTATCCGCATAAACGTTGCCCGCCAGCGTGATTGCCAAGACAGCCAACCCCAGTACCCACTTGGACAGTTTCATAAATCCCCCTTCGGTTATCGTTCGACGGCCGCACGGCACGGTATGCCGGGCGGGTACTTTGATTCTAGGGTCGCGATCGGAAAGGATCAACGACCTTTTTCGTAGATGCCGCTTCAGTGGGAAACCGGATTCCCTCCCCGGACGGGGGTCCCGCCGAGCTCCTGCGGCTGCAACTGCAGATGATTCTGCCGCATCCAGCTTTGAGTATCCCGCTGGTTCTGCCGGATCTCACCGTAAGTCCTGCACGTCACATGCGGGATGTTTGATCCCAGGCTGGTCTCTCGGTGGCAGATCTCGCGATTGCGATCATCCTTGGTGAGAATGCCGTCCACCAGTTCCTGATCGTTGTACAGCGTCACCTTGGTCGCCGGATCCATCTTGTCCACGCTTCCGAATTGGTTGAACAGCGAGGACATTTCGTCAAGCTTCTGGTTGACCGTATTGCGACTTTGCCCATCCACGAATTCGTAACGCCCGCCGGGCTGCATCTCCGTTTTCACCGCAGCGACGACAAGGTCGAAGGCCTGCTTGTTGTCGGCTTTCCCGATCTTCTGTGCATCAGCGGCCACGGCTCCCCCGGCCTGGAATAGCGCGAGACCAACCACCGCCGCGACAAACCACTTGCCCGGTTTCATCTGAACTTCCCTTGATGACCATGCCGCGCGCCACCACAGCGCGCAGACCGCAAGTCAACCTTGGTTCGATGCTATGTCCGGGTTGGGACCGTGTCAACGATTATCTTCGTACTATATCCTTCGTGCATAAATTCCTGAAAGCGCCATGTGCCGGCAATCTCTCATCCGGTGGCCTTCTCGACGTGCGTTATCACCGCCGCGGCCACATTTATGCCGGTGACTGTTTCGATGCCTTCCAGCCCCGGCGAGGCATTCACCTCCAGCACCAGCGGACCGCGTTCGGAGCGCAGCAAGTCCACGCCGGCGATGCCCAGCTCCATCGCGCGCGCCGCACGCAGCGCGGTTTCGCGTTCGCGTTTGCTCAAGACCACCTTGCTGCCGGTGCCGCCGCGGTGCAGGTTGGAACGGAAGTCGCCCGGCGAGGCTGCGCGCTGCATCGCCGCAACCACCTCGTCGCCGACCACGAAGCAGCGGATGTCGCAGCCATTGGCTTCGCGAATGAATTCCTGCACCAGGAAGTTGGCATAGAGGCCGCGGAAGGCCTCGATCACGCTCTGCGAAGCCGCCGGCTTTTCCGCCAGCACCACACCCTGCCCCTGTGCGCCCTCATTGAGCTTGATCACGTGCGGCGGCGGTCCAAGCATGGCCAGCAGATCGGCGGTATCGTCCGGGTTGTCGCCGAATACCGTGGCCGGCAGGTCCAGGCCGCGCTTCGACAGCATCTGCAGGCTGCGCAGTTTGTCGCGCGCACGAAGCACCGCTTCCGACGGATTGGGCGTATACACGCCCATCATCTCGAACTGGCGCAGCACCGCGGTGCCGTAGAAACTGATCGAAGCGCCGATTCGCGGGATCACGCAATCGAAGCCCTTCAATTCCTTGCCGCCGTAATGCAGCGCAAAGCCGTCGTGTGCGATGCGCATGTAACAGCGCAGCGGATCGAGCACGCGCACGCGATGCCCGCGCGCGCGCGCCGCAGCGACCAGCCGCGAGGTCGAATACAGCCGGGTGTTGCGCGAAAGGATCGCGATTTTCATGGAGCGCCGCCAAGCGTGTGCGTACGGCAGAATGCCCGTAGCACGGCAGGCTGCGCAAGCGGGCTTTTCAGCCCTCAAGCGAGGCGGTAATTCATGGCCGCAGAGCGCCGCGCTTTTCAGCCCTCTTGAGTCGAGGGGGCTGCCGATCCGCGCCATTTGCGGATCGGCGGGGGTTGTGGAAGTGCGGAAGCGTCACGCAGCGCCACCGGTCATCGTCCCTCAAGCGCCATGTGACCGATGTGTACCATGGAGCGGGTGAAGGGAATCGAACCCTCGTCAGTAGCTTGGGAAGCTACAGCTCTACCATTGAGCTACACCCGCGTCGAACCGCGATGGTAACGACCCCCGCATCGCCGGCGCAACGGCGGCTGACCGGATTCTTTGGAGGCGCTTAGGTACCCGGTTTCGGAAGGCGTTCATTCAGCCCGCTTGGGCTGTGATGTGAGCGTGCCGCCTGATGAGGCGCGCATGGGTTGCTTGCCGCTCAAGCAGCACAGCCGCGGAGTCCGCCATGTCCCGCATTCGTCTTCTGCCGATCAGATTGCTTCCGGCCGCATTGGCTGCAGCGCTCGTGATGCTCGGTTCCACCACCCTCGCCAGCGCGCAGTATTACAGCCAGAGTCCCTCGTATGACCAGAGCACACCCCAGGACCAGAACGTCCAGACCGATCCGCCCGATCGGGCCGCGCGACTGGCCTATCTCACCGGCGATGTGGAATTCGCACCCGCCGGCGAGGACGACTGGGGCGACGCCGATATCAATCGCCCGCTGATCACCGGCGACCGGCTGATGACCGGCAGCGACGGCCGGGCCGCGCTGGAGCTGGGCGACGCCGCGCTGCGCATCAACGACAACAGCGCGTTCAACTTCCTCGACCTCAACGACACCACGACCCAGGTGGAATTGTCGCAAGGCACCTTGAACCTGCGCGTACGCACGATCGGCGAGGGTCAGACCTACGAGGTGGACACGCCCACCGTGGCATTCGTCGCCGACGAGCCCGGCACCTATCGACTGGACGTGGCGCCCGACGGCAATGGCGCGATGGTCACCGTATTCGAAGGTTCCGGCACCGTGTATGGCGAGAACGGGGTCAGCCGCCCGGTGCAGGCCGGGGAATCCTATCGCTTCGATGACAGTTCGCTCGCCAACGTGCGAGTGCAGAGCGTACCTGCGCCGGATGATTTCGACCGCTTCTGCCAATCGCGCGATTCGCGTTACGCCAATTCGGTGTCGCGTCGCTACGTGGCGCCGGAGGTGGTGGGCTACGAGGATCTCGATCAATACGGCGACTGGCAAAGCACCTCCGACTACGGGGAAGTGTGGTATCCGACCCGTGTCGGGGCCGGTTGGGCGCCGTATCGCGATGGGCACTGGGCCTGGATCGACCCCTGGGGCTGGACCTGGGTGGACAACGAACCGTGGGGCTATGCGCCGTTCCATTACGGTCGCTGGGTGTACGTCAGCAACCGCTGGGGCTGGGTGCCCGGCCAGCGCACGGTGCGGCCGGTGTATGCGCCGGCACTGGTCGCGTTCGTCGGCGGCTCGGGCTTCTCGGTTTCGCTGAGCGTGGGTGGCGGCGGTTACGGCGAGCCGGTCGGCTGGTTCCCGCTGGGACCGCGCGACGTGTACGTGCCGCCGTATCGCGCCAGCCGCAACTACTTCACCAACATCAACGTGACCAACATCCGCAACGTCTATGTCAACAAGACGGTGATCAACAACTATTACGGCAACTACGCCGCGGGCCGTCCATTTGCAGGCGCTCGCCAGTATGCTTATCGCGACGATCCGCGCGCCTTCACGGCGGTGCCGCGCAACGTGTTCGCCGGCGCAAAACCGGTGCGTGCGGCGGTGTTGCGCGTGAATCGCTCGGCGCTGGCCAAGGCCACTGTCGCGCCGATCCCGCACGTTGCGCCTACCCGCGCGAGTCTCGCGATCACCCCGCCGAAACGGCCGATCGCAAAACCGGTGGCGAAGGCGTTCAATCGCACCGTGGTGGCTCGACATGCGCCGCCACCGCGTCCGGTGCCGTTTGCGGCGCGCGAGAAGGTCATCGCCAAGCAGGGCGGCGCGCCGATCCCCTTGACGCAGCTGCGCCAGATGCGGCAACAGCACGCCAAAGCGCAGCCGGAACCGCGGCGCGTGAAAGTCGTCGCCACCGCGCCGAAACCCGGTACGCCGGTCGCCGCGCCGAACCGGCCCGGACAGCCGCAGGCGAAAATGCCCAACGGCCAGCGCCCGGTGCAGGCGCCACGAAGCGGTGCGCGCCCGCCAGGCCGCGCTTCCATCCACCCGATCCAGGTGCCGGTCAATCCGGGCGAAAACGCGAAGACGCCGCAACGCGAACGACTGCGTCCGGGCGAGCTGCCGTCCGCGCGATTTGCGCACCCGCAACGCGGGAATAACGCGGCGGAGCAACGCGCCGCCCGGAACCCGCAGCGTGCGGAGCAAGCACGCCAGCAAGCGGCACAAACCCACCGCAATGGCGAGCGCGCACAGCCACAAACCGAGCAAGGTCGCGCGCAGGCACCGGAGCGCACCAGGCAGGACGCCGAGCAGGCCCGCGCGCAACAGCAGCAACAGCGCGCGCAGTCCGCACAAACGCAGCAGCGCGAGTCGCAGGAACGTCAGCGCAACGAGAATGCGCATGCCCAGGAGGCGCAGCAGCGCGCCAATGAGGAACGCCAGCAAGCCGCCCAGCAACGCGCGCAACGACAGCAGCCACCGCAGGCCGGGCAGGCGAGCCTGCGCGATGAGCAAATGAGGGCGCAGCAGGCACAACGGCGCGCCGATCAACAACGCGCACAACAGGAGCAACAACGCACAGCACGCGCGCAGCAGCAGGAGCAACAACAAGCGCAGCAGATGCGCGTGCGGCAGTCAGAGCAACGCCAGGCCCGGACGCAGCAGCGTCAGGCGCAGGAAGCTCCAATGCGTGCGCAACAACAACAGGAGCAGCGCGCGCGACAACAGCAGCAACGGCCGCAGCACGTGCCGCCTCCGCCGCACTCCAAGGAACAGAAGAAAAAGAAGGATCACGACCAGCAGGACGATGGTCATTGATCGACTCGGTGGCATCCGCGATGCGCCGGCATCGCGGGTGCTCCGCGCATGGGGTTAAAATGCACGGATGCAAATCGTCCTGAACGGCACCGCGCGCGAATGCGCGCCGGCCACCACCATTTCCACCCTGCTCGCGGATGCGGGTTACGCCGAGCGCCGCGTCGCGGTCGAGGTCAATCGCGAAATCGTGCCGCGCAGCCTGCATGACCGATACGCGCTGGGCGAAGGCGATCGGGTGGAGATCGTCCAAGCCATAGGGGGAGGCTGAGCGTCGGCGAAACCGAGTGCCCGAGCAGGAGGCGAAGGGCCGCGTTGCCTCGGCGGCGAACTCGACAACGACAACTTTCAGAATCCGAAATGGCACAGGCCAAAATGGACTCCGGCCTGCGCCGGAATGACGAGAAAATGATGAACGCCCTCCCTCGACACGCAATTGAAGAAGTCATCCCCGATCCGCTGGTGATCGCCGGCCGCACCTATGCTTCGCGCCTGCTGACCGGCACCGGCAAGTACAAGGATCTCGATGAGACCCGTCGCGCGACCGAAGCCGCGGGCGCGCAGATCGTCACGGTCGCCATCCGCCGCACCAACATCGGCCAGAACAAGGGTGAGCCGAATCTGCTGGATGTGCTGCCGCCGGATCACTACACCATCCTGCCCAACACCGCCGGCTGCTACACCGCCGAAGAGGCGCTGCGTACCTGCCGCCTGGCGCGCGAACTGCTGGATGGTCGCGCGCTGGTGAAACTGGAAGTGCTCGGCGACCCGAAGACGCTGTTCCCGGACGTCATGCAGACGCTACAAGCCGCCGAGCAACTGGTCGCGGAAAAATTCGAGGTGATGGTCTACACCAGCGACGATCCGATCCTTGCCAGGCGGCTGGAAGAAATCGGCTGCGTGGCGGTGATGCCGCTGGCTGCGCCCATCGGTTCCGGGTTGGGAATCCAGAACAAGTACAACCTGATGGAAATCGTCGAGAACGCGCGCGTGCCGATCATCGTGGATGCAGGCGTGGGCACCGCGTCCGACGCCGCGATCGCCATGGAACTGGGTTGCGACGGCGTGCTGATGAACACCGCGATCGCCGGTGCGCGCGATCCGGTGCGCATGGCGCACGCGATGAAACTCGCGGTGGAGGCAGGCCGCGTCGCGTTCCAGGCCGGGCGGATACCCCGCAAACGCTACGCTTCCGCATCGAGTCCGGCGGACGGCACCATTTCGTGATCTGCAGCAGCGCGCCCGCATGGCGGCCGCGCTGCTCGTTTCCGAAGCAACGGTTCGCGAAGAACGCAGAGGGCGCCAAATTTCGAGCGATCTCTTCGCGGTCCTTGCGTCCTTTTGCGGACAAAAAACTTTTCTGACGCTTGCGGGATGACCATGCGTGGCTCATGGCTGCCTTTCGAGCCCCACGGCGCATTGAAACCTTCGCGCGCAGGCGCACTCCCGCACAGGATCGGTAATGACTGACGCGCCTCCATCCGGTCAGCTCCGGAAAATCCGCAGCTTCGTCCTGCGCCAGGGCCGCATCACCCCCGCCCAGCAGCGCGCGTTCGAACAGCACTGGCAACGCTTCGGCGTTGATTACGGCGGCGAAGCACGTGACCTGGACTCACTGTTCGGCAGGCACGCGCCGCGGGTGCTGGAGATCGGCTTCGGCAACGGCGAGGCGCTGGCCTGGGCCAGCGAGCATGACCCCGACCGCGACTACCTCGGCGTCGAGGTGCACCGGCCCGGTGTGGGTCGGCTGATGAACGCGCTGGCCGCGCACGAAACCCGCAACGTGCGCATCTGGAATCACGATGCGATCGAGGTGCTGGAGAACGAACTCGCGCCGGAATCGCTGGACGAGGTGCGCATCTGGTTCCCCGATCCCTGGCACAAGAAGCGCCACCACAAGCGTCGCCTGATTCAGCCCGCATTCGCCCGGTTGCTGGCCAGTCGTGTCAAACTCGGCGGCCTCTTGCATTTGGCGACCGACTGGGCCGACTATGCGGCGCAGATGCGCGAGGTGCTGGAGGCGGCACCCGCATGGCGCAACCGCAGGGGAGACGGGGGTTATGCGGAGCGGCCGCCGTGGCGCATCGAGACACGTTTCGAGCAGCGGGGTGTGCGTCTCGGTCATGGCGTGTGGGATCTTCTATATGACCGCGTGTAAAAACCCCCGCCAAACTGCTGCACTCGGCATCTCGCGCGCCGGCGGTGCTCGGAATGCTCATGTACTGACGTGTACACTCCGCTTCCTGCGCTCCGGCGACGCACTACCTACCTTCGCTCGCGACGCTTGGTGGGGATTCTCGAAAAACGCTCGCCGCCATCCGATGCACTGACCGGACAAGAACGATCACGCAATGGAGCTGACCCTCACCCCCGACATGATGCTGGTGCTCGGGCTGGTCGGTTTCACCATCGCGATGCTGATCCTGGAATGGGTGCGCGCCGACCTAGTCGCGCTGCTGGTGCTGGTGGTGATCGGCATCACCGGCCTGATGCCCATCGAACAGTTGTTCGAAGGCTTTGCCGGCAACGCGGTGATCTCGCTGATCGCGGTGATGATCATGGGTGCGGGTCTCGATCGCACCGGTGTGCTGAGCAAGGCTGCCTCCTTCATCCTGCGCCTGGCCGGCGGCGCGGAAAACCGGGTCTCGCTGCTGGTCAACAGCATGGCCGGCAGCCTGTCCTCGATCATTCAGAGCCAGGCGCTCGCCGCATTGTTCCTGCCGGTGGTCAGTCGCGTGTCGGCGCGCACCGGCATTCCATTGAAGCGGCTGCTGCTGCCGATGGCAGCGTGCATCCTGTGCGGCACCAACATGACCCTGATCAGCAACTCGCCGCTGATCCTGCTCAACGACCTGATCGCCAGCGCCGACCGCAACCTGCCGCCGGGCGCGCAGACCATCGAACCGTTCAAGCTGTTCGCGATCACCCCGATCGGCATTCCGCTGCTGCTGGTGGGCCTGGCGTATTTCGCGTTCGCCACCCGGCGCGTGCTGCCGGAAGACGTGGACGACAAGCCGAAGGTCACGCCCGGCCGTACCGAGAGTTACTTCGCGCAGACGTACGGGCTGGAAGGCGAAGTCACCGAACTCACCGTCACCGCGGAAAGCCCGCTGGTCGGGATGAGCGTGGGCGAGGCGGAACTGTTGACCGACGCGCCGCCCATCCTCGCGATCAAGAACGGCAATGAAGCGCGCCTTGCTCCGCCGGCCGATCAACTGATCTGGGTCGGCACGGTGCTGGGCGTGCTCGGCCCGCGCGCGCAAGTCAGCGAGTTCGCGCAGGCGCAGCAGGCTCGCACCGGCGGACGGCTGCGCGCGCTGGCCGACATGTTCAATCCCACCCGCGCCGGCATTTCAGAAGCGGTGGTGCCGCCGTCTTCGCGCTTCGTCAAGCAGGATGTCGGTGCGCTGCGCCTGCGCAAGCGCTATGGCATTTCCGTGCTGGCGGTGAACCGCGGCGAGCAGGTGTTCCGCGGCGAGGACGTGCGCAAGACCAACCTGCGCGCCGGCGACACCCTGGTGCTGCACAGCTTCTGGCGCGACCTGCTGCTGGCCGCGGAAGATCGCGATCTGGTGCCGGTCACCGACATTCCCCGCGAAGAACATCGCCCCGGCAAGATCTGGCACGCGCTGCTGTTCTTCGCGCTTGCCATGGGGCTTGGCCTGTTCACCAATTTGCGCCTGTCGGTCGCGATGATGACCGGCGCGGTCGGCATGTTGCTGACCGGCGTGCTCAACATGGAAGAGGCCTACAGCGCGGTCAACTGGCGCACCATCTTCATCATGGCCAGCCTGATCCCGCTGGGCGCTTCAATGGATTCGACCGGCACCGCGGCATGGATGGCGCAGGAGTTGCTGGTGCACATCGGGCACTGGCCGCAGTGGCTGTTGCAAGCCAGCATCGCGATCCTCGCGCTGCTGTTCTCGCAGGTGATCTCCCACGTGGGCGCGGCGGTCATGATGGTGCCGATGGCGATCAACATCGCACTCGCATCCGGCGGCAACCCCAGCGCCTATGCGCTGATCGTGGCGATGTCGGTTTCCAACACCTTCCTGCTCCCCGGCGCCAGCCCGACCATCCTGCTGGTGGCGGGCCCCGGCGGTTACAAGCCGCGCGATTTCCTGCGGCTGGGTTTGCCGCTGACGCTGCTGATGCTGGTGACCATGCTGGTCATGGTCAACTTGCTGTTTCGCAGTTGAACGTTGCCGCACGATGCACTGCGCCGTTTTCGACACGCACCGGCACCGACGCCAGCGACTCGCCGCGACACGGCCCCTGCACGCACAAGCCGTTCTGCGCCAGCGCGAAGGTCGCGCCATGCACGGCGCAGGTCAGGTGACCGCCCTTGACCAGGAACAGGTTGGGTGCGTAATCCATGCGCCGGCCGGCGTGCGGACAGACGTTCAGCCAGGCGCGCACCTCATTGCCGTTGCGCGCCAGCACGAGCGCGTCGCCATGCGGGTCGGCGGGATCCACGCCCAGCACGCCGCCGTCGGGAATGTCTTCGACGCGGCACAACGGCGCATCAGGCGTGGTCATGTCCATGGGCACTTGCAAGGCTGATTGACCGGCACAAGATAGCAAACGTCCCCGGAACGTTCGGCAACCCTCATGCGCATCGCTTTCGCCCTGCCCCGTCATCCCCTGTTGCGCGCCTTGATGCTCGCCTGCGGCGGGCTGATCCTGGTCGGCCTGCTGTTCTTCGGGCTGATCGCCGGACTCGCCGCGGTGGCATTCGGCGCGCTGGCGCTGCTGGTGCGACGTTTGCTGCCGCGCAAGACCGCGCGCACGGCGCACGACGGCATCATCGAAGGCGAATTCCGGGTAGTGGACCCGCCGCCGCGCGCAAGAATCGGATAGCCGCGGGCGCGGGCGCGTCCTAGCATCGCGTCATGAATGCCGAATTGAAAACTGCCCCCGATGCGCTCGAACGCGCACGCCAAATCCTCGACCGCAGCGACGAGGTGCCGAGCCTTGGCGAACTCGCCGCGCAAGTCGGCCTCTCCCCAAGCCACCTGCAGCGCGCATTCCGGCGCGCTTACGGGGTGTCGCCTGCGGAATACGCACGCTCGAAGCGTTTCGGCGAATTCAAGCGCGCGCTGCGCGATGGCGCGTCCATCACCGACGCGATCTATGGCGCCGGTTTCGGTTCCGGCAGCCGTGTCTACGAACACTCGGACCGCCTGCTCGGCATGCCGCCTGCACGCTATCGCGAAGGAGCCGCGGGCGTGGCGATTCGTTACACCACGCTGGCATGTCCCCTCGGGCGCGTACTGGTGGCGGCAACGGAGCGTGGCCTGTGCGCGGTGAACATCGGCGACGACGATGACGCCCTGTTGAAGCAGTTGCGCGGCGAATTCCCGCGCGCGCGGATCACGCGCGTGGATGCCGGTCGCGACGAATGGCTTTCGGTGGTGGTCGCGCGCATCGCCGCACAATTCGGCAAAGACGAAAACGCCACTCGATCGGAACTGCCGCCGCTGGACATCACGGCCACCGCATTCCAGTGGCGCGTGTGGGACGCGCTGACCCGCATCCCCGCCGGGGAGACGCGCAGCTACGGCGAGATCGCGCGCATGATCGGCGCACCGAAGGCCGCGCGCGCGATCGGCCGCGCCTGCGGCTCCAACAAGCTGGCACTGATCGTGCCGTGTCATCGTGTGGTGCGCGAGGATGGCACCATCGGCGGCTGGCGTTGGGGAGCGGCGCGCAAGCAAAGCCTGCTTCAAGATGAAAAGCGCAGGGCGGGTCTTGCCTCCCCGCGCGACGCTCGTTGAATCGCGTTCAACCCAGCGCAACAAAAATGTCATAACGGCGACCCGAACGCGTCATCCGATCACGGATAGAATGGAACCCGGCGCCTCTGCATCGAGGCGTTTTTTTGTTGTTGAAAGTACGAACACGGGTCCGCTTTTCGACTTTCGCGCCGAGGGATCGGCGCCGGAAAACATGAACGACACCGCGCTTTCCATTTCCGAACACGCCACGCACTCGCGGCGGTGGCTGGTCCCGCTCGCGCTCGCCACCGTCTACGTGGTCTGGGGCTCGACCTACCTCGGCATCCGCTACGGGCTGACCGGCTTTCCGCCATTCGTGCTGGCGGCGCTGCGTTTCGGCGCGGCGGGCGCGGCGATGTATGCGTGGCTGCGGCTGCGCGGCGTGCCGGCGCCGACGCGCAGGCAATGGCGCAATGCCGCGATCACCGGCGTGCTGCTGTTGGCGTTCGGCAACGGGCTGGTGTGCTTCGCCGAACAGTACGTGGCCTCCGGTGTGGCCGCGGTGGCGATCGCCGGTGAACCCTTGTTCGTGGCGCTGGTGCTGTGCGCCTATCGCGAATGGCCGCGCCGCGCCGAGGTGTTCGGCCTGATCGTCGGTTTCGTGGGCGTGGTGTTGCTCAACAGCGGCGGCGATCTGCGCGCATCGCCGTGGGCGGCGATCGCGTTGCTGATTGCCACCGCGGCGTGGGCGTTCGGTTCGATCTGGAGCCGCAGACAGGATTTGCCGCGCGGGCCCATGAACGTGGCGGCGCAGATGCTGTGCGCGGCGCCCGCGCTCGGACTCATGGCCTTCGCATCCGGCGAACCGCTGCCGACGCACGTGCCGGTGCAATCGGTCATTGCCCTCGTGTATCTGGCGATCTTCGGTTCGATCATCGCCTTCACCGCCTATCTGTTCCTGCTGCGCGCCGTGCGCCCGGCGCTGTCGGCCAGCTACGCCTACGTGAATCCTCCGGTGGCGGTGCTGATCGGCGCAGTGGTCGCCGGCGAACAGGTCGGCACGCTGGAATTGGCAGGCATGGTGGTGATCCTGCTCGGCGTGGCGCTGATCACGCTGGCCAAGGCGTTGCCCCTGCGCCGCACGCGTTAAACTTGGCGGGTCGCGGAGCCCTTGGCATGGACGGCAACGACCAAGCGCCATCCGTGGCCGCATTTCTAAAAAGAGCCACGCACTCACACACCCGCCGCCAATGACGAAGTGGATCATCCTCGGCATCCTGATTGCCTGCGCGATCTACGTGCACCTGCGCGGACGCGTGCGTCACCGGTTCGCGCGCCAGGTGACCGATCACTCCACGTTCATGGCGCCGATCAATGTGCTGATGTATGCGTTCTCGAAGGTGGCGCGCACGCCCTATCTCGCCACGGCCGATTTTCCCGAACTGGAAAACCTGCGCAGCCACTGGCGCGAAATTCGCGAGGAGGCGATCGCGCTTTCGCAGGCCAGCCACATCAAGGCTTCCGGCGATTACGACGACGCCGGGTTCCACTCATTCTTCCGTACCGGCTGGAAGCGCTTTTACCTGAAGTGGTACGACGAGCAGCCGCATCCGTCGGCACAGGAGCTGTGTCCGCGCACGGTGGAACTGCTGCGCTCCGCGCCGAACGTGAAGGCGGCGATGTTCGCGGAGCTGCCGCCGGGCAGCAATCTCGGCAAGCACCGCGATCCGTACGCGGGTTCGCTGCGTTATCACCTGGGATTGATCACGCCCAACGACGATCGCTGCTGGATCCGCGTGGATGACGAGCCGTACAGCTGGCGGGATGGCCAAGGCGTGCTGTTCGACGAAACCTACATTCATTGGGCGGCCAACGAGACCAGCGAAAACCGCATCATCCTGTTCTGCGACGTCGAGCGGCCGATGAGATTCCGCTGGGCGGGCGCGCTCAATCGTTTTGTCGCGCGGCATTTCTTGGCCGCCGGTTCCGCACCCAACATGCAAGGCGACCGCACCGGCGGCATCAATCGCATCTTCAAGTATGTCTACGTGATCCGCCGGGTATCCAAGGCGTTCAAGAAACGCAACCGCAAGCTCTATTACGCCGCGAAGTGGACGCTGCTGATCGCGATTCTGGCGGCGATCTTCGTGCCGTGGCGGATGTTGTGCCACGAACGTAGGGCGGGTCTTGACCCGCCACACGCCTAATCGGCGGGTTGAAACCCGCCCTCCAGTTCTCGAGGGGCTGTCTTGACAAAAAGGTAGGCCGGGTCTTGAGCCGCCATGCGCATACCGCCGGGTCAAGACCCGCCTTACGGTTCCGGTCAAAGCTCCCGCAACGCGGTTGTCACCGGCAATCGTGCGGCGCGCGCGGCGGGGAACAACCCGCCGATGAAGCCGATCGCCAGCGCCCACTTGATGCCGGTCCACAACAGGGCCGGCGACACCTTGAACTGGAACACCACCTGGCTGAAGTTGGCGCCGATCGTCGACGCGGTGTAACCGTTGAAGATCAGCCACACGATCGCCGCGCCGATCACGCCGCCGAGCAGCGCCAGCAACATCGTTTCCAGCAGGATCGAAATCACCACCGGGACGCCGCGGAAGCCGATCGCGCGCAGGGTGGCGATTTCGCGCGCGCGTGTGGCCACTGCGGCATACATGGTATTGAGCGCACCGAAGATCGCGCCGATCGCCATGATCACGCCGATGGTGATGCCGACCACGCGGATCACCTTGCTCAGGCCTTCGGATTGCTTGTTGAAATACTCACGCGTGGTGGAGACATCCACCTTCAGCGTCGGATCGCTCATCAGCGCAGCCTTGAACTTGTCGAACGTCGAGGGCGAGGCCAGGCGCACCGTCACCGACTCCGCGCTGCTGCCGCGCCGGTAGGCTTCCGCCACCGACTTCGCATCGCCCCACAATTCCGACTCGTGCGAATCGCCGGAGACGAACACGCCGACGATGTCCCAGTCCTGCCCGGCAAGCTTCAGCTGCTGGCCGACTCCCAGCCCGGCGAATTGGCGCTGTGCCGCCTGACCCACGTCCAGCTCGCGCAGGCCCGGCTTGAACTTGCGCCCGGAGACGATCCTCACCTCCGGCCGCAATGCCCATGCCTCGTCGCCCACACCGCGGATCTCGACGTTGGAATCGGTGGATGGGTCGCTCTTCTTCGGCACATTGGCCACCACCACCAGTTCGGCGGACGCGACCGGCTTGCCCTGCGCATCTTTGGCGATGCCCGGAGCCTCCTCGATCGTGGCGATGTTGTCGCGTGTCAGCACCGAATTGCTTTCCGCCTGCGATCCGCCGCGCAACACGATGGCGGTGTCGTTGCTGCCGGTCTGCTGCAAGGTGGCGGTCAGGCCTTCGCCCATCGCCAGCAGCGCCACCAGTACGGCGACCACGCCGGCGATGCCGACCACGATCACGGCGGTGGAACCGAGCCGCTGCCGCAACGTGCTCAGACCCACGTTCGTGACCGAAAGCGTGCGCCGTCCGGCGCGGGTGAGCGCCAGCCACAGCGCGAGCACGACCACCAGCGCGAGGATCACCAGCAACGGCAGCGCCGTCCACACGATCAGCCACGCGACCACGGTCGCGAACAGGCCCAAACCCGACAGGAATTTCTTCATCGATGCACTCCTCAGCGGCCGGCCAGTGCGTCAACGATGCGCAAGCGCATCCCGCGCAGTGCAGGCAGCGCACCGACGACCAGCCCGATCACGATCATCAATACGATGCCTTCGATCCAGCTGCTCGCGCCGATCGGCGGCAGCTGGATCATGCCGCCGCTGCCCTTGGCGAGCCCCGGCGCAAGAGCGCTGGCGATGGCCAGACCGAGCACGCCGCCGATCAGCAGCAGCAGCACGGCCTCGGCGAGCACCAGCCCCAGTACGCTGCGATTGGTGAAGCCGATCGTCTTCAGTACTGCAAGCTCCGGGATGCGCTCGCGTACCGCCTGCGCCATGGTGTTGCCGGTCAGCAGGATCAGGGTGAAGAACACGGCCGCCATGATCGCCTCGACGATCAGGCCGATGTTGCCGATCTGCTTGGCGAACGAGGCGTTGAACGCATTGGCGGTCTGGGTCTTGGTCTCATGGTCCGAGTTGGCCGACAGCGCATCGATCGCGTGCGCCACCTGATCGGCCTGCCCAGGACTCTTCAACTTGACCACGTACCAGCCCACTTCATGCTGGCTGTACAGATTGGCCTCGTCGAAGTAGGTCCAGTGCATGAAGAACATCTGGTCCATGCCATTGGGCGCGTCCTTGGTGGTCTTGAAAATGCCGACGATCTCGAATGGCCAGGTCTTGTCACCGTTCTTCTGGGGGAAGATCTGCGATTGCAGGGGAATCTTGTCGCCGACCTTCCAGTGATAACGCGCCGCCAGCGCATCGCCGACCAGCGCGCCATCACGGGTGTTGGCAAAGGCTCGTTGCGCCTGCGGCGTGATGATCAGATTGGAGTTGGAATCCAGGTAATCCTGATCCACCGCGAAGCTGAAAACGAAGTTCTTCGGGTCCTGATACACGCCGCCGAACCAGTTTTCGTGGCCGACGCCTTCCACTCCAGGAATGGCTGCAATGCGCTGTTTCAGACTGAGCGGCAACCCGGTCATGATCGAAAAGCGCGAGGCGACCACCAGCCGCTCGTTTCCGGCGAGCGTATCGCTGCCGCCGGTGAATGCCACACGGGTCGCATTCAGCAATCCGAACAGCAGGAAGGCGGCGAGAATCGAAATCAGCGTGAAGGCTGTCCGCGCCTTGCGCCGGAACAACGCTGCCCAGATCAGATGGAAGTATTTCATCGCCCGCTCCCGATCAGATGATGTGCTGTTGTTCGACGAGCGCGCCCTTGTCCAGATGCAGCGTGTGCGTCGCGTATTCCGCGGCCTTGGGATCGTGCGTCACCATGACGATGGTCTTGCCGTGCTCGCGGTTGAGCCGCTGCAGCAGCGTCAGCACTTCTTCCGCCGACTGGCGGTCGAGGTCGCCGGTCGGCTCGTCGCAGACCAGCAGGGTCGGATCGGAAACGATCGCGCGCGCAATGGCGACGCGCTGCTGCTGGCCGCCCGACAATTCGCTGGGCTTGTGCGAGGCGCGATCGGCCAGGCCGACCAATTGCAGCGCGATGGCGGCATTCCTCTTGCGCTGCGCGCCGGAGAGCCTGGTCAGCAGCAGCGGCAATTCCACATTCTTCTGCGCGGACAATGCGGGCATCAGGTTGTAGAACTGGAACACGAAGCCGACATGGCTGGCGCGCCAGCGCGCGAGCTCGCCCTCGCCCATCTTGTCTATGCGCTTGCCGCCGACGCTGATGCTGCCGTCGGTGGGCGAATCCAGCCCGCCGATCATGTTGAGCAGCGTGGTCTTGCCGGAACCGGACGGCCCCATCAGCGCGAAGAAATCGTCGGAGGCGATATCCAGGTCCACGTGGTGCAACACTTCGAGCTTCTGCTTGCCGCGTTGGTACACCTTGGAGAGGCTGCGGATCTGCACCAGCGGCTGACCCGCACCGCTGCTCGCGCCGGGATCACGTGTTTCTGCGACTGCTGCGTTCATCGTCGTCCCTCTCGCTTTCATCGTCATCCCGGCCAGGGATTGGCCGGGACCCAGTGCCTGGATGGCGACTTGGCTATCCGTTGGCGGCGGTTGCGGCCTTGACCTTTTCACCATCTTTCAAACCCGCGGGTGGTGCCGCAACCACCTGCGCACCCGCACTCAATCCGCTCGTGACCTGCTTCAGGTCGTTGAAATCAGCGCCGGTCGTGACCGACGTCTGCTTCGCGTGCTCGCCGTCAATCACGAACACCACGTCATGCCCGTCGCGCTGAACGATCGCGCTTCTCGGCACCAGCACGCCCGCGATCGACTCGCTGTGATCTGCGCGCTTCTCCAGAAACGACACCCGCACGCCCATCTCCGGAATGATGCGCCGGTCCTTCGTGTCGAAGGCGATGCGCACTTTCACCGTGGCCTTGCTGCGGTCGGCGCTCGGAATGATCGCGATCACGTGCGCGGGAATACGCCAGTCGGGATAGGCATCCAGCACCGCCTCGACCGGCATTCCCGGCATGACGCGACTGATGTAGGCCTCGTTGACGTCAACGTCCACTTCCAGCGAATCCATGTCCACGATCGTCGCCACGCCCGTGCGCGTGAACCCTCCGCCCGCCGAGAACGGCGAGACGATTTCGCCGACCTGCGCAGCCTTGTCGGTGACCACGCCGTCGAAGGGTGAGCGCACTACGCAATAATCGAAATTGACCTGCGCGGAAGCAACTTGCGCGGCCGCGGCCTGCGCACCCTTCTGTGCGGCGAGCAGGGTGGCCTGCGCGGTCACGGCCTGTGTGCGCGCCTGTTCCGCCTGCTGTTTGGAAACCAGGCCGCGCGCGGCGATCGAATCCAGACGTTTGGCATCGTGCTGCGCCTGTGCGAGCTGCGCGCGTGCCTGGCCCACCTGCGCCTGCGCGGCGGCGTACTGTGCCTTGGCTGCATCCAGTGCGGCTTTGTAGCCGCTGTCATCCAGCCGCGCCAGAATCTGGTTCTTCCTGACGTGCTCGCCTTCCTCGACCAGCACCTCGGTGAGCGTGCCGGTGATCTGCGCGGACACGGTCGCCTCGCGTCGTGCGACCACGTAACCGGTCGCCTGCAGCACCGCACCGGCGCCGCTGTCGGCCGCTGGCGCAACCGCGCTGACGACCTGCACCTCGACCGCGCGGCTGCGCAACGCGTAAGCCGCCACGCCAGCCGCGATCAGCACGAGCGCCACGATGCCCGCGATCCACGGCCAGCGCGGCGCGCGCGTCTCGTCGTCGCGCTGGCCGCGTTCGATGCGCAATTGCTTCAACAAGTCGCCGCTGTCCACGTTCCACATACCCTTGCGCTATCCGGCGTGTGAGTGTGGCACAGCTTGGCAGCACGGGCGTGTGCGCGACACCCACGCGGATCAGCCGGCGACGTTGACAGGTGTCATACCCGCCCACGCGCGCTAGCATTCGCGCTTTGACCGGACTCCAGCCATGCAGTACATCATCGAACCCGCACCGCTTTCCTCACTCGCCATCATGGGCGGCGAAGCGCGTTTTCCCGTACACCGCATCTACTGCATCGGCCGCAATTACGCGGAACACGCGAGGGAAATGGGCGCGGAAGTGGTGAGCCGCGGCAATCCGGTGTTCTTCCAGAAACCGGCCGATGCGATCGTGACCGGCAGCGATGTCCCCTACCCTTCAGTGACGCGCGAACTGCACCATGAGGTGGAGATGGTGGTTGCGCTTGCGCACGGCGGTCGCGACATTGATCCTGCCCGCGCGCTGGAGTGCGTGTTGGGATACGGCGTGGGCCTGGACCTGACCCGCCGCGACCTGCAGGCCGCTGCGAAAGCCAAAGGCTTGCCCTGGGATACGGCCAAAGGTTTCGACGGCTCCGCGCCGGTTTCCGCATTGCGCGCAGCAAGCGAGATCGGGCATCCGTCGCGCGCACGCCTGTGTCTGCGCGTCAACGGCGAAATCCGCCAGGACACCGACATCTCCGACATGATCTTTCCCGTCGCCGACATCATCGCGGAACTCTCGAAGCTGTTCGAACTTAAGGCGGGCGATCTGGTCTTCACCGGCACGCCGGCGGGTGTGGGGCCGCTCGGGCGCGGCGATGCATTCGTTGCAGAACTCGAGGGCATCGCAAGCCTGCAGGGCCGGATCATCTGAGCAGGTGGCATGACTTAGCCGCCGCGCGCCACTTGCGCTACAGTCAATGTGCTGCCGGTCAGGGGTAATCTGCCAATCATGGAGGGTTACACGATGAGCTTCGCCAGCGATTTCAGGGCTTTCATCATGCGCGGCAACGTAGTGGATCTGGCCATCGCCGTGGTCATCGGTGCCGCGTTCGGCAGGATCGTCACTTCGTTCGTCAACGATGTCCTCATGCCGCCGATCGGCATCCTGGTCGGCGGAATAGACTTCTCCAGCCTGAAATGGATCATCAAGAACTCGCCCGATCCCAGGCAGGTCGTCTCGATCAATTACGGCGCCTTCATCAATACCGTGATCTCGTTCCTGATCATCGCGTTCGCGGTATTCATCGTGATCAAACTGCTGGAGCGGGCCATGCCGAGGAAGGAGGCCGCAACGGCCGCCGACGTGGTCCTGCTGACCGAGATCCGCGATCTGTTGAAGCAGCGCGCCGCCTGATGCTGCATGGCGATCGAGATCCTGCAGACCGACATCACCACGCTCTCGCTGGACGCCATCGTCAACGCGGCGAATGAGAGTCTCTTGGGCGGGGGCGGCGTGGACGGAGCGATCCATCGCGCCGCCGGCCCGCGTTTGCTGGACGCCTGCCGCGCGCTGCCGCAGGTGCGCCCGCATGTGCGCTGCCCGACCGGCGAGGCGCGCATCACGCCCGGCTTCGACCTGCCCGCGCGCTTCGTGATCCACACCGTCGGTCCGATCTGGAATGGCGGCGAGGCGCGCGAGCCGGAGCTGCTGGCCGCGTGCTACCGCAGTGCACTCGCGCTGGCGCGCGCCAACGACATCGGCAGCATCGCCTTTCCCGCGATCAGTTGCGGCATCTATGGTTATCCACGCGATGCCGCGGCCGCGATCGCGCTCAGCGTGCTGGCGGAAGAAGTCGCGCTGACGCGCACGCCACGGCGGATCGTGCTGTGTGCCTTTGATCGCGCGATGGCGCGGCATTATCACGATGCCGCGCGTCGCCTGCATCTGCCGATCGTGACCGGCACGATGCACTAAAAGTTTTGACGCGGATTCGCGGGGAACGCCACGGATAAAACCTTATCAGCGTTCATTCGTGTTGATCCGCGTTCAACGCTCTTCATGCATTGGGATACAACGGCGGCAAGGTCTCCTGCGGTTTGACGGCTGCCTGCGTATCGCGCCACCTGAATCCGGCGGCGAACGCCTCTGCCACCGCCGCACATGCGGCTTGCGCGTCGCCGCCCTTCCAGCGCACGCGCTCCAGTTGTTCCAGCGCGGTGCGTTGCGGTTCGTCGGCCAGCTCGTCGTGCAACTCGCCGGGATTTTTCAGGCGTGGATGCAGCGCGCGCGCCCACTCCAGCAGCGTGCGTTCGCAGGCCACCACGTCGTTTTCGCGCGCGGCCTGCATAGCTCGGCGGTGAAGATCGCGCGCGCTGTCCGACGCCGCGGGCGGATCCGCTCCACCGGTCACGGGCTTGCGTCGCCGCTGGAACCGCCACCAGGCAAGCGCCGTCAAGGCGATCGCCCAGAGCGCGAGGGATGCGATCGCGATGACACGCCACAGCGCTTCGTGATTGGGTTCAGCGATCGGGGCTGCCGGGGTGATCCCCGCACCTGAAGCGGTCGGTGGCGCGTGCGTTGCGGCATTGCCGCTTGCTGCGCCGATGACGGTGAGCGTATGCGCCGGTACGCGCGCCTGTTCCGCGCGATCCTGCGCCACGTTCCACCAGTTCAGGGTGATCGCCGGGATGGTCAGTTGCCCCGCCCGATTGGGCACGATCGCGAAACTGCGCGTGCGGGTGCCATGCAGCCAGTGGCCATCGTCGCGGGTCGCATCTTGCGTCTTGTCCGGATACACGCGCGCGCCATCCAGCGGCGGCAATTGCGGTTCCGGCAGACGATCCGCGGGCGCGCCAAGCGCGTCCACGCTCAAGGTCAGGCTCAGGGGCTCGCCCAGTTTGATCTGGCCGCCGTTCGGCAACCCGCTCAATTTCAACTGTACCGATTGCGCCGGCAGCCACGGCGTGCCCGCGCCGACGGGCGCGGCGCGCACGTCCAGCGTGATGTCGTCGGCCCGCGCCTGTACCGGCTTGCCGTCGTCGAAGAAGCTGTCGAATGGATCGTTGCCTCCCCCACTGAGCATCTGGCCCATGAATGTGGGCCCGCGCACCACGATGCGCCCGCTGCGCTCGGGCACCAACGCGTAATGGCGCTCGACCACCTGATAGGTCTGGCCGTTGCGCGTGGTCTGGTAACGCGTGTCGCCATTGAGATGGATCACTTGCGCGGCGTCGGCCTGCGGATCTTCCAGTTGCCCGCCGGTGAGGCTGCCGGCATAGAACAGCTTCAAGGTGTACACGTCCTGCTGCCCGACATATGGGGCCGGCGTACTGACGCTCGCCTCCAGGAATGCCGGATCGCCCGGCCCGCCCTGCGCGCCGGTTGGCGCGGGCGTGACCTGCAAGGTGAGCGGCTGGGTGCGTTCGCCGCCGATCTGCAACGCAGGGATCGCAAGCGTGCCGGCATGCTTGGGCCGCAAGGCGATGCCCAATTGCGTGGTGCTGCGCGAAGTGCCGTTGATGATCTGCACATTGCTCGAACTGGAGGTGCCCAGCACATCGAAGTCATTCTGCAGCGGCGAAAGATCCGGTCGCGCGGACAGCGCATCCGGCCCTTCGATGTTCAAGGTGACGGTGTCGCCAAGCGCGGCGTGATCGCGGTCGAGAAAAGCGTGAAGACCCTGCCCTGAGCCCGCCGAAGGGCCGCTCGAAGGATCCGCTGCGCGCGCAAAAGGCACCAGCAACAGCAACGACAGGATGAGGAGTACGCGGCGCAACATCATTGGCCCTCGTCCGGTTGCTGGCCGTGCCGGCGCTGCCACTCCAGCATGAATTTGCGCCGCAGCAACGCGCCGGGATCGTCCGGCACGGCATTGAGCATGGCGCGCTGCTGCGGATTGAACTTGCCTACGTCATCACCCGGTGCGCTCGAGCCCAGCGCGTAAGCGCCTTGCGGGTTGCGTGAAGAATCGGGCTTTCCCTTGGCGGCGCCGAGGGTTTGTTGTTTCGCCAACTCCTGTTTCAGCGCCTGCCGTGCACGCGCCAACTGCGCGCGCTGTTGCGCATCTTCGGCGAGCGATGCACCGCTGTCGCCTGCGCCCTGCCCGCCCTTGGCCGCCTTGCCTGCGGCGCTGTCGGCGTTCTGCGCATCACTGGAACGTCCATGGTTGGCGCCCGCCTGCGCGCGCTGGTTGCGCGAATCCTTGCCGCTTCCATGCTGGTCGTCTTGCGTAGAGGCTTGCTGCGAATCGGCAGAGGATGCCGAATCGTTGCCGCGCTGCGGATTGCCGGAAGACTGCTGGCCTTGCGCACCCTGACTGCCTGCCTGCTGCGGTCGCCGGGGATGCTGCTTGAGCCAATCGGACACCGCCTCGCGATTGGCACGCGCGTCGGCGAACTGCGGATCGCGCTGCAAGGCGCGATCGTAGGCCGCGATCGCCTGCTGGTATTGGCCGGACTTCGCCAGGGCGTTGCCAAGGTTGTAGGCGGAACGCGCCGTGTCGCCCTGCGCGAAATACTTTTCCGCGCGCGCGTAATCGTCCGCGCGATACGCCGCCACGCCCTTCAGCTGCGGATCGCGTGCAAGTTTTCCGGCTTGCGCATAATCGCCACGATGCAATGCTTGCGCCGCGCGCTGATCGGGCCGTGCCCACAGCGCGTCCCACGCGGAGGCATGCGCGAAAGGCGTGACGAACACCAGCGCCAGCACACACAGCCAGCCGCGCCGAAACGCGAGCGCCACCAGCGGCAGCAGCGGAATCAGCAGCCACGCGCCGCCATCGCGCCAGACATTGGCCCTCTGGTGCGCGGCATCCGAGCCCTGGGTCGCGGCCGGCGCACCGAGCGCGGCCACACCACTGCCGTCCTGCTGCAGCGGGGCATAAACTCCACCGCCGGCATTGGCCACGTCGCGCAATGCACCGTCGCTGCGCTGCGCGATGTGCACGACGCTGCCGTCGTGAGCGAAGCCGCCTTCCGGCAGCGGCACCGGCGCGCCCTGACGTGTGCCGATACCGAGCACGTCCACGCGTACGCCGCCCGCGCGGGCCTTGCGCGCGGCGGCCACCGCCGCGCGATCGGCATCGTCGGTCACCAGCACGATCTCGCCACCGCTGATGTGCGCCTGCTGCAACAGCGCCAGCGATTGCTCGATCGCGTGCGCACCATTGTTCCCGGGCGCGGGCATCACGTCCGGGCTCAGTGCATCCAGCAGGTTCAACACGGTTTGCTTGTCCGGCGTCAGTGGCGCGACCACGAAGGCGTCGCCGGCGTAACCGACCAGCGCCACGCGTGCATCACCGGCACCATCAAGCAAGTCGCGCACTGCGTAACGCGCGCGGGCCATCCGGTCGGGTTTCAGATCCTGCGCGCGCATGTCGCCGGACAACGACAGCGCGACCACGCGCGCCGCACCATTGGCGTAGAGCGGTGTCGGCGCGCGCTGCCACGCCGGTCCGGAAAGCGCGGCCACCGCGAGCAACCAAACCAGGCCCGCTATCGCCAGCGCCCAATGTCTGCGGGCGCCGGCATCCTGCAGCAGATGTGGCAGCAACGTGGCGTCGGCCAACCGGGCCAGCGCAGCGCGACCGCCTCCGCTGCGCGCGAGCGCGTACAGCACGAATGGGAGCGGCAGCAGAGCCAGCCACCACCACGGCCGCAGGAAATGCAGCGCGATCATGCGGTCACCATCCGCATTGCGCTGCGCCACGGCAGCAGCGCGAAGCCGAGCAGCAGCGCGGCCGCGAGCGGATACGGATAGCGCTCCTGGTGCGGACGCAGCAGCGCATTGCCACGAGCCAGCGGCTCCAGCGCATCAATGGCGCGATACGCGTCGGCGAGCTGATCCGCATCCGAAGCGCGGAAGAATTTCCCGCCGGTTTGCTGCGCGATCGAGTTCAGCGTGGAGATGTCCAGGTCCTGATCCGGCGCGGGGACCTGCATGCCGAATACGCTCAGCGTTTCACCACCGGCCGAACCGATGCCGATCGTGTAGATGTGCACACCGGCGTCCTTGGCGAGTTGCGCGGCCTGCAGCGGCGCAATCGCACCGGCGGTGTTCACGCCGTCGGTCAGCAGCACCAGCACGCGCGAACGCGCGGGCAGCTTCGAAAGATGTTTGGTCGCCAGCACGATGGCATCGCCGAGCGCGGTTTCGCGACCTGCGAGCCCGATCGCGGCACCGTCGAGCTGCTTGGCCACGGTCGTTACATCGAAGGTCAGTGGTGTCAGCAGATAGGCGTGCGTGCCGAACAGCACCAAGCCCACCTCATCGCCCTGCCGCCGTGCGACGAAATCGCTTGCGATTGCCTTCACCGCGGCGAAGCGGCTGACCATCTGCGTGCCGAGCGGCATGTCCTGGATCGCCATGCTGCCGGACACATCCACCGCCAGCATCAGCGCGCGACCGCTGCGCACCAGTGCTTCCGGTGGCGCGATTTGCTGCGGACGCGCGGCCGCCGTCACCACCAGCAGCCACGCGAGCGTTGCCGGAAGCAAACGCCAACGCCTGGCGTCGTGCGAGCGCGCGCGCGTGGAGACGATCCGGTGTGGCAGGCGCATGGCCGCCGCCGGCGCAGGTGGCAGCAGCCACCAGGCCAGCAATGGCAGCGGCAGCAACGCGAACATCCATGGCCAGGCGAAATGGATCATGCGGGTGATTGCACTCCCTTGCGCAACGCACGTTCGCACCAGATGCGCGTTGCCGAAAGCAACGCCTCGGCATCCAACACCGCCTGCGCGCGATACGGCGCCTCCAGCAGCGTGAGCAGTTGCGCATCGTCGAATGCACCGGGTGCACGGCTTTCAAGGAAAGCGCGCCACCCGGGCGAACCCCGCGCCGCCGCGGCGGGTTCGATGAGCAACGCAATCCTTCGCAGCAACTTCGAAAGTCCCGCGGCGAGGGCATGCGTATCGCGATCCCGGGCGTAGCGCGCGGCCAGCGCCTCGAGTTCGCGCCGTGCCGCGCGACGCGGATGCAGCCGGCGACGGTAGCGGATCACAAGCAACACGCCGGCGACGATCGCGATCAAGGCCAGGGCGGCGAGCAGCCACCAGCCGATCGCCGGCGGCCACCAGGACACCGTCGGCACGTGGATGTCACGCAGGGCCGGGCCGGATGCGTTCATCGCTGGTACCGGCGCGGGTCGAGCAATGCCGCGAGCGCCGGCGAAGGATCTTCGCCGCCGGCGATCCGGCGCCAGCGCACGCCGCAGTTATCGCATAGCGCGGCGAGCGCTCGGTGCCCGCGTGCCAGGTTGTCGCGGAATTGCAGCCGTTGCGCCGACCCGTGCAAGACCGCCTGCACGCGCCCCTGCGGAGTCTCGAAGCCGTAGGTTCCGGCAGGTGGCGCACTCAGCTCCAGCGCATCGGCGATGATCAGCACGCGCACCTCGCTGCGTCCCGCCAGCTTGAGCAGCATCGCGCGCGCGCCTTCATCCACGCACAATCCATCCGAGATCAGCAGCACGCGGCTGCCTGGCAACACCAGTCGCTGCGCACGCAACAGTGCGGCCGAAAGCGATTCATAATCATTACCCGGCAGTTTGTCCCAGCGCGCGAGCGCGCCAAGCACGGCCAGCACGCCGCGATCCCCGCCGTGCGGATCCACCGCATCGCGCACCGCGCCGAACGCCAGTGCGCCGATGCGATCGCCGGCGCGCGCCGCGCTCCAGGCCGCCAGCGCCGCCGCACGCGCGGCTTGCACCGACTTGAAACGCACGCGCGTTCCGAAATGCATCGAGGCATGCGTGTCCATCAGCAGCAGCAGGCTGCGCTCGCGCTCCTCGCGAAACAGCTTGGTGTGGACCCGGCCGCTGCGGGCGGTGCGCCGCCAGTCAATCGCGCGCGCATCGTCGCCTGGCTGGTACACGCGCGACTCGGCGTAATCCATGCCGCGGCCGCGCAGGTGCGAAGTATGTGCCCCGGCCATCGGCGTTTGCATTCTTGCGCGGGTGGCGCGCAGCCGCATGGAGTGACCGCGCAACGCGACCAGCTCCGCGAGCTTGACCGTGGTCACGCCTTCATTGGCATTCCCGCCATCCATTCTGACTCAAGGCAGTGGTACGCGTTCCAGCAAGCGCATCACCACGTCGTCCACGCGCATGCCTTCGGCTTCCGCTTCGTAGCCCAGCAGCACGCGATGACGCAGCACATCGGGTGCGAGTGCCTGCACGTCTTCCGGCAACACGTAATCGCGGCCGAGCAACCACGCGCGTGCTCGCGCGCTGCGTTCCAGCGCGATCGTGGCGCGCGGGCTTGCGCCCCAGGCGATCTTGCCGCCGAGCTTCAGGTCGTACGGACGCGGATCGCGCGTGGACAGCACCAGCTGGACGATATATTCCTCGAGCCCGTCCGCCAGATGGATATCCAGCACCTGCGCGCGCGCGGCGAACACGTCACTTTGCGAGAGCAGACGTTTCGGTACCGCATGTTCGGCCAGATCCGCGCGCGTGCGCTCGCGCGCCAGTTTCAGGATCGCGCGTTCGGAGCCTGCTTGCGGGTAGTGCACCGGCACGTGCATCAGGAAGCGATCGAGTTGCGCTTCCGGGAGCGGAAACGTGCCTTCCTGCTCGATCGGGTTCTGCGTCGCCATCACCAGGAACAATTTCGGCAGCGGCCACGAACGCCGGCCGATGGTGACTTGGCGTTCGGCCATCGCTTCCAGCAACGCCGATTGCACCTTGGCCGGCGCACGATTGATCTCGTCGGCGAGCACCAGGTTGTGGAACAGCGGCCCGCGCTCGAACTCGAACAGACCGGTTTGCGGCCGCAGCACGTCGGTACCGGTGAGGTCGGCGGGCAGCAGGTCCGGCGTGAACTGGATGCGGTGGAAGTCCGCCTCGATACGCGAGGCCAATGCCTTGACCGCGGTGGTCTTCGCCAGGCCCGGCGCACCTTCCACCAGCAGGTGGCCATCGGCGAGCAAGGCGATCAGCAGTCGTTCGGTGAGCGCGCTCTGACCGATCACTTCCTCGTCCAGCGCGCGGCGCAAGGCGGCGAAGCGGGCCGTCAGTTCACTGGACGCAAGCGCCTCGCCGTGAGCGGCGACAGGGGCGGAATCGGGTGCGCCGGAATCGGCTGATGTCAGGACAGAATGGCTGGACATGCGCCTAGTTGACCACAACCAGGCGGGAAAGTTTTGCGAACCCGGGGGAGGGGTCAAAAAAAACGGCGCGGTTTGAGCCGCGCCGTTTCGGTTGCATGCCTGCGGGACGCTATTGCATCACGGTGTCCTGCCCCAGGATGCGCGGGGTGACGAAGATCAGCAGCTGCGCCTTGTTGTTGATGTTCTTCTTGTCGCGGAACAAGGCGCCAAGCACCGGGATATCGCCCAGGAACGGCACCTTGCTGATGTCGGTGCTCTTCTGGAACTCATACACGCCGCCCAGGACTACGGTCTGGCCATTGTCCACCAGCACCGAAGTATCTATTTCGCGCTTGTCCAGCTGCGGCACGAAGCCGCCGCCCGGATTCGGCACCAGCGAATTGATCGCATCCTTCTTCACCTTCAACTGCATGAACACGCGGTTGTCGGCGGTGATCGTCGGCGTGACGCGCAGCTCCAGCACGGCATCCTTGAACTGCACGGTCGCAGTGCCTGCACCGCCAGCACCACCACCGCCAGAATTCTGGAAGGTCACGTAACCGATCTCCTGGCCTTGATCAATCACCGCTTCCTGCTGGTTGGCGGTGATCACCTTGGGTTCGGAAATGGTTTCGCTACGGCCCTCAAGCTGTGCGGCCGAGAGTTCCAGGTCCAGCATGTAATGCCCGGACAGGATACCGATTGCAAAACTGCTGGTGCCTTGGGTGGTGGACGGCAGATTGACGTTCAGGCCACCCGGGAAGGTGATACCGGGCGGAATGGCCGGCGTTGCAGTACCGCCCTGGGAAACCGGGGTGATGTTCTTGAGAATGGCATCGTGCTGGGCCGCAACGCTCTTGCTAAGGGCAGAAATGTCATTCGTCGTGGGTGCGCCGAAGATGGTCTGGCGGCCACTCCTTCCGAAAGTGTCGAAGCCCAACTTGGCGCCCAACTCGCGGGTGAAGTTGTCGGTCGCGATCACCACGCGTGCCTCGATCAGGACCTGCTGCACCGGTTTGTCCAGCACCGCCACGAGTTGCCGGATCTCTTGCACCTTTTCCGGGGTGTCGTTGACCAGCAGGGTGTTGGTGCGGTCGTCGAAGGTCACGCTGCCGCGGCCGGAGAGGAAGCCGCGCTGGGTATTGCCACCGCCGCCGCCCGTCTGATTGGTCAAGCTGCTGGACGTCAGCAGCTTGGCGATGTCAGACGCCTTGCCGTACGAGATCGGGATGTAATCCGAAACCAGTGCGGCGTTGTCGAGTTCCTTGAGCCGTGCTTCGGCCACATTCTGCTCATAGGCCGCCAACTCCTGCTGCGGCGCCACCCAGATCACGTTGCCGTCGGTGCGCTTGTCCAGGTTCTTGGCGCGCAGGATTACATCCAGCGCCTGATCCCACGGCACGTTGACCAGCCGCAGGGTGACGTTGCCCTGCACGCTGTCGGACGCGACGATGTTGGTTCCCGACACATCGGCCAGCAGTTGCAGCACCGAGCGCACCGGGATGTCCTGGAAGTTGAAGGTGACCTTGCCGCCCTTGTAAACGATCGGCCTGGGCGCTCCGATCAGGCTGGATGCATCCTGCTTGGGCGGTGCGAATTCGACCACGTACTGGTCACCGCTCTGGTAACCCGCCGGTGTGGTCAATCCATTGGTCAACACGTCAATCTGCGCGCCGCCGGGAGTGGCGCGGGTCGTGACGCTGCGGACCGGGGTGGCGAAATCGGTCACGTCCAATCGGCGCGCCTGTGAGGCCGCCAGACGCGCGCCGCTGATATCAATGATGGCGTGGTCGCCCTGCTCGTGCATGCTGGTGGCCGCACCGGGCGCGCTGAAGCTGATCACCAGCTTGCCCGCACCGTGATCGCCGCGGCGGAAGTCCACCGTATTGATGACATTGCCGGCCGACATCGGCACCGTCTTGCTGGGATCGGTGGCGGCCGTGGCCAAGGCCATCTGGCTGGGCGACGCCGGCGGCACCGGCGCAAGCGCAGGCTGCGCTCCGGCCGAAGCCATGCTCATGCCGTCACCGATGGTCACGATCACATCGTTGCCGTCCACTCGGGTGAAGTAGGGCGACGGCTGGTTGAGGTCCACGACCACCCGGGTGCGATCGCCGGCTTCCACCGCGGTAACCGACGATGTTGACCCGCTGTTCACCGCGACCCGGCGTTGGCTCAGAGCATTGTGGGTATCAGCAAAATCCAGTGCGATGCGCGGAGGGGTGGCGGTGCTGAACGCATTCGGCGCGCTGGCCGGCTGCGCGAATTTCAAGGTCAACTGCACCTTGCCATCCGGCAGTTGCGTGGAGCTGACGTCCTGCAGCGTGTTCGCGGCGAAGGCCGGAACCGCGAGCAGCAGGCCGAACAACGCGGCTATCACCGTCAGCGTGCGGGCGGACGCCCGCTGTCGGCGGGCGAGGCCCGCCTGCGCGTGGCCGATGTGATGAGCGGGTCTTGCGGTCATGGCATCATCCCCAGTTATCTGCATCATTTGTCGCCGAGCGCAATGCTCGCGTCGCGCTCCATCCAGCCGCCGGTGCCATTGGGCACCAGTTCGGCCAATTCAACGTGGTCTTCCGCGATGCTGGTGATATGGCCGTAGTTCTGGCCGAGGTAATTGCCGACATGGACCGGATGGATCACGCCCTGCGGATCCTTGATCAGCGCTTCCATTCCGCTCTTGCCGCCGAGCGTGCCGACCATTTTCAGGCTGTCCAGCGGAAACGATTCCAGCGGCTCGCGTACACGATTCTGGTCCGGATGTGGACCGGGGCCGTTCAACGAGCTCGCCACTTCGGTCGGCCCTGGTTCGAACGGATCTCGCTTGTCCTGATCCTGGTAGATGAATGTTTCGAAGGTCTTGACCACCGGCAACGGCGGCAGCGGCGCGCCCTTCTTGGACTTCTCCTGCGCGACCCACTGGTGCAGATCGTCCTGGCCGCTGCACGCGGCCAGACCGAGCACCATGATCAGCAGGCCGACGATGATGCCGAAGCGGGAAAGTGTCATGCGCATCTCACTTCCCTCCCGCGGCAGGCTTGCCGGACTTTGCGGGAGCGGTTTCCTCATCGCCCATGTAGCGATAGGTCTTGACCGTACCCTCCATGGTGAGCCGGCCACCGGGTGGCGGTGCGTTCTTGCCGGCGGCCTGCGCCGCCTGCAACGAGACATCGTGCATGGTCAGGATCACCACCCGCGGCAGCGAGGCCACGCCGCTGATGAAGGTGCCGAACTGGTGATAGGTGCCCATCATCCGGATTGCAATCGGCTGTTCGGCGTAGAACTCCTTGGGATGCTCCGAGCCGGGCTGGAACAGCTCGGTTTCCAGCCCCGCGGAGAGCGCGGTCTGCGAGATGTCCACCAGCAGCGCCGGCATTTCGGTCTTGCTGGGCAGCTGGCGCAGCATCTGCCGCAGCAGGTCGTTCATCTCCGCGAGCTGTTGCTTCAGCGCTTCCAGGTTCACGACCTGGGCCTGCTTGGAAGAGAACTCGTCCTTCAGCTGCACTTCCTTGGCCTGCGCGGCCGCGAGATCGTCCTGTTTGCCGCTGATGTAGAAGTACCAGCCGGCGAACAGCAGCACCGCCACCAGCGCCACGATGAAGAAGGTCTTGACCGAGCGCGGCCAGCCTCCGATGTTGTTGCGGTCCAGGTTGCGCAGATCGTCGAGCAGTTTCATTGCGCGGCCCTCCGGTTGCCGGAGGCCGCCGAAACCGGCCCGCCCCCGGGCTGCGAGGCGTCCACGGTCGAGCCTGCGCTCGAGCCTTTGGCAGGCGTCGGCTTGCCCATGTGCACGACCAGTTCAAAATCATAGGGCGTGCGCGAATCGTTTTGCGAATCCTTGGACGTGCTGACGAGGTCGGCCGAACCCAGCCACGGCGAGGCTTCGATCTTGCGCATGTAATCGGCCACGGTGGCGTTGGATTGCGCCACGCCCTTCAGGGTCAATACGTCGCCATCCTGCTTGAGCGTGGTCAGCCGCGCACCGTCCGGAATGGTTTTCACCAGTTCGTCGAAAAGGTGCACCATCTGCGAGCGATTCTCCTGCAGCTGCTCGATGATCTGCTTGCGCGCAAGCAACTGCGATTTGGTCTTCTGAAGATCCTTGATCTCGACGATCTTGGCGTCGAGCTGCTTGATCTCGTCACCGAGGTAGGTATTGCGGTCGTTCTGGTTGCTGATCCGGGCATCCATGAAGAGGCCCCACAGGATCACCACCGCGATCGCCACCGCAGCCGCCACGCCCAGTTGCATGAAAAACTCGCGCTTGCGCAGTTCGCGCCGTTCCGCGCGCCACGGGAGGAGGTTGATTCTGGCCATCAGTCGAAACTCCTCAGGGCCAGACCGCAGGCGATCATCAACGCCGGCGCGTCCTGCGCGAGGGTCTGCGCCTGCAGCTTGGGCGACAGCGACATGCTGGCAAGCGGATTGGCGACCATGCAGGGCACGCCCAGCTGTTCCTCGGCCATTTCACTGACGCCGGCGATGGACGCACAGCCGCCGGCGAGCACGATCTGGTCCACCTTGCCGAATTCGCTGCCCGCGTAGAAGAACTGCAGGAGCCGGCTGATCTGCTGGACCATTGCCTCCTTGAACGGCTCCAGCACTTCGATCTCGTACGATTCCGGCAGTCCGCCCTGACGCTTGGCCATACCGGCCTCTTCATAGGACAGGCCATAGCGGCGCATCACCTCGTCGGTGAGCTGCTTGCCGCCGAACACCTGTTCGCGCGAATAGATCGTGCGCTGGTTTTTCAGCACCGACAGCGTCGTCATGGTCGCCCCGACATCCACCAGCGCGATCACCGCGTCGCGCGAGACGGTCAGTTGATCGGCGATCAGCTTGAACGCGTTCTCCATCGCGAACACTTCCACGTCCATGATCCTGGCGGTGAGCCCGCCGAGATCGAGCGCGGCCACGCGCATGTCCACGTTTTCCGTGCGCGATGCCGCCAGCAGCACGTTGAGCATCTCGGGATTGTCCTTGACCGGCCCGAGTTTCTCGAAATCGAGGCTGACTTCCTCGATCGGATACGGAATGTACTGGTTGGCCTCGACCTGGATCTGGCCTTCCAGATCGTCCTCGGTCAGGTCGGCCGGCATCGGGATCACCTTGGTGATCACCGCGGAACCCGCAACCGCGGCAGAAGCGAACTTGGTGCGCGCACCCGTTCGCGCCACGGCGCGCCGGATCGCGTCACCCACCGCCTCCACCTCGACGATGTTCTTCTCGACCACCGCATTCGGCGGCAGCGGCTCGACCGCGTAGTGCTCGACACGGTAGCGAGCGCCGGTCTGGGACAGCTGCAACAGCTTGACCGCTGTTGAACTGATGTCGACACCGATCAGCGAGGGTGCCTTTGGCGATAGAAAGCCCACGAATTTTCCCCTTCCCCACGCGCCCTTACGAGCGAAAGATGCGCAAGTGCATTAGATCGGAAAGTTAACGAAATATCAACGGGTTTGCAAAGTCTTTGCAAGCCATTAATAAACAAGACCTTTTCAGGCCAACAGTGCCTCTTTATCCCACCGAAAACCGCGCCGCCCTTGCCCTATCCCTATCCGTCCCGCACCGCGTCACCCATCCGCTCGCCCCAGTCAGCTTTCCGCGAATGAATCGGCGATGCGTTCCACGCCGCCGCTCGTGACGTGCATCTATACTCGCTGGCGCTCGCCTGCGTATTTGATTGCGATCACAACAAGACGTTCTGGTTCTCGTCGAGTATCCTCGAGGCATCCTGCTTGGCGAACGTCTTCACAGATCGGCGGATTTCGCAATACAAAAGTTCGATCCTCCGGCCGGCAGGCTGAGGGTCAAAAAAATCCAGAGATTTCGAATGCGAATTTTCAAACGCCTGCTGCGTATAGCGGCGATCCTCGTGCTGTGCCTCTTTCTGCTTGGCATGGCGGCTGCCGGCTTCACCTACTGGCTGATCTCCCCGCGCATCCCGTCGGTTGCTTCGCTGAAGGATGTGCAACTGCAGGTGCCACTGCGGGTCGAATCCGCCGACGGCAAGCTGATCGCGCTGTTCGGCGAAACCCGCCGCATTCCGGTGCATATCAATCAGGTGCCAGCGCAGCTGAAGGACGCATTCCTCGCCGCCGAGGACGCAGATTTCTATCACCATCCCGGCGTGGATTGGGAAGGCACGGCGCGTGCGGCCTGGCACGTGATGATCACCGGCGGCAACAAGGCGCAGGGCGGCTCCACCATCACCCAGCAGGTCGCGCGCAATTTCTTCCTCAGCCCGGAGAAGAGCTACACGCGCAAGCTGATCGAGATGTTCACCGCGTTCCGGATCGAGAACGAGCTGACCAAGGATGAAATCCTGCAGCTCTACTTGAACAAGATCTTCCTCGGGCATCGCGCCTACGGCGTGGCCGCAGCCGCGGAGTTCTACTACGGCAAGCGGCTCGATCAACTCACCCTGCCCGAGTGCGCGATGCTCGCCGGACTGCCGCAGGCGCCGACCACCGGCAATCCGCTCTACAACCACCAGCACGCGACCGCGCGCCGCGACTATGTGCTTCGGCAGATGCTGGACCATGGCTTCATCACCCAGGCGCAGTATCAAGCCGCGGTGAACACGGCCGACGACGCGTCCGCACATGAACCGCCGGTACAAGTGGAAGCGCCCTATCTGGCCGAGATGGTGCGCCGGCAGGCGATCGAGCGGCTGGGCAGTCAAGCGCTCACCGATGGCTACGTGGTACGGACCACCGTGGACAGCCGATTGCAGGGCCTCGCCAACACCGCGCTGCGTACCCGCCTGGAAGATTACGATCATCGCCACGGCTATCGCGGACCGGAAGCGCACGTGGAATTGTCCGCGCAGGCGAGCTCGCAGGACGATGATCGTGCGCTGGCCGACTATCACACCCTTTCCGGCTTGCAGCCGGGCATCGTCACGCAAGTGGATCGCGATCATGCGACCGTATACCTGGATGCCGCGCATTCCGTGGAACTCGATGCGGATGCGGTGAAATGGGCGCAGCGTTATGCGCGCAAGGCCAAGACCGGCGGCGAAGGCGTGGCGGCGATCCTGCGCCGCGGCGATATCGTGCGCGTGGCCTTGTCCGATGACGGCACGGAAACCGCAGCAGCGGACACGAAGAAAAAGAAGGACGACAAACCCGCCGCGCCGAAATGGGAGCTCAGCCAGATCCCGGCCGCGCAATCGGCCATGGTGGTGCTCGATCCAGAGGACGGCGCGGTGAAGGCGCTGGTCGGCGGTTTCAGCTTCGAGCGCAGCAAATTCAATCGCGCGGTACAAACCGCACGTCAGCCGGGCTCCAGCTTCAAGCCCTTCATTTATTCGGCAGCCTTCGATCGCGGCTTCACGCCGGCCTCGATCGTCAACGATGCGCCGATCGCGCTCCCGGACCCGTCCGTGCCCGGGGGCCTGTGGACGCCCGGCAATGATGACGGCAAGTTCCGCGGTCCGATGCGTCTGCGCGAGGCGCTGGCGCAGTCGGTGAATCTGGTATCCATCCGTCTGCTGGACGCGATCGGCATCCGCTACGCGCGCGAATACATTTCCCGCTTCGGCTTTCCGCTGGATGCGATGCCTTCCAATTTGTCACTGGCGCTCGGCACCGCTTCCGTTTCGCCGATGGCGATGGCGCGCGGCTATTCAGTGTTCGCCAACGGCGGCTTCCTGGTGAATCCGTACTACATCGCGCAGATTGACGATCGCGATGGACGTGCGGTCTACCGCGGCAACCCGCCACGCGCGTGCCGCACCTGCACCGCGCGACTGCTGGACGAAGGCAAGGCAGTGGCCACCGCGCCGCTGCAACCTTCAGCCGCGGCCGGCGATCCGGGCGAGGCACTGCAGGCGCCTGCGTCTGCGTCCACTTCCGGCGCATCGCAACCCGCCGCCCCGAACCTGGCGCCGCGCGTGATCGATGCGCGCAACGACTACCTGATCACTTCGCTGATGAAAAGCGTGGTGGACCACGGCACCGCCTACGCCGCCAAGTCGCTGGGCCGCAACGACCTGGCCGGCAAGACCGGTTCCACCAACGATCACCGCGACGGCTGGTTCTGCGGTTTCAACGGCGACCTGGTCGCGACCGTGTGGGTCGGTTTCGACAATTACGATTCGCTCGGCAAGGGCGAGTTCGGCGCGGAAACCGCACTGCCGATCTGGATGGCATTCATGGGCCCGGCGCTGCAAGGCAAACCGGACAACAGCCTGCCGATGCCGCCAGGCATCGTCACCACCTCGGTGGACAGCGTGACTGGCACGCTCGCGCCGGCCGGCGATCCCAACGCGATGAGCGAGATCTTCAAGGTCGAGGATCTCGATCGCCTGCGCACCCAGGCGCAGAACCAGGACCAGTCACCGGCGTACGATATTTTTTGATCTGGCCAGCGGAATGCGGAACGCGGCCTACGGAATGCGAGCTTAGGCTCTTTCCGCTCTCCGCTCACAATTCACCGCTCACGCTTTCCATTCCCTGCCGCATTTGCCACACTGCCTCCAACGCGGATGCACGGGAGTTTCAGTCATGCGCAAAGCTGCCGAGTACCACCGCATCCACGCCGAAGGCCGCAGTCACCAGCTGCGCCGGCGCGTCGCGCTAGAGGCCGCGCGCCTGATCAGCGAGCACGGCATCCGCGATTACCATCAGGCCAAGCTGAAGGCCGCGCACAGGCTTGGACTGGGCGATGACCAGGGCCTGCCGCGCAATCGCGAAATCGAGGACGCACTGCGCGAACACCAACGTCTGTTCCAGTCCGAATCGCAACCGCAGGCCCTGCGCGAGCGCCGCGAAGCTGCGGTGGATGCGATGAGGTTTCTTGCCCGCTTCGAACCGCGGCTGGTCGGCGCAGTGCTGGAAGGCACCGCCGATGCGCACTCGGCGGTGAGCCTGCACGTGTTCTGCGATTCACCCGAAGACATTGCGGTGTTCCTGCACGAACACGGCATTCCGTTCGAGCAGCGCACGCGCACGCTGCGCGTGGATCGACAGCACAGCGCGGAATTCCCGGTCATGCTGTTCGCCGCCGAAGGCATCGCGATGGATCTCACACTGATGCCGCGCGATGCGCTGCGCCAACCTCCACTGGATCGCATTGACGAGCGCCCGATGCGGCGCGCGTCGGTGTCGGCGCTGGAAGCAATGCTGGCGGAAGAAGAGATCGCGCAGCACGAAGAGGAAGTGAGGAACGGGAAGTAACAGGAAAGCAAGCGCACATTCCCATTTCCCACTCCCTGCTCCCGATTACCGCTTTTCCATCCCCACGTAATCGCGCGGCGTCGCGCCGGTATACACCTGGCGCGGGCGGCCGATGCGCGCGCCGGGCGTTTCGTGCTGCTCGATCCAGTGCGAGATCCAGCCGGCGGTACGTGCAATCGCGAACATCACCGTGAACATCTCGGTCGGGATCTTCAGCGCCTTGTAGATGATGCCGGAATAGAAATCCACGTTGGGGTAAAGCTTGCGCTCGACGAAGTAGTCGTCCTTCAACGCGGCTTCTTCCAGTTTCAGCGCGATGTCCAGCAGCGGATCGTTGACGCCCAGCTCGGTGAGCACCTTGTGGGTCATCTCGCGGATGATCTTGGCGCGCGGATCGAAATTCTTGTAGACGCGATGGCCGAAGCCCATCAGGCGGAAGCCGGAATCCTTGTCCTTGGCGCGCGCGACGGCCTTTTCCACGTTCTTCGCATCGCCGATCTCCGCCAGCATCTTCAACACGGCTTCGTTGGCACCGCCGTGCGCCGGGCCCCACAGCGCGGCGATGCCGGCGGCGATCGAGGCATACGGATTGGCGCCGGTGGAACCGACCAGCCGCACCGTGGAGGTGCTGGCGTTCTGCTCGTGATCGGCGTGCAGGATGAACAGCAGATCGAGCGCCTTGGCCGCGACCGGGTTCAGCGCCAGCGGTTCGCTCGGCACCTCGAACATCATGTGCAGGAAGCGGGTGACGTATTCGAGGTTGTTGCGCGGGTAGCGGAACGGCCATCCGATCGAATAGCGGTATGCAGCCGCCGCGATCGTCGGCATCTTGGCGATCAGGCGGATCGCCGCGAGCTTGCGCTGCGCCGGATCCTCGTTGTCCAGGTTGTCGTGATAGAACGCCGACAACGAGGCGATCGCGCCGCACAGCATCGCCATCGGATGCGCGTCGTGATGGAAGCCGTGCAGGAAATACTTCAGCGATTCGTGCATCATCGTGTGATGCGTCACCTGATCCTCGAACGCGCCGAATTGCGTCGCGTTCGGCAGCTCGCCATGCAGCAACAGGTACGCAACTTCCAGGAAACTGGATTGCTGCGCGAGCTGCTCGATCGGATAACCGCGATACAGCAGCACGCCCTTCTCGCCGTCAATGAAGGTGATCGCGCTCTTGCAGGCGGCGGTAGCGGCGAACCCGGGATCGTAGGTGAAGTGGCCGGTATTCTTGTACAGCGCGCCGATATCAACGCAACTCGGACCGAGCGTGCCTTCCACCAGCGGCAATTGGCTGGAACGATCGGTGGTATCGGTCAAAGTGACGTTCTTGGACACGGCGTTCTCCTTGGGCTTGCATCCGGCGCCTCACAGGCGCGAGGGCCCGCTCACCGGGTTGGACAATCGCCAATTATCGCACAGGCCGCCCGAGCCGCATGTGCGGAAAGCTTGCAGGCCCAACGCAAAACGCCGGCACGAGGCCGGCGCTTTGGAGTGAAGCGGCGACAGGTGATTACGCCTTCTTGGCGCCCGCTGCGTAACGGCGCTTGAACTTGTCAATGCGGCCTCCGGTGTCCATCACCTTCTGCTTGCCGGTGTAGAACGGATGCGAGGCGCTGGAGATTTCCACCTTGATCAGCGGATATTCCTGGCCGTCCTCCCACTTGATGGTTTCCCTGGAGGTCATGGTCGAACGCGTCAGGAACGCGAACTCGGAACTGATGTCCTGGAACACCACCGGCTGGTAGTTCGGATGGGTGTCGGCTTTCATTGTGGGGCTCCGGGCGCGAGGGTTTCGCGCGAGAAAAGAGCGGCAGTGTAACAGCGCCGCCGGGACCGGCGCAACGCCGGTTACGCATCCGCGAATCGCGCTGCACCCCCGATCCAGCGGGCCACCAATCTGCCAGCGAGTTCGGGATGCTCCTTCAGCATTGCCGCGCCGACGCGCTGCACGGCGGGCAGCAAATGCGCATCGCGGGAAAGGTCGGCGATGCGGAAACCCAGCTCGCCGGTCTGGCGCGTGCCTAGTAATTCACCAGGGCCGCGCAATTGCAGGTCGCGTTCGGCGATCAGGAAGCCGTCGTTGGTTTCACGCATGGTTTCCAGCCGCTGCTTGGCGAGATTCGAGAGTGGCGGCTGGTACAGCAGCACGCAATGCGAGGCCACGCTGCCGCGCCCCACCCGCCCGCGCAACTGGTGCAGTTGCGCCAGCCCGAGCCGCTCGGCGTTCTCGATCACCATCAGGCTGGCATTGGGCACGTCCACGCCGACCTCGATCACCGTGGTCGCCACCAGCAAGGCGAGTTCGCCGGCCTTGAACGCATCCATCACCGCCTGCTTTTCCGACGGCTTCATGCGCCCGTGCAGCAAGCCGATCTTGAGGCCCGGCAGCGAAATCGACAGTTCGGCGAACGTGACTTCCGCCGCCTGTGCGATCAGCTGTTCACTTTCCTCAATGATCGTGCAAACCCAGTACGCCTGCCTGCCCTCCGCGCAGGCCGCGCGGATGCGCTCGATCACTTCCCCGCGGCGCGTGTTGGAAACCGCGGTGGTCTGCACCGGCGTGCGGCCGGGCGGCAATTCGTCCAGCGCGGAGATGTCGAGATCGGCGTACACGCTCATCGCCAGCGTGCGCGGGATCGGCGTGGCGGTCAGCACCAGTTGATGCGGAAACGATTCCGCATCGGCGCCCTTGTCCCGCAGCGCCATCCGCTGCTGCACACCGAAGCGGTGCTGCTCGTCCACGATGGCCAGCGCGAGATCCATGAATTCGACGCCTTCCTGCATCAGCGCGTGCGTGCCGATCACGATCGGCGCGCCCTGCGCAACCGCGGTGAGCGCGGCCTGGCGCGCACGGCCCTGCACCTTGCCTGCCAGCCAGACCACGTCGATGCCGAGCGGTTCGAACCAGGTGCGGAAGCTGCGCAGATGCTGTTCGGCCAGCAATTCTGTGGGCGCCATCAACGCGATCTGCTTTCCACTCGCGATCGCGCTCAGCGCGGCGAGCGCGGCGATCACGGTTTTACCCGAGCCGACGTCACCCTGCACCAGTCGCAGCATCGGCTTGGCGTGCGCGAGATCCTTTTTGACTTCCGCATCCACGCGCTGCTGCGCATTGGTGAGTTCGAACGGCAGCGCAGCCAGGAATCGCTTGCGCAAACTCGCGTTCGCGCGCAGCGCCGGCGCGCGATGCGTGCGCACCTGCGCGCGCAGGCGCGTCAGACTCAGGTGATGGGTCAGCAATTCCTCGAAAGCCAGCCGCTGCTGCGCAGGATGCGCACCGCGTTCGAGCAGACCCACGTCCGCATCCGGCGGTGGGTGATGCGCAATCAGAAGAGCTTCGCGCAGTGAGGGCAGATGCAGCGGTTGGCGCAGCGATTCGGGAATCAGCTCCAGACTGGCTCCGTCCGGCAGGCGCGCCAGCGCCTTGCCGATCATCGAACGCAACCGCTGCTGGCCCAATCCTTCGGTCGCCGGATACACCGGTGTCAGCCTTTCTTCCACATCGCTGACGCCGTGCACGATCTGGTACTGCGGATGCACCATCTCCGGACCGTGCGCGCCATGGCGCACCTCGCCGTAACAGCGCAGCCGTGTGCCCGGCGGCAGGCGATCGCTCTGCGCGCGACGGAAGTGGAAGAAACGCAGCACCAACGTTTCGTGCGAGTCATCGGTGATCGCCACGCGCAGTTGCGCGCGGTATCGAAAACCGGTCTCCACCGCCTCGACCACGCCTTCCACCTGCGCGGCTTCGCCGATCCGCAGATCGCGGATGGGTGTCAGGCGAGTGCGGTCTTCATAGCGCAACGGCAGGTGGAACCACAAATCCTGCACACGCGTGATGCCAAGCCGCTGCAACGATTGCTGCACCGCCGGACCGACACCCGCCAGCGACGACACCGGCGCGAGGCCGGGGTCTTGGTCTTGTGTGCTGGCGGTCACGCGTGCAAGGGTCATCGCACGCAAGGGTAGCGAATGCGGATCGCCTTCGCGATGCGCGGGATCCGATGAATGCTGTCGGCGTGCGCCGACAGCACGGATCAGCCGCCGATGGCAGCGATCAGGTCAATCTCCACCGCCGCGCCGCGCGGCAGTGCGGCCACACCGATGGTGGAGCGCGCGGGATACGGTTCGCGGAAGTAGCGCTTCATTACCTCGTTGACGGCGCCGAAGTTGGTCAGGTCGGTCATGTAGATCGCGACCCTCACCACGTCGTCGAACGAGGCGCCGGCCGCGGTGAGCACGGCCTTGAGGTTCTCGAACACCCGCGCGGCCTCCTCCTCGATGCCGCCCGCGACCATTTCGCCGGTGGCGGGATCGAGCGGCGTTTGCCCGGACAGATACAGCGTGTTGCCGCTGCGGATCGCCTGCGAGTAGGGACCGATGGCCTTGGGTGCGTCGGGGGAGTGGATGGGGGTGCGGGGCATGTTGTCGGTTGTCGGTTGTCGGTTGTCGGTTGTCGGTTGTCGGTTGTCGGTTGTCGGAATTATCGTGACCGGCTGCTGTTCCGACAACCAGCAACTGACAACCAGCAACCTCTCTCAAATGGGATACCGATATACCCCATTCACCACGCCCGTCCGCCTTACCCGCCGCATCACGTCGGCGAGGTGCTTGCGGTCCTTCACTTCCAGGGTGAACAGCAAGGTCGCGGCAAACGGGCTGCGTTCGGAGTATTCCACGTTCTCGATGTTGGAACCGGCCGCGGCGATCGCGGCGGCGACGGTGGCCAGCACGCCGGGCCGGTTGACCACTTCGCTGCGCAACTGCGCCTTGTAGTCACCCTGCACGTCGCGATCCCATTCGATCTCGACGCGCCGCTCCGGCAGCTTGGACAACTCGCTCAGGTTCGGGCACTCGGTGCGATGCACCACGATCCCCTTGCCGGGCGAGAGGTAGCCCACGATGGCATCTCCCGGCAACGGATGGCAGCAATTGCCGAAGCTGAGAATCCCGCGCTCGGCGCCGCTGATGCGGATCTTCTCGCGCGCGCGCGGCTTCGTGCCGGTCACCTTGCCGTGCAGCGCAACCAGTTGCGCGGAGACCTGGTCGGGCATGCGGTTGCCCAGCGCGATGTCGGAAAGCAGCTCCTCCAACCGGCGCTGGCCATTCTGTTGCAGATATTTCTCCAGCGCCTCGGTGGGAATCGAATCGAGGCTGGAGCCGAGCGAATCCAATGCACGATCGAGCATGCGATGGCCGAATTCCACCGCGTCTTCGTGCTGCAGGCGCTTCAGGAAATGCCGGATCGCGGTGCGCGCCTTGCCCGTGACCGCGAAGTCCAGCCATAGCGGGTTGGGCGTGGCCGAGGGCGCGGTGACGATCTCGACCGTCTGGCCCGAAGCGAGCAATGCGCGCAGCGGTGCGAGCGCGCCATCCACGCGCGCAGCAACCGCGTGATGGCCGACGTCGGTATGCACGGCGTACGCGAAATCCAGCGCGGTCGCGTTCTTGGGCAGGGAGAGGATGTCGCCGCGCGGGGTAAACAGATAGACCTCCTCCGGGAAGAGATCAATCTTGACGTTCTCCAGGAATTCCAGCGACGAGGGCGTGCTCGCCTGGCTGTCGGCCAGACCGGAGAGCCATTCGCGCGCGCGCAATTGCGCGCTGTTGGACGGAGTGACGTCGGTCTTGTACGCCCAGTGCGCCGCGATGCCCCGCTCGGCGACGATGTCCATGTCCGCCGTGCGGATCTGGATCTCGATCGGCGCACCGAACGGCCCGAACAGCACGGTGTGCAGCGACTGGTAACCGTTGGCTTTCGGGATCGCGATGAAATCCTTGAAGCGGCCGTCCACCGGCTTGTACAGCGCGTGCACCGAACCAAGCGCCTGGTAGGCGTGGGCCACGGAATCCACCACCACGCGGAAGCCGTACACATCCATCAATTGCGCGAAGGATTTGCGCGTGCTGCGCATCTTCGACCAGATGCTGTAGGGCGACTTGATCCGGCTGACCACCCGCACCTCGATGCCGTCCGCAGCAAGCCGTGCGCGCAACTCGCCCTCGATGCGCGCCATCGCTTCGCGCCGGTTGCCGAGCACGCTCCTGATGCGCGTGGAAATCACCCGGTAACGATCGGGATAGAGCGTTCGAAAGCCGAGATCCTGCAGCTCACCCTTGATCGCGTTCATGCCCAGCCGCGCGGCGATCGGTGCGTAGATGTCCAGCGTCTCGCGGGCGATGCGCCGGCGCGCTTCCGGTTCCATCGCGCCCAGCGTGCGCATGTTGTGCAGACGGTCGGCCAGCTTGATCAGGATGACGCGGAGGTCGCGCGCCATTGCCAGGACCATCTTGCGGAAGCTCTCCGCATCCGCTTCCTGGCGCGAAGCAAAGTCAATGCTGTCCAGCTTGGTGACGCCATCCACCAGTTCGGCGACGGTCGGGCCGAAGCTCGCTTCAAGCTGCACGCGAGTGAGGCCGGTGTCCTCCAGCGTGTCGTGCAGGATCGCGGCAATGATGGTTTCGGCATCCAGGTGCAGGCCGGCGAGAATGCCGGCGACCGCCAGCGGATGCGTGATGTAGGGTTCGCCGCTTTTGCGCTTCTGGCCACCATGCGCGTGCTCGCCCACGGCGTACGCACCGCGTACACGGGTGATCTGCTCGGGCGGAAAGTATTCCGACAGGCGCGCGGCCAGCGCGTCGATGTCGGTGGTATCCACCGGCGCCGGATTGGCCGGTTCTGAAGGCGTGGGCGCGTTTGCCGCGTTCATGACCGCACGCTAGAGAGGCGGCGTGCGGGAGTCAACCTGCGAAACAGTCGAATGCTGGTTCGGGTTCTCACTGCAAGAGGGACGGCAGTTCCAGCAGGATCGAAGAAAGACGCGGGCCCGGCTCGCGCCGGGATGATGAGAACGCGCGGCCCTTGCAGGCCGCAGCATCTTACAAATCGTCGCCGCCCTTGCTCATGTCTTCATCCACTTCCGCCGCGGCCCACTCCAGCGCCTCGCGCGCGCGGCGCGCGCGCGCGGTGCGCTCAAATTCATCAAAGGTGCCCATGTCAATGCGGCGGCCGGCGATTTCGCGCAGCGCGATCACGCTCGGCTTGTCGTTTTCCGGGTCCACCACGGGCTCGGCACCCTTTGCCAGCTGGCGCGCGCGGCGCGTGGCCATCAGTACCAGCTCGAAACGGTTGTCCACCACCCGCAGGCAGTCTTCCACGGTGATTCTTGCCATAGGAAATCTCTCTGGATATTGCTTAATCTTGCTTCGCGCTCACGTCTTCAGGTCTCCACAACCCGATCGAGTCCCTGAACGGATCTGATCGCCCCCTTTACCCACGGGGCAAAAGCTGTGAGGCCGGATTCCAATGCGCGGTGCTCAGCCGGCGGATTGTAGCAGTACCCGATCGCGCTAGCGAGCCAGAACCGCAGCGAGCCACCACGGCAGCTTGAGTCCGTTAATGTTAGCCCCATGTAAAATCGCATCCTTTTCGCGCGGCAGCGCAGTCGGAACCCGTATGCGTCTTGGCATGGATTCTTTTTTTGGACGTGCAGCGCTGACTGCGGCATTCGTGCTGCTGGCCGGCTGCGCGACCGTTGCGCCGCCGCGCACGGACGATCCGCTGCAGCACTTCAACCGCAAGATGTACGCGTTCAACCACGTGGCGGACAAGGTTGCAATCCGGCCGGTCGCGGTGGCCTACCGCAAGGTGACCACGCCCAAGGCGCGCGAACACGTCAGCGATTTCTTCTCCAACGTTCGGCTGCCGATCACCATCGCCAACGAACTGTTGCAGGCACATCCGGTGGATGCGCTGAAATCCACGGGACGGCTGGCGATCAACACTACCTTCGGCCTGTTCGGCTTCTTCGACCCGGCCAGCAAGATACATCTGCCGCTCGACGAAACCGACTTCGGCGTGACGCTGGCGCATTGGGGTGTGCCGGAAGGGCCGTTCCTGGTGATTCCTTTCGTCGGCCCGACGACCGCGCGCGACATCTGGCGGCTACCGGTGGACAGCTATTTCGACCCGCTGTCATGGTATGCGCGCGAGCACGACTTCAAATTGCATGCGCAGTACTTGCCGAGCCTCGCCTATCTGATCACCCTGCGCTCGCGCGGGATTGATGCCGAGAACTTTCTGAACTCGGCCTACGATCCGTACGTGTTCGAGCGCGACGCATACCGCCAGCGGCGCATTTACGAGATTTACCACGGCAATCCGCCGGCCTCGGTGATCGAGCGCTTCCAGGGCGTCAACGACAACAGCGACGATATTGACCAGCTGCTGGAACAGCAGCATCAATACGAGAAGCGGCACGGCATCAAGAATGATGGCTCCATGCCGGCGCCCGCGACGACCAGCCCCGACCCGCCTCAGAGTTGAAGCAATCCACCCGCGTCGCACACGTCGGCGAGCGCACGCAGGCTTTCAGGCAGATTCGAAACATGCAGCGGGCGCCCGGCACCGCTGGCCCGCGCCAGCAGTGCCAGCACGCACGCGAGGCCTGCGCTGTCGGTGTGCTTCAGACCGGAAAGCTCGAGCCGCGTTTGCGCGCCGTGTTCCAGCGCGCGGCTTGCCTGCTCGTAGGCTTGCGCGGCGTTGGCGAAGGTCAGCGCACCGGACAGCGCGAGCGTGTCGCTGTCCGGACTTTCGCAGCGCACACCGTCGGACGAGTGCGAATTCATCGAACGCGCATCAATGGCCGGCGGGTTGTTGGGCCTGCTTCTGCATCTGGTCTATCGCCGCGGCACCTTGCGTCACGAGGCGATGGATCAGCCCTTCGATACCTTCCTTCTGGATTTCCGCGTCCACCTGATTGCGGTAATTGGTGACGTAGGAGATACCCTCGATCACCACGTCATAGGCCTTCCAGTCGCCGCCCGCCGTCTTGCGGAACACGTAATCCACCGAAAGGCTCTTGCCGTCGTCCAGCATCACCTCGGTGCGCACCACGCTGCGGCGCGCGTTCAGATCGCCCTGGAACGGCAGCAACTTGACCTTGCCCTTGGTGTAGTTGAGCAGGCCCTCGGCGTAGCGGTGGGTGATCGAGTTGTAGAACGCGTGCGAGAAGCGCACGCGCTGCGCCGGCGTGGCGTCGCGCGCATGTCTGCCAAGCACCAGCAGCGACGCGTAATCAATGTCGAAGTGCGGCAGCAGGATCTGGTCTATCACCTTGATCAACTGGTCCGGATGCTGACGCAGTTCCTCGCGATGTCCGTCCAACGCGGTACCCAGCTCGTCCACGATGCCTTGCACGATCTGCTGCGGGGTCTGCACGGACTGCTGCGCGGAAGCGCGCGGAGAAACCAGCGAGGCGATGCCGACGAGACTCGCAATCGCCGCAATGGAAAGGAAATGGATGAAGCGCGACATGGGTGTTGCTCCAGGAGATCAAAAAAGGAGAATTCGCGAGACTCAGCCGCCGCTGGATGCGGATTGCGGCTTGGCTGACGGGGCGGATGCGTTGCCGCCCTTGGGGCCGCCGTTGACCAGGAACTTGCCGATCAGATCTTCCAGTTGCATGGCCGATTGGGTCAGCACCAGTTCGTCGCCGTTCTTCAGGGACTCCGGCGAGCCGCCCGGCTGCAGGCCAACGTACTGGTCGCCCAATAAACCACTGGTGAATATCGCGGCAGCGGTGTCATCGGGAATGTCGTTGTACTTGTCATCAATGCTGAGCGTCACCAGTGCGTCCATCTTGCCGCGCTCGAGCTGGATGGATTGCACCGAGCCCACGCGCACGCCGGCGATCTTGACCGGCGCGCGATCCTTCAGCTGGCCGATATTGGAGAAGCGCGCCTTCAGCACGTAACTGTGGCCCTGGTGCACGTTGGCGACAGACGTGGTTTGGGTAGCCAGATAGGCCAGCGCGGCGAAGCCGAGCAGGATGAACAGGCCGGTACCGATGGCGTAGCTTGGGCGTGAGTTCATGATCTCTACCGAATGCGAAAAGAATTTATCTCGCGAGGATCCTCATTCTCGTCATTCCGGCGAAAGCCGGAACCCAGTGACTTTGATTTGACCGTTGATTTCCAAAAAGTCGCTGGGCCCCGGCTTGCGCCGGGGTGACGTCATGTTTTTACATCTTCAAGTCAAAAATGCCGTCATCACGAAATCCAGCGCGAGGATCACGATGGAAGAAAACACCACGGTGCGCGTGGTCGAATACGCCACGCCCTCGGAGGTCGGCGGCGCGTTGTAGCCCTGGAACACCGCGATGAGCGTGACCACCCCGCCAAAGGCCAGGCTTTTCCACACCCCGTCGATGATGTCCTTCCACAGATCCACGGTGGAAGTCATGTTGCCCCAGAAGGTGCCGTTGTCCACGCCGAGCCAGGTGACGCCGACCGCGTGCGCGCCGAGGATGCCCAGCGCGTTGAACAGGCACATCAGCAGCGGCATCGCCAGGATGCCGGCGAGATAGCGCGGCGCGACGACATAGGCGATCGGGTCCACCGCCATCATTTCCATGGCATCAATCTGGTCGGTCGCGCGCATCAGGCCGATTTCCGCGGTGACCGCGGTGCCTGCGCGGCCGGCGAACAGCAGCGCGGTCACCACCGGCCCGAGTTCGCGGAACAGGCTCAGCGCGACCACGGTGCCGAGCGCGGCGGTGCCGCCGAAGATCGAGAGCGTGTAATAGAGCTGCAGCGCCAGCACCATGCCCACGAACAGCCCGCAGGTCATCACGATCACCAGGCTCATCGCACCGATGAACCATATCTGCCGGCAGGTTTCGCGGAAGTGGCGCAGGCTGCGCGGCAGCGCGGCCACGATCGCGAGGAAGAACAAGCCGCACTCGCCGACCTGCGCGATCCCCTGCAGCAGCCAGTTTCGGCGCACGATCGCGCTCACGATGCAAACCCCAGGTCAAGCGCATAATCCGGCGCCGGATAGTGGAACGGCACCGGACCGTCCGCCTCGCCACCGAAGAACTGCCGCGTCCACGGCGTGGCTTCGGCCGCCAGTTCTTCCGGCGTCCCTTGCGCGACCAGCTTGCCGTTGGCGATCAGGTACACGCGATCTGCGACCTGCCGGATCGCCGCAAGTTCGTGCGCGACCAGGATCGAGGTGATGCCCAGCGTCTTGTTCAAGGTGCGGATCAGCCGCAGCACCTGGTTCAGCGCGATCGGATCCAGCCCCACGAACGGTTCGTCGTAGAGGATCAACATCGGATCGAACACGATCGCGCGCGCCAGCGCCACGCGCCGCGCCATGCCGCCGGACAGTTCGCTCGGCATCAGCCGCGCCGCGCCGCGCAGGCCGACTGCCTGCAGCTTGGTCAACACGATGGTGCGGATCAACGCTTCCGGCAGTCTGGTGTGCTGGCGCAACGGGAACGCCACGTTCTCGAACACGTTGAAATCGGTCAGCAGCGCGGAGTTCTGGAACAGGAAGCCGATCTTTTCGCGCAGCGCGAACAGCGCGCTGCGCGAAAGCCGTGCCACGTCTTCTCCATCCACGCTCACGCTGCCGGCGTCGGCGTGCATCTGCCCGGTGATGTGGCGCAGCAGCGTGGTCTTGCCGGTGCCGCTCGGGCCCATGATCGCGGTGATGCTGCCGCGCGACACGTCCAGGCTCAGGCCATCGAAGATGACTTTCCCGCCCAGGCGCGTATGCAGGTCGCGTACCTGCACCAGCGGCGCATTATTGTCGGATTGTGCGGAGGCCTGCGGCATAGGCGCGCTAGTTTACCCGGCGGCACACCGATTGGCGTGCTGCCGCGATCGCTACGCCAGCAACTGCGAAATCAAATTCCCGTGCCGTTCATGCGGCAGCGGCTCACCCGCACGCACCGCCCGCACGATCGCCTGCAATTGGGCCAGCGCGTCTTCGAACACGTCGTTGACGATGATGCAGCTGAACTCGTGCGCGTGTGACATTTCCTCGCGTGATTCGGCCAGCCGGCGTTCGATCGTCGCTTCGCTGTCGGAAGCACGCGCGCGCAACCGCCGCTCCAATTCGACACGCGAAGGCGGCAGGATGAAGATCGAGACGCACCCCGGCACCGTCTTGCGCACCTGCGCCGCGCCTTGCCAGTCAATCTCCAGCAGCACGTCGCAGCCGGCCGCAAGCTGCGCCTGCACGCTCGCCAGGGACGTGCCGTACAGGTTGCCGAACACTTCTGCGTGCTCCAGGAACGCGCCCGCCGCGATCTCGCGCTCGAAGGTGGCGCGATCCACGAAATGATAGTGCTTGCCGTTGATGTCGCCCGGGCGCGGCGCCCGGGTGGTGTGCGAAATCGAAAGCGCAATACCCGGCTCGCACGCCAGCAGCGCGTTGACCAGCGTGGATTTGCCCGCACCGGACGGCGCGGAGACGATGAACAGCGTTCCCGCAGCAGGCGCGTGGCTCATTCGATGTTCTGCACCTGCTCGCGCATTTGCTCGATCAGCACTTTCAGGTCTACCGCCGCACGGGTGGTGCGCGCGTCCACCGACTTGGAGCCGAGCGTATTGGCCTCGCGGTTGAATTCCTGCATCAGGAAGTCCAGGCGGCGGCCGACGGGTTCCGCCAGCGCCAGCACGCGGCGCGCTTCGCCAAGGTGTGCGTCCAGCCGGTCCAGTTCCTCGTCCACGTCCATGCGCGAGAGTTGCAGCACAAGCTCCTGTTCCAGCCGGCCCGGTTCCACTGGTTGTTTCAGTTCGGCCAGGCGCGTTTCCAGTTTCGCGCGCAGCGCGGCGCGGATCTCCGGCAGGATGCCGCGTACTTCGCGCACGATGCGCTCGATGTCGTCCACGCGATCCCCGATCGCCACGGCGAGTTTTTCGCCCTCGCGCTCGCGACCGCTGATGAATTCATCCAGCGTGCGCTCGAGCAGCGCGAGCGCAGCGTGGGTCAGACCCGCCTGATCCAGTTCCGGTTTCACCAGCAGGCCGGGCCAGCCCAGCAGCGTAGCGAAATCGGTGGCCAGTTCCGGAAAGCGCGCGCGCAATTCGATCGCGAGCATGGACAGCTGCTCGGTGGCCTTGCTGTCGAGCAGCAGATCCGCAGCGGTCGCCGGCGGGCGATAGCGCATGCTCACGTCAACCTTGCCGCGCGAAAGGCGTGCTCCGATCCGTTCGCGTACCGCCGGTTCCAGCGCGCGCAATTCTTCCGGCAAGCGCACGCCGGTTTCCAGGAAACGGTGATTCACTGCGCGCAACTCGCAGGCCAGCCAGCCTTGCGCGAAGGTCTCTTCGGCATTCGCGTACGCGGTCATGCTGCGGATCATGGGTTCATCCAGTGCGTTGCAGGCGTGCAGTATGCCATCGCGGTGAAGCATCAGCGGCGAGCGGTCAGCGGCCCGACCAGGCTGGGCAGACTGGCTCTTCCCGCTTGCGTTCACTTTCACCGCCCACAAGGATGAGCCGCTAGACTTGCCGGTCCATATCGCGGCTTCATTGCATGATGACCACCATTCGCCCTTCCGGCCGCGCGCCCGACCAGCTTCGCGCGATCACGATCCAGCGCCACTTCACGCGCCATGCCGAAGGTTCGGTGCTGGTGAGCTTCGGCGACACCCGCGTGCTTTGCACCGCGAGCGTCGAGGAACGCGTGCCGCCGTGGCTGCGCGGCAAGGGCGAAGGCTGGGTGACAGCCGAATACGGCATGCTGCCGCGCGCCACCGCTGAGCGAAACCAGCGCGAAGCCGCGCGCGGTGGCCAGGGCGGGCGCACCATGGAAATCCAGCGCCTGATCGGACGCTCCTTGCGCGCCTGCGTGGACCGCGCCGCGCTCGGCGAGCGCGTGGTCACGCTCGACTGCGACGTGCTGCAGGCCGATGGAGGCACGCGCACCGCCGCGATCACCGGCGCCTATGTCGCCCTGGTGGATGCGGTGGATACCTTGATGGCGAAAAAACTGATTGCGCGCAATCCGCTGTTCGGCGCGGTGGCCGCGGTGTCGGTGGGCATTTATCGAGGCGCGCCGGTGCTGGACCTCGATTACGCCGAGGACAGCGATTGCGACACCGACATGAACGTGGTGATGAACGATGGCGGCGGTTTCATCGAGGTGCAGGGCACCGCGGAAGGCCACGCATTCCGTCGCGAGGAAATGGATGCGATGCTGGCGCTCGCGCAAAAGGGCATCTTCGAGTTGATCGGCATGCAGCGCGCGGCGCTCGCCGCCTGAACCGATGCGCATCGTCCTGGCCAGCGGCAATGCCGGCAAGCTCACCGAACTGCGTGAGCGGTTCGATGGCTCGGGAATCGAACTGATCGCGCAATCGCAACTCGGCGTCGGCGATGCCGAGGAAACCGGAGCGAGCTTCATCGAGAACGCAATCCTGAAAGCGCGGCATGCCGCGCGCGCATCCGGCCTGCCCGCGCTGGGCGACGATTCCGGCTTGTGCGTGGACGCGCTGCACGGCGCACCCGGCTTGTACTCCGCGCGCTATGCCGGCGTGCATGGCGACTCGCGCGCCAACATCGAGAAACTCTTGCAGGAACTCGAAGGCGTGGACGACGCGAAACGCGGCGCGCATTTCCTCTGTGTGCTCGCGCTGCTGCGCCGCGCGGACGACCCCGACCCGCTGATCGCGCAGGCGCGCTGGCCCGGGCGCATCCTGCACGCGCCGCGCGGCGAGCGCGGCTTCGGCTATGACCCGATTTTCCTGCCGGACGACGGCAATGGGCTGAGTGCGGCGGAACTGGAGCCGACCCTGAAGAACCGCATCAGCCATCGCGGGATGGCGTTGACGATCCTGCGCAAGCGCTTGGTCGAGGGACGGGCGCTTTGAAAAGCGTCGCGAGCGATGGCAGGTTGTGCGCCGCCGGAGCGCAGGAACCGGAGTGTACACGTCAGTACATGAGGATTCCGAGCACCGCCGGCGCGCAAGATGCCGAGCGCAGCAGCTTTGCAAAGCGCCCGCCGCTTTCGCTTTACGTCCACATCCCGTGGTGCGTGAAGAAATGTCCTTACTGCGATTTCAATTCGCATGGACTGCGCGGCGAATTACCGGTGCGCGAATACGTGGCCGCGCTGCTGGCCGACCTGGATGGCGATCTGCACGATTTCGGCGAGGCGATTGCGGGCCGCGAGATCCTCAGCGTGTTCTTCGGCGGCGGCACGCCCAGCCTGTTTGCGCCGGAAGCGATCGCGGAAATCCTGGATGGCGCATCCGCGCGGCTGAAATTCGCCGGCGAGTGCGAAATCACGCTGGAAACCAATCCGGGCACGGTCGAACACGGCCGCTTCGGCGGCTACGCGCGCGCCGGCGTCAATCGCATTTCGTTCGGCGTGCAGAGCTTCGATGACGCCATGCTGCGCGCGATCGGCCGGATCCATTCCGCTTCCGAAGCGGAGGCCGCGGTGAAGCTCGCACAGGATGCCGGCTTCGACAATCTCAATCTGGACTTGATGTACGCGCTGCCGAAGCAGTCCTTGGACGCCGCGCTGGCGGACGTCGAGCGCGCGATCGCGCTGGCACCCGCGCATATCTCGCATTACCAGCTCACGCTGGAGCCCAACACCGCGTTCGCGGCGAACCCGCCCCCGCTGCCGGATGACGACGCCGCGTGGACGATGCAGGAAGCCTGTCAGGCGCATCTGGCAAAGGCCGGTTATGCGCAATACGAAGTATCGGCCTACGCGCACGACGGCCGCCGCTGCGCACACAACCTCAATTACTGGATGTTCGGCGATTACCTCGGCATCGGCGCGGGAGCGCACGGGAAGATCTCGGCACTCGGACCCCGGGACCCTGGGCTCGGGAAAGCGGGTCCGGCAACTGCCAGCCCTGTCCGCCGGCGCTGGAAGGTGAAACACCCGCGCGCGTATCTGGAGAGCGCAGCATCAGCGCAACGCGTCGGCGACGACCACGAGGTGCCGCGCGAACAGTTGCCTTTCGAGTACATGCTCAATGCGCTGCGGCTGATTGACGGTGTGCCGATGAATTATTTCGCCGAACGCACCGGGCTTTCGCTCGAAGGAATCCACGCACCGCTGCAGCAAGCGATCGCGCGCGGCTGGTTGCACGATGACGAAACCGTCTTGCGCACCACCGAACTCGGTCAGCGCTTCCTCAACGACGTGATCGAGCTGTTCATGGCTTGATGCATCATCCAAAGCCTCAATAGCGTGAAACCGTCGCCTCTTGCGGTACGCCACCCTGGGAAGCGCCAGCCCAGCGTCCCGCGGTGCGTCTGTAATGCTCGAGCGAATCGTGGCACCAGACCGGATCGGTGATTTCGGGAAAAGCGTAGTGCGGCAGCTTCCAAAGTCCCAGCGCGCGCAGATAGGCGCGGTAGGGCAGCGAGGCCAGCCTCGAGCGCAGCGGCGCTTCGGGCATCAGCAGGTTCCGGACCACTTCCTTCCAGTTGCTGGCATTGGCGAAACTCATCGCCGTGGCGATCGAGACATCCAGCGTGCGCGTGGTGTGCCACCAGCCGATCGGGTTGAAGTAGGTCTCCCCCGGCTGCAGGATGAACTCGGTCATGTGCGCCTTGGCGAATTCGGGAAACTTCTCCAGATCCGGACGCTCGACGTCGGTGATCTC
>JBQCCR010000081.1:0-8525 GCA_051961995.1 Rhodanobacteraceae bacterium | reverse complement strand
AAAAAACCCGCTCAATCGTCCACTTGCTCTTCCACTACACCCGCGGCAGCCGCCAGCATCGCCTCGCGGCAGGCCACGATCTGCAAGCCCAGTGCAGCCTGATCCAGCCCGCTGGCATCCAGCAGCGGCAGGATGCGCTGCTCCTCCTCGCGCGCGTGGTGACGGAAGTGCTTGCGGATCACCTTCACCCGGGCCTTGAGCAGCTCGTCGGACTTGTGCGAGGTGATCAGCTCGATCAGGAAATACTTCTGCGACACGTTTTCGATCGCGGCTTCGTCAAGCAGGTCCCTGCCCGCCGCGTCCAATGCCGCCCGCGCGGCCGGGTGGAACACCTCTTCCTGCACGCGCATGTGCACCGACAGCGCCATCGCGATCTGGCTCAGCAGGCGCGCACGTTCAGGCGCATCCTCGGCGGTGCTCTCGTACCGTGAAAACAGCGCTTCGACCTGGGCGTGTTCCTGCCTGAGCAATTCGCTCGCGTGCAATCCGTTGTTCATGCGCGAAGTCCTCGATGCCCTCTGTTGCGGTCGCAAATCGCGTGCCAAAGCGCCGGCACGCTCCAACCGGCCTGCACAAAGAAGAAGCGCTGCATCTGCCACGGCGGGTGCTTCGCACTGGCGCGCAAGTTACCGGGCGAGCACGCGCGCGGCGGAACAAGGAAACCGGAAGCATTGATTCCGACCTACAAAGATCGCGGCCAAAAAAGGCGTTTCCGGCGAAATTCTTTCCCGGTGCGTTGCGCGTATACGGCGATCCTCGCGCGGATGCGCGGGAACAAGGGTCAACGCCGCGCGCGGAAGAACTCGCGCAACAGGGCGGCCGATTCGTCAGCCAGCAAGCCGCCCTGCACCTCGATGCGATGGTTGTGGCGTTCCGAAATCAATGTGTCGAACACGCTACCGGCCGCGCCGGTCTTGGGATCAGTCGCTGCATACACCACGCGCGCCACGCGCGCGTGCACCAGCGCCATCGCGCACATCGCGCAAGGCTCAAGCGTCACGTACAAAGTTGAGCCCGGAATGCGGTGATTGCGCAAGCGCCGTCCGGCTTCGCGCAACGCGCCGATTTCAGCATGGGCGCTCGGGTCGGCCAAGGTGATATTGCGATTCCAGCCCTCGCCGACGATTTCGTTATCCAACACCAGCACCGCACCGACCGGCACTTCGCCGTCGGCATCGCGCGCGTGCACGGCAAACTCCAGCGCGCGGCGCATGAAGCGGTGATCTTCAGGGGAAAACTCCGAAGTGGATGGGCTCGCCATGCTTCGATCAATCCCCGAGATACCGTTCGTCGCTGTGTTTCTCTATCCGACCCACGACCTTCCCGTCCGCGTCGCGTTCCTGGATTGCAATGTGGGTCCGGGTGGCGCCGTGCCAATGCTTCTTTTCCCGGCGCACACCTACTCCCACTCGATCGTGGCAGGTGGTTTCCCCGAAATGTCGTACACCACGCGCGAGATGCCGCGCAGTTCGTTGATGATGCGCAAACTGACGCGTTCCAGGAATTCGTACGGCAGATGCGCCCAGCGCGCGGTCATGAAGTCGATCGTCTGCACCGCGCGCAGCGCGATCACCCATTCGTAGGCGCGACCGTCGCCGACCACGCCCACCGACTTCACCGGCAGGAACACGGCGAAGGCCTGGCTGACTTCGTCGTACAGGTTTGCGCCGCGCAGTTCCTCGATGAAGATGCGGTCGGCCTGCGCCAGCAGGTGCGCGTACTCGGCCTTCACCTCGCCAAGAATCCGCACGCCCAGACCCGGGCCGGGGAATGGATGGCGATAGACCATCTCGCGCGGCAGCCCGAGTTCCACGCCAATGCGGCGCACCTCGTCCTTGAACAGCTCGCGCAACGGCTCGACCAACGCCAAGTTCATTTTTTCCGGCAAGCCGCCGACGTTGTGGTGCGACTTGATCACGTGCGCCTTGCCGGTGCTGCTGCCGGCCGACTCGATCACATCCGGATAGATCGTGCCCTGCGCCAGCCACTTCACGCCCCGCAGCTTGTGCGCTTCCTCGTCGAAGACTTCGACGAACAACTTGCCGATGATCTTGCGCTTGGCCTCCGGATCGGCCACGCCCGAGAGCGCGGCGTAGAACCGTTCGGCGGCATCCACGCGGATCACGCGCACGCCCATGTGTCGCGCCATCGTGTCCATGACCTGATCGCCCTCGCCCGCGCGCAGCAGGCCGGTGTCCACGAACACGCACGTGAGCTGGTCGCCGATCGCCTTCTCCAGCAGTGCGGCGACGACGGATGAATCCACGCCGCCGGAGAGCCCGAGCAATACCTTGTCGCCGCCGACCTGCGCGCGCACGCGCGCGACCGCATCCTCGATGATGTTGGCGGACGTCCAGAGCGTGGCGCAGTCGCAGATGTCCACCACGAAGCGGCGCAGGATTTCCGCGCCATGCTTCGTGTGCGTGACCTCCGGATGGAACTGGATACCGTAGCGACGGTTCGCTTCGTCCGCCGCGGCAGCGATCGGGACGCTGTCGGTGGACGCGATCAACTCGAATCCGGGTGGCAACGCGGTGACGCGATCGCCGTGCGACATCCACACGTCCTGCGGCGCGTCGTTGGTCTCCAGCCCGCTCAGCAATTGCGACTGCCGGGTCGGCTTGATCTTGGCGTGGCCGAATTCGCGCGCGTGCCCGCCTTCGACCTTGCCGCCCAGTTGCAGCGCCATCGCCTGCAGTCCGTAGCAGATGCCCAGCAGCGGCACACTCAGCGCGAACACCTGGTCGGCGATGCGCGGCGCATTCGTTTCGATCGCCGATTCCGGACTACCGGAAAGGATCACGCCCTTCGGCGCGAACTTCGCGATCTCGTCGGGCTTGTGATCCCACGCCCAGACTTCGCAGTAGACGCCGATCTCGCGCACCCGCCGCGCGATCAGCTGCGTGTACTGCGAACCGAAATCGAGGATGAGGATTTTGTCGGTGTGGATGTTTTGCATGCGTGGCGTCTGCCTAGGCCAGTACGAGCGGGATGCAAACCGTCACGAGCGAAGGCAGATTGCGCGACGCCGGAGCGCAGGAAGCGGAGCGTAGTGAGCATTCCGGGCACCGCCGGCGCGCAAGATGCCGAGCGCAGTAGGTTTGCGCCCGCTCGTCAGTCGAGCCGGTAATTCGGCGCCTCCTTCGTGATCTGCACGTCGTGCACGTGCGCCTCGCGGATGCCCGCACCGGTGACGCGCACGAACTGCGGCTTGCTGCGCATCTGTTCGATGTTGGCGCAACCGCAGTAGCCCATCGAGGAGCGCAGGCCGCCGATCAACTGGTGGACGATGCTGCGCAGCGGACCGCGATACGGCACGCGGCCTTCGATGCCTTCCGGCACCAGCTTGTCGGCGTCGGCCTCGTCCTGGAAATAGCGGTCGCTCGATCCTTTCTGCATCGCGCCGAGCGAACCCATGCCGCGATAGCTCTTGTAGGAGCGGCCCTGGTAAAGCTCGACTTCGCCCGGCGCTTCTTCGGTGCCGGCGAACATCGAGCCGAGCATGACGGAGGATGCGCCCGCCGCGATGGCTTTGGCGACGTCGCCGGAATAGCGGATGCCGCCATCGGCAATCAGCGGTATCTCGTTTTGCAACGCGTCGGCGACCATCGAGATCGCGGTGATCTGCGGGACGCCCACGCCGGCGACGATGCGGGTGGTGCAGATCGAACCCGGGCCCACGCCCACCTTCACCGCATCCGCGCCCATGTCGCGCAGCGCGCGCGCGGCATCGCCCGTGACGATGTTGCCGGCGATCACCTGCACGTGCGGGAAATTCTTCTTCACCCACTGCACGCGCTCGAGCACGCCCTGTGAATGGCCGTGCGCGGTATCCACCACGATCACGTCCACGCCCGCTTCGGTCAGCGCGATCACGCGCGCTTCGGTGTCGCCGGCCGTGCCCACCGCCGCGCCGACACGCAGGCGCTCGTGGTCGTCTTTCGCCGAATGCGGGTTGTCGCGCGCCTTCTGGATGTCCTTGACGGTGATCAGGCCGCGCAGTTCAAACGCGTCGTTGACCACCAGCACCTTCTCGATGCGGTGCTTGTGCAGCAGCGCGATCACTTCGTCCTCGCCCGCGCCCTCCTTCACCGTGACCAGCTTGTCCTTGCGGGTCATGATGTTCCTGACCGGATCGTCGGGCTTCTTCTCGAAGCGCAGGTCGCGGCTGGTGACGATGCCGACCAGCTTGCCGTCTTCCACCACCGGCACGCCGGAGATGTTGTTGGCGCGCGTGATCTGCATGACCTGGCCGATGGAAGTCAGCGGGCCGACGGTGAGTGGATCGCGGATCACGCCGGCCTCGAACTTCTTGACCAGCCGCACTTCCGCGGCCTGGCGTTCGATCGGCATGTTCTTGTGGATGATGCCGATGCCGCCGGACTGCGCCATGGTGATGGCGAGCCGCGCTTCGGTGACGGTGTCCATCGCGGAGGACACCACGGGGATGTTCAGGCGGATGTCGCGGGTCAGCCGCGTGCTGGTATCAACGTCGCGCGGCAGGACACTCGAGTGGGCGGGAACCAGGTAAACGTCGTCGTAGGTCAGGGCCTCGGCGAGGATGCGCATGGGGGCAACTCGTCAATGCAATGCGCGATTATACGCCCAGCTTCTCCGGCTTGCAGCGTTTGGCGGAGAATGGGCGCATGCCGACGATCATCGAGGTGCGAGTCAAACCGAACGCGCGGGCCGGCGTGCTGGAACAGGCCGAGGATGGAAGCTGGCGCGCGCAACTGAAGTCACCGCCGGTGGACGGCAAGGCCAATGCGGAACTGCTGGCGCTGGTGGCCGAGCGGTTCGGCTGTCCGAAATCCGCCGTCTCGATCAAGTCCGGCGCGAGCGGCCGGACCAAGCGGGTGAAGATCGAGGATTGAGGCTACGCGTCCGCGGCATTCGCCGCTTCCAGCGTGTTTTCCATCAGCGTGGCGACGGTCATCGGGCCGACGCCGCCGGGTACGGGAGTGATCCAGGACGCGCGTTTCGCCGCTTCGTCGAATTCCACGTCGCCCACGAGCCGGCCGTCATCCATGCGGTTGATGCCGACGTCAATCACCACCGCGCCGGGCTTGATCCACTCGCCCTTGATGATGCCGGGCCTGCCGACCGCGGCGATCACGATGTCGCCCTGGCGCACGTACTGCTCCAGACCCTGGGTGAATTTGTGGCAGCAGGTCGTGGTGCAACCGGCGATCAGCAGTTCCAGTGCCAGCGGCCTTCCAACGTGGTTCGAGACGCCGACGACAACCGCATGGCGCCCGCGCACCGGCCGGTCGGTGTTGCCGAGCAGCGTCATCACGCCCTTGGGTGTGCACGGACGCAGGCCGAAACGGCGCAATGCGAGACGACCAAGATTCACCGCGCTGAAGCCGTCCACGTCCTTGCGCGCATCAATGCGGTCAATCAGCGCGCTGCTGTTGACGTGATCGGGCAGCGGCAATTGCACCAGGATCCCGTGCACCGCGGCGTCGGCATTGAGCTTGTCTATCAGCGCGTACAGCTCGGCTTCGGAGGTGCTTTCCGGCAGGTCGTAATCGAACGACTTGAAGCCGACCTGCTTGCAGGCCTTGCGCTTGTTCCTGACGTACACGCTCGAGGCCGGGTCGGCGCCGACCAGCACCACGGCCAGTCCCGGCGCACGCTTCCCTTGCTTGACCCGCGCGTGCACACCGGCGCGCACGCGCGCCAGCACATCATCGGCAATGCGGCGGCCGTCGAGGATGCGTGCGGTTTGCTTCAGGTCGCTCATGCGATCGGACATGCCATCGAAACCGGCTCGCGCTAAAGTGAACGCGCATTGTCGCCGATCTTTCTTTTGCCGTCATTCCGGCGCAAACCGACCCCAGTGACTCGTGATGAACACTTCCAGCCGCACCGAACTCGAAGCCGCCGCATTCCGCCGCCTGCTGAAGCATCTCAACCAGGACCGCAACGACGTCCAGAACATCGACCTGATGATCCTGGCCGGCTTCTGCCGCAACTGCCTCGCGGACTGGTACCGCGAAGCGGCGGCCGAGCACGGCGTCGAACTCAGCAAGGAGCAGGCACGCGAAGCGATCTACGGCATGCCGTTCGCGGAATGGAAGGCGAAGTACCAGAAGGAAGCCACGCCGGAGCAGTTGGCGGCGTTCGAAGCTGCTCAGAACAAACGAGGTTGATCGCCATTCCGGCGCCGGAGGCGGCGCGAGGCTAACCCAGTGACCCTCCGCGCTCGAGTCGCTGGGCCCCGGCTTGCGCCGGGGTGACGATTGTTCGTTCGCGCGATCAGCCGGTGCAAAACTCTTCGTAATCCACATACCCCGGAAAGGCCTTGCCCGGCGCGCACACCGGGCATTCCGGATCGGGCGCGAGGCGCGTCTCGTGGAAGCGCATGGCGAGTGCGTCGAACATCAGCAGGCGCCCGCTGAGCGGTTCGCCGAGCCCAAGGATCAGTTTCAGCACTTCGGTGGCCTGCAGCATGCCGATCACGCCCGGCAACACGCCCAGCACGCCGGCTTCGGAACAGTTGGGTGCCGCTTCGGGCGGCGGTGGCTGCGGGAACAGGCAGCGATAGCACGGCGCGGCGCCGCGCCGGCGGCCGGCGTCAAACACGCTGACCTGCCCTTCAAAGCGATGCACCGCGCCGTATACCAGCGGCTTTTGCAATTTCACGCAGGCGTCGTTGAGCAGGTAGCGAACCGGAAAATTGTCGGCGCCATCCAGCACCACGTCGGCGCCCTCCAGCAGGGCTTCCACATTGTCCGAAGCCACACGTTCGGTCAGCCCCATGACCTGCGTGCGCGGATTCAGCGCGGTCAGCGCATGCGCGGCCGAATGCACCTTGGACATTCCGATGCGCGCGTCGGTGTGCAGGATCTGGCGTTGCAGGTTGCTGCGATCCACCGCGTCGTGGTCGGCCAGCACCAGCGTACCCACGCCTGCCGCGGCGAGATAGAACGCGGCCGGCGAACCCAGGCCGCCCGCCCCGACGATCACCACGCGCGCATCTTCCAGTTTCCGCTGGCCGGCTTCGCCGACTTCGGACAGGCGCAAATGCCGTGAATAGCGTTCGAAGAAATCCGCGTCTTCGTTGTCCGCCTCGGCCATGGGCAAGCCGTCGGCGATCCATTGCGCAGTGCCACCGGCGACGGAGGCCACGTTGCCGTAGCCGAGTTGCTGCAGGACTTGCGCGGCCATCAGCGAACGCTGGCCATGCGCGCAGATGGTGAGGATTTCGGAGTTGCGATCGGGCGCGACCTGCGCGATGCGCTGCGCGACCTGCTCGCGAGGCAAGGCAATCGCGCCGGCGGCCATGCCGGTGGCGTGCTCGAAGGGCTCGCGCACGTCCAGCAGCAGTGCGCCTGCGCGCTGGCGTTGCAGCGCTTCGCGTGGGGAGGTTTCGCGGACAGTCATCGGCGCATTATCGCGCAAAGCAGATGCGCTTCGTTCGTACCGAGCGGAGCGGAGTCGAAACACGCCCTCCGACTCCGGCCTTGCGGACTGGGCTCAGGACGATCGGGAATGCGCCGTCAGCCTTGCGGCCAGATCGTCACCCCCGCACCGCGCTCCAGCTCGCGGGCATCTTCCGGCAACAACACCAGTGCATCGGATTCGACGAGGCCGCGCAACATGCCCGATCCCTGTTGCGCATGCGGCGTGGCCCACAGCACGCCTTCCGCATCGGAAGCAAGCGTGCAACGCATCAACTCGGCGCGCGCGTGCTTCTTGTGCACCGGTTCGGCCAGACGCGCACGACACACCTGCGCGCCTTCTTCCGCGAACATCGCCCGCAGTGCGAATCGCGCGAACACCTGGAATGTCACCGCGGCGGAAACCGGATTGCCCGGCAAGCCGAGGTAGAGGCACGCGCCGATCGCGCCGAACAGGACTGGCATGCCGGGTTTGACACGCGCCTTGTGGAAATGGATTTCGCCGAGCTTCTTCAACAGCGCCGGCAGATGATCGGCTTCACCGGCGGACACCGCGCCGCTGCTGATGATCAGGTCGGCTTGCGCGGCGGCATCCAGCAGCGCCCAGCGCAGCACGTCCTTGTCGTCGCGGATGCGCACGCGCGACACGACGTCCGCGCCGGCTTCGCGCAGCAGCGTCGAAAGCAGGATGCCGTTGGATTCGTGGATCTGACCAAACTCCAGCGGCTGGCCCGGCGGAACCAGTTCGTCGCCGGTGACGATCACCGCCACACGCGGCTTGCGCCTCACATTGACCTGATCCACGCCCAGCGCGGAGAGCAGCGCGAGCTCGGGTGCGCGCAACCGCGACCCGGCGCGTAGTGCGGGCTCGCCTTGCGCAATGTCTTCGCCCGCGGCGCGCACGTTGCCGCCTGCCCTCTCGCCGGCTTTGACGAACACACGATCACCCTCGACCCGCACGTTCTCCTTGATCACCACGCTGTCGGCGCCGCGGGGCAATGGCGCGCCGGTGGTGATCCGCACGCATTGACCGCTCGCGACCTGCGGCGCCGAGGTCGCGCCGGCGAAAACCTGGCCGATCAATTAGAAGGCGCGCTCGCCATCGCCCCGCAAGTCGGC
>JBQCCR010000080.1:0-21087 GCA_051961995.1 Rhodanobacteraceae bacterium | reverse complement strand
ATAAAGATATTTCGTATCCTCCGCCGGGAAAATGAAGAACTTCTTGACGCCGTACCACTGCATCACCAGCGAGTGGGTGCAGTACAAATCCTGGTGCAGCGTGGGAAAGCGTACGTCGGCGCCGGTGAAGTTGATTTCGATCTGCCCGATCCGCGTCAGCCGGCTGGCATGACCGCTGCGGCGCACATCCGGCCAGCGCGCGAAGGGATAGGAAAGCCAGTTCGGCTGCGCATAACACGGGCTCGGTGCCACGTCCGCCATCAGTTCGGGCAACCACCATGCGATCGGCGACTCGCGCAGGAAGGGCGTGCGTTTGCCGTTCGGGCGCAGCACACCATCCACGATTTCGCGCATGGTCATTTCGCCGGAAGTCGTGAGCAGCCGCCGTTCGCCGAAGCGTTCGCGAAAATAGTCCGGGGTCCATTTGCGCCGCGCCGGACATTCGTCCAGCGCATCGGTGATGATCACCGGCTTGCGCGGCAGCAGGTATTCGCGCTCGAACTGCGCGTAGGAGAGCCCTCTCCTGCGTTCGATTTCCATACCGCCCTGTATGACAACGCCATCCTTGGCGACGGAAACATCATAGGCCTGTCGCGTGAAAGCCAGCGGCAGATCGCGTGAAGAACACATCATCTCTGCTTGCGCCGGGGCCGGCTCATTGCTCGCCCGGATGAAGGCCGGAAGGCCGCAGGACGCCTTGCATGGGCGAGCGCGCCACGACACTTTCCCCCTCAATACCTCGACGCCATCATCGCCTCTTCCGGCGCGCCCCCCTGCGCCGCGCCCGCCCAGCTTCCGGAAGTGCGCTTGTAATGCTGCAGCGAATCGAGGCACCACGCCGCATCGGTCGGCTGCGGGAACTGGTAGCGCGGCAGCGTCCACGCGCCCAGCGCGCGCAGGTAGGCGCGGTACGGCAGCACCCCCATGCGCGAGCGCAGCGGCGCATTCGGCGGCAACAGATGCTGCGTTACTTCCCTCCAGTTGGAGGCGTTGGCGAAGCTCACCACCGTGGCGATCGAGACATCCAGCGTGCGCGTGGTATGCCACCAGCCGGTCGGATTGAAATAGGCTTCGCCCGGCTGCAGGGTGAACTCGAGCATGTGGGCCTTGGCGAATTCGGGGAATTTCGCGTAGTCCGGATGCTCGACATTGGTGATCTGGGAAATCCAGATGTCCGGTCTGCGATACAGGTGCGGCGTATCCGACAGCGGAAAAATGAAGAATTTCTTGGCTCCGTACCACTGCATCACCAGCGCGTGCGTCCAGAACAGATCCAGGTGCAGCGCACCGAAACGCATGTTGGCGCCCGTGAAATTGATTTCCGTCTGTGCGATGCGCGCCAGCCGGCTGGCATAGCCGCTGTGGCGCACGTCCGGCCAGCGCGCGAACGGGTAAGTCAGCCAGTTCGGGTGCACGTAGCACGGGAACGGCGCGAGATCCGCCATCACTTCCGGCAGCCACCACGAGAGCGGCGATTCGCGCAGGAACGGCGTGCGCTCGCCGGACGGGCGCAGCACGCCATCCACGATTTCGCGCATGCTCATCTCGCCGGATTCGGCGTGCAGCTTGCGTTCGCCGAAGCGCTCGAGGAAGTAATCAGGATTCCACAGACGCCGTGCCAGACATTCATCCAGTGCATCGGTGAGGATCACCGGCTTGCGCGGGATCATGTATTCGCGCATGAACTGCGCGTAGGAGAGGCCGCTCCTGCGTTCGACTTCCATATCTACCCCATGCGGAATGCCATCCGTTGGCGCGAAGGATCATCATACCAATGGGTCGCAAGCACGTGAAGGAGGACGCACCATGCTCGAATTCGTGGAAATCACCTGTCCCTGCTGCGGCGAATCCTTTGAAACCGCCGTGGACACCTCGGCCGGCTCGACGCATTACATCGAGGATTGCCAGGTGTGCTGCAGGCCGATCGAAATCGAAGTGCGCGTGAGCGGTGATGACGCGTTCACGCTCGATGTCAAACGCAGCGATTGAGCACGCTGGCTAAAAAGGCAGGCCAGGGATGGCCGTGTCGAAGTGAGCATTCCGCGCCTGGCGCGGCGCTGGCAACCGCACGCACAAGGATGTGCGGGCCGGAAAGCGATCCATGACGGCTGCTTGCAACTGATCCGCTTCCGTCGCGCGCAGGCGCGCTCCTTCCACGAAATAGACGTAACCCGCGTCGCTGGACGGCGCGAAAAAAACAGATATCCATCCGGAACCCATGAGCCTTGTAGTGTGCGAACAGCACACTTACACTGCCCCGCTTGCAGGTGCCCACTGCATCAGCTCGATGCACGGGTGAAACGGGAAGCCGGTGAAAAGCCGGCGCTGCCCCCGCAACGGTAGGCGAGTCAAGGTCATCCGGTAACCACTGCGCGATCAGCGTGGGAAGGCGGATGGCTCGATGCGCAAGCATCCGCTCGCAAGCCCGGAGACCGGCCTGCTGCCGCGGCCTTGCGAACATCTTCGCAAGTGTCGCGATCCTTGGCGTCGCGGCGGGCGGCGGTCGGGAACGGCCGCGGCTTGCCGTACCCTGCCCTCTCTCTTCGTTGCGCTTCACGCGGGTGTGCGAACGGAGATCTTGTGATGAGAAAGAGTTCCCTGCTTTTCGCCGCGCTTGGCGCGGTCGGTGTCTGCGCGCACGCGCAGGACACGCAGCCAATCCCGACCACCGAACCGGCCATCGAGGTCACCGCCACGCGCATGGCGCAGACCGTGGATGCATCGCTGGCCGATGTCACCGTGATCACGCGCGCGGACATCGAGGCCAGCGGCGCGGCCGATCTCTACGACGTGCTGCGCTCGCAGGCTGGTGTGGATCTGGCGCGCAGCGGCGGTCCCGGCGAACAGACCGCACTGTTCCTGCGCGGCACCAATTCCAATCATGTGCTGGTGCTGGTGGATGGCGTGCGCATCGCCTCGACCGGCACGGGCGGCGTGGATTTTTCGCTGCTGCCGCTGGATGCGATCCAGCGCATCGAGATCGTGCGCGGCCCGCGCGCGGCGTACTGGGGCTCGGACGCGATCGGCGGCGTCATCCAGATTTTCACGCGCAAGCTGACCGGTCCGGGTGCAGCGGTGCAATACGGCAGCTACGACGACGCTTCGGCCAGCGCCGGCATCGGTCGGCAAGGCGAACGTGGCGATTTCAGCGTGCAGGCCGGCATCCGCCATGTGCGCGGGTTCTCGGCAGAAAACCCGGAAGGTTTCGGCTTCAACCCGGACGACGATGGCCTGCGCAATCGCAATTTCACCGCCAGCGGCGATCTGAAGCTCGGCACGCAGACGCTGTCCGCGAATGCGCTCTACAGCGATTCGGTCAACGAATTCGATCAGGGCGTTTCGCATGTCATCGAGCAGGACCTCGGCGCCGCGTTGTCGGGTGACATTTCGCCGCGCTGGTTCCAGCGCCTGAGCATCGGCAGCGCGCGCGATGATCTGGACACGCCTGACTTCTTTGAGCTGTTCCGTTCGCGCCGGCAAAGCGCGACGTGGATGAACATCTTCACGCTCACGCCGGATCAATCGCTGACCGCGGGCGCGGAACGCGTGCACGAAAGCGGCGAAAACGTGGACACTTTCGCGGATGCGGATGTGTTCGATCAGAGCCGCGACAATACCGCCGCGTTCGCCGGCTGGAACGGGCACCTGCGATCGTTCGACTGGGAACTGGCGGCGCGCCGTGACCACAACAGCGTGTTCGGTGGTGCGACGACGGGCTCCGGGGCGATCGGTTACCGCGTCTGGCCGAGCCTGCGCTTCACCGCGAGCTTCGGCCAGGGTTTCCGCGCGCCGAGTTTGAACGAGCAGTTTTCGCCCGGCTTCGGCGGACTGTTCGCAGGCAATCCCGAGCTGCGGCCGGAACGCTCGCGCAGCAGCGAACTGGGCGCGGAGTGGACGCCGGCCGCATCACTCTCGTTCAGGCTTTCCGCCTATCACACCGAGGTTGACGACCTGATTGACTTCACCGGGCCGCTGTTCCGGGCCGAGAACACCGCGCAAGCGCGGATTGACGGCGTCGAACTGCAGACGCACTGGCAACGCGACGGCTGGGCGTTCGACGGCAACGCGACCTGGCAGAACGCACGCGACCCCCAGACCGGCGAGCGCCTGCTGCGCCGCGCTTCGCGCAAGGGCGACCTGTCGCTGACGCGGCAATTCGACGCGCGCGTGAATGCGGGCATCGAGCTGTACGCCGAAGGACCGCGGCCGGACTTCGGTGGGCCGCTGCCGGGCTACGCGCTGCTCAACGCGCGCCTGAACATCATTCTTTCGCCGGCGTGGCAACTGCATCTGCGCGCCGAAAATCTGGCCGACCGCACCTACTCGCTGATCCGCGGCTACAACACGCCGGGCCGATCGGGGTGGATCGAACTGGCGTGGTCGCCGTAGGCAAGCCGACAAGCATCCCGGCAGCGCCCGCATCGTGCCCGCGGTGAGTCATATTTTCGAGGCACGCTGCGGGTGCCGACACGGACGACAAACAGGGGAAGTTCATGCGCCATTTCGAGCGGCTGATGATTCTTGTCGTGTTGATCGCTGCGGCCAGCACGGCGCAGGCGGCGCCGGGCGGCAACGGCGATATCGCCCAGCTTGGATTCCGCGGCGGGCATCGCTGCGTGTTGCATGACGGCGGCGCGGTGGATTGCGTCAGCGAAAGTCCTTACCTGGGTGGTCCGCTTGGGAATGACCCCGCCTACCGCCCGGTGAGAATGGTTGAGCATGGGGCCACGCAGCTCTCGGTCGGCGGGCTCGCCAGTTGCGCGATCGTCGCCGGTGCCCTGGATTGCTGGCAGGCGCTGCCCGCGACCGGCAAGACGCCGGCCGCACCCGAACGACTCATCGCGACAGGCGTCACAGACGTGTCCGTCGGCGATGACCATGCCTGCGCCGTGACGCATGGCGCCGCGCTCTGCTGGGGCATGGATTTCGAAGGACAGATTGGCCACAACGATGGCATCCCCGAAGATGGTACGAAGCAGATCAAACCGTGGCCTGTGATCGCCAAGGGCGTCTCCCGGGTTGCGGCCGGTGGCGATCGCAGTTGCGCCGTCGTGGAAGGCGCATTGTGGTGCTGGGGCAACACGGGGTTGGCCAGCGATCCGCACTTCAAGGATTACCCGGGCGATCACCCACCGGTGCGCGTATTCGCGCACGGGGTCACGCAGGTGGCGGCCGGCTCGCATCACGTCTGCGCGATCGTCAGTGGCGCGTTGTGGTGCTGGGGCGACAACAGCCACGGCCAGGTCGGCCTTGGCTATTCCATCGAGCATGCCGCGCATTCGCCGACCACGCCGCCCTATGACCCGCGCAAGCGCGGGACCTTCGCCGATCGTGACCAGACGTGCTTTTGGGAGGCTTGGCACGACCTTGTCTGCCGCGTGGAGCATCCGGTCGAGGTCATCGCCTACGGGGTGACCTCAGTGTTTGCGAGCGGCGACGAAACCTGCGCGCTGGCGAGCCGCGCCCTGATGTGCTGGGGCGACAATGCACAAGGCCAGCTCGGCATCGCGCCAGACAAGGACGTGCTCAAGCCCGCCGTGGCGATTGCCCTCGGGGCGACTTTCGTCTCTCTGGACCGCACGCGCATCTGCGCGGTCATGACGGACGGCAGGCTGCGCTGCACGCTGCCGTGCACCAGGAACGGCGACGCGCTGAAATGCCCGCAGCATCCGGGATTCGTGGCGGGCGATCCCACCGACACGTCGGGCATCGAGGCACGCGTGGGCGTGTGGCGCGGCCATATCGGCGACTCGAAAGTGATGGTGTGCCTCGAACGTCCCGACACCCTCAACGAGTCCATGTACTACTACCTGCGGCATCGCTTCAGCATTCGGCTCCATGCCAACGACGACTCCGGCGCGACCTGGAACGAGGCCCCGCCCAACCAGCGGGCGCCCGACTGGTCGAAGCCCGCGGCCGTATGGACCTTGTACGCGCCGGTGGGCGACGCGATGGAGGGCACATGGTCGGCCGCCGACGGTTCGCGCACTGCGCCGATCCAGCTCACGCGTGTCGCCGATGCGGGCACAAGTCTCGACAGCGGCTGCGCCGCGGTGGACGGCAGCCCGGCCAGGCTTGCCTTCAATGCGCCCCGCGTCGCCTCGCAAAAACTGGAGGTGAAGCAGGCAGGCGGGTTCCGCTACGTCAGCGCCCTGGACGGCAATGTTTCGATGACCGAACTGCCCGATTCCATGCCGCACGCGGCGCGCTTCAACGCCATGATGCGCGCCTGGCTTGCCGACAAGATCGCGGGCTATTACGAATGCGCCTCCAGCAGTTTCGACGGAATTCCCGGTTACAGCGAAACCTACGAGCTTGACCTGCTGTCGCCGCCATGGCTGGTCGCGCGGCATAACTGGTCGGGCTTCTGTGGCGGAGCGCATCCATCTAGCTCGACCGACTACACCACCTGGAACCTGGCCACCGGCAAGACGGTGGACCCTTGGGATTTCCTCAAGGACAGCCACTGGGACTACATCAAGGAGGTCAACCATTGCGACAGCGCGGACACCTGCCTGCGGCGGCCGTCCGCCAGGCTCGGCGCGATCATCGCCGCGCGCTTCAGGCACGACACCGACGAGACCGATTGCGCCGATGCCATAGACGAGAACCTGGATTACCTGCAGCTGCACCCGGAGAAAACCGGGCTGGTCTTTTCGACTACCTTCGCGCACGTGATCCAGGCCTGCGACGAGGACATCGAACTGCCCTGGAAAACGCTGATGCCGTTCCTGACCGCCAAGGGCAAGGCGGCGATGCGATCGTTGCGCAGCGGCTCGGTCGAAACCGGAGCGAAAGCCGGCGATGCGACAAGCGAGGACCAAAGGCCCTAGAATCCGGCCATGTCCGTCGTGCCGGGAGTCGGAATGCCCGAAACGTGCTCCAGCCTCGCCACGCGTGCCGATCTGCCGGCGCGCGTGCGCGAGTTGCTCGCCGAACAATTGGCGGAACTGGGCAGGCAGCTGGCACCGCTGCTGCACGGCAGCCTGCTTGCCTTCCGCCATCAAATCGGCAAACAAGGAGAGCGATCGCGCAATCCGATCGAGGAACAGAACGCCCTTTACGGCATGCAGCAGGCCAAGCAGCTGGACGGGGAACTCATGGAGGTGTTCCAGCGCACCTTCGAACCCAGACTCGCCGCATTCGACCGCCCCGTTCCGGCCTCCGCGCGCAAGCTTTCGCTCGAAGGCGGCTTGAGCCTGATAGACAACCAGGAATTCGAGGAATCGGTGCTGCTGGACGACATCGCCACGCGCGCGGAAACGCGAGCCAGCCGGCAGCTGTTCGAACTGGGCTATCGGCATGGTGTGCTGGCCGCCATGGCACCGTTCGAAGCCGAGGAACTGGCGCTGGGTCCGCACGCGCTGATGCGCGGGCTGGGTGAAATCGCGCGTGCCCATGGCTTCTCACGCGAGCACCGTATGTTCTGGTATCGCCTGCTGGATCCATCTCTGGTAGGCGCCGCGGACGAGGCGTACGCCGCGCTCAATGGTCATCTGGTGGCGCAGGGCATCTTGCCCTCGCTGCGTCCTTACCTCCCGCGTCGCGGCAACGCACCGCGCACGCGCGGCGGACGACCGGAGGACACCGCCGAATCCGCACCGGCCGATGCGCTGGAACCCTTGCGCGCCCTGCTCGCGAGGCGGCGCGAATTGCTGAAGCTGGACAGCGGCCCGGCGGATGCGCAACCCGCCCCGCTGGAAGCAGTCCAGACCGCCCTCGCCGCATTGCAGCAGCGAGCGGTTGCCGGAGGCCAGCCGGACACGCGTGGCGTGCAACGCACGATCCAGCACCTGCATCAGGATCTGCTCTCGGAATTGCGCCCGCTGACGCAGGATTCCCGAGGCCTGCGGCTGAGCAGCGAGCAACGCGACGTGCTCGATCTGGTATCGCTGTGGTTCGAACGGCTGCTGGACGAAACCCGCAGCGGTGGCATCGCGCAACGTCTGCTTGCACGCCTCCAGATTCCGCTGCTGCGCGCGGCGCTTGCCGATGCGAGCGTGTTCCAGCGCGGGACGCATCCGGTGCGGCGGCTGCTCAATGTCGTGGTTGAAACCGCCGATCTGTGGATGGACGGCAGCGAAGGCGATTTGGACAACGCGCTGCTCGACAAGTTGCGTGCCACGGTTGAACACACACTCGCCGGATTCGCCGGCGATCCGGTGCTGTTCGAGCAACAGGCGAACGAATTGGAGAATCACCTGGCCACGCTGCGCCGGCGCGCCGAGGTGGCCGAGCGCCGTCAACGCGATGCCGCGCAGGGCCGCGAGCGGCTGGGGCAGGCGCGCGCGCAGGCGAGTGCTGCGATCGCCGCGCAAATGGTGGACCGGAAAGTCGGCACGCTCACCCGCGCATTGCTGGAGCAGGCGTGGACCGACGCGCTCGCCCTGTCCATCTTGCGCCATGGCGAAGGCGGCGAAGCGTTCGCGCGCGCGCTCGGGACTTCCGCAGAGTTGCTGCGCCAGCCCGGCGAACGCGACGAAGCGCGGCTGCTCAATGAACTCGAACAGGGTCTGGTGCAGGTCGGCCTGCATCCGGACGAAGCCAGCCAGCTGGCGCATCGAGTACTGGAACGCGAAGCGCCGGGCAAACAGGAAAAGACGACCCAGACCGAACTGCTGGTGAAGCTGAAGAATCGTCCGCGGCTCGGCGAGCAGGACGGCGGCTACAGGAACGCGGCGGCGCCGCTGAGCGAGGAGGAACAACGCCATCTCGCGCGACTGCGCGCGCTGCCGTTCAACACCTGGTTCGAATGCATCATCAACGACCAGGGCCAGCGCGTGCAGCGCAAGCTGATCTGGTACGGCGAAAGTGACCGTTGCCTGCTGGTCAACGCGCGCGGCGCGGCGGCGGCCGAATGCACCCTGGAACAGCTCGCGCGGCAGATGGTCGCCGGTCGCACGCGATTGCTGCCGCGGCAGGAGGAATCCATGATTGACCGCGCCTGGCATACCGTGGTCGCCAGCCTGCGGCAGTTCGGGAAAGCGGAAACGGAGAACGCATGAGCACATCCGAACAACGCCGCGCCCGCCGCAAGCGCATCCCAGAGCCGGTCGAGGTGATCAACGTGCTGGATGGCGAGAGCCTGGGCCGGATCGGCAATCTTTCGCGCGACGGCATGATGCTGATCGGCCGCCGCAAGCTCGGCGACGGCGCGCTGTATCAGACTCGCTTCCAGTTGTCTGACCCGGACGGCACGCCACATGTCATCGAGGCTGGCCTGCACGAGATGTGGAGCGAGCCGGCGGCGGTGCCGGGCCAGTTCTGGGCAGGCTTGCGCATCGTGTCGTTGTCGGATGCCGATTCCACTGCGCTGAACGCCTGGCTCGGCGAAGGCGAAACGCTCAAGGTCCTGTAGAAAGCCGCGCCCCGCGGCCACTGTCGCAGACGCCCCGCACGGGCATAGAATGTCCCTCGCGGCCCCGGCGTTGTCCGGATTCGCGAGGGGGATGCATGACAAACCATCGCCTGCCACACACGCTGGCCGAGCGTAGCGAGCTGCCGCCGCGTGTGCGCACGCTGCTGGAAGAGCAGCTCGCCGAGTGCGGCGCGCGCCTGGAACCCACACTGCGGGCCGTCCTCACCGAACTCGAACAGCAGTTGTTCAAGCAGGCCGAGCAGGCGCGCAACAACGGCGAACAACAGACCGCATTCGAGAGCCTGCGCGAAGTCAAACGCAACCGGGCCGATGCCGCGCCGCGTCTGCTGCTCGCACTGGAAAGCCGATTGGCCGCATTGGGGCTGCACGCACCGGATGCGCCGCGCGCGCGCATGAACCTGACACTGGTGGACCACGACGAATTCGACGAGGCGATCGCGCTGGACGACATCGCCACCCGTACCGAATTGCGGGTCAGCCCCATCCTGTTCGAGCTCGGCCATCGTTATGGCGTGCTGATCGCCTCGCCGCTGGTGGATGCGGAAGCACTGCCGCTCGGTCCGCATGCGCTGGCGCACGGGTTGCGCGAGATCGCCACCCACATCGGGCTGCCGCGCGAACACCGCATGTTGTTCTACCGGCTGTGGGACCGCCGCATGATGAACGGTGCGGAGTCGTTCTACAGCGGATTGAATGAGCACCTGACCGACCGCGGCATTCTTCCAAACCTGCACGCATTCCTGCCCAAGCGCAGTCCGGAGGCCAAGACCGGCAAAGCCGAGCCGCGCCCGAACGCAACAGACAAATCGGCGCCGGCTGCGGGGGCCGCCGCTCCGGCTTCCGCGCCCGCGACCATGGCGGCCACCGCCGACGTCGCGCTGGGCACCCTGCGCGAACTGCTCGAACAGCGCCGCGCCACCCTGCCCCCCGCGCCCGAGGAACCGGGCGGCGGCTACATCGCCTCCAGCGAGGAACTGCAGGCGGTGCTCGGCGCGTTGCAGAGCCGCGCACCGGCGCCGGTGCAGCTGGGCGGACGCGGCGTGCAGCGCACCGTGCAGCATCTGCGCCAGGACATGCTGGCGGAATTGCGACGATTCGCGCCGGATGGACGCCCCCCGCAATTCGCTGCCGAGCAGCGCGACGTGCTGGAACTGGTCTCGCTGCTGTTCGATCGCCTGCTGGACGAAACCCGCAGCGGCGGTACCGCGCAACAGTTGCTGGCACGCTTGCAGGTGCCGCTGCTGCGCGTGGCGCTGGCCGACCGCAGCTTCTTCACCCGCCGCGCGCATCCGGCGCGACGGTTGCTCAATACCGTTGCCGAAACCGCCAACTTGTGGGTGGACGGCAGTGAAGGCGAAACCGACAGCGCGCTTTCGGAAAAGCTGCAACGCGCGGTGGATCGCGTGCTCGGCGAGTTCACCGGCGATGTCGCGCTGTTCGACAAGCTGGTGGACGAGCTGGACGCGCACGTCAGCGCATTGCGCCGCCGCGCGGAAATCGCCGAGCGCCGCCAGATCGAGGCCGCGCAGGGCCGCAACCGGCTGGAACAGGCACGCGCACAGGCTTCCGCGGCGATCGGCGAGCGCCTGGCCGGGCGCAAAGTCGCGCCGCTGACGCGTGCGCTGCTGGAACAGGCGTGGTGCGATGCACTGGCGCTGGCAATCCTGCGCAATGGCGAGGACAGCGAAGCCTTCCATCGCCGCCTCGCCGCCGCCGACGAATTGCTGCGCGAGCCTGCGCAACGCGACAACGCACGCCTGTGTGCGGAACTGGAAGCCGGTCTTGCCCAGGTCGGCCTGCAGGGCCCGGAAGCAACGCAACTTGCGCAACGCGTGCTGGATCTGCAGCCCGCACCGGCGGCGCGCGAAGACGGCCCGACCCAGACCGAACTTGCGGTACGCCTGAAAACGCGCCAGCGCCTGGGCGAAGACGAGCCGGCGCCGAAAGCGGAACACGACGCCGTCGCGCATCCGGTACTCAATGCCGAGGAACAGCGCGCGTTGACGCGGCTGCGCTCGTTGCCGTTCGGCACCTGGTTCGAATTCATCATCAACCAGCAAGGCTTGCGCGTGCAGCGCAAGCTGGCCTGGTATGCGCTGGTCACCAATCGCTGCCTGCTGGTCAGCGCACGCGGTGCGGCCGCGCCGGAGCGAAGGCTGGAACAGGTCGCCCGATTGATGGTGCTGGAGCAGGCGCGACTGCTGGCGCCACAATCCGAATCGCTGATTGATCGAGCGTGGGACGCGCTGGTCGCGAGCCTGCACCCGTTCGGCAAGAACAAACGCAAGGCGAAAGCGTCATGAACGATTCCGACCAACGCCGCGCCACGCGCAAGGCCGCGCTCGATTCGATCGAAGTCAGCGACGCGCTGACCGGCGAGAACATGGGCCGGATCGGCAACCTCTCGCGCAACGGCATGATGCTGATCGGCCGCCGCGCGCTCACCGCGGATGCGCTCTATCAAGTGCGGTTCCACCTGGTCGATCGCGACGGCCGCATGCGATTGCTGGAAGCCGGCGTGCACGAGCAATGGAGCGAACCTGCCGCGGTGCCGGGCCAGCACTGGGCCGGGCTGCGCATCATCGCGCTGTCGGAGGCGGACAGCGAGGTACTGAGCGAATGGCTGGATGAGCCGGAGCAGCAGTAAACCGGGTTCGGTTTTTGCACTGCGCCGCGCAACGCGGCACCATGGCACTTTCCGTACAAACAATCCGCCATGACCGCCGCGCCACAAGACAACCTCGCAGGCCTTTATCCCACGCACCTTTCCGAGCTGAAGCGCCGCGCGGAAGCCGCTCTGACACTTGCGCAACGCGATCACCTGGTGATCGCGGCGGGCCGGCCGGCGGGGCGCTTTCTCGACGATACGTATTACCCGTTCCGCGCCAATCCGCATTTCGTGCATTGGCTGCCGCTGACCGACGCACCGGGAAGCTGGATCGTCTACACGCCGGGCGCGAAGCCGAAACTGATCTTCCTGCAACCGCACGACTACTGGCACGTGGTGCCCGCCGCGCCGGCGGGTTACTGGGTCGAGCACTTCGAGATCGTCACGATCCGCAGCGCGGAAGAAGCGCGCGCGCATCTGCCGAAAGACGCCGCGCGCTGCGCGATCGTCGCCGACGCAACCGCAGCGCTGGACGGGTACGCGCCGGACAGCCCGCGGGCGCTGATGGATTTCCTGCACTGGCGGCGCTCGTTCAAGACCGAATATGAACTCACCATGCTGCGCGTCGCCAGCAGGATCGGCGCGCGCGGGCACGTGGCGGCGGAAGCGGCGTTCCGCGCCGGCGCCTCCGAATTCGAGATCCACGCCGCGTACCTCTCGGCAACGCACCTGGCCGAGCACCAGTTGCCCTACGACAACATCATCGCGCTGGATCGGCACGGCGCGGTGCTGCATTACACGCATTTCGATCGCAATCCGCCGACGCACGCGCATTCGTTCCTGATCGACGCCGGCGGACAGTTCCACGGGTACAACTCCGACATCACCCGCACCTACGCCGCTCCGGATGCGCGCGAATTCCAGGCGTTGGTGGACGCAGTCGAGCGCGCGCAGCAGGGTTTCTGCGCGATGGTGCGCGCCGGCCAGAGTTATCCGGAACTGCACATCCATGCGCATCACGCGCTGATGCAGGCCATGCATGCACAGGGTTTCATCACCTGCACGCCGGAAGCGGCGGTCGCGAACGGCATCTCCGGCACGTTCTTCCCGCATGGGCTCGGCCACCTGCTCGGCATCCAGGTGCACGACGTGGCCGGCTTCCAGCGCGACGAGCACGGCGGCAACATCGCCAGGCCCGAAGGCCATCCATACCTGCGCCTCACCCGCACGCTGCAACCGGGCATGGTCACCACCATCGAGCCCGGACTGTATTTCATCGACATGCTGCTGGAAGAACTCCGCGCGCGGCCGGCGGCGCGCGACGTGAACTGGACGAAGGTGGACGCGTTCCGCGCCTATGGCGGCATCCGCATCGAGGACGACGTGGTTTGCACGAGCGGCGAGCCGATCAACCTGACCCGCGAGGCATTCGTGTCGGTCTAGCGCAAACGTCACGCTGACGCACGCGGCGCAATCTGCGATCATCCGCGGATTCGCACCATGGATGGTTCACGCACGAGGGGTTCCATCCATGTCCAACGAATTTGCCATCCGGCGCCATGTCGGCGCCATCGCGCTGATGTTCACCGGGCTGGGCTCGATCATCGGATCGGGCTGGCTGTTCGGCGCCTGGCGCGCCGCCGAGCTGGCCGGCCCCGGCGCGATCTGGGCATGGGTGATCGGCGCGGTGGTGATCCTGTTCATCGCGGTCACCTACGCGGAACTCGGCGCGATGTTCCCCGAATCGGGCGGCATGGTCCGCTACGGCCAGTATTCGCACGGCACGCTGGTCGGCTTCATCGCGGCGTGGGCGAACTGGATCGCGATCGCCTCCGTGATCCCGGTGGAAGCCGAAGCCTCGGTGCAATACATGGCTTCGTGGCCCTGGGCGTGGGCACAGGACCTGTTCCATCGCGCCCCGGGCGGCGCGGGTGAATTGAGCGCCACGGGCCTGACGATCGCCGCGGCGCTGGTGATCGTGTATTTCCTGCTGAACTTCTGGAGCGTCAAGTTGTTCGCCAAGGCCAATACGGCGATCACGTTCTACAAGCTGATCGTGCCGGCGCTGACCGCGGTCGTATTGATGGCGACCGCATTCCACCCGGAAAACTTCCATATCGGCGCGCACGGCGGCGCGCACGCCATCAGCATCTCGGCGGTGCTCACGGCGGTGGCGATCAGCGGCATCGTTTTCAGCTTCAACGGATTCCAGAGCCCGGTGAACCTTGCCGGCGAAGCGCGCAACCCCGGCCGCAGCGTGCCTTTCGCGGTGATCGGCTCGATCCTGCTGGCCACCATCGTCTACCTGCTGCTGCAGGTCGCCTTCCTCGGTGCGGTGGATCCGGCGCAACTCGCGAAGGGCGGCTGGGCCTCGCTCGCCTACAGCTCGCCGTTCGCGGAATTGGCGCTGGCATTGAATCTCAACTGGCTCGCGCTGCTGCTGTATTCGGATGCGTTCATCAGCCCTTCCGGAACCGGTGCGACGTACACGGCCACCACCGCCCGCATGATCTATGGCATGGAACGCAACGGCACGTTGCCGGCGGTGTTCGGCAAGGTGCATCCGCGCTGGGGCATTCCACGCCCGGCGATGTGGCTGAACCTCGTGGTCGCTTTCATCTTCCTGTTCTTCTTCCGCGGATGGGCGACGTTGGCCGAAGTAATTTCGGTGGCGACCATCATTTCCTATCTCACCGGGCCGGTCAGCGTGTCGGTGCTGCGACGCACCGCGCCGGAACTGCACCGCCCGCTGCGCGTGCCGGGACTGATGATCGTGGCTGCGTGCGCGTTCGTTTTCTCGACGGAACTGCTGTATTGGGCACGCTGGCCGCGCACCGGCGAGATCATCCTGCTGATGGTGGTCGCGCTGCCGATCTGGCTGTACTACACGCTGAAGCGCGGACGCCTGCACATCGCTGCGCAACTGCGCGGCGCGGCGTGGTTGATCGTCTACCTGCCGGTGATCGCCGCGCTGTCGTGGGCCGGCAGCGAAAAGTTCGGCGGGCACGACTGGATTCCGTTCGGCTGGGACCTGCTGGTCGTCGCGATCGTCGCGCTCGGATTTTTCGCCTGGGGCGTGGCCTGCGGCTGGCGCACACCGGATGTCGAACAGGCGGTGATCGATCCTTCGGCGATGTTGAAGGACTGAATCCCGCCGTAGGACCCGCAGCGCCAGATCCGGCCTCCGCGAGTGACATTCAAACCGCGAGTGCCAGCGGCGCAGAAATGCGTTCGCGCAACGCCAGCACATCCGCGAGCAACGCCTGCGCGGTGACTTCCGGTCCCGCACCGGCGCCCTGGATCACCAGCGGCTGCGCGTGATAGCGCGTCGTGGTGAGCGCGAACAGATTGTCGCAGCCGGAGAGCCGCGCCGCGGGATGTGCCGCGTCCACCTCGCACAAGCCGACACTCGCCTTGCCGCGCGCATCGAGCTGGGCAAGGAAGCGCAACACCTTGCCGTTCGCGCGCGCCGCCTGCAACCGCGCGGCAAGCGCCTGGTCGAGCTCGCACGCCCGCGCGCGAAATGTGTCGGCGTCCACCTTGCGCAGGTCCGGCGGCACCAGGTTTTCGGTTTCAACCTCCTGTTCGTCCAGCGCGTAGCCTGCGGTGCGTGCGAGGATCAGCAATTTGCGCGCGACATCCGTGCCGGACAGGTCCGCGCGAGGATCGGGTTCGGTGTAGCCCCAGGCGCGCGCTTCGGCCAGCAACGCCGAGAATGGGCGCGTGCCGTCATAGTGGTTGAACAGCCACGACAGCGAACCGGAAAACACCCCTGCGAGTGCGAGCAGGCGATCGCCCGCGCCGCGCAACCGGCGCAAGGTAGACAGCACCGGCAAGCCGGCGCCGACCGTGGCTGAATCGCCGTAGACGCTATCGCCCACGTGCGTCGCCTCGTGCACCGCTCGCCATGAAGCCAGCGCACCGCCGACCGCGGATTTGTTGGCGGTAATCACGTCATGGCCGGCGCGCAGCCATTCGGCGTGCCGACCCGCCACTTCGACCGACGCGGTGGCGTCAATGATGACGCGCCGATCGCAAGGGAATGCAGCCAGCGCGGCGAGCAGCGCCTCGTCGTCACGCCGTTCACCGCGCGAGTCCAGTCGCGCGCGTGCATTCATCACGCTCAGGCCATTTCGATCGGCAACCTGCGCGCGCGAGTTCGCCACACCCACCAGCGCCACACCGGCGCGACTGGCCGGCCCGAGTTGCTGCAGCAAAACGTGGCCGACCGCGCCGGTGCCGAGCAGCACCAGGCCGATGCGCGGCGGTGTTGCGAAAGAAATTTCCGTGTTCATGGCGCCGTCTCAAGTGTAGGTTGCTCGCACACGGGTGGCGCGTTCCAGTGCGGCACCAAGATCGGCGCACAAGTCATCGGCCTCCTCGATGCCCACCGACAAGCGCAACAGCGCATCCGAAATGCCCGCCGCGCGGCGCGCCTCTGCGCTCATCGAGGCATGCGTCATGCTGGCCGGGTGCGCGATCAGGCTCTCGACGCCGCCCAGCGATTCGGCCAGCGTGATGCAGCGCAGGCCATCGAGGAATGCACGTACCGGCGGTTCGCCGCCGTGCAGCTCGAAGCTGAGCATCGCCCCGAATCCCGATTGCTGGCGCAACGCGCGGCCATGCCCCGGATGCTCCGGCAGGCCGGGCCAGTACACCCGCGCAACCACAGGATGCGCCTGCAACAGCGCGGCAATCGCAACGGTGTTCTCCTGATGTACGCGCATGCGCGCCGACAATGTGCGCAGCCCGCGCAGCGTGAGCCAGCTGTCGAACGGCGCGCCGGCGAGGCCCAGGCAATTGCCCCACCATTTCAATTGCTCTCCGACGGCAGCATCCTTCGCGATCACCGCGCCGCCGACCACGTCGCTGTGACCATTGATGTATTTGGTCGTGGAATGCACCACGATGTCCGCACCGAGACGCAATGGCTGCTGCAACGCCGGTGACAGGAACGTGTTGTCCACGACGCACAACGCACCCGCTGCACGCGCAGCTTGTGCCACATGACGAACATCGGTGATGCGCAGCAGCGGATTCGAGGGTGTTTCCACCCATACCAGTGTGGGCTGCTCATCCAGCGCGGCGGCGAGTGTCGGCGGATCGGTGAGATCCGCGAAACGTACGCGGAAGCGACGCTTGCGCGCCCATGCGTCCAGCAATCGCCACGTGCCGCCGTAGCAATCGTGCGCGGCAACGACGGTCGAACCGTACGGAACCAGTTCGAGCACGAGCGCGACCGCGGCCATGCCGCTGGAGGTCACCACCGCGCCGGCGCCGCCTTCCAGATCACGCAGTGCATCCGCCAGCAAATCGCGAGTAGGGTTGCCGCTGCGCGTGTAGTCGTAGGCGCGTTTGCCATTGAAGCCGGCGAACGCGAAATTGCTGGACAGGTGCAACGGCGGCGTCACCGCGCCGTGCGCGGCGTCGCAATCGATGCCGGCGCGCACCGCACGGGTGCAGCCGCCGGCGGGCTTCGGAGCAAAACAATGGGTCATGCGATTTCTCCGTCTCTTGCATCCCTGCGCGAGAGGCGGAGTCTCGGCGCAGCCGCGCGTGGACGAGGGCCCGCGCGGCCGCGCTTCGACCCATCTCCCGGCGACTCCCGTGGGGAATCTCCGCAGGACTTGGCACCCTGCGAACGATTCGCGGGTTGCCCCGGCTTCAAAGGGCCTGTCCCTCCGCCGGTCTTGATGGGTTGCGTCCAGGGACTTTAGCGTTGCAAGCAATCCATGTCAATGGACGTTTAGACGTCTATATGTCCATTGATCGGCGATCACATTCGCTGGCGCCCGCAAAACGCGGCTCCAGGTTCGCGGCCGCCGACCGCTGCCTTTATACTCCGGGCACCGCAACCGCCGGAGACTTCGCCTTGTCCATGCCCCGCACCTGTCTGACCGCCTGTCTTGCCCTGGCGCTCGTGCCCGCCTCGCAGGCCGTCGCGGAAACCACCTCGCAAGCCATGCCCGCAACCATGGACATGTTGACGCATGCGATCGCCGCACAGACCGTCGAAGGCAAGGACCAGGTACCCGCTTTCGCGCAATACCTCGCCGGCAAGCTGGAGTCGGCCGGCTTCGCCAAATCCGACATCGAGATCACCCCGGTCGAACACACGGCCGCATTGGTCGTGCACTACCGCGGCAGCGACAAGAGCCTGAAGCCGATCCTGCTGTCGGCGCACATGGACGTGGTCGCGGCGAATCCCGCGGACTGGAAGCGCGATCCGTTCAAGCTGATCCGGGAGAACGGTTATCTCTACGGCCGCGGCGTGGCCGACATGAAGACCAATGTCATCGCGCTGGTCGAGACGATGATGCGCTTCAAGCGCGAGGGTTTCACGCCGAAGCGCGGGATGATCCTGGTGTTCTCGGGCGACGAGGAAACCGACATGGCTTCCACGCGCGAATTGGCCAGGCGTTACCACAATGCGGAATTCCTGCTCAACGCGGACGCCGGCGGCGGCACCTACGATTCGAATCTCAAGCCGGTCGTATATGAAATCCAGGCCGCCGAGAAAACCTATGCGGATTTCACGCTGACCGTTACTTCGGCGGGTGGGCACTCCAGCGAACCGGAGCCGTCGAAAAACGCGATCTACCGGCTGGCGAAGGCGCTCGACCACGTCGCCGCGTACACATTTCCGGCAGAGCACAGCGACATCACGCTGGCTTCGTTGAAAGCGACCGGCGAACACACGACGGGCGCGCTCGCGCAAGCGATGCGGCAATTCGCCGCCCATCCCGACGATGCCGAGGCCGCGGCGGTGATCTCGGCCGATCCCGCTTACGTCGGCCAGATCCGCACCACCTGCGTCGCGACGATGCTCGACGGCGGCCATGCGCTCAATGCATTGCCGCAGCGCGCCACCGCCAACATCAACTGCCGCATCTTTCCCGGCGACAGCGTCGCGGCCGTGCAGGCCACGCTCGCCAAGACGATCGCGGACCCTTCAGTGAAGATTGATGTAAAACAGCCGCCGCCGGTGGAAAGCCCGGCCTCGCCCCTGCGACCCGATGTGATGAACGCGGTTGCCGCAACGATCCACGAACGCTTTCCGGGCGTTGACGTGGTGCCGGGCATGTCCGCCGGCGCGTCGGACAGCATGTATTTCCGCAACGCCGGAGTGCCCTGCTACGGCGTGGATCCCACCTTCTCCAAACCCAACGACACTTTCGCGCACGGCCTCAACGAGAAACTGCTGGCATCGGAAGTGCCGGCGGCGCTGGATTTCTGGCACAGCCTGCTGACGCGGCTGGCGAAGTGAATGCGCACGGCGCGAGCCCGGATCGTCGGCAGTCCGGCGATCCACGCTAGAATTGCGGGTTTGCGTTTTCCGCAAGCCCGCTTTCCATGTCCGACCAGACCACCGACCATAGCCGAGAGACCTTGCGCCGACGCACGTTTGCGATCGTCTCGCACCCGGACGCAGGCAAGACCACGCTGACCGAAAAGCTGCTGCTGTTCGGCGGCGCGATCCAGATGGCCGGCTCCGTGAAGTCTCGCAAGGCCGCGCGGCATGCCACGTCCGACTGGATGGCGCTGGAGAAGGAGCGCGGCATTTCGGTCACCAGTTCGGTCATGCAGTTCCCTTACGCGGGCCGCATCGTCAACTTGCTGGACACCCCCGGCCACGCGGATTTTTCCGAAGACACCTATCGCGTGCTGACCGCGGTGGATTCTGCGCTGATGGTGATTGACTGCGCCAAGGGCGTGGAAGAACGCACCATCAAGCTGATGGAGGTGTGCCGGCTCCGCGACACCCCGATCATGACCTTCATCAACAAGCTCGACCGCGAAGGCCGCTCGCCGATCGAATTGCTGGACGAGGTCGAGAGCGTTTTGAAGATCCAGTGTGCGCCGGTGACCTGGCCGATCGGCATGGGGTCCCGGTTGAAGGGCGTGTATCACTTGCTGGACGACGAAGTACACCTGTACGAACCCGGACGCAATTTCACGCGCCAGGATTCCACGATCTTCAAGGGACTGGACGATCCGGAGCTCGCCGTTCGCATCGGCGCCGACGTGCTCGCCGAATTGCGCGAGGAACTGGAACTGGTGCGCGGGGCTTCGCACCCGTTCGATCATGAAGCGTATCTGGCTGGCAAGCAGACCCCGGTGTTCTTCGGCTCGGCGGTCAACAATTTCGGCGTGCAGCCGCTGCTGGATTTCTTCGTGCAGCACGCGCCGCCGCCGAAGGCGCACGCGACCACCTCGCGCGAGGTCTTGCCGAACGAGGACAAGCTCACCGGTTTCGTGTTCAAGATCCAGGCGAACATGGATCCGCAGCATCGCGACCGCGTGGCGTTCATGCGCATCTGCTCGGGCAGCTATCGTTCCGGCATGAAAGCGCTGCAGGTGCGCGCGGCCAGGGAGACCAAGCTCGCCAATGCGCTCACTTTCATGGCGAGCGATCGCGAGATCGTGGACATTGCCTACCCGGGCGACGTGATCGGGTTGCACAACCATGGCACGATCGCGATCGGCGACACTTTCAGCGAGGGCGAGCCGCTGAGCTTCACCGGAATCCCCAACTTCGCACCGGAGCTGTTCCGCCGCGCGCGGCTGCGCGACCCGCTGAAGATGAAGGCACTGCAGAAAGGGCTGGAGCAGTTGTCGGAAGAAGGCGCGACGCAATTCTTCCGCCCGCTGATGAGCAACGACCTGATCCTCGGCGCGGTCGGCGTGCTGCAATTCGAGGTGGTCGCGTATCGGCTGAAGGACGAATATGGCGTGGACGCCAGCTTCGAACCGGTCACGATTGCGACCGCGCGCTGGATTCGCTGCAGCGATGCGAAGAAGCTGGAAGAGTTCCGCGAGAAAAACGCGATGAACCTGGCGCTGGATGCCGCCGGCGAACTGGTTTACCTCGCGCCAACCCGCGTCAACCTGCAACTGGCTCAGGAGCGCGCGCCATCAGTGACGTTTGCGGCCACCCGCGAGCACGCAAGCGCGGTTGCTCTGTAGGGTGGGTTCCCGCCCCGCCGCGAACTCAACTCGGAGCAGGCCGTCACGTCGGCGGGTCAAGACCCGTCCGACGTGACTCAGGCAGGTTCCAGGCTCCACCGTGATGGAGCCGCGGCGGCCCCGGAATGACGAC
>JBQCCR010000079.1:0-14311 GCA_051961995.1 Rhodanobacteraceae bacterium | reverse complement strand
CCCAGCATGCCGTGCGCATTGCGCATACCAGTCGGGAATGCGGACGGCACGAACGTCGCGAAGAAGCTGTAGACGAACGCCACCAGCACGCCCAGGCCGATCAGCGTGTACATGTTGGGCGAACGATTCACCACGCCGAGCCAGCCGCGCCGGTAGTAGTCCATGCCCAGCCACAGCACCAGCGGCGTGGCCAGCGCGAGTTCCATCCAGCGCAGCGCGTGCGCGGCGGCCATGCCGAGCGGTGCGCCCAGCCAGTGCGGCAACATCGCCACCAGGAACAGCGGGATCGCCAGCGCGGCCGCGATCCGGAACTTGCGCCGGACCCTGCGCAATCCGGGGTCGTCCCCCTCCGCTGCCGGCAGCACCGGCTCCAGCGCCATACCGCAGATCGGACAGGTACCCGGTCCGACCTGCCGTACTTCCGGATGCATCGGGCAGGTGTAGATCGTTGCTTGCGGCGCTTCGAGCGCCGGTGACCGCGGGAAAACGTGCTGCGCGTGACCATGATGGTTCGCACAGCAGCCTTCAGACTGCGGCGCTTGCCGACGTTGCGCATGCTCATGCATCGCGGGTGCCCTCATTGAGCGCGCCGAGGATCGGGCACGCGCCGGGATCGCCGCGCCCAGGACAGGCCTCGATCAGGCGCTTCAGTCCGCGTCGAACGCGTTGCAACTCGCGGATGCGCTGCTCGATGTCGGCCAGCCGCGTTTCCGCGCGCTGCCTGACGTTGCGCACGCCACGTTCGTGGTCCGCCGACAACGCAAGCAACTGGCGGATGTCCTCCAGCGTGAAGCCGAGCGCCTTGGCGCGGCGAATGAATTTCAGCCGTTCGACCGTGCCGCGATCGTAATCGCGGTAACCGGAATCGCGACGGCGTGGTGGCGGCAACAGGCCTTCGCGCTCGTAATAACGGATGGTATCTATGCCCACACCGGCGCCGCGCGCGAGCGCGCCAATGGTGAGATGCGAGGAATGTGTGATGTCCATGCGGCCAGTTTAAACCCCGGACTTTGGTCCAGAGTCAAGCCTTGGCGGCCGCGCCCGGAAGCGCGGATAATCAGCTCTCTCCGGCATGGATGCACACCGATGAACTACCGCCACGCCTTTCACGCCGGCAACTTTGCCGACGTGTTCAAGCACGCTGTGCTGCTGGCGTTGCTGGATGCGCTCACCGGCAAGGACAAGGCGCTGTGTTATCTGGATACGCACGCTGGCGCCGGCGTCTACGCGCTGGACGAAGCGCGCGCGGAGCAGACCGGCGAATGGCGCGACGGCATCGGCCGCGTGTTCGCGGCCAGATCATTGCCGCAGCCGCTGCATGCCTGTCGTGACGTGATCCGCGCATTCAATCCGGATGGCGCGCTGCGCGTGTATCCGGGGTCGCCGGCGCTCGCGGCACATGCGCTGCGCAAGAATGACCGTCTCGTTCTGTGCGAAACCCAGGACGAGGAATCCGCGGCCCTGCGGGAAACGTTTCGCGCCGACAAACGCGTGCACGTACACCAGCGCGACGGCTATGCCGCGATGAACGCGCTGTTGCCGCCGGCCGAGCGGCGGGGTGTGGTGCTGGTGGATCCGCCGTTCGAAGCGCAGACGGAAGAATTCCGCGTGATCGAGGCCGCGCTGACCACGGCGCACGTGCGCTGGCCGACCGGTGTGTACGCGGTGTGGTATCCGATCAAGAAGCGCGCGGCGATCATGCCGTTCCAGCGCTGGCTGGGCTCGCGCGGATGGCGCGACGTGCTGCTGGCCGAGCTGCTGGTGCGGCCGGACGATTCGCCGCTGCGCCTGAACGGCTGCGGCATCGTGATCATCAACGCGCCGTGGCAGTTCGACGCGACGCTGGCGAAACTGCTGCCGGCCTTGAAGGAATTGCTCGCGCAGGCGGATGGCGCGACGCAGCGGTTGCAGGTCCTGGCATGAACATCAACCGCTCGCCGCGGCCGGCTGCTTCCTCGCCATTCTCAACACGCCGGTGTAGTAGCAGACGTAATAGCCGACCAGCAGGCCGAACAACGCCAGCGTCAGCGGCGTACGCGGATAGGGCGCAGGTTGCCCGCCGGTGACCTGCGTGGCCTGCACCGCCGGCCACATCACCATGAAGCGGTAAGCCAGCCGCCCCAGCAACAGTACGGCAATACCGATCCCGAACCAGCTGTGCGGGATGTAGTGCACGCCGTCGTCCTTGCGTTCGAAGCGCGTCAGCCGCACGCCCCAGAATCCGAGTGCAACACCCGCCGCCAAGCCGGCCACATCGGCGGCCAGCATCATCGGATCGCTCACCGACCCGAGCAGCAGGAAGCCGCCGATGATGCACAGGAGCACCACCCGCGTGATCATCCGCCCCGGCTGCACCGGCTGGCGCCCGAAGCTGCGCCGGAACCGGCGGTAATACAGCAGCACGATCAGCGGCAGCGAGATGGCAATTGAAAGCGCTTGCGGCGAAAGGGTCATGATGAGAATGGAAGCCCTGGATGAGTCGCAATCGTCCTGGTCGCAGGACCGGGAAGCAGACATTCCGGCCCGCACTCGACAAGGAATGCGCGCATTCTAGCCGCGGCCCGGCGGCGCACTGGAGTTACACCTGTCATATGAAACGTGTTCATCGCGTACGGTGTATAAAAGGTGCAGCCACTGCGGGAGCCGCATCATGCGTAGACCGGCATTGATCGTGTTGTCACGCGCATTGCTCGCCGTCGCCTTGGGCGCACTCGCAGCCTGCGCACCGCCGCCGATCTACAAGGCGGATGCCTCGGTGGTAACGGCGACCCCTCAGCAGGTTGCGGCCGCTCCGAACCCCTACCCGCAAGCGCAGGTGATCTGGGGCGGCACGATCATCGGCGTCAACAATCTCTCCAACCGGACCGACCTTGAGATCCTCGCCTACCCGCTCGACGCCTCGCAGCGTCCGCGGCTGAAATCGGAAGCGCTGGGGCGCTTCATTGCCGAGATGCCGGGCTTCGTGGAACCGATGAACTATCCGGATGGGGCGCCGGTGACCCTGCGCGGGCGGATTACCGGCACCCGGACCGGCCTCGTTGACCAGGCCACGTACGTTTATCCGATCGTGTTCGTGCGCAATGGAGACCTGCATCTGTGGACGCCGCGGGAAATGGACCAGGGCCATCCGCACTTCAGCTTTGGCGTGGGGGTCGGGGTGATTCGTTGAACCCGTTTCGTCATTCCGGGCGTCGCGCAGCGGCGCTCCGGAATCTGCTTTTCAGATCATTGCAGGCAAGAGCAGATTCCGGGTTCCGCCGTCGGCGGCCCCGGAATGACGCTGAACTTCAATCGCTGTCGTCCGCCTCGAAGAAACTCCAGCGGATCTGCGCGAAGCGCTGTCTCAAATCGCGCTCGACGCGGTTCACCGCATCCACCAGCGCACGGGCGTCGCCACCCGCATCCATTACGCGCATGCGCGCCTTGGTCGCGAGCACGATGTCAGGCCCCAGTTGCAGGGTGATCATGTGGTAGAGCTTGCCGACCTCGGGATGATTCTCGATGAAGGCCCGGATTTCCTCACGCATGGCGGGCTCGGCGCTGGAGCCGACCAGCAGCGCCTTCACCTCGATCGCCACCAGCACCGCGATGACCACCAGCAATCCGCCGATCGCCAGTGAACCGACGGCGTCGTACAACGGATTGCCGGTGAGGATGGTCGCGCTGATCGCGATCAGCGCGAAGGCCAGGCCGGTGAGTGCGGCCAGGTCCTCGCCGAAGATCACCAGCAATTCACTGGAACGGCTGACCCGGAACCAGCGCCACAAAGGCATGTCGCCGCGCGTGGCATTGATCGCACGCAGCGCACCGTGCATCGAGACCGATTCCGCGCAGATGCCGAACACGAGCACCAGGATCGCAAGCCACGCCTTGTGCAAGGGTTCGGGATGCTCCAGTTTTTCGAAGCCTTCGTAGATCGACACCACGCCGCCGACCGAGAACAACAGCATCGCGACCAGGAACGACCAGAAATACAGCGCCGCGCCTTCGCCCAGCGGATGTTCGATCGAGGACGGTCGCTTCGCCTGTCGCAGGCCGAGCAGCACCAGACCCTGATTGCCGCAGTCGGCCAGCGAGTGCACCGCTTCCGAAAGCATCGAGCCGGAACCGGTGAACAGCGCCGCGCCGAGCTTGCACACGAAGATCGCGAAGTTCGCAGCGAGCGCGACCAGCACCGCGCGCAGGGAGTGGGATGCGCCGTTCGTGGACATAACGCCTCTAGTAAAAAGTGCGGGGCCAGGAGAGCTGCCAAGAGCCCTCGACCATGGCCAGGGGCTCCATGGCCAAGAGCTCCGTGGCCGCTTTTGATCTTCGCGATCAGGGATGATCGCAAAAAAACAACCCGCTCGCGCTAAAATGCGCGCTCCAAATGTTCTGCTGGCCGCACACGGCGTCCGGCAGTGTCCTGCATTGCCCGAATCAAGCCATGGCCACGTTTGAGTTCCCTCTCCCGCCGCTGCCGCGCGCCGCCAACCAGCGCAAGACCTGGTCACCCCCCGCCGGTTCTTCGCTGGCGCTGCTGCTCACCGGGACCGCACGCGCGCATGCAGGCGCGGTGGTGGCGATCACGCGCGACACGCATTCGGCGCGCGCGCTGGAAGACGAGTTGCAGACATTCGCGGACGATCTGCCGGTGCTGCATTTCCCGGATTGGGAAACCCTGCCCTACGACCTGTTCGGTCCGCATCCGGAGATCGTCTCGCAGCGCATCAGCACGTTGTATCGCCTGCCCAGCGTGCGCCGCGGCGTGCTGGTGGTGCCGGTCGCGACGCTGATGCAGCGCCTGGCGCCGCGCGCGCATATCGCCGGCTCCGGCTTGTCCATCGCGCGCGGCCAGCACTTCGACATGGCCGACGAACAGCGCCGGCTGGAAGCCTGCGGCTACCGCCATGTGCCGCAGGTCAACGAGCCCGGTGACTTCGCGGTGCGCGGCGCCCTGATGGACATCTTCCCGATGGGCACGCGTGAACCCTATCGAATCGAACTGCTGGATGAGGAGATTGATTCGATCCGCAGCTTCGATCCGGAAACGCAGCGCTCGCTGCAACAGGTGGGCGCGGTCGAGCTGCTGCCGGCGCGCGAATTCCCGCTGACGGATGAAGCGACGAAAGCATTCCGCGAGCGATTGCGCGAGCGCTTTCCGATCGATGTGCGCCGTTGCCCGATCTATCAGGACATGAAGGCGGGCGTGTCGCCGGCCGGCATCGAGTACTACCTGCCGCTGTTTTTCGAACGCACCGAAACGCTCTTCGATTATCTGTCCGATGACGCGCTGTTCGTGGTCGGCGAAGGCGCGCTGGAGGCGGCCGGGCATTTCTGGGAACAGGCCGGCGAGCGCTACGAGCAGCGCGCGCATGACGTCGAGCGGCCGATCCTCCCGCCGATGGAGCTGTACCTGCCGCCGCAATCGCTGCGCGAGCAGTTGAACAAGGTACTGCGCGCGGACCTGGACGCGGGCGATCCGCGCGCGGCGGATACCGGCACGCGCGTGGCGCCGGAATTGCGCGGCGATCACCGGCATGGTTCGTTCGCGCAGAAGCTTCGCGAATATCTCGCCGGGCACCCGGATCAACGCGTCTTGATCACCGCCGATTCCGCCGGCCGCCGCGAGGCGTTGCTGGAGCAGCTCGCGGCCGCGGAGCTGAAGCCGGGGGTGGTCTCCGGCTGGCCTGCATTTGCGGAATCGCAACCGCACTTCGCCATCACCGTCGCTCCGCTCGAACGCGGCTTCATCCTCGAACAACCGCGCATCGCGGTGTTCACCGAGCGCGAGCTGATCGGCGAGCGCGCGCGCACCGAACGCAGGCGGCGCGTCAGCGACCGCGATCCGGAAGCGATCGTGCGCGACCTGTCGGAACTCGCCATCGGCGCGCCGATCGTGCACGTGGACCACGGCGTGGGCCGCTATCTCGGCCTGGTCACGCTGGATGTCGGTGACATGCCCGGCGAATTCCTCGCCATCGAGTACGCGAAGGGCGACAAGCTGTACGTACCGGTCGCGCAGCTGTCATTGGTCAGTCGCTATTCGGGCGCGGCGCCGGAGCTTGCGCCGTTGCATTCGCTGGGCGGCGACGCTTGGGAACGCGCAAAGAGGAAAGCGGCCGAGAAGGTGCGCGACGCTGCCGCGGAATTGCTGGCGATCCACGCGCAACGCGCATCGCGGCCGGGCGTGGCGTTCAAGATCGACCGCGCGATGCTGGCGCAATTCGCCGACGGGTTCCCGTTCGAGGAAACACCGGATCAGCAAAGTGCGATTGATGCGGTACTGGAAGATCTCGCGTCAACGCAGCCGATGGATCGCGTGGTCTGCGGCGATGTCGGCTTCGGCAAGACCGAAGTCGCATTGCGCGCGGCCTTCGCTGCCGCAACCGCCGGCAAACAGGTCGCACTGCTGGTGCCCACCACCCTGCTCGCGCAGCAGCATTACGACAACTTCCGGGACCGGCTCGCCGATTTCCCGGTGCGCGTGGAATTGCTCTCGCGTTTCCGCTCGAAGAAGGACACCACCGAAGCGCTGAAGAAGCTCGCCGAGGGCAAGGTGGACGTGGTGATCGGCACCCACAAGCTGCTGCAGCCTGATGTGAAGTTCAAGGACCTGGGCTTGGTGATCGTGGATGAGGAGCACCGCTTCGGCGTGCGCCACAAGGAGCAGTTGAAGAAGCTGCGCGCGGAAGTGGACCTGCTCACGCTGACCGCCACGCCGATCCCGCGCACGCTCAACATGGCGATGAGCGGTCTGCGCGATCTGTCCATCATCGCCACGCCGCCGGCACACCGCATGGCGGTGAAGACGCTGGTGGCCAATTACGACCCCGCCATGATCCGTGAGGCATTCCAGCGCGAGCTCTCGCGCGGCGGCCAGGTGTATTTCCTGCACAACAGCGTGGACACCATCGAACGCACCGCGCGCGAACTGGAGGCGCTGGTGCCGGATGCGCGCATCCGCATCGCGCACGGCCAGATGCACGAGCGCGAACTCGAACAGGCCATGCTGGACTTCCATCGCCAGCGTTTCAACGTACTGGTTTGCACCACCATCATCGAATCCGGCATTGACGTGCCGACCGCCAACACGATCGTCATTGATCGCGCCGATCACTTCGGCCTTGCGCAGTTGCACCAGTTGCGCGGGCGCGTCGGCCGCTCGCACCATCGCGCCTATGCGTACCTGATCGTGCCCGACCGCAAGGCCATGACGGCGGATGCGGAGAAGCGCCTGGATGCGCTCGCCGCGCTGGAAGAACTGGGCGCAGGCTTCACGCTCGCGACGCACGACCTGGAAATCCGCGGCGCCGGCGAACTGCTGGGCGAAGAACAATCCGGGCAGATCCAGGAGATCGGCTTTTCGCTTTACACCGAGCTGCTCGACCGCGCGGTGCGCGCATTGAAGAGCGGCAAGGTACCGGATTTCGAGCTCAGCAGCGAACATGAAACCGAAATCGAATTGCATCTGCCCGCGCTGATCCCGGACGATTACCTGCCGGACGTGCACGCGCGCCTCACGCTGTACAAACGCATTGCCGGCGCGCGCGACGACCTGGCGCTGCGCGAATTGCAGGTGGAGATGATTGACCGCTTCGGCCTGCTGCCGACGCAGGTCAAGAATCTTTTCGCGGTCGCGGCGCTGAAACTGTGCGCAACCCCGATGGGCATCCGCAAACTGGACCTGGGGCCGAACGGCGGCCGTGTCATCTTCCGCGACAAGCCGGACATCGAGCCGATGACGATCCTGCGTCTGATCCAGCGCCAGCCGCGCGTCTACAAACTGGATGGCCAGGACAAACTGCGCATCAGCATGGAACTGCCCGGCGCTGCCGAGCGCCTGCGCGCCGCCGAGCAATTGCTGGAAACGCTGGCGGCGAAGGCCAAGGCGGCTTGATCAGGTAGCCCGGATGCAGCCGCGCGCGGCGGAATCCGGCGGGTCTGCGCAAACGCCTCCCGGATTCCGCTACGCTTCATCCGGGCTACGGCTGACCGACTCCATTCCGAATGATCCCCCGCTTTCGCGACCACGCCGCCAACGAGCGAACCTACCTCGCTTGGGTGCGCACGGCAGTCGCGATCATGGCGTTCGGATTCCTGGTGGAGCGCTTCGACCTGTTCCTCGCCTACCTTGGCCGTTCCGGTTCGGCAAACACCGGCGCGCTGGCCACTGCCGCGGCGCACCATCACCTGCACGCTGCGCAAGTGGTCGGGCTGGCGCTGATCGCGTTGGGGGTGGTGATCATCTTCGGCGCAACGGTACGCTTCGTGCACCACCGCAAGACGATCGCGTGCGAGGACGAAGTCGGCTACGGCACCGCGGTGGGCGATGGCCTGCTGGCGCTGCTGCTGATCTGCTTCGCGGCATTCCTCGGCATCTACGTCTACCACCAACTGATGACACTCGGTTAGGAGCCCAACGAGACATGGCCGATCGCGCGCACCTGATCCTCGCCGAAGCATTGAAGACACTCGAGGGGCTGCATGGGCCCGACTTCGCCGCGCTGTTCGAGCACGGCAGCCTGAAGCTGGGCATCTTCTGCCCACGCGGGCAGGACATCCAGGAGCCCCACGGGCGCGATGAGGTCTACGTGGTCATCGCCGGGCACGGCTATTTCCACCATGGTGATGTTTATCAGGCCTGCTCGACGGGCGACGTATTATTCGTGGCGGCCGGCGTGCAGCATCGTTTCGAGGAATTCTCCGACGATTTCGCCACGTGGGTGATCTTCTACGGACCCGAGGGGGGCGAACATGGTGGCGGCTGACACCTGCACGATTTCGCGCGCCACGCTCGCCGATCTCGACGCGCTGGCGCCGCTGTTCGATGCCTATCGCGTGTTCTACGGCAGGCCGTCCGACCCGGCGATGGCGCGTGTGTTCCTGCACGAGCGGCTGGCCGATGGCGAATCGGTGATCTTCCTGGCGCGTGATGCAGGCGGACGCGCACTCGGGTTCACGCAACTGTATCCGTGCTTCTCTTCGGTATCGGCGCGGCGGCTGTGGATATTGAATGATTTGTTCGTATCGCCGGATGCGCGCCGGCGCGGCGTGGCGAAAGCGCTGTTGCAGCGCGCGCGCGAATGCGGACTGGAAACGGGCGTGGTGCGGCTCACGCTGCAAACCGCACACGACAACGTGCAGGCGCAGGCGCTTTACGAATCGCTGGGCTGGGTACGCCAGGACGGCATGGTCGAATACGCGCTGGAGTTGCAGGGCGGGTCCTGATCCGGCTGCGCGACTGGCGGGTTGGAACCCGCGCTACGGCTTGCGAATGCTCTGAATCCTGTGCGACCTTCGCCGCTGGTACACGAACACATGCGCCGGCGGCATGTTGCGCCAGGCGAAGCCCGCGCGGCGCGTCTTGAGCTGCAATTCGTCCAGCAGCGCGCGCGACACCGGGCTCAGCGGGCCGTAGGTGAACTGGATGAAGCGGCCGTCCGGTGCGAGTGCGTCGAAGGCCGAAGTCAGGATCTCGCGCTGCGCGGCGCGCGACATATACAACAGCCCCAGCCCGCTGATCACCGCGTCCGCCTTGCCGCGTTCGTCCAGCACGCCGCAGCGCTGCGCGATCTCGTGGACCTGCCGGGCATCGCCCTGCTCGACGTGCACGCCGGGGAAGCGCTCACTGAGATACTGATGCAGCGCCTCGTTCAGCTCGATCACCAGCAGGTTGCGCGGCTGGATGCCATGCTCGAGCAATGCGCGCGTGAACACGCCGGTGCCTCCGCCCAGTTCGATCACCCGCTGCGCGTCAGGCGGAAGCTGCTCCATCATCAACGAGGCGAGCTGGCGTCCCGAGGGCGACACCGCCGCCATCGCGAACGGGTTGCGCAACCACTCACGGAAGAAGGTAAGCGCAGGATTGCCATCCACGGCAATTCCGGAGCCGTCGCTTGAATCGGGCTGGTGCATGTCCGGGGTCTTTTATCACATTCCCTGTTGGAAGGACGGTAAACGAATCGGGCGGCACCGAGGTGCCGCCCGTTGTTCCGCACGCGGAAAGCCGATCAGTGGCCGTGCCAGCGATGGTCGCCGCCATCGTGCCAGCGGCGATCATCGCGATGGTGCCAGCCCCGATCGCGGTGATGGCCGCGATGGTAATAGCCGCGACCGTAGTAACCGCTGCTGTAGTACACCGTGCCGTACGCCGGATACGGGTCGTAGTAGACCGGCGCGTAAACCGGCGCCGGATCGTAGTAATAGGTTGCGTAGCCCGGATCGTAGTAGCCGGAGTAATACGCCGGCGAATAATACGTGCGGCCGTAGTAGCAGTTGACGCAGTTGTTGTAGCCGACGTTGTAGCCCGGGCCATAGAAGCCCAGACCGATGCTGACGTGGCTGCGCGCGAAGGCGGCTGGTGCCGCGACGGCACCGGCGATCAACAGGCCCGCGGCAATCAGACTGCGATGGAGAATTCGGGTATTCATGGTTGCCTCCGAAGCGTGGATGCTTCGGCGCAATCTTCCGGCGCGTGCGATGAATCGGTACTGAGCGCCAGCCCCTCTTTTTGTGCGTTTCTTGTTCAGTTACGCAGTTTCAATATCCAGCAGCCGTGTATGTTGGGACGGCGCGCGAAATCCGGCGGAATGCTGCCGTGGGTGAAGTCCGAAACGAGCAGGCGTTCGCCCAGCGAATCGTCCAGCCTGAACCGCCGCGCGTTGTTGGAAAACACGATTACGCCATCCGGCTCCAGCCGCTCGGCGCAAGCCATGATCAGGCCGGCGTGGTCGCGCTGTACGTCGAAATCCTGCGCGCGCTTGGAGTTCGAAAACGTCGGCGGGTCCACGTAGATCAATCCGTAGCGACCATGATCCGCGTGCAGGAACGTGGCCGCATCCGCCTGCGCGAGTTTGTGCTGCGAGCCGCCGAAGCCGTTGAGATCCAGATTGCGCGAGGCCCAGTCCAGATACGTCCCCGAAAGATCCACGCTGACCGTTTCGCTCGCGCCGCCCGATGCCGCATACACGCTGGCGCTGGCCGTGTAGGCGAACAGGTTCAGGAAACGCTTGCCCCTGGCCAATTCGCGCAGCTTCGCGCGCACGCTGCGGTGATCCAGGAACAAGCCGGTGTCGAGGTAATCGAACAGGTTCACCTCGAAGCGCAAGCCGCCCTCTTCCACGATCAGGGCTTCGCCGCGCGCGTCCAGCTTGCCGTATTTCGAACCGCCCTTGCCGCGCTGACGCACCTTCAGCGCGATCCGTTCGCGCGGCACTTCCAGCGCTTCGCCGGCAGCGCGCAGCAGATCGCGCAGCCGTGTGCGCGCGGCATTGGCATCCACCGTGGCGGGCGCGGCGTATTCCTGCACATGCAGCCACGTCTGCTCTTCGCGGCCGTTCGCCGGGCGCCCGCGATAGACGTCGATCGCTGCGGCGTACTCGGGCAGGTCGGCGTCGTAGATCCGGTAACAGCTGATGTTTTCGCGCGACAGGTACTTCTTCAGATTGCGTGCGTTCTTGGCGATGCGATTGCGCACCATCTCGCCGCCAGGCGAAAGCGGCTTGCGCACCGCTTCGATCGCTTCGCGTGCAACGATTTCGCAGACCAGCAGCTCGCAGGGGATCGCACCGTTGTAAAGCACGTAACGCTTGTCGGCACGCAAGCCCAGCGCGTGCGCCGGATTCGGTTCATCCCCGTCTGGCTCCGCAACCAGCACCGCCGCGCGCCAGCCGGCGAAGTCCTCGCGCAGCCGGGTACCGAGCGTTCCGTAAAGCGCGGGCAACTCGATTCGCTCGCCCATCCGCTCGCCATAAGGCGGGTTGGTGATCACCAGCCCGCTTTCGTATCCGGACGGCCGCTGCATGTGCGCGACATCATGCCGCTGCAATTGCACGAATCCCGCAACGCCCGCGCTCTGCGCGTTCTTCTTGGCGACTTCGATCATCAGCGGTGCGGCATCGCTGCCGAAAAAACATGCGCGCAGGTTGCGCAAGCCTTCCTGGGCACGCGCCTGCGCTTCATCGTGCAGCGTTTGCCACAACGCCACGTCGTGGCCGCGCCAGGCGAGGAACCCGAAGTACTCGCGCTGCAATCCGGCCGCGACGTCCGCGGCCATCAGCGCGCCTTCGATCAGCAGCGTGCCCGAACCGCACATCGGATCGAGCAGCGCGCCGCCTTGCGCGTGGATTTCCGGCCAGCGCGCGCGCAGCAGCATCGCCGCGGCGAGATTCTCCTTCAGCGGCGCTTCGCCCTGGTCGCGTCGCCAGCCGCGCCGGTGCAGCGGTTCGCCGGAAAAATCCAGCGACAGCGTGGCGCGATCCTTGTGCAGGCGCAGGTTGAGCCGGATCGCCGGCCGTTCGACCGCGATGTCCGGCCGCACGCCGAAACGCTCGCGGCACTGGTCCACGATCGCATCTTTCACCCGCAGCATCGCGTAACGGCTGTGCGCAAGCGCGCTCTGCGAAACCGTCGCATCAATCGCCAGCGTGGTGTCCGGCGCGAAGTGCTGCGACCAGTCCACCGCCTGCGTGCCGGCATACAGTGCATCGGCGTCCGCCGCATCAAATTCCGCGAGCGGCAGCAGCACTCGGCTGGCCAGCCGCGAATGCAGGCAGGCCAGATACGCGTGCTTCAATTCGCCTTCGAACTGCACGCCAGCCAGCACTTCTCGCGCGCTCGCGCCAAGCGCGGCGAGTTCGTCGCGCAGCAGGTACTCCATTCCCTTTGGACATGACGCGAAAAACGCTGTCACTTGGGTAGCCATTCCAGGAACAACTGGAACTGTTGCGCGACCTGCGCCACATGATTGGAGAGACGATGATCATCCGGCAACAACAAGATCGGAATGCGACGCGCGTTGGCAAACGCCGCCGCGGCCGAAACCGGACACAGCTCGTCATTGAACCCGTGCACCAGCATGGTCGGTACGTTCGCCACGTCGAAGCGTTCCGACCAGCGCGGGATCATGGTCGGCAGCGCGACCAGGAACACGCCTGCGCACGGCACTTGCAGCGAAGCCAGCCCCGAAACGAACGCGCCCATGCTGGAGCCGGCCAACACCAGCGGCGATTGCGTCGCATGCGCGGTGGCCACCAGCTTCTGCACACGCGGCTGCACGGAACCTGCGTGGCCGAGCTTGTCCTCGTCGCGATAATCCGGCCGCAGCGCGCGCCAGCCGAGTTGCTCGGCCACTGTAGCGAGTGCACTGACCTTGGTTGCGTCGGGGCCGCTGTCGGAGCCGTGGGAGAGGATGACGGTGCCGGGCATGGCGGAAAGTGGAAGTGGTGATCGGGAAAGACTAACAAGGTTTCGTCATTCCGGGGCCGTTCGCGGCTCTTCGCGAACGGGACCCGGAACCCAGAGACTTCGATTTTGCGCAAAGACACTGGGTCCCGGCTTGCGCCGGGATGACGGCACTGTTCGCTCCCTGCTCCTGCGCTCGTGCGACACTCCGCGCATGTCCAGACACGCGATCCACGATTGGCCCCTGTCCTACGTCGCCAACTTGCGCGAGCGCGCGCTGCCCGACATTGATCTGGTGGTGATCCATTGCACCGAATTGCCGGACCTCGCCACCGCGCGCGAGTACGGCGAACGCGTGCTGCACCAGGACGGCAGCGGCAATAGCGGCCACTTCTACGTGGATCGCGACGGTGCGCTGCATCGCTTCGTCACGCCCGCGCGCATCGCCCACCACACCCGCGGCTACAACGAACGCTCGATCGGCGTCGAGCTGGTGAACACCGGCCGCTATCCGGACTGGCTGGATTCCCGCAAACAGGCGATGCGCGAGCCGTATCCATCGGCGCAGATCGCCGCGCTGCTTGCTCTGCTGGGTGCGTTGCGTGCGCAGTGCCCGAATCTCGAATGGATTGCCGGCCACGAGGACCTCGACACCGGCACCGTGCCGGCCAGCGACGATCCTTCGCAACAGGTATTCCGCAAGCGCGATCCGGGGCCGATGTTCCCCTGGGCCGAAGTACTGCGCACGTGCGGGTTGACCCGAATGCCAAGGTAGGGCGGGTCTCGGCCGGCGGCGGTGGGTCCCGGGCCCACCTACGCCTATAATCGCGCGACTTTGTCGCTCGGAATCGCAATGACCAACCCCCGCGTCGCCGAACTGGTGGACTTGCTGCGCCTGGAAAGACTGGAAGACAACCTGTTTCGCGGTGCCAGCCGCGACATCGGCACGAAATACGTGTTCGGCGGACAGGTCCTCGGCCAGGCACTGGCGGCGGCGCAGCAGACGGTGGACACGAAGCGCGCGGCGCATTCGCTGCATGGTTATTTCCTGCGCGCCGGCGACATCGAGGCTCCGATCGTGTATTCGGTGGAACGCGCGCGCGATGGCCACAGCTTTTCGGTGCGGCGCGTGGTCGCGATCCAGCAC
>JBQCCR010000078.1:0-56229 GCA_051961995.1 Rhodanobacteraceae bacterium | reverse complement strand
CGATCGCACAGGGCTTCCAGCCGGTGCTTGCTGATCGTCAGTTCCGCGTGCAAGGCCGGCTCGTCGAGATCCTCCAGCAAGCGGTGCGTGCGGCCGTGCGATTGCACGCCCATGCCTGCGCGGGCCAGCGCGCGCACGTCGTTGGCGGACACCATGCCGCGCCGGCCGATGAAATCCGAGGTGATGCAGAATTCCGCGACCATCTTGCGTGCACGCAGCAACGGCAGCGCCACGGTGCGGTTGCTGACGTCGCCATCGTCGAAGCTGATCACGATGCTCTTGTCGGGCAGCGGTTGATCGAGCTGGTCCAGACGCACACTGTGGTATCCGTGCGCGCACAGCCAGTCCAGTTGCTGCGCGAAGTCGCGCGGCCGCACGCTGTAGACCGGATCGAAGCCGGGTGCGCGCGCGTCCGCGTGCAACCCGTGGTACATCAGCACCGGGAGGCGTGCGTCACTCATCGCTGGCTGCCGGCCGGGTCCCGCGCGGTAGAAAACGGAGCGGCACGGCCGAGCGTGCTTTCGCCGGCGGTTCGGCCGGCACCGTCGCCGCGCGTTCGTTCAGCACGAACTCGCGCGCCTTCAGGGCGAGCGCCAGATACACCCAGAAGTAGCCGATCATCTGCGTGTAGGTGAAGCGGTCGCCCCAGATGTTGCCGATCACCAGCGCGATCCAGGCCGCGCACAGGCCCAGTCCCAATGCATAGCCGAGGCTAGCGTGCGGCGAGTCGCGGAAACATCGCCAGCACGCGCGCGCCATGCTGAGGAACAGGCCCACGATGATCACGAAACCGATGGAGCCCTTCTCCACCAGTTCGCGGAGGAAGAAGTTGTGGGTATCCATCTTGTAGGGGTTGTAGGTGGCGAAGGTGCGGTAACCGGTGCCCACCAGCGGATGCATCTCGAAGTGGGTCCAGGCCACGTCCCAGAACACGTAGCGCATCTCGGTGCTGGTGTCGGCCTGCGGACCTTCGACATGGGTGCTGTCGAAGCGCTCCACCACCGCGTGCGGCAGGAAGCTCGGCACGATCAGCAGGCCGAATATCAACGGAATCACCATCTTCTTGCGGCCGCGCCACAGCAACAGCATGCAGACGCTGCCGATCAGCACCGTCACGTAGGCGGTGCGCGAGTAGGTCCAGAGGATGCACATCACCATCGAGATCACGCCCACCGCCAGCAGCAGGCGCCAGCGGCGCGGCCACTTGGTGGCGATCAGCAGCGCGAACAGCACCAGCGCCACGGTCACGCAGAACGCACCGAACTCGTTGGCGCCGATGCTGGTGAAGGTGCCGGAGACGCGCAGCTTGTCGCTGTAATGCCAGCGCGCCACGCTGGCGTACTCGGAATGGGTGATGCGCAGGATGTAGAGCAACGGCAGCGTGGTCGCCAGCAGCACCCGCTTCAGCGAGGTCCAGTCGGTCACGCTCATCTCCACCACGAACAGCAGCAGCACGCCGATCACCGAATCCTTGAGCCGGTTGAAGCGCAGCATGTCGGTGGGCGTCGGGAACAACGACAACCCGATCAGCAGCGTCACGAAACTCCAGCCCAGGTACAGCCACACCCAGCGATGCAGACCTGTCCATCGCGAAAGCTTGCCGCCCGTGTACCACGCGCCGATCAGCGACAGCATGAAGCCGATGTTGAGGAAGTTGATGCCGCCGGGCAGGGTAGGCAGGTGCGCTTCCTGCGAACTCTGCAGCGGCAGCAGGAACACGAACAGGTACAGGAACCAGTTGTTGCGCGCGCGGCGCGATGCCGCCCGCGGTGCGGCATCGGCGCGCGCCGGGGTCGGAATGAAGGGTGAGCGTTCAAGCCATTGCATAGCCGTCGGAGTTCCAGAGGCTGCGATAGAGGGCGGCGTAGTCACGCGCCATGCGCGCCACCGAGTAACGTTCGATCACCCGCTGGCGCAGTTCGGGATGCCTGACCCGGCCCGCGCCGAGCGCAGCGTGCATCGCCGCGGCGAGTGCTTCGATGTCGCCGGGCGGCACCAGCGCGGCGGGCAGGCCCGTGAGCACGCCGGGCACCTGGCCGACCGCGGTGCTCACGATCGGCAGCGCCGCGGCCATGGCTTCCAGCAGTGCCAGCGGCAAGCCCTCATAGAGCGAAGGCAGCACGAAACAGTCCAGCATCGGATAAAAGTTTTCGAGATCGTGGCGCGCGCCCAGCAGGCGCACGTGGCCGTCGATGCCGAGTTCGCAGGCGCGCGTCTCCATCGCCGCACGCAGCGGGCCGTCGCCCGCCAGCACGAGCCAGCAGTGCGGAGCCTGTTTCAGCAATTCGGCAAACGCGTCCAGCAAACCCAGTGGATGCTTCTGTTCGCTGAGCCGGATCGCGCTGCCGAATACGAATGCATGTTCCGGAATGCCGTGCTCACTGCGTGACAATGGCGCGACATCGGGACGGAAGCGGGCGGTGTCCACGCCGTTTTCGATCAGGCTCAGGTTGCGACCCGGAATGCCGGCGCGCTCGAGCAGCGGCTGCATGTCCGCGGCGACCATGCACACGCGTTGGAAGCCGCGCATCAGCCACAGCTCCAGAGCGTGGTACAGGCGCAGGCTGCGGCTGTCGGAAAAATGTCCGTGCAGGGTCGCCATCACGGCCGGCTGGCCGCCGCTTCGCGCCAGCCACGCATAGAACGCCGCCTTGTAGCCGTGCACGTGCAGCAGCGCGCCGGGATGTTCGCCGAGGATGCCGCGCAGCGCGCGCAAGGGCGCGAAATCGAAGCGATGCCGGCCGGGCAGGCGGCGCGCCGGAATGTTCAGCGCGCAGGCGCGCTCGTAGAGCGGCTGCTCGCGCATCAGATGGTTGTCCAGGCACAGCAGCGTGCTGTCTATGCCCTGCTGCGCCAGCTCCGGGATCAGGCCCAGCAGCACGTATTCGGCGCCGTACAAACCCGCGCCCGAATGCAGATGCAGAACGTGCGGTTCAGCGCGCATCGGCGAGCTCCCGGTACAGCTCCAGATATGCATTCGCCATCGCCTGCAGCGAATGCCTTGCGCGCACGCGCGCACGTGCGGCCGCACCCAGCCGGATGCGCCGCGCCGTGTCGGGCAGCAGCTCCTGCAATGCCTGCGCGAGTGCGGGGGGATCGTGGGGTTTCACCAGCACGCCGCAATCGGCATCCACCAGTTCCGGATTGCCGCCCACGCGGGTGGCCACCACCGGCAGGCCGCAGGATTGCGCTTCCAGGATCGCGTTGGACATGCCTTCGCTTTCCGAAACCAGTGCGAACACATCGAACGCCGGCAGTACCCGCGAAATGTCCCGGCGTTCGCCGATCAGGCGCACGGCGCCGTGCAGGCCCAACGCGGCGATGCGCGTTTCGATCACGTCCCGCGTCCGGCCTTCGCCGACCAGCAGCAAGCGTGCTTGCGGCAATTGCGAATGCACGCGCGCGAACGCGTCCACCAGATCCACGTGCCGCTTGACCGGATGCAGGCCGGCCACGCAGCCGACCACCAGCTCGCCCGGCCCGCAGCCCAGGTCTTCGCGCAGCCGCATCCGCAGCGCAGGGTTGACCGGCGCGAACCGCCGGGTATCCACCCCATTGGGAATGCAAATCATGCGTGCCGGCGGCGCGTGCGTCAGCGCTTCGAGAATCGCGCGGCTGGGCGCGACGATGCAGTCGAACCGGTGATCCAGCTTCTGCATCAGCCAGCGCACGCGTGCGGATTTCTGGAAACCCATGTCGCGCCGGTTGGAAAGCATGCGCGGCGCGCCGCGGCCGCGCGGCAGCAGCGCGTTGATCAGATCGGATTTCTCGTGCTGCGAATGCACCACGTCGTAATGGCCGCGGCGCACCATGCGCCGTACCTGCGCGAGCGTGAGCAAACCCGCGCCGCCGTAGATCGCGCCGATGGGGCGATGCAGCAGATGCACATTGGATGCGGCCAGCGTGCCCACCGGAGAGGCGGGCGGTGCGGCCAGCTGCAACACGTCAACGTCACACGTACCGCGGGGCAGATGTTGCAGGAGATTGCGCAGGAACCGTTCGCTGCCGCCGGCGCCGAGGATGGCCGTGTCGGTCAGGATCAGGATGCGCAGAAATTTCGGCTTGCGCTCGCGGTGCGGGTCCGGCCTGCCGGCGCGGCCGGTGTCCTGCTGGGCCGGGCGCATCCGTTGCGCCGTCGCTGCACGCGCATGTTTCGAACCACTCACTGACTACGCTCCATCCATGGAAGTCGTCGGTATTTCCCCGGAAGCTATCCTGCCCCGTACCGGGAAGGTACTTGCTGGAAAGTGATCTGCACGTGCATGCGGGACCTCAGCGCTTGTACGCGAGCGCGAAGAAGGCGATGTTGTCGGTGTAGCCGCGGCCGGCTTGCGTGCTGCTCAGGTGGTGGTGGAGGAACTCCGCGCGCCAGCTCCAGTGCGGCGTGAGCTGATCGGTGAGGCTCGGCCCGAAACCGTAGCCTTTGTCGCGGCGGTCGAGTGTCGTGTAGCGGATGCGCGCCGCGCCCGCGTCGAACGACAGCGTCATCACCGGCGACATTCGCCAGCTCAGATCCAGCCCTGCACCGCGCTCGTTGCGGTCCAGGGTGGCGTCGCCCAGATAGTTGACGCGGCGGTAATACGGGCCGATGGACACGTGCAGCCGATCGCCCTGCCAACTGTAGTTGCCGTCCAGCAGGCGCTCACGATAGACGTCCGGCGTGACGACCGCGTTGCCCACGCGCAGATCGCCCGCGGCCAGATCCTTGAACGCGACCAGTTGATCGGGGTACAGCAGAAGGTCGGCGGCGGCATCGGACAGTTGTCGCGCGCCGCCGATGCTGAAGGAGTTGTGCACATCCATCCTCCACTCCACCCGTGCGCGAGCCAGCACGCCGTTTTCGTCCGCGAGGCCGCTGTCGAAGCTGTAACGCGATTCGCCCAGCGTCAGATCCACCGTCACGCTCTTGAGCTGGCTGAGGTAGTGCAGGTATGCACTGTAATGATCGTAGCCACCGGCAATCGGACCGGCGACGAGATCCGGGTTCTGCAGATGCACGCGCTCGGCCTCGAAGTTGGCGGAGATCTGGTCGGTTGCGTTGAGATCGTCAATCAGGCGGAACGCGCCCAGCTCGCGGTCGGTGTCGAAGCCCTTGCTCTGCGAGGCGAGCGTGTTGATGTAGTGGGCTTCGAGTTGGCCATGCCAGGTTCCGCCCATGCGGAAGCTGAGCACCGGCCCGATCGAGAACACGTTGATCTGCTGGAAATTGCCCGGCGCGTTGTTGGCCAGGATGTTCACCGGCTGCACGGTACTGGTGTCGAGCACCGACAGCGCCAGCCGTTGCGGCACGATGTCCCAGTTGAGGGTGCCGGCGAGCGCGCCGCGCAATTCGTCGTCGAAATCGCCTTCCACATAATGGATGTATTCGAGTTCGCCCACTGCATGCGCCTGCAGCGTCTCACCGCTCTGGTCGTAGCTGAAACTCGCCCGCGGCACCAGCAAGGTCTGGCTGATGCCGTTGGTCTCGCTGCGGTTGATGTTGTCGCTGCGTTCGATACCCGCTTCCAGCGTCCAGTCGAACAGTGGCACGTTGGCCGGCGGGATTTCCGGAATGACGGGCGGCCCGAGCGGTTCGATGTCCTCGTCCTCGCCCTGGTTGGGCGGCGTGGCCGTTTGCTGAGGCGTCTGCTGCGGCAGCAGCGGCACGATGTCCTGCGCGGCATTCTGCTGGGCCGCGTTCTGGGTCGCATCCACTTGCTGCGGCGTCGCCATGGCGAGGTCCGCAAACCCACAAAGCGCCAATGCGATGGCGCAGGCAAGCGTCTTCGGTGCCGGCATACAAACCCCCTTTGAGGCGATTGCGAGCTGTGAATGGGGCGTGATTAATCAGGTGCGAACGTGAACTGCGCGTCAAGGCGCATTCGGTTCCACGCGAGGGCCCCCACGCGGGCCGGCTGTCCTCAAGCCTCGTTGAACACCAGCCCGGCCAGCTTGTTCGGATCGAAACCGGCGACCGCATGGTTGATCGTGGCCGGAGTATCGCGCCCGTAGCCCGCCACCACCACGACGTAGTCGGCCAGGTCCGACAGGATCCTCGCATCCGGCCCGCCCTTGACCGGCGGCCCGTCCAGGAACAGGTAGCGGTCCGGATAGCGGCAGCGCAGCGAATCCAGCACCGCGCGCATGCGGAAGGAGGAGAAGAATTCGCCCTGCGCTTCGCGCGTCTTGCCGGCCGGGATCAGCCGCAGCCGCGGAATGCCGGTGTGGTAGACGATCGGCTTGATGCCGAGGGCGGGGTGTTCGAGATAGTCCACCAGCCCGCCGGCATCCGGCTCCACTTCGAGCGCGCGATCCTGGGTGGGATTGCGCAGGTTGCAGTCCACCAGCAGCGCCGTGCGCGCCGGGTCGAAGGCGAACGCCAGCGCGAGATTGCGCGCCACGAAGCTGCCGCCGGAACCGGCGCTGACCGGCACCACGAGGGTGGTGAAGTTCTGCCCGTCGCTCAGGTCCAGCAACCGGGTGCGCACCTCGCGGAAGGCGTCGGACATTTCACGCGACGAGCCATCGGCCTGGATCAACCGTCGCGCGTTCAACTGGTACGGAGTCAGCGCGCCGGTCTCCTGCATCAGGGCGATGGAGTGGCTGCTGCCGTTTGCGGGAGCGTCTGCAACGAGGTCGTGCTCCTGCACGCGGCTGGCGATTTCAGCGTTCATGTGGACATCCATGTGCGAATGATGAAGAGAGCGAGGTAGCAGACCAGGACGCCCGCCACGATCAGCGTGATCAGCAGATTGCGCCGCTGCCTGTGGCGATCATCCTCGGGGGTCTGGAAATGCGGGATCGTTGCCAGCACGGGCAGGCCGGTGCTGTATTCCAGCAGCTCGCGGTTGCGTACGCGTGGATCGTAGCGGGCGACGCCGAACAGCAGTCCGATCGGGATCAGTGCAGCCAGCACGATTCCCGCGGCCGCGAAATGCGCCACCCGCAAGCCCGAAGGCGCCAGCGGCAGCATCGCCGGATCCTGGATCTGGAAAGTCAGGCCGCGGCGCTCCTTGTCGAGCTCCATCGAGACGCGTGCCTGCTCACGGCGCCGCAGCAGGTCCTGGTAGATTCCCTTGTTGGTCTCGTAATCGGCGGTAAGCGCGGCCATCTCGTCGGCGGTCGCGGCGACGCGCTTGCTGCGCTCGAGTTCGTCCTCCAATTGCGTGGAACTGGCACTGAGGCGCGCCCGCGCGGCGGCGAGGTCGCCGTTCACGTCGGCGCGCTTGGTCTGGATGTCCTGATAGACCGGATTGAATTGCACCACGCTGTCTATCGGCGTGCCGGCCACCTTGGAGGCGGCCTTCTGCGTTTCAGCCTGCTTCATCTGCTGGCGCAGGTCGTCTATCTCGTGACGGATGCGGATCACGTCGGGATAGCTGTCGGTGTAGGTCAGTTTCAGCTTGGCCAGTTGCGCCTGCAATTGCGCGATCTGCGAGCCGAAGATGCCCTCGCGCGTCTGCGCCACCGCGATCTCCGACTGGCCGGACAACTGCCCGCCCAGCGTCGCGCTCTTGGAGCCCAGCTCGGCGATGTCAATGCGCGCGGCCTCCATTTCCTGACGCAATTGCGCGATGCGGGTGTTGGTATCCACCTGGTTGCCGGGCGCGGCGTCGGCGTGCGTCTCCAGGAAGTCCTTCATCTTGTTGCCGACGGCCTGCAGCTTCTGCGCGTAGGACTGGACCTGGCTGTTCATGAATTCGTAGGCGCTGGTGCTTTCCTTCTCCTTGGATTCCAGGCTGGCGGCGATGAACAGTTGTGCCATCTCGCGGGTGATGTTGTAGCTGCGCTGCGCGTCGGTGTCGGCGTAGGAGATCTGCAACAGATCGGGGCGCGGCGTGGTGATGGTGGTGTTGTCCTCGATCCGCTTGATGAGGTTCACCTGTTCCAGCGGAGATGGATGATCATTCATCCAGCCGCCGTCCTTCAGGAGCTTGTCCATGATCTGGCGGCTGAAGATCACTTCCTGCGCGATGCCTGCGCGGTCGGCGACTTCGGTCGGTGCGGCCAGGCCTTCGGTCAGCGGCTTGATGATGTTGTTTTCCTGCACCAGGATCGTGGTGGTGGATTCGTATTTCTTCGGCCAGAGCAGGCCGACCGCGAGCGCCAGCAGCGCAATTGCCGCGAACAGGATGCCCAGCGCCAGTCGGCGCCGTTTGGCCTCCCTTGCCATCGTCCCGCTCACCAGCCAGATGCTGTAGGCATTGGCGGGAATCAGATCATTAGCCATGGTTTTCGTCCTTGAAACTGAAAGCAGCCATCCCTTGGCCGCGTAATCCACGCGTCGGCGCAATCATCGGCAGACGCCCGGCGCGCACGCCGGGCGCCGGCACTCAGAAGGTCTTGGTGGGAACCGTGATCACGTCGCCCGGTTGCACCGGATAGTTCGTGGTCAGATCGCCCGAATCGAGCACCTTGTCCAGGCGGACGTTGTAGGCCTTGGTGCCGCCCTTGCCGTCCTTGCGGTACAGCTCGGTATCGTTGGCATTGGCGAATTCGTTGGTGCCGCCGGCGGCCAGCACCGCATCCAGCACGGTCATGCCCTGACGATACGGAATCGAAACCGGCTGGTGCACCGCGCCGGTCACCCGCACGCGGGAAAGATATTCGTGGCTGCGCAACTGGGTGAGGATCACCGCCACCTGCGGATCGCGCACGTACTTGCCGAGTTTGTCCTGGATCTCGTCGGCGACCTGCTCCGGCGTCTTGCCGCCGGCCTGCACGTCGCCGATCAACGGCACGGTGATCTTGCCGTCCGGGCGCACCGGCACGCTGACGCTCAAATCGGGGTTCTGCCAGACGGTCACCTGCAACTGGTCGTCAACGCCGATCAGGTACTGGTTCACCGCTTGCGCTTCGGGATTGTAGGGCGGTGCCTGGTTGGAACCGGAAGTCGTGGCGCAGGCCGTCAACAGCAGCACCGCGCTAACCATCGCAACGAAACGGAACATGGTCAGCCTCCTTGCTTCGCGAAACGAGCCAACCCTGGCTCGCGAAAATCGCCGATGCCGGAGTTCGACGTGATCCACTCCGGAATGAAAATCGAACACCAGCTTCGAGCTATTTGTACTACTTGCGCGTGCACGCAACGTGAACTGCGCGGCGGACGAAGAGCGGACTTATTTCGCGGGCACTTTGTAGAATTCGCGGTACCACGCGACGAACCTGCGCACGCCTTCCTCCACCGGCGTGGAGGGCGAGTAGCCGGTGTCGCGCGAGAGTTCGGCGACATCCGCATGGGTGTCCGGCACGTCGCCCGGCTGCAGCGGCAGCAGAATTTTTTCCGCCTTGCGGCCGAGTGCGTCTTCCAGCACCTCGATGTAACGCGACAATTGCACCGGCTGGTGATTGCCGATGTTGTACACGCGATACGGCGCGCGCGAAGTTTCCGGCGTGGGGTGCAGCGGGTCGAAGTCCGGGTCGCCGGCCGGCACGCGGTCCAGCACGCGGATCACGCCTTCGACGATGTCGTCCACGTAGGTGAAGTCGCGCGTGTGGTGGCCGTTGTTGAACACCGGAATCGCTTCGCCGGCGAGGATCTTCCGCGTGAACAGGAACAGCGCCATGTCGGGCCGGCCCCAAGGACCGTACACGGTGAAGAAGCGAAGGCCCGTGGTCGGCAGCGCGTACAAATGGCTGTACGTATGCGCCATCAGTTCGTTGGCCTTCTTGGTCGCGGCGTACAGGCTGACCGGATGATCCACCTCGTCGCGCACCGAGAACGGCAGCTTCTTGTTGGCGCCGTACACCGAGCTGGATGAGGCGTACACCAGATGCTCGACGCCGTTGTGGCGGCAGGCTTCGAGGATGTTGATGAAGCCGACCAGGTTGGATTCCACGTACGCGTGCGGGTTCTCGATCGAATAGCGCACGCCGGCTTGCGCGGCGAGGTTCACCACGCGCGCGGGCTTGAAATCGGCGAAGGCGCGCTCGACGGAGGCGCGATCCTCGATGCCCGCCTGCACGAACGAAAATTTTTCCTGCGAGGTCAGCCGAGCCAGCCGCGCCTTCTTGAGATTGACGTCGTAATACGGATTGAGGTTGTCGTAGCCGAACACCGTATCGCCGCGCGCCAGCAGGCGCTCCGACAGCGCGGCGCCGATGAAGCCGGCGGCTCCCGTGACCAGTATGCGCATTCCCTTGTCCTTGTCAGTGCCTCGAGCTCCGGACAGAGCACGATCACCATAGTATGCACTTGCCGCGCGCGGGTTCATCAGCCGGTGCCTTCCGGCACATGCCGGCGCACCGGCGCGGCACGAGCATCGGTGCGGACCGTCTGGGGAGAAACGCGATGAGAACCGGGTTGAAGTTGCTCGCAGGCCTGCTGTGCGCACTTGCGACGATGTTTTCGATTTCGGCAGCCGCGGCGGACAAGGACAGCAACCGCGAAAACGTCAGCGTGGATCTGCACCGCATGATCCCGATGCGCGACGGCGTGCATCTCGCCGCGACGATCTGGCGGCCGTCGGACCAGAGCCAACCCCTGCCGGTGGTGCTGGTGATGACGCCCTACATCACCGACGAAACGCAAGAGCGCGCGGTGAAATTCGCCACGCATGGCTACGTCTATGTCAGCGTGGATGTGCGCGGACGCGGCACCTCGCAGGGCAAGTTCACGCCGCTCTATGGCAACGGACCGGATGGCGCGGACGTGATCGCGTGGCTGGCCAGGCAGCCATGGTGCGACGGCCGCGTGGTCACGCGCGGCGGTTCCTATCGCGGCATGGACCAGTGGCAGATTCTTTCGCAACATCCAGCTCATCTGGCCGGGGCGGTACCGACCGCGGCGGTGTATCCGGGCTGGGATTTCCCGCAGTTCAAAGGCATCTTCGTCAGCTACATGGCGCAATGGCTGGCCTATACCAGCGGTCAGACCGGCCAGGACAATCTGTTCGGCGACGGCAAATACTGGGCGACACGTTTCGTGGATGCCTACGAATCCAACCGGCCGTTCTACACGTTGGCCGATCTGACCGGCAGCAACCGCGACGCGTTCCTGCAATGGCTGGATCACCCCGGCGACGACGATTACTGGGCGCGCTACAACCCGAAGCCCGACGATTACAAATCCATCGACATCCCGATCCTCTCCATTACCGGCTATTTCGACGGCGACCAGCCCGGCGCGCTGCGTTATTACCGCGAGTTCATGGCGAATGCGTCGGCGAACGCCAAGCAGCATTTCTATCTGCTGATGGGTCCATGGGATCACCCCGGCACGCGCCATCCGCAGCAGAAACTGGGCGGGCTCACGTTCGACAAGAAATCGGTGCTGGACATTGACCAGCTGCACATCGATTTCTTCAATTGGATTTTGAAGAACGGCAAGCGCCCGGACATCCTCAAGGCTCGCGTCAATTACTACGTGATGGGCGCGGACGAATGGCGCCATGCCGATTCGCTGAAGGACCTTTCCGACCACACGTTGCGCCTGTATCTCTCCTCACCGGACAACGACGCGCACGATGTCTTCCACGCCGGCTTCCTGACGGCGAAGCAACCCGGCGAGCAGCCGGCCGACACGTTCACCGACGATCCCCTGAAGCTGACGCCGGCGGATGATCTGCTGAAAAATTCCGGTGATGATTACCTGATGCAGTCGCCCGAGGCATACAAGGCCGATCGTCTGGTTTATGCGAGCGATCCGATCCCGGCGCCGATCACCGTGGCCGGCGTCATGGATCTGGTCGCCAATGTTTCGCTGGATACGCCAGACGGGGATGTCTGGGCCGGCGTGGATGCGATCCTGCCCGACGGCCGCACGCTGGTGCTGGGCCAGGACGCGATGCGTGCGCGCTTCCGGCATGGCGTGGCAAAAGCCGAATTGGCGAAATCGGGCGAAATCGAACCGTGGCGTTTCGACGGTTTCTATTTCACCGTGCGCGAGCTGCCGAAAGGCACGCGCCTGCGCGTGGTGCTCGCGCCGCTGAACATCCCGGACCTGCAGAAGAACTACAACTCCGGCGGACGCATCGGCTACGAAACCGCCAGGGACGCGCGCACCGCCACGTTCTCGGTGCATCTGGATCCGCAGCATCCCAGCTATCTGGAATTGCCGCTGGCGCCGGATTCCGGGAAGGCCGAGTAGCCCGGATGAAGCGCAGCGGAATCCGGGGCCATCTTGCGCGTATGCCCCGGATTCCGGCGCTGCGCGCTTCCATCCGGGCTACTGATCACGGCAACGCGAACACCACCACGCGCGCGGGTGTGCTGTGCACCTGCCAGCCGAGCGGTGAATCCATGCCGGAGGCGACGGCGATGTATTCCTTGCCGTTGACCGAGTACGCGATCACACCGCCGCCGATCGGCTGACCGAGATTCCGCTGCCACAGCAGCTTGCCGCTGCGCGCGTCGAAGGCCATGAAGTCGCCGGCAATGTCGGCGGTGAACACCACGTCGCCGGCGGTAGCCGTAATGCCCGACACCAGCGGGGCGCGCGCGTGGTACTGCCAGAGGATCGAACCGTCCCTCGCACCCACCGCGGTGACCCAGCCGCTGCGCTGCTTGTCCTGTACACCGAACGGATGCATGCGATCTTTTGCACCGGTCCAGGGCAAACCCTTGCGACCTTCCAGTTGATCCGGCGGACCCGTCGCGACGGTGATGCACCAGTCAATCGCGTTGATGTAGAACGCATTCGTGCGCGGCGAATACGCCGGCCCGTTCCATTCCACGCCGCCATCGATGCCGGGACAGAAATGCGTGCCTTGCGCGGTCAGCGGCGCGGTTGCGTTGGCGATCGTGGTGACCGGCGTCCTGTAGAGCAGTTTCAGGCTGTCGCGATCGAGTGCGTAGAGGTAGCCGTTCTTGCCTGCCGCGACCAGTAAATGCCGACCGTCGGGCGTATCAATCAACTCCGGTGGTGCGGCGATGTCCCAGTCGTGGAAGTCATAGTCGGTGACCAGCTGCCTGGCGGCTTTCAACGCGCCCGTATTCGTATCCAGCGCAACGACCGAATAGCTGTAGAGGTTCGCACCCGGTCGCAGCGATTTCAGGAAATCCGGCGCGGCATTGCCGGTCGGGACCCATAGCAGGCCGCGCGTGCCGTCGAGCGTGTAGGACGTCCACGTCGCTGCGCCGGCTTTCGGAAGTTCCGCGGTGGAGGGTGGCCAGGTCTGGCTCGCCGGACCGGAAGTCGGAACGAGATCGGCGCTCCAGAGCTGGCCGCCCGTGTTCGCATCGAAAGCCATCATGCGTCCGGTCACGCCGAAGTTGTCGCCGCCGGCGTTGCCGATGTAGACGCGTCCGTTCCACGCGACCGGTGCAGCCGGAAAGGTCTCGCCGATTTCCGGATCGCCGACCGGCACGTTCCAAACTTCCTCGCCCGTGCCCGCGTCCAGTGCATACAGCCGGCCGTCGTTGGAACCGCGGAACAGTTTTCCATCCATCCAGCCCACGCCGCGATTGACCTTGTTGGGGTCGAAAGGCGGAGCGCGCGCGAGCTGATACGTGTGCCGCCAGCGCAGCGCGCAGGTGCTTGCATCCACCGCGTAGGTGTCTTGCAGCGTGGTGAAGTACAGCGTTCCGCCGATCTCGATCAGCGACGACTGCATGTTCACGGGTTTGTCGAGCTGGAACGCGCACACCTGGCGCAGGCCACCCACATTGGCCGCGGCGACTTGCGTCAGTGGCGAGTAGCGATTGCCCGCGTGCGTCTTGTTGTACGCGCCCCAGTCGGTGGCTGGATCGGGCTTGCCGCGCGCGGCCCGCGCGGGCGCGTAGGCGGGTCCGCGCACGGTTTTGCTGGCGCCTTTCGGCGGCGGCGGCGTGGCCGGGGCAAGCAACAGCTTCGCGCCGCCGCAACCCGACAGCACCATCGCCAACGAGAAGACAAACGCGAATCCAGTCGGTTTCATCAGCGGACGTCCTTGCACGCGGCGCCGGAGTTTTACACCTGCACTGCAGAAGAGCCGGCGAGGTGGGGATTGATGCTTAGGCCCACATCGCGATCCCGGGCAAGCGGCCTGATCGCAGGCTTTGCCATCGCAAAGCCGCGCCAATCAATCAGAAGATCATCGTTGGCGTGAACTTCCCGTGCGCTCACCCGCTCATTGCATGCTGCAGTTGCAGGAAGCCTCCGAGCGTCGCGCCATAGACCGTCTGGCCCAGGAGCGTGGCGAGCGGCGTGCCGTATCCGTAATTCATGGCGAGGAAGCCTGGCGGTTCCAGCAGGCGCAGCGATGTCACGCCGTGATACTCGGAAGCCATTCTCGGATGCACGAAGGGCAGCAGCGGCAGTGCGGCGGCCAGCAGAAACAGGCCATGCAGCGCGCCCGCAAGCGCGCCGAACCACCACGTGTAGATCCCGATGCTGGCGAACAGCAGGAAATACAGGAAGGCGAACAGCCAACCGCCCAAGGTGTAGAGGACGAATCCGAGAGCGAATGCCCTCCTGCGATTTCCGCTGACGAACGTGCCGACCAGGAGCGGCAGGCTCATGCGCGAGAAACCGAGCCCGCGACTTCCCTCGAGGATCGAGGTCATCGTCACGGTTGCGATGAGACCCCAGAGCACCAGGTACGCGAGAGAGCCGGATGCGCGTTCAAACATCGGTTCGGCCCTCCCCGGTTTGCTCCATCGCAAGCGCCGCATTGATCAGCCCGATGTGGGTAAAAGCCTGCGGGAAATTCCCCAGGGCGCTCCCGTTTTCCGGATCGAACTCTTCCGCGAACAGGCCGACTTCATTCGCAAAGGTGAGCGCGTGCTCGAAGAGCTGCTTCGCCTGATCGAAATCGCGCCGGCTCGCCAGATGGTGAACAGCCCAGAACGTGCATATCCCGAACGTGCCCTCTTTGCCGGGGAGGTCGTCGTGCCCGCGCTCGTAGCGGTAGAGGAGGCCGTTGCACCCCAGCCTTTGCCAAATGCGGTCGTAGGTGGACCGGATGCGTGGGTCACGCGCATCCTTAAATCCGAGACAGGGCATCAGCAGCAGGCTCGCATCCACGGACCCGCCATCGAATTCGAGCGTGTAGCTGGTGATGGCGTCGCTGTACCCGCGCTTCTCGATGGCCTCGGAAATCTCGCCCCGTTCCTTCTCGAACTTGCCCCGCAGCTTGCCAAGCCGCACCGCTCCCTTTTCGTCGAGCTTGAGCAGCCGGTCCAGCGCGACCCAGCACATCAGCTTGGAGAAGGTGTAATGCCTGGGCTTGCCGCGGATTTCCCAGATTCCGTGGTCCGGTTCGCGCCATTGTCTGCAGACCACCTCGCCCAGGTCCTTGAGCATCCGGCACTCCGCCGGCTCGAGGGCGCCGCCCCCTTCCACATAGGCGTCAGCGGCAAATACCACTTCGCCGTACACATCGAGCTGGCGCTGTCCATGGGCGCCATTGCCGATCCGCACCGGCCGCGAGCCACGATAGCCGGCGAAGTGTTCGAGCTCCCGCTCCTTGAGGTGCGTGCGTCCGAAGACGTCGTACATGATCCGCAGCTCGGGCCGGCTGAGGCGGGTGGCGTGCAGGAGCCAGCTCAGGAACTGTCGGGCTTCTTCGTGGAAGCCGAGGCCGACGAGCGCCTGCATGGTCCATCCGGAATCCCGCAGCCAGCAGTAGCGATAGTCCCAGTTGCGTTCGGCGCCGATCGCCTCGGGCAGCGAAGTTGTCGGTGCCGCAACGATGGCGCCGGACAAGGAGAAGCTCAGAAGCTTGAGCGTCAGCGCGCTGCGCAGCACCGCCGCTTCGTAGGGGCCTGCGTAAGTGCAGCTCCCGGCCCACGCTTGCCACCAGGCGACGGTGCGATCGAGATGCTCCCCGGCAATTTTCCCGAGCGGCAGCAGTACGCCGGGATCGCCCTTCACGTATGACAGGCTCAAACAAAGGCGCTCGCCCGCACGAACGCGGACGGAAGCGTGCAGCGCGTTCGCCACCGGATGCAGATCGCTGTTGCTGCGCACCGTGAGCAATTCGTTGGACCAGCTGAAACACCAGCCCAGCCGGCCGTGCCGCTTGAGGCGCGGTTTCGTGCGTCCGTAGTTCGGCGCCGGGGCGATGCGGATTTCGAGCTCCAGCTCGCCCGACACCCCGTCCACGATCCGCAACAGCTCGCGCATCGGCTGCAGGGAATCAACACCGGTGACCGGAAACATGTCCACGATTCGAACGGCGCCTTGCGCCGTTTCGAAGGTGGTTTCCAGCACCGGCGTGCCGGCGATATAAGCGCGCGAGATCGTGGATGCTCCACGCGGCCTGATCTGGAACGTGCCACCTGCCCGCTCGTCGAGGATCTCGCCGAACACGGACGGGCTGGAGAAATCCGGCAGGCAAAGCCAGACAACGGATCCCTCGCGCGAGATCAGCGCGGCCGTCCGGCAATCGCCGATTACTGCGTGATCCTCGATCGGCAATTGAGCGGTCGGCGCCGAACGCATGCCCGCGGATGCTTCTGCGGAATCAGGATTCGTCCTTTGATGCACGTACCGCTTGTACGCGCGGGATCGTGAAGCGCGCGGCTACAACCGCCCGTCCACCGCATCCACCGGCAGCAGCTGCTTGACGTCGAACAGCACGCAGCCGGGTTTGCCCAGCGCGCGCAATTTCTCCGCGCCCATGCCGACGAACTGCTGGTGACCGACCGCGAGGATGATCGCGTCATAGCCATCCGGCTTGAGTTCGCTGATGAGATCCAGCCCGTACTCGCGCTTGGCTTCGTTCGGGTCCACCCACGGATCGTGCACGTCCACCCGCGCCGAATAACCGCGGAACTCCTCGATCACGTCCACCACGCGCGTGTTGCGCAGGTCGGGACAGTTTTCCTTGAACGCGAGACCGAGGATCAGCACGTGCGCACCGGCAGCGTGCAGGCGCCGCTGCGTCATCAGCTTGATGACGCGCTGCGCCACGTGCTGGCCCATGCTGTCGTTGATGCGGCGACCGGACAGGATCACTTCCGGGTGATAGCCGATCTGCTGCGCCTTGTGGGTCAGGTAATACGGATCCACGCCGATGCAGTGTCCGCCGACCAGGCCCGGCCGGAACGGTAGGAAGTTCCATTTCGTATTTGCAGCGGCCAGCACCTCGCCGGTATCAATGCCCAGCTTGTGGCAGATCAAGGCGAGTTCGTTGACCAGCGCAATGTTGAGATCGCGCTGGGTGTTCTCGATCACCTTGGCCGCTTCCGCCACCCGAATGCCGGAAGCGCGATGCGTGCCCGCGGCAACCACCTTGCGATACAGCGCGTCCACGAAGTCCAGCGCTTGCGGCGTCGAGCCCGACACCACCTTGGTGATGGACTCCAGCCGATGCTGCTTGTCGCCGGGATTGATGCGCTCGGGGCTGTAACCCGCGAAAAAATCCTGGTTGTATTTCAAACCCGATTCGCGCTCGATGATCGGCACGCAGATTTCTTCCGTCGCGCCCGGATACACGGTGGACTCGAAGATCACGATGCCGCCGCGCCGGATCGCGCGGCCGACCGTGCGGCTGGCCGATTCCAGCGGCGAGAGGTCCGGCCGCTTGAACGAATCAATCGGCGTGGGCACGGTGACGATGAAGACGTTGCAGCCTTCGAGATCCTCCGCATCGTCGCTGCAGCGCAGCTGCTTCGACGCGCGCAGGTCTTCGGGCAGCACTTCCAGGGTGTGGTCCCGGCCCTCTTTCAATTCCGCGATGCGTTGCTGGTTGACGTCGAAGCCGAGCGTGGGCAGCACGCGGCCGAAGCCGACTGCCAGCGGCAGTCCGACATAGCCAAGGCCGATGACGGCCAGCCGCACTTCATCCGGCGCCGGCAACGGCGCGACCGCAGATTCCATGTTGCAAATCTCCTTGATCAGGTGAGCGGATGGGCTTCGACAACCGCTGTCACGCCTCCACATCCCCCGAAACGCTCGCTCCGCAAGCGTTTCCGCCCCCTTGACCCAAGGGGGCTGAAAGCCGGCACGGTTGCAATGCAACGAGCTACTATCCTGACACGCGGCGCGTGAAGTTCAAACTGACAAGGGCGATTCCTATGAGCCCGATGCCGATCCACTCGGCCACGTCGGGCCTCTCGTTCAGCAGCAGCCACGCGAACAGCACGCCCGCGATCGGCACCAGCAGGCTGGTCAGCCCGGCCACCTGCGTGGACAGCCGGTGCACGATCACCAGCCACAGCACCCAGCCAATGCCGGAGGACAGCAGCGCGTTGTAGGCCAGCGCGCCGATGAAAGGCCATGTCCAGGCGGTCGCGCGTTCCGGCACGATCACCGCGATCGCGCACAGCACCAGCGTGCCGAACAGCATCTGCCAGGCGGTGAGTTGCAGTGGCGTGATGTCGCGATTGCGCTGGAACACGCGCTTGGAAATCACCGTGCCGATCGCCCAGGCCAGGCCGCCGGCCAGCGCCAGTCCGGTGCTGAGCAGGCTGCCCATCGCATGCCAGGGCTCGATCACGAAGGTCAGGCCGATCGCCGCCAGCGCGATGGAAATCCACTGCGCCGCACGCGGCTTCTCGTGCAACCACCACCACGCCAGCGGCACCATCCAGAACGGCAGGGTGTAGGCGAGCAGCGCGGTCTTGCCGGCGCCGCCGCCGACCAGCGCCCATTGCACCAGCGCCTGGAAGCCGGTGGTTTGCGCCAGGCCGATCAGCACGGTCGGCAGCAACGGCGGCAGCGCGAAGGATTCGCGGCGCAGGGCGAGCAGCGCGAACAGCACCGCGGTGCCGAACAGGTAGCGCAACGCGCTGAAGGTGAACGGGCCGCTGAAATCCAGCGCCCACTTCATCACCGTCCAGTTCAAGGACCAGACCACGGTGAGCACCGCCAGGGCGATCCAGGCGGCGCGTTCGGGTGCGGGGGTTTTTGTCATCGGAAAGCCAACGCGAAGGAAGGCGTAGGATAGTGTGCAGCGCGTCTTCTCCATCATTTACACAAGGAACGGGGCGATGAAACGGTACGTCGCGGCTTGCCTGCTGGGTACGTTGTCGCTGGGTGCGATCGCCGCGCCGGCGCCGAAGAACGAGTGGCGCGTGGTGCAGCGCTGGCAGGTCGGTGGCGAAGGCGGCTGGGATTACCTCGCCTTCGATCCGGGCACGAAACACCTCTACGTCAGCCGTTCCGACCGCGTGGTCGTGCTGGATGTCGGCAACGGCAAACAACTCGGAGAAGTGGATGGACTGTCCGGCGTGCACGGCATTGCGCTCGCCAACGACCTGCACCGCGGCTTCATCAGCAACGGCCGCGCGAACACGGTGACCGTGTTCGATCCGGCGAATCTGAAAACGGTGCAGACGATTCCCGTGAAGGGCGAGAACCCGGATGCGATCCTCTACGATCCGTTCTCGAAACGCGTGTTCACCTTCAACGGGCACAGCCACGATGCAAGCGTGATTGACGCGAGCAGCGGCAAATTGCTCGGTACCATCGCTTTGCCGGGCAAGCCGGAATTCGCGGTCAGCGATGCACAAGGCCACGTCTACGACAACATCGAGGACAAGGGCGAGCTGGTCGAGATTGATCCCAGGGCGATGAAGGTCACGCACACCTGGCCGCTCAAGGATTGCGAAGACCCATCCGGTCTGGCGATGGACATCGCGCATCGCCGGCTGTTCTCGGTATGCCAGAACAGGAACATGGCGGTGACCGATGCGGACTCCGGCAAGCCGGTGGCGAGCGTGCCGATCGGCGACGGCCCCGATGGCGCGGCGTTCGATCCGCAGCGGCAACTCGTCTTCAGCTCCAACGGCGAAAGCGGCACGCTCACGGTGGTGCATGAAGACAGCGCGGACCGTTACAGCGTGCTCGCCAATGCGCCGACGCAGAAGAGCGCGCGCACGATGGCGTTGCAGCCGGGCGGCGATCTCTATCTCTCCGCCGCGCAGTTCGGTCCGCGCCCGAAGCCCAGCGCCGACAATCCGCGCGAACGGCCGCCGCTGGTGCCGGGGAGCTTCACCATCCTGGTGGTGGGGCAATGATGCGCAGGAGCGTTTGCGACGCGCGGCGTACATTCACGCGGTTCTGAATCGTGCCGCGCTGCAATGGCGCGGATGGCGAAGATCAGAATCGGCATTTCCGGCTGGCGTTATCCGCCGTGGCGCGGCGTGTTCTATCCCGGCGATCTGGTGCAGCGCGATGAACTGCACTACGCCTCACGCTGCTTTCCCACCATCGAGTTGAACGGCTCGTTCTATTCGCTGCAGCATCCGCAGAGCTACGCGCGCTGGTACGACGCCACCCCGCGCGGATTCGTGTTCGCGGTGAAGGGGCCGCGCTTCATCAGTCACGTGAAGCGGCTGCGCGAGATCGAAACGCCGCTGGCCAACTTTTTCGCGTCCGGCGTGTTCGAGTTGCGCGAGAAGTTCGGCCCGATCCTGTGGCAGTTCCCGCCCAGCCTACGTTACGACCGCGATCTGTTCGCGCGTTTCTTCGAACGCCTGCCGCGCGACACCGGGGCCGCGCTGAAACTCGCGCGCCGCCGCGATTTCCGGATGAAGGGGCGCGCGCGACTGGCGATAGATAGCCGCCGCAAGCTGCGCCATGCGATCGAGATCCGCCACGCCAGTTTTCTCGACGAAGATTTTGTCTCACTGCTGCGCGATCACGGCATCGCGCTGGTGGTGGCCGACACCGCCGGCAGGTGGCCGTACGTGGAGGACGTCACCGCCGACTTCGTCTACATGCGCCTGCACGGCGACGAGCAGTTGTACGTCAGCGGCTACACCGATCGAGCGCTCGCTCGCTGGGCTGCGCGCATCCGTGCCTGGAGCACCGGCTCCCAGCCGCGCGACGCGCACCTGATCACCAGCAAGAAACCAGGGCGGCGTGCCTCCCGCGACGTGTATTGCTACTTCGACAACGACGCCAAGGTGAAGGCGCCGTTCGATGCGATGAAGCTGGCGGAGAAGTTGGGGTTGCGGTGATCACTGGATCCGTTCGCCCTGAGCGCAGGCCCTGACCTGAAAGGGACAGGGCCGGGGTCGAACGGCGCTTCGACTCCGCTCGTTTCACTCGCCACGCTCAGCGCGAACGGTGTTCATGATCGTGATTTCCGCAACCGCTCGATGGGGAATGTCGCGATCTCTTCGCCGCCGGCGCGGCGCGGTTGTCCTTCCGACGGTCCCCACGCGTGCAGTTCGACCACTTCCCAGGTCGCCGGAATCGCGCCGTCCACGCGCATGGTGTCGTAGGCATCGAACATGCGCGCGAAACGTGCCTTGCCGGTGAGTCCGCGTTCGCGCTGCGCATCGGCATTGGTCGCGCCCAGGCCTTTCAGCTCGCGCAGCAGATCACGCGGATGTTGATAGCGCGACATCAGGTGATCGGCATCCAGCACCGGATCGCGCAGGCCGGCGGCGAGCGCGGCGTCGCCGAGGTCGTGCATGTCCAGAAACCGGCTGACGTGCGGGTGCGTGTTGTCGGCGATGGCCCAGGCTTGCCGCAATTCGTGCAGGGTGTCCGGGCCCAGGCTCGACACCGCCATGAAGCCGCCGGGCTTCAGCACGCGCGCGAATTCCGTGAAGAGCTCACGCGGCGATTCGCACCACTGGATGCACAGGCTCGAATGCAGCACATCCACGCTGCGGTCGGCCAGCGGCAGCGCCAGCGCGTCGCCGCACACGCGCGTGAACGGCTTCATCCAGCCGGCATGACGGCGGGCCGCGCGCAGCATCGGCATCGCGAGGTCCAGCGCGATCACCTGCGCGCCCGGCCAGCGGCGTTTCAGGATCGCCGCACCGCGGCCGGTCCCGCAACCCAGATCGAGCACGCAGGTCGGAGTGCCTTCGTAGTAATCCAGCCGTTCGATCAGGCGCGACTGCACACGCCGCTGCAGGCCGTCGTTCTCCTCATAACTGTTCGCCGCGCGACCGAATGCACGTTGCACCTGCCTGCGATCGAATCGGAATGCACTCATTGGAGCACGCTCGCGTGTGCCTCCGCGCGTCGGTGTTCGAGCAAAGGTTGCAGTGCCGCGATCACCTCGTCTGCATGACCGATGAAAGGCGCATGTCCGCCGCGGTGGATGCGGGTGAACGTGCCGCCGCACTGTTGCGCGCCCCACTGCATCGCCTGCCACGGCACCAGCCGGTCGCGGCGGCCGGCGATCCATGCGCTCGGCTGCCGCATTTTGTGCACGCGTGCGCGCAGATCGGTGTGCTCCAGCACCTCCAGCCCTTCGCACAGCGCGCGCAGCGAAGGCGCTGCTTCCGCGAAGGTGTCGTGGCGCAGCTGGCGGAGGTCTTCCTGCGCGCAGTCGCTGCCGAGCGCTTCCAGTGCGAGGAAGCGTTCAAGAGTGGCGCGATGATCCTCGCGCAGGTCCGCCGCGAACTGCTGCAGGATCTCCGGCGAGATCGCATGCGGCCAGTCGTAGCCGCGCACGAAACACGGCGAGGCGCACAGCATTGCCAGCGCGCGTACGTGTTCCGGAAAATCCAGTGCGGCTTGCAGTGCGATCACCCCACCAAGCGACCAGCCCAGCCAGATCGCCCCCGGCGGCACCGCGTGCGCGATCGCGCGTGCGGAGTCGGCGGGTTCAAGGGAAACCTCGTTCTCGCGCGAACGGCCGTGGCCGGGCAGGTCCACGAGATGCAAGGTGCAATGCGATTCCAGTTGCCCGGCCAGCGGCGCGAACACGGAGCCGGTCATGGCCCAGCCGTGTAGCAGCACGAGATGCGTGTCGCCGCGCCCGCGCGTTTCGACGAAGAGGTCAGGCATAGCCGCGCATCATAACGAGGAAGCGGCCTTTGTTGCCCTTTCGCAATGGCGGGACAGGCCTTTCGCCAGGGCATCCAGCAGCCGATCCACATCGGCTTCCTGGTGGGCGGCGGACAACGTGATGCGCAGGCGCGCGCCGTTCGCGGGCACCGAAGGCGGGCGGATTGCGCCGACCAGCACGCCTCCACTTTCGAGTTCGTCCGCGGCGCGCACCGTCGCTTCCGCATCGGCAAGGAGAACCGGCTGGATCGGCGTGCGCGATTCGGCCAACGGCAGGCCGAGCTGTTGCGCACCGGCGCGAAAGCGTGCAATCAGTGCATTGAGCTTTTCGCGCCGCCAGGTTTCGGTGCGTGCGATCCGCACCGCCGCGCGCGTGGCAGCGGCAAGCGACGGAGGCAGCGCGGTGGTGTAGACATAGGTGCGCGCGAACTGGGTCAATCCTTCGATCAGTGCGGCGCTGCCGGCAATGAATGCGCCGGCCGTGCCCAGCGCCTTGCCGAGCGTGGCCATCAGCACCGGCACTTCGGATGGCGACAGTCCGGCTTCGGCCACGCTGCCCGCGCCCTGCGCGCCGAGCACGCCAATGCCGTGCGCGTCATCCACCATCAGCGTGGTGCTTTCGCGCGAGCACAGCGCGGCGAGTTCGCGCAGCGGCGCAACATCGCCATCCATGCTGAACACGCCGTCGGTCGCGAGCAGCGCGGGGAGACCGCCCGCGCCCGCCAGTTGCCGCGCCGCACTTTCGCAATCGGCATGTTGATAACGCTTCAACGCGGCGCCGGAGAGCTTTGCCGCATCCAGCAGGCTTGCGTGGTTCAACTTGTCCTGCACGCACACGCCATCGCCGTCCAGCAGCGCCTGCATTGCGCCGAGATTCGCCAGCCAGCCGGAAGAGAAAAGCAGCGCGCGTTCGCGTTGCGTCCATTCGGCCAGTTCCTCTTCCAGTGCGGCGTGCTCGCGCTGATGGCCGCAGATCAGATGCGCGGCGGTGGCGCCTGCACCGTGTTCGTTGGCCGCCTCGCGCAAGGCGGCGATCACCTTCGGGTGTCGCGCGAGGCCCAGGTAATCGTTGCTGCAGAACGCGAGCAACTCACGGCCGTTGATCCTGATGTGCATGCCGTGCGCGTGTTCCACTGCGCGCAATCGCCGTCGCAACCCGGCGCGCTCGCGCCCGGCGGTGCGTGCGGCGAGGCGTTGCAGAAGATCGGGCCGGCTCATGGTGTGTAGGAGCGCGACTGCGCGCGGCGGTTGCCCGGCTAAACCGCCATGACCGCGTCGTGCGGCTCGGTGATGCCGCAATGCGTGGTCGTGCCGTGCGGGTCTTCCGGGTTCACCTGCATCGACTTCAATCCGAGGCGCTCGAACAGTTCGCGGTCGTGCGCCACATCGGGATTTCCCGTGGTCAGCAGCTTCTCGCCGTAGAAAATCGAATTCGCACCCGCGTAGAAACACAGCGCCTGCAACTCGTCGCTCATTTCGGCGCGTCCGGCAGACAAGCGCACCACCGACTTCGGCATCACGATCCGCGCCACCGCGATCGTGCGGACGAATTCGAACGGATCCAGCAGCGCGGTGCCGTTGAGCGGCGTGCCTTCCACCTGCACCAGCCGGTTGATCGGCACCGATTGCGGATGCTCGGGGAGGTTCGCCAGCGTCTGCAAAAGGCCGGCGCGTTGCTCGCGCGATTCGCCCATGCCGACGATGCCGCCGCAGCAGGTTTTCATGCCGGCCGCACGAATGTGTTCCAGCGTGTCGAGCCGATCCTGGTATTCGCGCGTATGGATGATCTCGCCATAAAACTCCGGCGCCGTATCCAGGTTGTGGTTGTAGTAATCCAGCCCGGCGTCCTTCAGCGCGCGCGCCTGGCCTTCGCTCAGCATGCCCAGCGTGGCGCACGTCTCCATGCCGAGCGCGCGCACTTCGCGGATCATCGCCGCGACCTTCGGGATGTCGCGGTCCTTGGGCGAACGCCACGCCGCGCCCATGCAGAAGCGCGTCGCGCCGGCGTCACGCGCGGCGCGCGCGCGTTCCAGCACCGCGTCCAGTCCCATCAGCTTCTCGGCCTGCACGCCGGTGTGGTAGCGCGCCGCCTGCGGGCAGTAGGCGCAGTCCTCCGGACAGCCGCCGGTCTTGATCGAGAGCAGCGTGGAAACCTGTACCGCGTTGGGATCGTGGTGCGCGCGATGGACGGCATGCGCGTGTTCCAGCAGATCGTTGAACGGCAGCGCCAGCAGATCGAGCAGTTCCGAACGCTTCCAGTCGTGTCGCACTTGAGTCATCGCTCGCGCTCCGCGAAAGTGTAGGGCGGGTGTCGACCCGCCATGCCAAGTCGAACAGTGTCGAAGGAGCCCGGATGGCTGTCAACCTGAAAGCGGGCTTGCTGGTTGACGGCGGTTTGCGCGCGCTTCTGCCCTCGCGCTGCCTGTTGTGCGGCGCGCGCGGCGAGCGCGGATTCGATCTGTGCACAGGTTGCCGCGCGGAATTGCCGCGCAACGACCGTTGCTGCGCGCGTTGTGCCTTGCCGCTGGAGACGCCGGCGCCGTTGTGCGGACGCTGTGTCCGACGCGAACCACCGTGGGATTCGGCCTGGGCGCCGTTCCGCTATGCGTATCCGCTGGACCGGCTGGAAGCGCGTTTCAAGTTCGCCGGCGATCTTGCTGCCGGACGCCTCTTGTCGAAGCTGTGGATCCAGACGCATGCGCCGAACGAATTGCCGCAGGCGATCGTGCCGGTCCCGCTGCATCGCTCGCGGCTGCGCTCACGCGGCTACAACCAGGCGCTGGAGATGGCAAAACCCCTGGCGAAGGCATTGCGCGTTCCGCTGCTGCGCGACGCCTTGCAACGAACGCGCGCCACCGATGCGCAAACCGAGCTCTCGGCATTGCAGCGCCGCCGCAACGTGCGCGGCGCGTTCGCTGTACGTTTCGACGACGACGTTCCGCGGCATGTCGCCGTGCTGGACGACGTGTTCACCACCGGCGCGACGCTGGCCGAGTGCGCGCGCGTGTTGAAACGCGCGGGAGTTCGACGCGTAGATGTGTGGGCGCTGGCGCGGGCGCCGGCCAAATGAATCCGTTCGTGCTGAGCGCAGCGAGCGGAGTCGAAGCACCATGCCCTTCGACCTCGCGCCTTTGGCGCTACGCCCAGAGCGAACGGGAAATCATTTGATTGCCAGCGAAAACAAAATCCCCGCCCACAGCACGCAGCCGACCCAGTTGTTGTTGCGGAAGGCGGCGAAGCAGTGCGCACGTGAGCGGTCGCGCATTGTCCACAACTGCCACGCGAACAGGCCGGTGACGATCACCAGCGCCAGCCAGTGCGGCCACATCAGGTGTGCGCGCGTGCCGGCGAACACCATGCACAGCATGAAGGTGCCCATCAGGACGCCGAGGATCGGCAGGTCCGCGTCGCCGAACAGGATCGCGGTGGATCGCGCGCCGGCCTTGATGTCCTCCTCGCGATCCACCATCGCGTATTCGGTGTCGTAGATCGTCGAAAACAGCACGTTGCCCAGGAACAGCAGCCATGCCAGCGGCGGCACGGAATTCGTGACCGCGGCAAACGCCATCGGGATGCCCCAGCCGAACGCCGCACCCAGCACCACCTGCGGCAGCGACGTGTAGCGCTTGGAGAACGGATACAGCGCGGCGAGCGCCGCGCCGACGAACGACAGCTCGATCGTCAGCGTGTTGGTGAAGGCCAGCACCAGCAGGAACGCGATCAAACTCAGGACCACGAAGATCAGCAGTGCTTCGCCCGGGCTCACGCGGCCCGCAGCCAGCGGCCGCCCCGCCGTGCGCTGCACTTGCGGATCGAGATCGCGGTCGGCGTAATCGTTGATCGCGCAACCGGCCGAGCGCATCAGGAACACGCCGGCGGTGAAGATCAGGAACGGCTGCCACGGCGGGAAGTCGCCGGCCGCCAGCCAAAGCGCCCACCAGGTCGGCCACAGCAGCAGCAGCGCGCCGACCGGGCGATCCATCCGCACCAGCACCAGATAATCGCGCGCCTTGGCGCGCCAGTGCGCGGGCAGCGCGCGCAGCAGGAATTCGATGATCCGTGTCGAACGATGCGACGCATCTTCCGGGCGCGCGGTGTTCGATGCGCGCCGCGGCGGCAACGGCTGGCGCGGCCGCGCGAGAGGGGCGGGCGCGCGGCGTTTGCGGGTGGGTGGTTTCGACATGGGGTTGCCTGAATGAAGCAGCGATTGTCGCGCAATTGGCCCGCGGCGCGGAGAAAGAAGATGCCAGGTGTGAGAATTCGCCCATGCGGGCGGGCGAACCCGCGGTTATGATCGCCCGGGATTTCGCAGGGAGTCGCCCATGAGCTTCATCGCGCAACTGACGCGCCACAAATCGGTCGAAGCCCTGCAGGCGGAGGCCCAGACGCGCGGCGATTTCCGCCGCGTACTCGGGGTGTGGCAACTCACCGCCATCGGCGTGGGTGCGATCATCGGCGTCGGCATCTTCGTACTGGCCGGCCAGCAGGCCGCGACCAATGCCGGCCCCGCGGTGATCCTGTCCTTCATCGTCGCCGGCATCGGCAGCGCGTGCGCGGCGCTCGCCTATGCGGAATTCTCCGGAATGATCCCGGTGACCGGCAGCGCCTACACCTACGGTTACGCGGTGCTCGGCGAATTGCTCGCGTGGATCATCGGCTGGGATCTGTTGCTGGAATACGCGCTCATCGTGGCGGTCGTGGCGATCGGCTGGTCCGGGTACGTGCAGGCGCTGGTCGCGCAGTTGACCGGCGCGCATCTGCCATTGTGGTTGCAGGGCGCCTACGATCCGGCCAATCCGCATTCGGGCAAATATTTCAACGTGATCGCGGCCGGCATCTCGCTGCTGATCGCGTGGATGCTGACGGTGAAAACCGAGTGGGGCGCGCGCGCCAACACCATCATCGTCGCGATCAAGGTGATCGGCGTGGCGCTGGTGATCGTCGCCGGCGCGTTCTATGTCAATCCGGCCAATTGGCATCCGTTCATTCCGCCCGCGGTGGCGGACAACGGCGCGACGCATTTCGGCTGGGGCGGCGTGCTGGCGGCCTCGAGCATCGTGTTCTTCGCGTGTTTCGGTTACGACACGCTGACCACTGCGGCGGAAGAGGCGCGCAACCCGCAGCGCGACCTGCCACGCGCGGTGCTGCTGTCGCTGGCGCTCTCGATGGCCCTGTATCTCGCGGTGTCGCTGGTGCTCACCGGCATGGTGCCGTACAGCCAGTTGAACTCTCCGGCGCCGGTGGACGCGGCGTTCGCCGCGCTGCATCTGGACTGGGTGCGCGGCATCATCAACGTCGCTGCGGTCGCGGGCCTGACCAGCGTGCTGTTCGGGTTCATGCTGGGCGCGGCGCGCATCTGGTTCGCGCTGTCGCGTGATGGGCTGCTGCCGAAGTGGTTCTCGCAGGTGCATCCGCGTTACGGCACGCCGGCGCGCCCGACCGTGATCCTCGGGGTGTTCACCGCGATCGTTGCCGGCTTCCTGCCGATCGGCGAAGTCGCGGAACTGGTGAACATCGGCACGCTGTCGGCGTTCATCGTGATCTGCGTGGCGGTGCTGATCCTGCGCCTGCGCCGGCCGGACCTGCAACGCAGTTTCCGCACGCCGGCGATCTGGTTGATTGCACCGCTGGGCGTGCTGTTCTCGCTGTTCCTTATTATCGGCTGGCCATGGCCGGCGGAAGATGGCGGCGCCACGCTGATCGGCGGCTTGCCGGGCATCACCATCTGGCGGTTCGTGATCTGGATGGCGATCGGCCTGATCATTTATTTCGCCTACGGCATCCGCCACAGCCGACTGGCACGCGAACAGGAAAAGCAGGCGCAGGCCCGCGCGGCGAACATCTAGCCTTCGCGGGGCGACACGTTTTCAACTCGATGGGGGTCGGGTCATGAACACCGTGTCCAATCCGTTTCCGGTCGGAACCATCCTTCGCAACCTGCTGGGCTGGGGCATCAAGTACGTTTCCTGCGGGATGCTCACCTTCGTGCTGCTGCTGTGCTTCGGCGCGCTGGTGTTCGTGCAGGTCGCGTTGTGGGGTTCGGACATCTCGTGGCTGGCCCCGGTCTTCAAATTCCTGCCGGCCGACATGCAGAAGAGCGGCACCCATGAACTGCACACCAACGACATCCGCGCATTCCTGATGCATTTCTGGCTGGGCCTCAGCCTGGTGCTGACCGCGCTGTCCGCCGTGTGGCGGTGGATCAAGCGCCTCCACAGCGGCGCGCCGCCCGCGGCCGTGCCCGTCTCGGTGGCCGACGGCCTGAACCTGAAAGCCCCCGCGCAACACGCGCGGATCCATGCGAAGCGGCGCTTCCTGCTCGGCCTCGGCGTGGTCAGTGCGATCTTCGCCGCCGCCTTCATAGCGATCCCGCACGCGCGCATGGCCGCCGGTTCCACGCACGGCGACATGGTGTTCGTGTTCATCGTGTTCTACGTACTCGCGCTGGTGTTGACCGCGGCTTACATTGGTGTCGGGATCATGGCGGACAAGATCCTGGACGGTTGATCTGCCCGGCATGCGTGGGCGTTTTCACGACCCATGCCGTCCGGCCCATCCTCCGTGCGTACCGACACTGATAGATTCGAAGGCTGGTCCTTCGTTGCAGGTATCGCCATGTCCTTTGCGTCACGCCGCTCGCTTGTTCCTACCCGTCTCATCGTCGCCCTCACGCTCGCCTTGAGTGCGGGCGCGGCCATCGCCGACGTGAACCCGCAGGCCAACGTGCCGCCGCCGCAGGACACGCCTTACAGCGGCACGATCACGCTGAGCGTGGACGCGAGCGATACCAGCCAGGGCATCTTCCGCGCACACGAAACGATTCCGGTGCAGGCCGGCGAACTGACCCTGCTGTACCCGCAATGGCTGCCGGGCAATCATTCGCCGAGCGGCCCGATCGACAAGCTGGCAGGATTGAAGATCAGCGCCAACGGCAAGCCGCTGACCTGGACGCGCGACAAGTACGACGTGTTCGCCTTCCACGTGGACGTGCCGCAGGGCGTGTCCAGCATTGACCTGGATTACCAGTTCCTGTCGCCGCGCACGCGTCCGGAAGGCCGCATCGTGATGACCGATGCGATGTTGAATCTGCAGTGGAATGCGGTGGTGCTGTATCCGGCCGGGCATTATTCGCGGCAGATCACCTACGCGCCCAGCATCAAGCTTCCCGATGGCTGGCAGCTCGGCACCGCGCTCGAGACGGCTTCCAAATCCGGCGACACCGTGACCTTCAAGCCGACCACATTGAACACACTGGTGGATTCGCCGATCTATGCGGGCGAATACTTCAAGCGCGTGGATCTGGATCCCGGCGCCAAGGTGCCGGTGCACCTGGACATCGTCGCCGACGCACCGAAAGACCTGGAGATGAACGCGGAGCAGTTGCAGGCGCATCGCAACCTGGTCGCGCAGGCGTACAAACTGTACGGCTCGCACCATTACGACCATTACGATTTCCTGTTCTCGCTCTCGGACCAAATGAGCGGAAACGGACTGGAACATCACCAGTCCAGCGAGGACGGCACCGGCGCCGATTACTTCACCGACTGGAAGGGCAATGCGCCCGGCCGCGATCTGCTGGCGCACGAATACACGCATTCCTGGAACGGCAAGTTCCGTCGCCCGGCGGACCTGTGGACGCCCAATTTCAACGTGCCGATGGGTGACTCGCTGCTGTGGGTGTACGAGGGCCAGACCCAGTACTGGGGCTTCGTGCTGGCCGCGCGCTCCGGCTTGTGGAACGACGATCAGTTCAAGGATGCGCTGGCGCTGGTTGCGGCCCAGTACCAGGACAATCGTCCCGGTTTCGACTGGCGCAACGTGCAGGACACCACCAACGATCCGACCATCGCGCAGCGCGCACCGCTGCCGTATCGCAACTACCAGATGAGCGAGGATTACTACAGCGCCGGCCAGCTGATCTGGCTGGCGGTGGATGCGAAGATCCGTTCGCTCACCAACGACGAGAAGTCGCTGGACGATTTCGCCAGCGCATTCTTCGGCGTGCACAACGGCAGCTTCGTCACCGACACCTACACCTTCGATGACGTCGTCGCCGCATTGAACGGCGTCGCGAAATACGATTGGGCGACGTTCCTGCGCTCGCGGCTGGATGCGAACAAGCCACCGATGGACGGCATTGCCGCCTCGGGCTGGAAGCTGGTCTACACCGACACGGAAAGCGATTACGAGAAGTCGTTGCAGAAGAACCGCAAATTTGCCGACTTCACCTACTCGATCGGCTTGACCTTGTCGGCCAAGGACGGCGGCATCGGCGACGTGCGCTGGAACAGCCCGGCGTTCAAGGCCGGCATTTCGCCGGGTGCCGAGCTGGTCGCGGTGAACGGCCATGCGTACAAATCGGAAGTGTTGAAGGATGCGATCACCGCGGCGAAGTCCGACCACAAGCCGATCGAACTGTTGATCAAGCACCAGGACGAATACACGACCGTGCCGGTGGACTACCACGGCGGCCTGCGCTACCCGCACCTGGAACGCGCGAGCGGGCCGGATTACCTCGACCAGATCATCAAGGCCAAATAGGACCCTGAAGGCGACTGCGCTCTGCCGACGGCCCACTGTCGGCAGCGCGACCGCATAGCGGGGAGTGAACGGCCGTTCGGCGCAGCGGCATCAAGCTTCCATGAGTTTTTGCAGGTGCGCCGCGTGCAACGCCAGTTCCTTGCGCAATCGCGCAGGCGCGCGGATCTCGAAGTCGCAGGACACGCGCGCCAGCTGGCGCGCGAACCAGGCGAGATCGTCGGTGTGCGCGCGCAACAGCGCTCCGTCCGGCATGCTTTCGAAAAGGCCGATCGCCGGCGAGAACTGACTCCGCGCGGTGGCGGGATCGGTATGCAGCAGCACTTCCACGCGATGTGCGCGCGGCAACGTGGCGATGGTGCGGTTCAACCATTCCAGCACGTCGAAACCCGTCGGACGTGTGAAGCCGATCCCGCGCGACTGGACGTCCAGCACGCGATCGAGCCGGAATGTGCGCACGCCGCGGCGCAGGTGGCAGTAGCCGACGGTGTACCAGGCGCCGCCGCGAAAGCCGAGCCCGTAGGGATCGAAATCACGCCGGCTTTCCGCGCCCTGCGTCGAGCGGTAATGCAGGTACACGCGTTCGTTTTCGTGCGCGGCATGACTCAGCGCCATGAGTGCTGCGCTGTCGGTCTGTGCCGGGGTCCCGTCGCGCGGCTCGATCTGCACCGTCTTCTCCAACGCGTGCAATCGCCGCTTGATCCGTTCGGGCAGTACGCGCTCCAGCTTGGCCTGTGCACTCGCCAATGCCGAGACACCCGCATGCAGCCCCAGGTTGCGCGCGGCCAGCAGGCCCATCGAGAGCGCCAGCGCCTCGGCATCGGTGAACATCATCGGCGGCAGCTTGAAGCCTGCCACCAGCATGTAGGCACCGTAGCGGCCGCGCTCGGTGGTGATCGGTATCCCGAGTTCTTCCAGCAGCGCGATGTAACGGCGCAGCGTGCGCACGTCCACGTCAATGCGCCGCGCCAGTTCCGGGCCGCTGATCCGGCCGCGGCTTTGCAGCAGCTCGAGCACGGCCAGCACGCGGGTGGTCGGGTGAGGCATGCGGGAAGTTTAGCTTGAATCAGGACATGGATCGCCCTGATTCGGATTTAACGTGCGCGCAAGTCCTCTCGCGCCGGAGTTCGGGATGCACGCAATCTGCAGGACATTGGATCGCGCGACGCTGCAGCAGGCGTTCTCCACCGGCCACGGTGCGAATGCACCCACTGGACCATGGATTCCGCGCGGTGAAAGTCCGCACGTCCGAACCGACCGGAGACCGGCATGACCCGTTTCGCACCCCTGCTGTCAGGAGTCTTCTGCATGGCTGCTTGCCTCACCACTGCCCGCGCGGATGCCGCCGCTGCGCTGGAAAGCGTCGCTCATCTGAACAACTATCCAGTCGTCGAGCTGCGCCGCTACGACATCGCACCCGGCCAGCGTGACCGCTTCGTGCGCTATTTCGACACGTACTTTCCGGAAGCGTTCGAGCAACTGGATTGCATGGTGTTCGGCCAGTTCGAGGATCGCGCTGCGCCGACGAAATTCGTCTGGCTGCGCGGCTATCACGACATCAACGCGCGACCCGTTGCGGACTCGGCGTTCTATTACGGCCCGGTGTGGCGCGAGCATCGCGTCAAGGTCAACGCGCTGTTCCCGGGTGAAAGCGACAACGTGCTGTTGCTGCGGCCGCTGACGCCGGACAGCGGCATCAAGGTGCTTCCTGCGGTTGATCCGGTGGATGAACCGCACGGAGCCCGGGGCGTGGTGATCGCGCAGATCTTCGCGGTGAAGAAAGGCGAAGAAGATGCCTTCGCGAGCAAGGCGCAGGCGGCGTTCGCGCATTACAACGCAGCGAAGGTCCGTCCGGCCGGTGTACTGGTGACGCTGGACGTGCCGAACAATTTTCCGCAGTTGCCGATCCGCACCGACGGGCCGTTCCTGGTCTGGCTGGGCGTGGTCGAGAACGACGCGGCACTGAAGCGGTTCGAACCGCTTGCGTCGGAAGTCGAACGCGCGCTGGGTGCCACGGGCATGCTGCGCGGCACGCCGGAACGACTGGTGCTCGATCCCACGCCGCGTTCGCGCCTGCGCTGGTGGCCCGACGCGGATCAACGATCCGCGCCATGAGCCACGTCGCCAGCCTGCTGCTGTTCGCCGCACTGGTGTTCGGGATCGTCGTGTTGCCCGGCCTGGACATGGCGTTCGTGATGGGCAGCTCGCTGGTCGCCGGGCGCCGGCATGGTCTGTCCGCAGTCGCGGGCATCATCGTCGGCGGCATCTGCCACGTGGTCATGACCACGCTTGGCATCAGTGTGTTGCTGAAAGTGATTCCCGGCGCATTCAACGCGCTGCTGCTGGGCGGTGCACTCTACATCGCCTGGATCGGAATTTCATTGCTGCGTTCCGATTCCGCTTTCGGCATGCACGACCGTGCGCGCAGCAACGGATCGGCATGGGTGACGTTCCGGCGCGGCGCGCTGACCTGCCTGATGAACCCCAAGGCGTACCTGTTCATGCTGGCGGTGTTTCCGCAATTCCTGCGCGCGGAATACGGGCCGCTATGGAGTCAGGCGCTGATGCTGTGGATCATCATCGCGCTCACGCAAGCCTGCGTGTATGGTGGGATCGCACTCGCGGCCGCACAGGCGCGCGGCTGGCTGACCCGGCGGCCGGAGGCGGCGATCGCGGCCTCGCGGATGGTGGGCGTGGTGCTCATCATCGCGGCGGTGTTCACCGGAGTCGAAGGCTGGCGCTCGCTCTGAGCGCGTGCAGGGCAGGGTTCAACCCGCCCTACGCTTCCGCGCTTGCGCGTTGCGATGCGGTCCCTTGTCGCAACACCCCGCGCACCAGGCGTTCGTCCTCCGCCGCCAGCGTTTGCAGCAGCACGATCTCGCCCGCGACCTGCTTCGCCAGCGGCAACCCGTCGCGGAACACCATCCGGGAATTCGTCAGCGTCGGCACCTTGTCGCCCGGCAGCACGCTGCCGATCAGGTTCAAAGGATCCGCACCGCTGATCGCAATCAGGTTTTCATCGTGCTCCTTGCGTGCGCTGCGCAATGCGCCGATCGCTTCCGGCAACGCGAACTGTTCGCCGACCATGCCGGCCACGAACCGGCCGCCGCGGATTTCGCCGCGTGCTTCCAGCCGCTGGTAGACGCGGCGCAATTCGCGCCACGGCGGCAGCCACGCAGCTTCGCGTTGCAGCAGCGTCCAGAACACCACGCCCCAACGACGCAGCAGCACGCGGGCGATGTGCTCGAGCGCGTCGGCATCCTGTGCAGCGTCGCGGCGGATCAAACTCCAGCGCCCCGCGTCCTCGATGCCGCTCAGCATGTGCCGGCGCAGACGGCGATGGCGCGCATTGTTGCGCTTGCTCGAGGGCAGCAGCATCGCACGCAAGCCGGAGAAACTGTCGGCGCCGATCAGGCCCGCGCCGACCAGTTCGGCCAGCGCGTCTTCCGCTTCCGCGTGCAGCAGACGCGTGCCGGCCACGATCTCGTCGAAGAACGAGGCGCCGTGCTGCGACAGGCATTCCAGCACCGCTTGCGCGCGCGAGGACACTGCCGGGACATCGTTGCCCGCGTTCGCGCCGAGCGAGCTCCACAACGCGAGTTGCCGGCGCGGCAGCAACACGATCGGCGAAGCGCGCACCGGCGATGCACCGCTCGCCGCGCGCAAGCGCGTCCAGGCGATGCGGCCCGAGGCGCAGAGCGCATCCAGCCAGCCAATGTCGTAATCGCGCAGGCGCGCCGGCAGCAGCTGCGATTCCCACGCGCCGGCCGGGGCTTCGTAACCTTCCAGTTGCGTCAGCACCGTGCCCAGGGCCTCGGCGCCACGCAAACGCGTGTCCGGCGCGAGATGCTGCCAGCGGAACAGGAAACGCACGAACTCGCGCGGCTCGACCGGTTCGATCTCGCGCCGCAATCGGTTCAGGGTGCGCCGATGGATGCGCGCCAGCAGATGGCGTTCGCACCACTCTTCGTGGGCCGCATCGGGCGTGAAGCGCCCGCGCATTGCAAACCCCTGGCGTTCGAGCGCGCCCAGCGCGAGTTCGACGTCGGCGTGCGGCAACGCGAGTGCCTCCGCGATCTCGCTTGCGCGCGCCGGCCCGAGGCAGCCCAGCCTTGCGCGCAGGATTTCCGTCAGCGCTTCTTCGCGGGTCCACGCCTTTTTCGTGAACTCCGGCGGCGCTTCGGTCGCGGGTGAAAGCTGCGCATCGGGAAACACCGCACGCCACATCGGCAGCGCTTCGGCGGCGATCCACAAGGAAGAGGGGAGGTGCGATTCCCTTCTCCCGCAATCGGGGGATCGAGTCAGTCGCGTCGCCCGCTTCGCCTGCGCAAGCTCCGCCAGCCGTGCTTCCCAAGCTGCGTTGCGCTGCACCTCATCCGGGTTGATCGCGCCCAAGGCAAGCAGCGTTTCGTGCATCTCGTCCGCATCGCGCGGCTGCGGCCAGGCTTCCTCGCGCACCGCTGCAATTGCCTCCGCATCCAGCTTGCCGAGGTCCTCCGCGCGGCTGGCGTCGGTGAAACCGCGTGAAGCCACCGCCTGCGTGCGGCGCTCCTCCAGCGGTGCATCGTCCAGGTACGCATACGGCCGCGCGCCTAGCACTTCGGCGCACAACGAAGACGGCGCGGTCAGGTCGCGCGCCACGATCTTCACCTCGCCGCTTTCCAGTTTCTTCAACAGCGCGATCAAACCCTCCAGGTCCATCGCGTCGTACAGGCAATCGCGCAGGGTCTGCTCGACCAGCGGGTGATCGGGGATCTTGCGCTCGCCGACGATGTTCTCCAGGCAGGCGACCTGATCGGGGAACACCGTGGCCAGCAGGTCCTCGGATTTCATCCGCTGGATCTGCGGCGGCACTTTGGCGCCACCGACAAAACGCGGCAGCGCCAGCGCGGCGCTCGCGTTCCAGCGCCAGCGCAGCGCGAACATCGGCGCATCCAGCAACGCCTGCGTCAGCACGTCGCGCACCGTGTTCGAGTGCAGGTAGCGCGCGACTTCCTCCAGCGGAAAACTGTGGCTGGTCGAGAGCGACAGCACGATCGCGTCTTCGGTGGCTGCGGCCTGCAATTCAAAATTGAAGGTGCGGCAGAAACGCTTGCGCAGCGCCAGTCCCCACGCGCGATTCAAGCGGCTGCCGTACGGCGAATGGATCACCAGCTGGGTGCCGCCGGACTCGTCGAAGAAACGTTCCATCGCCAGCGTGGTGTGCGTCGGCAGTACACCCAGTTCGGTGCGCGCGGTCTGGTAGTACTCGATGAGTTGCTTCGCCGCGGGCTCGATCACGCCGACATCGTCGCGGAGCCAGGTCATGGCGCTGCTCCCCTCTCCCTTCGGGAGAGGGGCTGGGGGTGAGGGTTCGGCACCACGCGATGGTTCGCACAGACCCGAACCCTCATCCGGCACTTCGCGCCACCACGGAGCTCTTGTGCCAGGGATGGCGGCTTGTCCGGAGGGAGAAGGATCAAAAAGCCGCTGCGAAATCTCCTCGCGCAACCGCGACACCGCGAACGAAAGTTCGTCGCTGCGCCCCGGCGCCTCGCCCAGCCAGAACGGAATCGAAGGTGGCGCGCCCTGCGCATCCTCCACGCGCACGCGGCCGCGCTCGACGCGCAGGATGCGGTACGACTGGTTGCCAAGCTGGAAGATGTCGCCGGCGATGCTCTCGACGGCGAAATCCTCATTGACACTGCCGACCCGCTGCGCAGCCGGTTCCAGCACCACGTCGTAATCGGCGGTGTCGGGGATCGCGCCGCCGGACGTGATCGCGGTCAGCCGTGCGCCGCGCCGTGCGCGCAGCTTGCCGTTGACCGCATCACGATGCAGATAGGCGGCCCGCGTGCCGCGCCGCGTGCTGTAGCCGTCGGCCAGCATGCGCAGCACTTCCGTGAACGCCTCACGCGTGAGTTCCCGATACGGATACGCGCCGCGCACCAGATCGAACAGTTCGTCCTCGTCGCGTTCACCGCAGGCGACCTCGGCCACGATCTGCTGCGCGAGCACGTCCAAAGGCGCGCGTGGCACGTGCAACGTGTCCAGTTCGCCGCGGCGCACGCAATCCAGCAGCGCCGCGGACTCAGCCAGATCGTCGAGCGAGGTCGGGAACAGCCGCGCTTTCGAGATGCCGTTCACCGCGTGTCCCGCGCGGCCGGCGCGCTGCAGGAATGCGGCGATCGAACGGGGCGAGCCGAGCTGGCAGACCAGTTCCACTTCACCGATGTCGATGCCCAGTTCGAGCGACGCGGTCGCAACCAGCGCGCGCAACTGACCGGCCTTCAATCTTCGCTCGGCGTCCAGCCGCTTCTCTTTCGACAGGCTGCCGTGATGCGCGGCGACGGCATCCTTGCCCAGCCGCTCGCTCAAGTGCCGCGTCGCCCGTTCCACCGTGCGGCGGGTATTGGCGAAGATCAGCGTAGTGCGGTGCTGCTGGATCAATTCGGCGATGCGGTCGTATACCAGCCCCCACGCGTCGTTGCTCATCACCGGCTGCAACGGCACGTTGGTGACCTCCAGCCCGAGATCGCGCGCGCTGGTGGCCGGTGTTGATGATCGTGCACGCTGTTGAATCCCTCTCCCCTCGGGGTGAGTCGCCGCGCTTGGCCGATGCGCCTGTAGGCGCAAGCCATGAGGCGGCACCTCCTCCCGAAGGGAGGAGGCAAGTCCGTGCGCCGACCAAAAAGTCGGCGACCACTTCCATGGGCTTCTGCGTCGCCGACAACCCGATCCGCACCGGCCGTTGTCCGCACAGCGCATCCAGTCGTGCCAGCGACAAGGACAAATGGCTGCCACGCTTGTTGGGCGTGAGTGCGTGGATTTCGTCCACGATCACCGCGCGCGTGGTGGCGAGCATCGCACGGCCCGATTCGGAACCGAGCAGGATGTACAGCGACTCCGGCGTGGTCACCACGATGTGCGGGGGACGCTTGCGCATCGCTGTGCGTTCCACCTGCGGCGTGTCACCGGTGCGCACCGCGGTGCGGATCTCCACATCCGGCAGACCCATGTGTTCGAGCTGCGCGCGGATGCCTTCGATCGGCACTTCCAGGTTGATGCGCACGTCGTTGGACAGCGCCTTCAGCGGCGAGACGTAGACGACGTGCGTCTCGTCGCCGAGCGTGCCGTCGATGCCGTTCTTCACGAGCTGATCAATGGCGGCGAGGAACGCAGCCAGCGTCTTGCCCGAGCCGGTCGGCGCGGCGATCAGTACGTCGCGACCGGACTGGATCGCAGGCCACGCGCGCACCTGCGCTTCGGTCGGCGCATCGAATGCGGATTCAAACCAGGCGGAGACGGCGGGATGGAAGGTGTTCATGAAGCGGGAGAAGAGTTCGCGAGCCGTGATCCTTCAATCGTCATTCCGGCGAAAGCCGGAACCCGGTGGCTTGCGCGGGCGAACCAAGGCAAAGTCGTCGCTGGGTTTTGGATCACGCTGCGCGCGTCCGAATGGCGGAAGACTGAGGTTAAGCCGTATCAGGTAAAGATTCCGCAATCGAGATTGGGGCCGCTGCCTCCTCGCGCAAGCGGTCGGCCAGCCCGTTCCAGCGCGGGGTGCGCCGCATGATGCCGGCGCGCAGCAGCGCCTCGCCTCCAAAAATCTCCACGCGTTCGCGTGCCCGCGTCACGCCGGTGTAAAGGAGCTCGCGTGTCAGCACCGGCGTGTCGGCGCCGAGCACCAGCGCGACGGTTTCGAATTCCGAGCCCTGCGCCTTGTGCACGGTCAGCGCGAACGCGCCTTCGTGCGGCGGCAGCGCGGCGGGCGAGATCGCGTGCGGCGTACCGTCTGCACCTTCGACCCAGACTTTCAACTGTTCGTTTGCATCCGGCCAGACCACGCCGACGTCGCCGTTGAACAGTTTCAACTCCGGCCGGTTGGCGGTGATCATCAGCAGCCGGCCGCGCCACCACGGTGCGTCCGCGCGCACGCCGGCATGGCGTTTCAGGCGCTGCTCGATCACGCGATCCAGCGCGAGGTTGCCGGCCGGCCCGTGTCGCAACGCGGTCAGCACCCGGAAGCGAGTGGCCGCGCGCAGCGCGTCGCCTGCGTCCGCCGAGTCGAGCATCGCGCGGTAGTTTTCCACCACGCGCTCGATCAGCAGGGCATGCTGCGCATCGCCGGCGGCCAAGCGGATCTCATCCGAACCGTGCAGCGCCTGCAATGCAGCATCCGGATCGCCCCGTGAGATCGCATTCGCCAACCGGCCCAACGCCGAGTGTTCGGCAAAGCGGCGGCTCCGCACGAGATGCGTGTGGCAGCGCGACAGCGGCGGTCCGTGCGCGGCATCCACCAGCGCGCCGAGCACGTCGCCGGCTTCCACCGCGGAAAGCTGATCCGGATCGCCGAGCAGGATCAGCAGCGCGTCGCTGCGCACCGCGTCCGCCAGCTTGCCCATCATCGGCAGATCCACCATTGAGACTTCGTCCACGACGATGGCGTCCCAGGGTAGCGGCGCATCGCGGTGGAACTTCGCGCGCGCGCTGAAGGGCGACAGCCCAAGCAGGCGGTGCAGGGTGGATGCCTCGCGCGGAATCATCGCCGCAACCGCATCGGCCAACGCGAGTCCCGGCAACTGCGCGCGCACGCTTTCTGCCAATCGTGTTGCGGCCTTGCCGGTCGGCGCGGCCAGCGCGACGCGCAACGTGCGCGATTGCGCGTACGCTTCGCTCGCCAACGCGGCGAGCGTGCGCACCACGCCATGGGTCTTGCCGGTGCCGGGACCGCCGGTGATCAGCTTCAGCCGCCCTGATTGCGCTCGCGCTACAAGATTTTTCGCCAGCCGCTGCTCGTAGTCGAAATAGCGCGCGAGGTACACGCGGCCTTCGGCGTCCAGCACCAGCGGCTTGCGTTCGACGCGCTCGTCCGCAGCCGGCGACAAAGCGCAATGCACCGCGCTGCCGGCGCGCAGTGATTCCCGCCATTCGGCCGGATGAGGCAGGACCGGCGGCTCGCCGCGGCCTTCCACCGTCGCCAGCCACGCCCGCGCTTCCTCGAGCTTCAGCGCGCTGTGGCCCTCGCTCACCGCGCGTGCGGCCAGCGCGGCGACCGCCACGCCCGCCGCATCATCCGGAAACGCGCGCGCGATCCATTCCCCCAGCGCCGCATCCACGCGGCGCAGCCAACCGGCGCGCATGAGCTGTTGCAGATCGGCGTTCATGCTGCGAGCTCCGCGGGACGATCGAACAGCGCATCCATCGCCTCGACCAGTTCGCGTGGCGGGCGGTCGCGATGCACGCCGCCGCCTTCGCGCAGCCCGCGCAGGAACAGGTAATACACCTCGCCCACATGCGCGTCGTAATCGTAGCCGGGCCGCACCGCACCCAGCCAGCGATGCAGCGCCAGCGTATAGAGCAGGTATTGCAGGTCGTAATCGTGCGCGGCGATCGCCGTGCGCAGCGCGTCGGCGTCGTAGTTCGGCAGCAGGTTGGTCTTGTAATCCACGAGGTGATAACGGCCCTCGTGCTCGAACACCAGATCCATCACACCGGTCAGCAAGCCGTGCAACTGGGCTACGCCGAACCCTGAGCGGCCGCGCTGATAGCCATGCGCGTGCAGCAACGCGAACAGTGCCTCCACGCGCGAAGGCGCCAGACGCAGATGGAACTCCATTTCCGCGCGCCGTCGCTGCGGTTCGAGATCACACAGGCGTGCGCCGCAGGCGAGCGGCACGTTCAGCGCGGAGCCGATGTAGTCGCCGACTTGGGCCAGCGCGTGTTCCAGCGAAATCGTGCCGGGCTCGGGCAGGCCCTGCGCGCGCAGGCTGCGCACGATCAGATCGCGCTGCGTTTCCGGAATGCCGGCCGCATCGCGCCATGCCGCAAAGTCCGCGCGCTCCAGCGCAGCGTGCACGGCGTTGCCGAAGCGCGCGCCGGCCAGCAGCGGCGCAAGACCTGGCGCTTGCGCTTCCGCAACGATCGCGTCGCCGCTCCCCGGCGCCGGATCGGCCTCGTTGCCGCGCGCCTCACCGCGCACCAGGCGCGAAAACGACCAGGTGCGCCAGTCGCGCTCGAGGGTGCAGTGGAATTCCGCCGGCTTGATTTCCGTTGCGCGCGCTTTCGGCTCCGACAGACGCTTCGTGTTCGCCTCCGGCAGCGGCGATACTGCGATGTGGCCTTCGCCACGTGCGGCCAGCTCATCCAGCACCTGTCTGCAGGTCGGCTCGTCGAAGCGCAATGGCGATTCGCGACCGGCCGCGTACAACAACCCGTGCAACGCGGTTTCATCCGCCTGTCTGACGCAGCCCCACGGCAGCACGCAGGCCACCCGCGCGCGGGTGACGCCGACATAGAACTTGCGCACCTCTTCGGCGAGCGTTTCCTGGCGGGCGCGCGCCTGGACGTCTGCGGCGATCCCATTGCCGACCGCAACGCAGGCGGTGTCGCCCTCGTGGTACCAAGTCAGCGCGGGTTTCCTGCCGTTGCCGCCGTTGCCGTGGCCGGATGCCGCGCACGGTAGCAGCACCACGCCGTATTCCAGGCCCTTGGCCGCGTGCACGGTGGCGATCTGCACCGCCTGCGCATCGGTATCCAGGCGCAGGCGCACCGCATCGGCATCGGTGTCCGCTGCGCTCTCGCGCAAGGCGCGTGCGTATAGATCGCACAGGTCGTCGATGCCGAAGCACGCCGCATGGTCGTCCTGCAGCAGTTCGGCGAGCTGCAGATAATTCGCGACACGCCGGTCGCCGCCGGGCAGGGCGCGCAGGCGCGGCGCGGCCTTCGCGACCAGCCGGTGCAGCAGCGGCAGCGGACCGCGCCGCTGCACCAGCGCCGCCCATTCGGCGGTTTCGGTCAGCAATGCATCCAGCATGGTGCCTTCGCTGCAGGTACGCGCGATGGCGGACGCGTCATCACCGACCAGCAACGAGGCGCGGGCGGTACGCGCGCGCGCCGCATCGGCCGGATCGCGCAAGGCTTCCAGCAGCAGGCGCAGGTCGGTCGCTTCCTCGCTGGCATAGACGCTGGCGCGCAGACAGGATGCCGCCGGCACGCCGGCCTGCGACAGCGCACGCTGCATCGAGCGCGCTTCGCGATTGCTGTTGACCAGCACCGCGATATCGCGCGCGCACAGCTCTCGCGTGCTGTCGTCGCCGTCGCGCAACTGCACGTGTCCCTGCCTCGCGCCTTCCAGCCATTCGACGACCTGAGCCACGCACGCCGCTTCGATCTGCGACTGCGCATCGCCCTTGTTCCAGGCGCGCGTGCTGCCATCCTTGTTGGTGATACCGGTGGAAGGCAGTTGCCAGACCTGCAAGCCCGGTGCGGGCTGGCCATCCACCAGCAGCGCACGTTGCGCCACGCGCGGCGCCGGATGCACGTCCTCGTGCGCGATGCCTGCTTCGACGAATGCGTCGTCGCGCGAGAACAGCGCGTTGATCGCTTTGTTGACGCCCGTGCCCGCGCGCTGGCTTTCGTCCAGCCGCAGCGGTGCGCCTTGCGCATCGTGCTTGGCCATCAGCCAAGCGTGCACATCACCACCGCGGAAACCGTAGATCGCCTGCTTGGGATCGCCGACCAGCACCAGCGCGCCGCGTTCGTGTGCGAACAGGGTCTTCAGAATATTCCACTGCTGCGGATCGGTGTCCTGGAATTCGTCCACCAGCGCCACCGGCCAGCGCTCGCGGATCGCGCGCACCGCACGCGCACCGCGTTGCGGATCGTCAAGCGCCGTCGCGAGCTCATCCACCGCCTGATCGTGGCCGAGCACCCCCAACGCCTTCATGCGCGCGGGCAGTTCACGATCGAGGAATGCGCGTGCGTCCAGCAGCAGTTGCGCGCGCGAGGCGTGGTCGAGCGATTCGAGCGATTTGATATTGGCGTCGAGGTCGGCGATGGCTGCGAACACCGGTCCTTGCGGCAGACGCTTGCAGGATGCCTTCGTGCTCATCACGCGTTCGGACAGCTCTTCGATTGCCTTGGCTGCCTTCGCCGAAAGCAAATCGGCAGCGATGCTGCTTCGCGCCCACGCGTGTATTTCACGCAGCCCACGGGTGCGGGCATCACGCGCTGACCAGCCGCGCTTGTCGAAACACGCGGCCAGTTCCGCATCGGCCGCCTGCAATGCGTCGTCCTTCCAGCCCGCGATCGCGTTGCGGATCGCATCCAGTTGCGCCAGCGTTTCCTTGCGCCGCGTGCTTGCATCCAGCGTGGCCGCACGCAATGCACCGGCGTTGCCCACCGTCCGCCCGCGCCAGCGCGGATCGCACACCTGCGCCGCAAGCGCATCCGGCGTGCGCCAGGTTCCCGCGAGCATGCGCGCGGCGTCCGCATCGGCGGAGCAGGTGCGCCAGAAATCCTCGACGATTTCCTGCTGTAGCGCGCGCGCGTCTTCCAGCAATTCGGGTTCGCCCGGCGCGCGGCTGGTCTCGAATCCGAATTCACCCAGCACGCGATTGCAGAAGCCATGCAGGGTGCCGATCACGGCGGTGTCCATCGCCAGTTCCGCTTGCCGCGCACGGCTCGCCAGCGTGTCCGCACCGGTCTTGCCAAGCGTCTGCGCGATCACCGCGCGCGTGGCCTGCGTCTCGCCGTCGTCGCTTTCCCGTACGCGTGCCGGATCGTCCGCGCGCAGGATCTCCGCCGCGATCCGCAGCCGCTTGCGCAGCCGCATCGCCAGTTCCGCTGTCGCCGCGCGGGTGAAGGTGGCGACCACGATTTCCTCGGGCTCCAGCGAACGCTGCAAGACCGGATGCGTTTCCAGCACTAGCCGCAGATAGAGCGTGGCGATCGTGAAAGTCTTGCCGGTGCCGGCGCTGGCCTCGACCAGGCGCACGCCCGAAAGCGGAAGGCCGAGTGGCGTCAGTTCCGTGCTCATGGAAACTGCTCCGCCCATGCATGCGCGGGATGGGCAAACACCGCCAGCGCGGTCTGGTGCAGGGAAAGAGCAAGCCCACCATTCCAGGGCCCCGGCAGCTCGCGCCCGCGCCAGGCGATGCAGACTGCATCGCTTTCGAATTCGTTGACGCCACCGAAGCCGTTGTCGCCTTCCGCGCTGCGCGCGGCCTTCTCGAATACCCCGATGTCCGCGCCGGGCAGCGGCGCGCCGGCTTTCCTTTCGGCTTTCGCGCGGGTCGCCGCGTAATCCCACGACCTGCGCACGAAGAACGGCAGCGGCGCGCGCCGGCCCTGGTCGTACAACCCGATCAACGCACGCAACTGTTCGCGCGCCTGTTCCTGCGCAAGCTGAGGCAGCTCGAACGAACACGCGTCGTTGCCGTCGAGCCCGACCAGTCGCACCGGCCTGTCCACGCCGGCGGCGGCGCACAACAATGCATCCAGCCACGCACGCAGCACATGGCGGCCGTCAATCTCTCCCGGGCGGACGTGCAGCACGCCGTTCGGATAAAAGTCGGCCGGCGCGCCTTCCAGCCGCGTGCCGTCGCTCCACTCCACGCGCAGGGTTTCGGTCGACAGTGGCGCCGCAATGCCGGTGAATGCCAGCACGGCGGAACGCAGTGCATCGGCACGCACGTGCGCGTCACGCAGCGCCTCGTCGCCGAGCGCGCCGGGCGGCAGTTGTCCACGCGCGCGCAGCAGGTCGCGATCGCCGGAGGCATTGCCTTCGCCGAAATCCAGCAGCGCGCGCGTGAGGCTCCAGCGCGTCAGGCCATCGCTCGGCGACAGCGGTTCGTCGTCGGCATCGTCGCGTTGTGTGCGCGGCAAGGTGAGGCCAAGGCCGTGCTGCAGGAAGCCGAGCGCGGGATCGAGCAGGAAACGGCGCAGCTCATCGAGCGTCAACGTTGCCGGCGCCGAGGCTCCGATGAGCGGCAACGGTGTATCCGGCACGAACGGCGCATTCGCCGCTTCGGATTCCGGCCCGCCCGCCGCGGGCAGCCATTCCTTGCGGTAGGAACGCGGTGCGGCGGCATCGAACAGCGTGGGATCGAAAGGATGCAGCGGCTGCACGCGTGGCAGCAGCGCGTCCTGCGCGTCGCGTATCGCTTCCTCCTGCGAAAGATACCCCTCGCGCAGCACATCCATCAATTCGGCGACCACCACCGACGGCGCCAGCGTCTCGTTGCTGTGGGCGTCGCGGCCGATCCAGCTTATATATAAGGTGTCGCGCGCCGCGGCGATCAATTGCAGGAACAGCAGCCGATCGTCGTCACGCACGCTGCGGTCGCCGCGCTCACGCTGTCCGGCGCGACGATCGGCGCTCAACGGATCCATGCCGCCCGGATCGCGGCGCGGGAACGCGGCCTCGTCCATGCCGAGCAGGCAGATCACGCGGAACGGCACCACCCGCAGCGGCACCATGCCGCAGAAGGTGACGCCCCCGGAAAACAATTGCTGGCGCGGATCGGCATCGTTCAAGCGCTCGCGCAGGAAGGCGCGCAGGTCGTGCCACGCCAGCGGCTGGTCCAGTTGCGCCGCTTGCGTGTGCTCGACCAGATCCTCCAGCGCGCCGCGCACGCGCTCCAGTGCGCGCGCTTCGGCGATGTCGCTGCCATCGCCCGCGTACAAACCGTCGAACAGCGCATTCAGCGCGTGCTGCCATTCCGCCGCGTTCATCTCGCGCGAGGACCACTCGCGCAGCCGCTTCCACGCGGCGAGCACGGCCAGCAGCGCATCCATGCGTGCGAACGCGGCGCCTTCCACGCCCGCCAGCGGCGCCACGCCGGCGACCAGCGCGTCCTCGTCGTCACCGCAGGCGAACCCCGCGAGCATGCGATCCAGCCCGAACGCGAAGGAGAACTCGCGATAACCGCCGACCTGCGCGCGCGCGTGCTCATCCTCGCCCCAGCGCACGCCGGCCTCGCGCAACTGCCGCGACAACTGTTCGACGGACGCCGCATCCAGATCGAGGCGGCGCATCACGCCCGGCACGGCGAGCACATCCACGATCTCGCTCATGCGCCAGCGTGAAGCCGGAGCATCCAGCAAGCCCAGGAACAACTGCGCGGCGGGATGCGCGGCGCTCGCCGCGACATCACCGAGGTTGTACGGAATGAAACGTGGATCGTGCTCGGACAATCCGCCGAACACCGCCTCGATCGCCGGCCGGTACGCGGCCACGTCCGGCATCATCACCGCGACATCGCGCGGCCTCAGCGTCGGATCGGCGGCGAACATCGCCAGCAGGCGATCGTGCAGGGTCTGCACTTCGCGCAGTTCGGTATGGCAAGCGTGGAACTGGATGGATTCGTCCGGCAGCGCCACACACTCGTTCGCGCGCGTGGTCTGGTGATTCAGGATGTCGTCGCGCACGCGCCCGAGCAGGGTGTCGCGTTGGATCGACTCATCGAATCCATCGTGTTCCCGATCCGGCTGCACGTGCTCATAGCCGTACAGCAGCTCGACGAACTCCGCCGCCGCGCCGCCCATCGAGACGATCAGGGGATTGCCGCCGTCCTTGTCGGCCAGTCGCGCACGCACTTCGCGGCGCGCGCGCGGCGTGTCGCCGAGATACTCGTGCGAGGGCAGCGGCAGGAAAAACTCCAGCTCGCAATGCCGCGCGGCGATGCCGAGCATGCGCAGCACATCGGGTGACACATTGGCGCAAGCGAACACGTTGACGTGCGCGGGCAGACCGGGCGGAGGCTCGCCATGCGATTCGAAGCAGTGCAACCATTCCTGCACGCGCGCAACGCGTGACATCCCCCCCACGCGCGCGACCAGCCGGCGCCACAGTTCCGCCTGCCAGTCGTCGCGGTCCGCGCCTTGCTCCCAGCGAAGCAGTTTTTCGCGCCGATAACCCTGCATCCGTTCGAACACATGCGACAGTTCGCCGGCCAGCGCGTAGCGGCGCAGCGGATCGCCGTCGCTTCGCAGGTATTCGCGCAGCGGCGCGAACGCGCCGGCTTCCAGCGATTCCCCGAGCAGCGCATGCACATGCCAGCGCAGCACGTCCGGCGCGAACGGCGAGCGCCACGGCAGTTCCGGTTGCGCCGCGCGCAGCAGATCCCACGCGAACTCCGCCGGCGCGCGGAATTCCACGTTCGCGATCACGCCGAATTTCTCCGCCAGATGCACCTGCAACCAGCGCTTGAGACCGGCCTGCGGCACCAGCACCCACGCGGGCGTCAGCGGATTGCCGCGCACCTGCGCGTGCAAGCGTTCACCGAGGGCATCGGCAAGCTTCGCCGCATCGTTGGCAACGAACAGATTGAACACGCACGTCCCGCGCTGTCGCGACCCGGCAAGTATGCCCAAGCGCGTCTCAGTCGGTGCGATCGCCGGACAAACTTCCCCCTATCGGGACCGAAAGTCGTCCCGATAGGGGTTGCGTGATCCGGATGATGGAAGCTGCTACAAACTCTTCAGGTATTCCACCAGGTCCTGCTGCTGGCCGGGGTTGAGGCCGAGCTTGTCGCACTGGTTGTAGTGCTCGATGACCGCCAGCAGGGTCGGATAGCGGCCGTCGTGATAGAAGCCGCGCTTGGAGCGTGCCCACAAGCCGGCAAGTTGCGGCGTGACATAGGCGCGATCGGGCCCGCGCTCCGCCTGGAAACTGTCAATGCAGATTTCGGCGGGCTTGTGCACGTTGTATCCGGCATCGGTGTACAGCGGCGGCATGTGGCAGCCCGCGCACCGGGCGACACCACTGAACAACCGCGCGCCACGCGCGGCAGCCGCGTGGTCGTAGCTCGATGCAGGCGGCGTCGGTGCCGGCAACGACAGTTGATAGAACTGCAGTGCCGCAAGTTTGGGCGTGATCAGGTCGGGCTGATGACGCACGTGTGCCTGACCGGTGCGCGCGGCAATCGGAAAGTGCGCCTTGTCCTCGAACCGCGCATCATTGAAATTGCCCTGGCCGTGCATCTCCAGATTCGCCACGTACGCGTTCCAGTAGGTGACGTCGCCGAAACCGGCGGTCCAGGTGTGCAGGTCCTCGCCGAGATGGCCATATGCCGCGGGAATGCGCGTTGCCGCACTCTTGCCGTCCGGACGGAACGCCTTGCCGTCGAGGTTGAGCTCGGCGTCATACATGCCCGGCCCCCAGCTGGTCAGCACCTTCCTCACGGTGTCCTCATTCACGCCCAGTTCGTCGGCGAACGGCTTCAGGTTCGGCGCCAGCGAGACAATCAAGCCTACATTCAGATCCTGATTGGGCCAGCCATCCAGGCGCTTGCCGATGCCCGCCGCAAAAGAATCATCCACGGTCGAATGGCACAACGCGCAGGTGATGCCGACTGATTTCAGTTGCCTGCCGTCGTTCGAAAATTTCGCCTGTACGCCGACCACGGCGTTTAACTTCAGCAGCGTGAGCGTGGTGGCGGGGTCGTCGAGATCCACCTTGCCCTGCTTGATGGCTTGCACCACCGCAGGCGGCAGCGCTTCGGCATCCACTTTCAGGCCCACGCCCAGTGCGGTTTTCGGGCTGACGCCGGCACCGACGCCGCCGTTCCTGGCGCCCTCGATCGCTTGCTGCAGACGCAGCTGCCCACTCCAGAACGCTTCGTCACCGAAGGTATCGAAGCGAAAAATACGCTTGCCCTGCTCGTACAGCGCATTCCTGGATTGCTGGTCGGTCTTTGCGGACGAGCCCGCATCGGGCACCCCGAGCGGCGCACTCGAAGACAAGACGGGGACCGCAAGCAGGACCCCACAACCAAGAATGAAAGCGGCGGCGATGCCGCCGACGCGCAGCGGCTTGACGGTCGGACGTTTGCTCATGACCTTCTCCCAATCGGAACGGGGCGGACAGGAACTTGTCTCCACCCTACAGGCACAGTGATCGGGTTCAACGAGCCGATGTGTAAAGGATGATCTGCCGCGGATGCCTCAAAGGAACGCGGCTTTGCGGCCAGTCTGGAAGACGGAAGCGCTGCGCACGCGGAGGACGAGGCCGGAAAGCACCGCTGCCTGCGCTGCTTGAAGATGGCGCGCTCGAGAGGATTCGAACCTCCGACCACCGCCTTCGGAGGGCGGTACTCTATCCAGCTGAGCTACGAGCGCGTGTTGCGGATTTTCGCATGAAACGCGCCGCGCCTCACCCGCCGGTCGCAAACCCCGGATACAGCGTCATGCCGCCGTCCACGAACAGGGTGGTGCCGTAGAGGTAGTCGGAGTCGTCGGAGGCGAGCCAGGCGGCGGCTTTGGCGATGTCTTCGGGTATGCCGACGCGGCCGCAGGGGATCAGTTTCAGCAGCTGGCTTTCCGCATCGGGGGTGGCCCAGGCGTTGTGGTTGATCGGTGTCTTGATCGCGCCGGGCGCAATGGAGTTCACGCGGATCTTCTTCGGCGCCAGTTCCTGGGCGATGGATTTCATCAGCAGCATGATGCCGCCCTTGGTGGTGGCGTAATTGGCGTGGCCGGCCCACGGGATCACCTGGTGCACGGAGCTGGTGAAGATGATCTTGCCGAGCGCGCAGGACACGTCGCGCATGCCGCGGCGGATGAATTCGCGCGTGGCTTCGCGCGCGCACAGGAACGCGCCAGTGAGGTTGACGCCGATCACCTTGTCCCATTCTTCCAGGGTCATGTCCACGAACGCCGAATCCTTCTGGATGCCCGCGTTGCTGCAGACGATGTCCAGCGTGCCGAATTGCTTCACCGCCTCGGCGAACATGCCGCGCACTTCGTCCTCCTTGCTGACGTCGGCCTTGATCGCGAGGGCCTTGCCGCCATCGCCGGCATTGATCTCGTCGGCGATCTTCTGCGCGACGTCGGGCTGCACGACGTAGTTGACGACGACGTTGGCGCCGCGCGCGGCGAGTTCGCGCGCCATCGCCTCGCCGATGCCGGAGTTGGCGCCGGTGACGAGCGCGTTCTGGCCTTGGAGGCAGGGATCGGTCCGTGCGGGCATGTGGGGCTCCTTGTTGTGCAAAGGGAATTCCGTTCGTCCCCGGATCGGGTCCGGGGCAGGCTCCGAGCGTAGGCCGCGTCTCTGGAAGAGACGCGGCCGGAGTCGAAGGACATGGCACTTCGACTCCGCTCGCTGCACTCGAGCGCGCGGCCCTGCACAAATCGCGCGCAGGCGCGCTCCTAAAGTTTTTCGTCCAGCCAGCCTCCCTCGAATCCCGCATGCTGCAGGCCGGTGCGGATCGCGCTGCATTGGCGCATCAGTTTCCAGATCAGGCCGCTGCGCTGGTTTTCGATCATCAGCACGATCGGGCCCTGGTTCAGAGCGTAATGCCACGGCGAGATCCAGCCGCCGTCCATCGCGCCGTCGGGGAAGCCCGGATTGAACGAGGCGTGGAAGCCGAAGCCTTTCGGACTGTGGCCGACCACGTTCTCCAGATGGTGCACCGCGTGCAGCACGGTGTCCGGTGCGAACGGCAGCGACGCGATCGCCGCCCAGGGCGAGATCGTGCCGTCGTCCGGGCCGAACGGCGCGCCGCGCGCGAGGTAACCGTAGAACGTGCGTTTGTGCCGGTGTCCGCGCGCGTCGGTGATCGTCATCCCCTTGCCGTCGCCCGGACCGTCGCTGGCGGTGAAGCCCCAGCAGTTCTTGTCGTAGCCCGGGAATTCGTGCGGATTGCGCGCGGCGTATTCGCGCTGGATCAGCGTGCTCTCGCGGCTGTTCGCGAAATAATCGCTGCGCTTGCCGCGCATGAACTCATCGCGGATGCCGCGCAGGTCCAGCCAGATGTGAGAGAACTGATGGATGAACAGCGGGCCGCCGTACAGCACCTCGCGTCCGTAGATACGGCACCAGCGGAAGGTCGATGTCCAGGCGTCGTAGGCGTCGCGCTGCACGCTGAACCGCGGTGCGGCCAACGCGAGCACATACAGCAGCAGCGCCTCGTTGTAGCCCAGCCAGCGCCACGGCAGGAAGCCGGATTCCGGATTCCAGCCCATCGTGATCGAAGGCTCGCCGTTTTGCGCCCAGCGCCAGTCCACGCGCGCGTAGATCTCCTGCGCGCGCTTGCGCAGTTCGCGTTCTTCCGGTGCTTCGCCGTCGAAGTACTGCGCGGCAATCAGCAGGCCGGCGATCAGCAGCGCGGTGTCAATGGTGGACAGCTCGCTCTGCCAGGCGCGTTTGCCTGTATCGGCGTGCAGGAAGTGATAGAAGAAACCCTTGTAGCCGACGCCGTCGGCCGCACCGCCCTGGTCGGCGTTGTCGAAGAAGCGCGCGGCCATCAGCGAGTGCGACAGCGCGAGTTCGTGCGGCATCCAGCCGCGCTCGACCGCGACCGGATAGCACGACAGCGCGAAACCGACCGCCGCGATGCTGCTCGGCGAACCCGGTTGGGTGGAATCCACCACCAGCCCGGTATCGGGATTCACGTGACAATCGAAAAAGTGGAATGCCTTGCGCTGCAGGTCGTCCAGCACCGCCTCGTCGGTATCGCTGGTGCGATGGATGTGCTGCCCGCGGCCGGCGCGCTCCGGCGGTGGCGCGGTCACGGCTCGCGTGCGCAAGCCCCGCAGCGCGGCCTGCTGCTCGCTGACCACGGAACCGGGGCTGTTGCGTGCGCCGGCTTCGGTTTCTTCCTCGGTTTCGGGATTGCTCATGATCCGTCTTCGTGGCGGTCAGTGCGCGAAAAGTTCGGCGGTGCTTGTGGCGAGCCGGCCCACATGCACCTCGACCAGGTGCTCGCGCCCATCATCGCGCAATCGCACGACCCCATCCGCTTGCGGCGTTTCGTCGCACAGCACCTGCGCGATCGCGCCGCCGGAAGCGACGCGTTCGAACATCACGCGATAGCGCGTTTCGCCGTAGCGGTATTCGAGTTCCCAGCTTCGCCAGTCCTCCGGCACGCAGGGCGCGAAGGACAGGCGGTCGCCGCGCCGCTGCACGCCGAGCAGCGAATCGACCAGCAAGCGGTACATCCACCCCGCGGAGCCGGTGTACCAGGTCCAGCCGCCGCGCCCGCCGCGGCCCGCGGCCATGTAGACATCGGCGGCGAGCACGTAAGGTTCAACCATGTAGCGCGCGACCTGCGCGGGCGTGCGCGTGTGGTTCAGCGGGTTCAGCAGGCGCGCGATGCGCCAGGCTTCATCCACGCGTCCCTGTTTCGCCAGCGCCATCGCCACCCACACCGCTGCGTGGGTGTACTGGCCGCCGTTCTCGCGCACGCCCGGCACGTAGCCCTTGATGTATCCGGGATCCAGCGCGGAAGTATCGAACGGCGGATCGAACAACTGCACGAGTCCGAATTCGTCGCGCACCAGCATGCGCAACGCCGCATCCAGTCCGCGCGTGGCACGTACCGGATCGGCGGCGCCCGACAGCACCGCCCAGCTCTGCGGCAGCGAATCAATGCAGCATTCGTCGTTGGATTTCGAACCCAGCGGCGTGCCGTCGTCGAAGTAGGCGCGCCGATACCAGGCGCCGTCCCAGCCGTGCTGCTCGATCGCATGCGAGAGGGTGACGGCGGCCTGGCGCCAGCGCTGCGCGTATTCGCGATCCTCGCGTGCATCGGCCAACGCCGCGAATCGCGTCAGCACGTCGTGCAGGAAAAACCCCAGCCACACGCTTTCACCGCGGCCGAGATGCCCCACGCGATTCATGCCGTCGTTCCAGTCGCCGCTGCCGATCAGCGGCAGGCCGTGCGCGCCGAAGCGCAATCCGCGCTCGATCGCGCGCGCGCAATGCGCATACAGGCTGGCCGATTCCAGCGACACCTGCGCGACGTCGTAACTGGATTCCTCGTCTTCGGTCAGCGGCCGGCCCTCGATGAAGGGCATGAATTCGTCCAGCACGGAAACGTCGCCGGTGACCTTGATGTATTGCGCCGTCGCGCGCGGCAGCCACAGGTAGTCGTCACTGATGCGCGTGCGCACGCCGCGTCCGGAAGGCGGATGCCACCAGTGCTGCACGTCGCCCTCGCGGAACTGCCGTCCCGCGCAACGCAGCAGTTGCGCGCGCGCCAGATCGGGGCGCGTGTGCAGCAGCGCCATCGCATCCTGCAGCTGATCGCGGAATCCCCACGCGCCGCCGGACTGGTAGTAGCCGCTGCGCGCGAACAGCCGCGCCGCCAGCACCTGATAACCCAGCCAGCCGTTGGCGAGCAGGTTGACCGCCGTCTCCGGTGTGCGCACCACCAGTTGCTGCAGTTGTGCGCGCCAGTGTTCGCGGACGCGCTGCAATTCCGCACGCGCGTCCTGCGGATCGCCGAAGTTGCGGATCAGCGCGCGCACGTCCTCGATGTCGTCGGCCGCGCCGAGCGCAAACACCACCTCGATTTCCTCGCCCGGCTGAAGCTCGAATTCTGCGCGTTGCGCCGAGCACGGGTCCAGCCCCGCGCCGATTCCGCCATCCAGTTGCTGCGCCAGCATGCCGAGCGGGGAGGACAGGCCGCGGTTGCGGCCGATGAACGCGCGACGATTGCCGCTGCGCTGCAGCGGCTGCGCGCAAAGCGCGTGGAAGGCGATGCAGTCGAAGAACACGTCGTCGTAGAAGTTGCCGGCCAGCAGCGCGCCGGACAGCGGATCAACGCGCGTATGCACCTGCGGCGCGCTGCGCGTGCGCTGCTCGCCCAACACCCATTCCACGTAGCCGGTGGCGGAAATGCGTCGCGCGCGGGCGCCCGCATTGCGCAGCTTCAGCAGGCTCAGTTTCAGCGGCGCCTCGCGCACGACGAACACGTCCAGCTCGCTCGCGATGTCCGCGTGCGCGTGCTGGTAACGGGTGTAGCCGAAGCCGTGCGCGGTGAGATAGGGATCGCCGCTGCGCGTGGGCAACGGCATCGGCGACCAGAATTCGCCGCTCTCCTCGTCGCGCAACCAGAATGCTTCGCCCGTCGCATCGGTGAGCGGATCGTTGCGCCAGGGAGTGAGCCTGAATTCGTGTGCATTGGTCGCGAAGCTGTAGGCCGATCCCGATTCACTCACCACGCTGCCGAAGCGTTCGTTCGCGAGCACGTTGCACCACGGCGCCGGCGTGGTCGCGCCGTCCGGCAACCACATCACGTACTCGTCGCCATCGGGCGAGTGGCCACCCAGCCCGTTGAAACCGATCAGCCCCGCCGGTGGTTGCAGGACCGCAGAGCCGGCGTGCGGCTTGCGTTGCGGCAACAGCGGCGGCGCCGTTTCGTTCTCGGCCGCCGCGCGCGCGACCTGGTCGCGCAGCCGGCCCTCGTTGCCGCTGTAGACGCAGCGGGCCACCGCCAGCATCAGCGCGCGGTCTTCCGAGGAAAGATGCTCGATGCGCCACGCATGCATGCGCCCAGGGCCGTCGCCGTTGCGCGCCTCCAGGCTGGAGTTGATCAGATAGAGGATGTGGTCCTGCAGCTCCTGCCGGTAACCGGACAGCTCCTCGTTCCAGATCAGCAGGTCCGCGCTCAGGCCGCGCGACTGCCACCAGCCGTGCGCCTTGATCAGTTGCCGCACCAGGTCGAGCTGCGAGGCATTGGCGATCCGCACCAGCACGATCGGCAGATCGCCGGAGATGCCGTGCTTCCACAACGCGGATTGCGTGGGCAACCCGATCGGCGCGCCGGTACGCCGCGCGTCGCCCACATAAAGCAGCCGCGCGGCGATCTGTTCGTACAACTGCGCGTCACGGGCGCCGACGTTCAATTGCTGCATCACCACCTGTTCGTGCGTCCAGGCCAGCTCGAACACGCGCTCGTACAGATGCTTTTCGCGATACTTGGTCGCCAGCGCGCGTGCGGTTTCGCGCGTCGGCGCAATACCGGTGACCAGATCAATGCTGACGCTGCGGCCCGGCGCGATCTGCACGCGACGGCGGATCGCCATGCACGGATCCAGCACCGCGCCGGCGCTGTTGGACAACGGCTCGGCTCTTTCCATTGCCTGCGCACGCGAGATTTCGCGCAACCGGCCGAGGAATCGCGCGCGATCGGTTTCGAAGCTGGCGCTGCCCTCCGCACCGGCGCGCACGTTCATCTGGTGCAGCAGCCAGGGGTTCGATTCGTCCGCGCCGCGCGGGCGCCGTGATGCGAGCAGCGCGTCCAGTTCGGGCGCAAGCTCGGTCTGCACGAACAGTTTGCTGAAGGCCGGATGCGCCGTATCGGCCGCGCGCGTGTTGAGCGCCAGTTCGGCGTAGCTGGTGATCTCCAGCGTGCGCGGACGCGACGAGCGATTGGTCAGCCGCACGCGGCGCAGCTCCACGTCGTCCTCGGCGGACACCGCCACGCGCATTTCGCATTCGATGCCGTGGTCCACGCGCCGAAACTCAGCGCGCGCCTGCGAGAAGGTCGCCGAGAATTCCGCGCCTTCCGCCGGGCACGGCTGGAACGTCGCCGACCAGCGCTGGCCGGATTCCACGTCGCGCAGATGGCAGAACTGTCCCTCGGCATCGCGCGTGCCATCGCCCGCCCAGCGGGTGAGGCAGAGATCGCACCAGGCGCTGTAGCCCGCGCCGGTTTGGCTCAGCAGCACGTGATAGCGTCCATTCGAAAGTAGATGCACGCGCGGGATCGCCGTATCCATGCGCGTGATCAGCGCCACCGCCGGCTGTGCGCCTGCGCGCACCGGCTGCACGGGCTCGCTTTCCAGCGCGCCGGCGCGCACCGGCGTCACCGCGGGCACCTTCTCGCGCAGCAGCAGTTCGTAGGCGCGGAACATCGGCTCGCGCATGAAGCGCCGCTGCATCGGCCCGTCGTGAAGCAGGTTGGAAAGCGCGAGGAAACTCATGCCGTGGTGGTGCACCATGAACGAGCGCACCAACGCGAATGGCTGTCCCGGCGCGACCCGGCCTTCGGTGTAATCCAGCGCTTCGTAAAATCCGTAGCGCGTCAACGCGCCGAGCGCGCGCAGCGCCTGCAGGTTGCGCACCGCGGCTCCCGGTTCGAGCATCAGCGCCATCGCGCACGCATAAGGCGCGATCACCAGATCGTCGCCGAGCCCCTGCTTCAAACCCAGCCCGGGCACGCCGAAGGCGCGGTACTGATAGTTGAGATGCACATCGGTGACGTTGTAGCCCGATTCGGAAATTCCCCACGGCGCTTCCTGGCGCACGCCGTAGGCGATCTGTGCGGCGACCGCGGCGCGGCAACTTGCATCCAGCAGGCTGCCGGCGAAGTTCGGCATCAACAGTTGCGGCATGAGGTACTCGAACATGGAGCCGCTCCACGACACCAGCGCGGGGCGGCCGCCGCCGGCGCGGGTCAGCAATCGCCCGAGTGCGAACCAGTGCGAGGCCGGCACCTGGTTCTGCGCGATCGCGATGTAGCTCGCCAGCCGCGCCGCGGAGGCGAGCAGGTCGTAGCGGCAGGTGTCCAGCCGGATGTGCCCGACGGCGTAACCGTTCG
>JBQCCR010000077.1:0-5272 GCA_051961995.1 Rhodanobacteraceae bacterium | reverse complement strand
GAAGGCTTGGCCCATCAGAAAATCGCGGTTGCCAGCGATGAAATACACCGGCACGCCAGCATCGCACACCGCCCGTGTGGCATTGGCGATACGTTGCGGCAGCTGCGCATCGTCATCATCGCCGACCCAGGCCTCGACCAGGTCGCCGAGGATGTACAAGGCATCGGCCTTGCGCACTTCGTCGCCGGACAGGTAATGCTCAAACAGCGTAGTGATCTGCGGGCGGCTGTCGTCCAGGTGCAGGTCCGAAATGAACAGCGTGCTCATTTGGATTTGCGCGGCGCAGGGGTAACTGGCGGCTTGGCGGCCGCAGCAGATGCCGGCGCGGGCGCGGGCGCGGCTTCGCCTTCGACGCTCACGCTCTGGATCACCACCAGCGGGTTGGGCACGTCGGCGGCGAAAGGACCTTGCGCACGCGTGGGCAGCGCGGCGATCTTGTCCACCACGTCCATGCCCTTGGTCACCTTGGCGAACACGGTATAGCCCCAGGTAAGGCCGTTCTGGTTGCCGACGTAGTCCAGGCGGCGATCGTCCACCAGGTTGATGAAGAATTGCGAGGTGCCGGAGTTCGGATCCGCGCCGCGCGCAACGGCCACCGTGCCGCGCAGATTGGAAAGCCCGTTGTCGGCCTCGCTGGCCACCGGCGAATGCGTGCGGCGTGGCTGCAGCTCGGCGGTGTAGAGGCCGCCCTGGATGAGATAGCCGGGAATCACCCGATGAAACACCGTGCCGGCGTAGAAGCCTTCGTGCACGTAGCGCAGGAAGTTGGCGACGCTCTTGGGCGATTTGTCCGCGTACAGCTCCATCGTGATGTCCCCTTGCGAGGTATGCACGGTCACTGTGGGATTGGCCACCGCCGGCGCGGCGGGCGCAGCGGCCGGCTTGCTGGTCTGCGCCACGGCAAGCGGAGCGATGAGGAAGAGAGCGGTCAGCAGGTACTTGGGCATGTTGGGAAACGTACGGCTGAAATATCCGCGCATGATACGCGGGTGAAGCCTGCTTATGGCTGATTGGTGATGTCGTGCTTGGCCGTGCATCTGTAGAGCGTCCGATTGGCGCTACGTTTCAGCTGTGCGGCACGCGCTCCCTCCCCTGCTGGCAGGGGAGGGCTGGGGTGGGGTTGTACGAGCTTGCCGTAGTGTTTGAATTCATCGCGAGGTTGCTTCCCCCCACCCCGACCCTCCCTACTACACGTAGGGGAGGGAGCAATAGGCGGCAATTGCGAGGCCGATTCGCTTTATTCCGTCCCGATCGACAACGCCAGCCCCAATTCCGCCATCGGCGTGATTTCCTGCTCCAGGTCCGCCTGGGTCAGCGGATGCTGTTCCACCCACGCTGCGGGCAGACGCAAGCCGAGGCGTTGCGCGGTGGCGGCCAGGCGCATGGGCGGTAGCGATTCGGGACGGCGCGCGCGGCGGAACAGCACGGCCAGGCGCAGCAGGGCGGTGATGTATTTGGCGAGTTGGCGGTAGCGCTGCGGCAACGAGGAGAACGCGGCCTTGTCCGGCTTGCGCCGATGCGCCTGCACCACCGCGGCGAGCAGGTGCTGCTCCTGCTTGGAGAAGCCGGCGAGGTCCGCATTGCGCAGGATGTACGCGCCATGCTGGTGATGTTGGCTGTGCGCGATGGCCAGCCCGATCTCGTGCACGCGCGCGGACCATGACAGCCATTCGCGCGCCTCGGCATCCAGTTTCCAGGCTGGCGCCACCTGGTCGAACAGCATCAGCGCGGTGGATTCCACGCGGCGCGCCTGCGCGCGATCCACGCCGTAGCGGTTGGCCAGGGCGTCGATGCTGGCGGTGCGCGGATCGGTGCCGCCGGCGCGGCCGATCAGGTCCCACAGCAAGCCTTCGCGCATCGAGCTTTCGCACACTTGCAGGCGCTCGATGCCGAGCGCGGCGAAGGCCGCTTCGAAGATCACCACCGCGCCGGCGAACACCGGCGCGCGTTCTTCGCCCAGGCCGGGCAGCTTCAGCGCACCGATCTGGCCCTGGTCGAGCACGGCATCGCGTAGCGTGGCCAGCGAGGCGGGCGTCACGCCGTGATCGGACAGCTTCATGGCCTGCACCACCGCACCGATCGCCTTGGCGCTGCCGGAGGAGCCGAAGGCTTCGGTCCAGCCGGCTTCGAGGTATTCCTCGGAGAACTGCTGCAGCAGCACGCCGATTTCGCCGCGCGCCCGCTGCCAGCGCTTGCGCGTGAGCTTGCCGGCGGGAAAGAAGCGCTGCGTGGTGGCGATGCAGCCGACTTGCACGCTTTCGGTATGCAGCGGCGCCAGCCCGCGACCGATGATGAATTCGGTGCTGCCGCCGCCGATGTCGATCACCAGCCGCGGCTCGCGCGACGTCGGCAGATCATGTGAGACACCAAGGAAGATCAGGCGACCTTCCTCGCGGCCGGACACCACTTCCACAGGATTGCCGAGTGCCGCTTCCGCCGCAGTGAGGAATGCCTGCGGCGAAGCAAGGCGGCGCACGGTATTGGTAGCCACGGCGCGCACGCGGGCGGAGGGAATGCCGGCGATGCGCTGGCCAAAGCGGGCCAGGCAGTTCAGCGCACGCGCGCGATGCTCGGCATCCAGCGTACCGTCGGCACGGAGGCCGGCCGCCATGCGCACGGTTTCGCGCAGGCGATCGATCACGCGCGGCTCGCCATGCTCCATGCGTGCGACGACCATGTGAAAACTGTTTGAGCCAATGTCGACGGCGGCCATCAGCTCGCCGTCCTTGATCTGCATCTGGTCACCGAGGCTCACGCGGGACTCCTGGTTCGTATCGCGGCCAATTCTCGCATGTTCGAATCATGCGAAACACCGTGGGTTGGGCCGAGGCGCAGCCGAAACCCAACATCGTCATGCCACATCTGGATGTTGGGGTTTGCACCCCAACCTACGATCTGCGCGTCGTAGGCTGGGGTGCGAACCCCAGCGTCGCATTGCCAAATCTACCCTTCTTCGCGCAGCTTGGTGGGCAGCGGCGAACGCGCCGATGCCGTCACCGCCGCATTGCACAGCTTCGCCAGCAGCGTGTCCTGCGCCGAATGCGGCGGGTCCTCGCCGGGCGTGGCGCGAGTGTAATGACCGTCGCTTTCCAGCAGCCAGGCCTGGGTGTTGTCGGCAAGATAATTGGCCAGTGTTTCCTCGTACACGCGTGCGGCCAGTTGCGGGTCGAGAATGGGAAAGGCCACCTCGATGCGGCGCATCAGGTTGCGCTCCATCCAGTCCGCGCTGGCGCAGTAGATTTCCGGCGTGCCGTCGTTGGCGAACCAGTACACGCGGCTGTGTTCGAGAAAGCGCCCTACGATCGAGCGCACGCGGATGCGTTCGGAAACGCCTGGCAATCCCGGCCGCAAGGTGCAGGCGCCGCGCACGATCAGGTCGATTTCAACGCCCGCCTGCGCCGCGGCGTACAGCGCTTCGATCACGTGCGATTCGTTCATCGCATTGAGCTTGGCGACGATGCGCGCCGGCTTGCCGTTGCGCGCGTGCGCGGTTTCGCGCTCGATCTTTTCCACCACGCTCTTGTACAGCGTGAAGGGCGAGTGCAGCAGGCGCTTCAAGTTGATCACCGGCCCCAATCCGGAGAGCTGCTGGAAGATCTTGTGCAGGTCTTCGCCGATTTCCGGGTTGGCCGTCATCAGGCCGATGTCGGTATAGAGGCGGCTGTTGGTCTGGTGGTAATTGCCGGTGGACAGGTGCACGTAGCGTCGCAGATGACCGTCCTCGCGCCGCACGATCAGCATCATCTTGGCGTGCGTCTTGAAGCCCACCACGCCGTACACCACCTGCACGCCGGCTTCCTGCAGGCGCGTGGCGAAGCGGATGTTGGCCTCCTCGTCGAAGCGCGCACGCAGCTCGATCACCACGGTGACGTCCTTGCCGGTGCGCGCCGCCTCCACCAAGAGATCCACCAGTGGCGTGTCCTTGCCGGCACGGTACAGGGTCTGCTTGATCGCCAGCACGTCCGGATCCTGCACCGCTTCGCGCAGCAGGTCGACCACGGCGTTGAACGATTCGTAAGGGTGATGCAGCAGGATGTCGCGCTGGCCGAGCACGTCGAAAATCTTGCGCCCGGTGCTGAGCGCCGCCGGCAGGGCGGAGGTGAAGCGCGGAAATTTCAGCGCGGGGCGATCGAGATCGTCATAGACCAGGCCGGCGCGGATGATGTTGACCGGGCCGTGGCAGCGGTAGACGTCGGTTTCTTCCAGTTCGAAATTGCTGATCAGCATCGACACGATCGACTGCGGACAATCGGCGCCGATCTCCAGGCGCACCGGACGCGCATAGCCGCGGCCATGCAGTTCTTCCGCCAGCGCGCGGGCAAGATTTTCGACTTCTTCTTCCTCGACGATCAGCTCACTGTTGCGCGTGACGCGGAACTGGTACGAGCCGGCCACTTTGAAGCCGGGGAACATCATATCGACGAAGGCCTGCAGCAGCTCGGCCAGGAACACGTAGTGATCGCCTGACCCGCTCACCTCGTTGGGAACGCGGATGATGCGAGGCAGCGAGCGCGGTGCGCGCACCAGCGCCATATGGCCTTCGTGGCCGAACGCGTCGCGGCCTTGCAGCACCACCGCGATGTTCAAGGTCTTGTTGAGGATGCGCGGGAACGGATGGGCGGGGTCCAGCCCCAGTGGCGAGAGCACCGGCAGCACTTCGTTCTCGAAGTAGCCGTGCAGCCAGCGGCGCTGGCGCGGCGTCCACTGCTTGCGGGTAAGGAAGTGGATGTCCTCGGCGGCGAGCGCAGGCCCGAGTTCCTCCTGCCAGGTGGTGTACTGCGCGCTGACCAGGTCCAGCACGCGTTCGCGGATGCGCGCCAGCAACTCGCCCGACAGCATTCCGTCGGGGCCGGGCGCGGCGGAGCCGAACTGGTGGTGATGCTTGAGCATGGCCACGCGCACCTCGAAGAATTCGTCGAGGTTGTTCGCCACGATGCTCAAGTAACGCAGGCGTTCCAGCAACGGCATGCTGGTGTCGCGCGCTTGCGCCAGCACCCGGAAGTTGAATTCAAGCGTGGCCAGCTCGCGGCTCAGGAACAGCTCGGGCTGGGAGGTTTCGCTCTGGACGGCAGGTTGGGTGGCTTGGCGGCGTGGCATTCGCACATTCTTACTCATGCGCGGGGGCAGCGCCTATGCGTGTGTCACGCGGCGTTCAATGTTTTGTAATGCGACGCACGGCGAGGCGACAAGCACGTAGGGTGGGGGGGGAAACCCCACCCCCCAGCGAAGCAGACCAATAATTTGGGTTGGAACCCCCCCAACCGCAAGGAGG
>JBQCCR010000076.1:0-18208 GCA_051961995.1 Rhodanobacteraceae bacterium | reverse complement strand
CTGGGTTTCCTGTTCATCGCGCAGTTTCAGGTAGTGCCGGTAGCGATCCGCATCGAGGTCACCCGATTGCAGCGCCGCGCGCACCGCACAGCCAGGCTCGTTGCCGTGCGCGCAATCGGCGAAGCGGCAGTGCGAAGCCAGTTCGTCGATATCCGAGAAGACTTCCAGCGTTTCCTCGCCGGTGAGTTTCAGTTCGCGCATGCCCGGCGTGTCAATCAGGCAGGCGCCGGAAGGCAACATCATCAAGGCACGATGGGTGGTGGTGTGGCGGCCGCGGCCGTCGCGTTCCCGCGTCGCCGCCGTAGCCATGCGCGCTTCGCCCAGCAGCGTATTCGTGAGCGTGGACTTGCCCGCGCCGGAAGAACCGACCAGCACCGCGGTCACGCCGGGTTGCAGATACGCGTCCAGCGCCGCGACGCTCGCCGCATCCTTGCCGTTGACGGCGTGCAGCGGCGTGCCGGGCACGCGCGCGGACAACTCGGTCCGTGCTTCATCCACGCGCGCGGACTCGACCTTGTCGACCTTGCTCAGCACGATCACGGCTTGCGCGCCGCTGCCCTCGGTCAGCGCGAGGTAACGCTCCGCGCGCGCGGGATTGAAGTCCTCGTCCAATCCCATCAGCACCAGCACGACATCTATGTTGGTGGCGATGAGCTGGCGCGCGTAGCGCTCGCCTGCCGCGGCGCGGGTCAACGCGCCGCGCCGCGGCAGGATTTCCAGGATATGCGGCGGCGAACCCTGCGCAACCATCACGAAATCGCCCACCGCCGGACGCTGTTCCGGATCGAGGCTGCGTTTCAGGAAATGCGGCGCCGGCTGAGCATTGAATTCGCAGGCGCCGTCGTGCAGCTCGTAGCCTGCGCGATGCTGCGCGCTGACCCGCGCGAGCACGCGGCCCTCGCCCGGCGTCGGCGGTGCGCCGCGCCAGCCGATGCGGATCGGGTCGGGTGTCATGGAACTCGTCATCGCCCGATTATCCTGCCTTTCGCGCCGCGCATTGTCATCATCACACCACGATCCGTCCTCATCGGGCTGCTAGCATTCGCGACCAGTTCAGCAGAGCGTGTCCATGCAGGCATCCATCGCACCCAGTTCCCGGCTCGCGCAAGTGCGTTATGAAATCCGCGGCGCGCTGGCACGGCGCGCGCGCGAGATCGAGTCGGCAGGTCACGAAGTATTGAAACTCAACATCGGCAATCCGGGCCGCTTCGGTTTTCGTGCACCGGCGGCGCTGGCGGAAGCGTTCACCGCACACCTGCCGCAGAGCGATGGTTATTGCCACGAGCAGGGTCTGGACGAGGCGCGCGAGGCGATCGTCATCCAGCAGTGCGCCCGCGGCGCGCAGGGGGTGGATGCGGAGCGCGTGTTCATCGGCAACGGCGTCAGCGAGCTGATTGATCTCTCGCTGCGCGCGCTGCTGGAGCCCGGCGACGAGGTGCTGCTGCCCTCGCCCGATTATCCGCTGTGGAGCGCCGCAACGCTCTTGAACGGCGGCGTGCCGCGCCATTACGCCTGCCCGGCAGCACACGCGCACCTTCCGGACGCGGATGAAATGGAAGCGCTGTGCGGCCCACGCACGCGCGCGATCGTGCTGATCAATCCGAATAATCCAACCGGCGCGACCTATCCGCGCGAGTTGCTGGTGCGCATCGTCGCACTGGCCGCACGGCGCAATCTTCTGCTGCTCTCCGATGAGATCTACGATGGCATTCTTTATGACGATGCCGCGTTTACGCCGCTGGCTGCGCTAACCGGCGAGCTGCCGTGCCTGTCGTTTTCCGGACTGTCCAAGGTTCACCGCGCCTGCGGTTGGCGCGCGGGGTGGCTGTCGCTATCGGGCGATGGCAAATGCGTGGGCCCGCTGCAGCATGCGCTGCAATTGCTCGCCGCATTGCGGCTGTGCGCCAACGTGCCGGCCCAATGGGCGATCGCGCCCGCCCTGCAATCGGACCACAGCATCGGGGAGCTGACTGCGCCGGGCGGGCGATTGCACGAATCGCGACGCGCGATGCTGGAAGGCGTGGCGCGCAGCGAGTTCCTTGAATGCGTCGAACCGCAGGGTGCGCTGTACGCATTCCCGGCGATTCGTTCCGGCGTGCTGCCGGATTTCGATGATGAGGCGTTCGCGCTTCGACTGCTGGAGGCGGAACACGCGCTGGTGGTGCCCGGCAGCAGTTTCAACCTGCCCGACAGCCGCCACTTCCGCATGACGCTGCTGCCGGAGGCGCCGCAAATTGCCGAGGTGTTGGCGCGTATCGAACGCACGCTCACGCGCATGGCCGGCCCGGCGCGTCGCCGGCATGTGGCTTAGCGCAGTGCCCGCGATGGAGCGTACGCACTGATGCCGTACACAAGGGCCTTTCTCGCCCTGGGCGATTCCTACACCATCGGTGAAGGCGTGCCGGAAGCCGAACGCTGGCCGGTGCAGCTCGCCGGACGCCTACGCGGAGAAGGCGTCGCCATTGCGGAGCCGCAGATCGTTGCGCGCACCGGCTGGACGACGGACGAACTCTCGGCCGCGATGGACGAGGCGGAATTGCGTCCGCCCTATCATCTGGTGACGCTGCTGATTGGCGTCAACAACCAGTACCGCGGACGCCCGCTGGACGAATACCGGCTGCAATTCCGCGCGTTGCTGGAACGCGCGATCGCGCTGGCCGACCACGATGCGCAGCGGGTGATCGTGGTTTCGATCCCGGATTGGGGGGTGACGCCGTTCGCGCGCGGCGAAGGACGCAATGCGCAGCAGGTCGCCGCGGACATTGATGCCTTCAATGCCGCCGCGCGGGCGGAAACGGATGCAAGGCACGCGCGATGCGTGGACATCACCGGCATCTCGCGCGCGCCGGACGTGCGCGGCCTGCTCACGGCCGATGGCCTGCATCCTTCCGGCGCGCAGTATTCGCGCTGGGTGGAAGCGATTGCGCCGGTAGCGCGTGAAGCGCTGCAACGGGTGGCAAGCCGCCATTCCTGAATCGCTTCCCCGCGCACGTTCGCGAAAGCTCCGACTCACCCGCTGAAACCACCGGAGTCAAGGAACGCCCGTTCCTCCGGCGTGCTGATCCGGCCCAGCACGGCGTTGCGATGCGGAAAACGGCCGAAGCGGCGAATGATGTCGTGGTGGATGCGTGCCCAGCGGTCGGGGTTCTCGCCCGGCAGCGCACGATGCAGGAACAGCGCACGCTCCTGATCGGCCAGGTCTTCCGAATGTTCGAACGGCAGATAGAAGAACGCCCGCAAGGCCGGTTCGACCTGTGCATCAAACCCGGCCTCCAGCGCACGCTGTGCATACGCGCGCGCAAGTCCGTCGGTCGCATAAGCATGGGGGCTGCCGCGGAACACGTTGCGCGGAATCTGGTCGAGCAGGATCAGCAGGGCCAGTCCGCCCTGCGCATCCTCCATCCAGTTTTCGAATTCGCGCCGCGCCGCGGCGTGGTGCGCCTGCAGAAAGCGTGACGCACATTCGGCATCGAACGCTGCATCGCGGGCGAACCAGCGAAGTGCGCCGGCCGCGCGCCAGAACTCCACCACTTCTTGCGGTTGCGGATTCATGCGTTCCGTCCGTGATTGAATCCAGAGGGGCCGCGCAGGCTTTTCAAGTTTGCTGCGCGGACATCGTCTGCGCCATGTCCTCGCGTTGATACAGCACCACGCGATTGCGGCCGAGCGCCTTGGCGCGGTACTGCGCGGTATCCGCACACTCGACCAGGGTCTCCGCGCTGGGCGTATCGGCATCCATCACCGCCACGCCGATGCTCACCGTCAACGCGACCGGTTCGCCACCGACCTCCACGCGCAAGGCCGCCGCGCGCGCGCAGATGCGCTCGGCAATCTGCTGCACCACCCGCGCGCTGACCCAGCGCAGCACGATCAGGAATTCCTCGCCGCCGTAACGGCCCAGATGATCGCTGGCCGCAAGCTGTTCCTGGATCGCGCCGACCACCGCGCGCAGGCAGGCGTCGCCGGCGGAATGTCCGCGGGTGTCGTTGATGCGCTTGAAATGATCCAGATCCAGAAACAGCACCGCCAGCGACTGGTTCTTGCCGCGTGCCGTCTGCCATGCCTCGTGCAGGCGATCCAGGATCGCGCGGCGGTTGAGCACGCCGGTAAGCGAATCGAATTCGGCGAGCCGGTGCGCCTGATCGCGCTCGTGACGTACCTGCAACGTGCGATCGGCGAGGCCCACCGTGATCACTACCGCGGCGTAGGCCATGCTGGCCGGGAAACCGTATTCCAACCATGCCGGCAGGTGCAGGCCGGCGATCAATTGCGTCACCCGCAACAAGGTCAACGCCAGCAGCGGCAGCCACGCTATCAGGAAGAAGGCAGCCTGGCGGCTGCCGCGCCGCCACGCGCGCCAGCCGGCAAGCAACGCGGTCAGCGTGCTGACGACCAGCAGCAGATTCACCGTATTGGGCAGCCACGCGTCGGGGTTGAACAGCGGAATCCACACGATGACCGCAAACGCGACATACGGCCAGCGCATCCATGCCAGCACGCGCGCCAGCCGCGGCACGAAGTCCGCGAGCGTGGCGAATTCGAGGATGAAACTGATGGACAGCGCCGCCGCGAGCGCGGCGGCAAACTGGCCCGGGTGATAGCCCAGCGGCGCGAGCCGCTGCGCGCCGGGCAGCACATACAGCTCGCCGGATACGGACATCTGGTAGATCAGTTGCGCGCCCATGTAGGCAAGGAAGTACAGGAACATGCGGTCGCGCAGCACCAGCCAGAAACACAGGATCACCAGCAGCATCGCTGCTTCCACACTGGCGAACAGCGTGCTCAGCCGCACATGGCGCAAGTCTCCGATCTGGTAACTGGCGTAATCGGAAATGTGTACGTGCAGCGGCTGACTCTGCCCCGGCGCACCGACGCTCAAATAAATCGGTTGATCGGCGCGCAGCTCGCGAGGCAGCACCAGCACCAGCGCGTGCCGGGAAAAGCGCGGATCGAGATCGGCATCGTAGGGACTGATGCTCCGCGGTGCGTAGGCGGGCGGCAGGTACGCCGTGACGCGCGCGCGAATGTCGCCGCCGATCGCCAGCAGCGGCCGGGAAGAGCCGCTCCAGTCATGCGCCAGCTGTACGCGATACCAGGCTTCGCGGCTCTCCGGCGTGCGCAGCAGCGGTGTGGCCGGCCGGAATTGCGCATCCAGTTTGCCCCGGATGATCGCCTGTTCCGGCGGCGAATCCCCGGCGGGCAATTGCAGCCGGCTGACCTGCACGGGCGCGTCCGCCGCGTAGGCGCAAGTCAGGCATGCCAGCGACATCAGCCAGCCCGCCAGCCACGCACCCGCGAACCCTCGACCGCGCATGCCCATCACCTCGGCGCGCAGTCTAGTGCGTCGTCGTGCGCGCAGCACCTGCCGGAAGTTCACGCAGACCGGCCCCGACACGCGTAGGATTTCGAGTCCATGAATCACCCGCTGCGCGTGTTATTGACTGCCTCGCTCGCGATTGCGCTCGCCTGCACCCCGCGCGTGGCCGCGGCGGTCACCATTTACAAGTGCACCGCACCGGATGGCAGGGTGACGTATCAGGATCGGGAGTGCCCTGCACACCAGCGCCAGCGCACGCTGGAACTGTCGAATGCGCCGATCGGCACGCCGGCACCGGCGCCGGTCGTGACCGCGCATGCGCCGGCGCCGACCACCAGCGTTGTGCAGGCACCCGCGGCACCTCCGCCGCCGTTGCCGACGATGTACGCCTGCACGACTTACGACGGCGAAAGAAAATATTTGAGCGACACCTTGCCCGTGCCGTATCCGGTGCCGCTGGGCGCGCTGGGGTATCCGGGACAGAGCCTCGACCAGGCTTACGGCGGTCGCGACCGGTTGGGCATGTCGGCGCCTGAGGAAGCACGCAGGCCGACCATCGGGCGCGGGCCGCTGATCGCCAACGCGCAGGTGATGGTGCAGGACCCTTGCGTACCGGCGCCGCGCTCGCAGGTCTGCGATGAACTGCGCCGCCGCTTCGACGCCAACCACGCGAAATTGCGCATGGCCTTCCCGAGCGAGAAGGCGCCCTTCCAGCAACGCGAAGACGCATTGAACGCGCAGTTGAAGGGCTGTTGAGACTTTCAAGCGGGACGACATGCATGGATGCCTCCCGCTGAAACGCCGGGCGCTCAGGGCTCCAGGATCAGCGCGACCCGCGGTGCGAATTTTCGCTCGTGCGCCAGCAACCAGCGCTTGGCCGGCAGGCCGCCACCATAGCCGGTGAGATCACCGTCGGAGCCGATCACGCGATGGCACGGCACGATGATCGAAAGCGGATTCGCGCCGTTCGCGGCACCGACCGCACGCACCGCGTTGGGCCGCCCGATCCGCTGCGCGATCGCCGCGTAGCTGGTGGTTTCACCGTAGGGAATCGCCAGCAGCGCACCCCACACTTCCAGCTGGAACGGCGTGCCGTGCGGACGCAGCGGCAACTCGAATGTCTGCCGGGTGCCGGCGAAATACTCTTCGAATTGATGGCGCGCGCTGCGCAGTTTCGTCGGCATGTGTTGTGCGTCAGGCGGCGCGGCCTGCGCACTGCCGCGCTTCGGCAAACCGATATACGTCAGGCCGCCTTCGTCGGCGACCAGCAGTAGCGGGCCGATCGGCGATTCGATGTGATCGAAGAAGGACATCGTCAAAAGCCGTAATGCAGGAATCCACCATCCACCGCGATCACGCTGGCAGTGATGTAACTCGATGCCGGCAGGCACAGGAATGCCACCGCAGCGGCGACTTCCTCCGGTTCTCCGATGCGGCCCATCGGCGTGCGCTGCAACACTTCGTCCAGGTAATCCGGGTCGGACAGCGCCGGCCCGGTGCGCTGGGTGCGGATGTACCACGGCGCCACCGCGTTGACGCGGATGCCATCGTCGGCCCACTCGCAGGCAAGATTCATCGTGAGCTGGTGCAGCGCCGCCTTGGTAAGCCCATACGGCGCGCCGGTGCGCACATGGGTCGCGCCGGATACCGAACCCACGTTGACGATTGCGGCGTTCGCGTGCTGCGCCAGTTGCGGATGCGCCAGCCGGCACAACTCGAATGCGGCGACCAGATTCAATTCGAACAGCTTGTGCAGGTCGTCATCGGTGTATTCGAGCGTGGCCTTCTTGATATTGCCGCCGGCATTGTTGACCAGCAGCGACAGCGGCGCGCCGAGATCGGCGATCCAGTCGAACACCGCAAGCCGATCTTCGGCTTCCGCAAGATCCGCGGCAAACGAGCGCGGCTGGCTGTCCGGGAAATCCTCGGCGATCTCCTCGCAGGCGGCCTGCAATTGCGCTTCGTCGCGCGCGACCAGCAACGGTTGTGCGCCGAGCGCGGCCAGCTCGCGCGCGCAGGCCAGACCGATGCCGCGGCTGGCGCCGGTGACCAGCACGGTTTGCCCGGTCAGTCGCCAGCGGGAAGGGTGCGCATTCATGCTCGACTCTCTCGCGATCTCGCGGCGAGATTAGCGCAGCTTGCGCGAGGCTGCCGCCCGCGCGAGACTGCAATGCACCCACGGAGGTCGCCATCATGTTGCGATCCATTGCCATCCTGATTTCCGCCACCGCGCTGTGCGCCTGCTTCACGACGGCGTGCTCGCCGAACAATCCGCAGGCACCGCAACCGAAGGACACGCCGCAGCCGAAATCCGAATCGAGAGTGGTGCTCAATTCACCGCTCGGCACGTTGGTGAAAGATCGCGACCGCGCCAAGGCGGTGCAGAAGATCGTGGATCAACAGGCGGCGAAGCAACAGCAGGCGATTGACGACCAGTCGCATTAGAGCATCGTCATTCCCGCGCTGCACGAAGCGCAGAGCCAAGCTGCAAACCGAAGCAGATCGCAAAGTCCGTCCATGGACTCTGCCCCTCGAGCCAACCTTCGGTTGTTCAAATCCGTTCCTGACGAATTTGTCCGGATCGCGTCCGGAATGGCGTCGTTGCGACGTGCTGCCAGCCGCGATCAATGCACCGTGCAAAAGCAATACGCATACATCTGCGGCTTGCCGGCCTGCGCGTGCTGCAAAAGTCTCAATTCCGGCGCGGTCTGCAAGACTTCATCCGGCACCTGCGCCAGCCACGACGGAAGGCGCACGCCCATCGCCGCGAGGATGTGCGCGCCGTTGCTGTCGCCGAAATTCACCAGGAATCTCTGGAACGCACCCAGCGGCTTCTCGACGTAGCGCAATCCGTAATCGTTGCCCAGGTGCGCATCCTTCGCGGCCAGCGCCACCGCATCGTGCAGGCCGCCAAGCTGGTCCACCAACCCGCGCTGCAGCGCCTGCGCCCCGGTCCAGACGCGGCCCTGCGCGATCCCGTTGATGTCGGCAAAGCTCTTGCCGCGAGCCTGCGCCACGCCGCCGACGAAATCGCGGTAGCCCTTGTCAATCACGCTCTGGATCATCACGCCGAGATTGGGATCGAGCGGACGTCGGATGTCGAACGCGCCGGCGATCGGGGTGGTGGCGACGCCGCCGGTGTGGATGCCGAGCTTGTCCAGGCCGTTGGGCGCCGTGAAGAACAGGCCGAAGATGCCGATCGAACCGGTGATGGTGTCGGGCTCGGCGAAGATGCGATCGGCATCCATCGAAATCCAGTAGCCGCCGCTGGCCGCCACGTCGCCCATCGAGACGATCACCGGCTTGCCGGCTTCGCGCGCAAGTTGCACCTCGCGCCGGATTTCCTCGGCCGCATAGACTTCGCCGCCCGGTGAATTCACCCGCAGCACGATCGCGCGCACATTGCGGTCGGCGCGCGCGGCGCGGATCAGTGTGGCGGTGGACTCGCCGCCGATCGTGCCGGGCGGCTGCTTGCCGCCGACGATCTCGCCTTCGGCCACGATCACCGCGACGCTCGGCTTGCCGAAGCCATCCGGGCTCGTCTGGGCGAGATAACCATCCATGTCCACGCCGCGAAAACCGGTGCCGTGGTCGGCGGGTGCGCCGAGCTTCTGCATCAGCTTGACGACCTGCTCGCGCGTGGCCAGTCCGTCCACCAGGCGCAGCTTCAGCGCGAGCTGCGCACTGTCGCCGTTGGCGGCCTGGATTTCCTGCGGAAGATTGTTGATGTCGTTGCGCAGCACGTTCGGATCAATGCCGCGCAACTTGCCGACTTCGGCCAGCCACGTATTCCACAGGCCTCCCAGCCAGTACTTGTCGGCCTCCAGTGAAGCAGGCGACGGCGCATCGAGGATGAAAGGCTCGGCGGCGGATTTGAACTCACCCACGCGGAAGAGATGCGCGTCCACGCCGAGCTTGTCCAGCAGGCCCTTGTAGTAGCTGCGGTAGTTGGACAGGCCGGTGATCATCAACGCGCCCTGCGGATCGAGCAGGATCTTGTCCGCGTGCGCGGCCAGCAGGTACTGACCCTGGTCCATGCCGGTACTCCACACGTACACCTGCTTGCCGGCCGAGCGAAAACGGTCCAGCGCCGCGCCGACTTCCTCCAGCGCGCCGAAACCGCCCGGCTGCAGGTGATCGGGCTGCAGCAGGATGCGCTGGATGCGTTTGTCCTTCGCCGCGGTATTGATCGCGCGCACCAGGTCGCGTACCTGCACCTGTCCGGCTTCCTCGCCGGACATCCGCGCCAGCGCGCGGCTGGCCGGATCGATGCTGTACTGCTCGACCAGCTGTCCATCGGGTTTGAGCAACAGTGCACTATTGGAATCCACGTTCGGGACGCGTGGATTCAGCGCGATCAGGATCAACCCAAGGATGAAGAAGAAAATCACGTTGATGATCACCAGCCGCACGATGTTGATCGCGCGGCCGACGGTGCGCAGGCCGTGCCAGAATCCACCGGTGGGTTGCGTGGCCATCTTCGAATCCTCTTGCAGAAGATCAGCGTACCCGAGTGCGCGAATTACGTCACGGCGTCAGCGAAGGCGCGACGGCATGTGAGCGCTTCCAGGTACCGTTCCGCGCCAGCCGCGTGAAGCGCGCCGAGAGCAGCAGCGCGGCGGCATACAGTCCCGCGCTCAAGCCGACCCACATGCCCGGTGTACGCCAGCCGGCGTGAAACGCGAGCATGTAGCCCACCGGCATGCCGATGCCCCAGTAGGCGAGCACGGTGATGAACATCGGCAGGCGGGTGTCCTTCAGGCCGCGCAGCGCGCCATTGGAGGCGACCTGGATGCCGTCGGCGAACTGGAACGCGCCGGCCAGCATCAACAGATGCCCAGCCAGCGCCATCACCGCCGGTGCATCGGTGTAGAGCCGCGCGATCCAGAGTGGAATGCCAAGCATCAGGCTGGACGCCAGCGCTTGCGTCACGAACGTCAGGGCGATGCCGCCGAAACCGGCATAGCGCACGCCGGCCGGGTCATTGCGGCCCGCGGCGTTGCCGACGCGGACGGTAATCGCCAGCGCCAGCCCAAGCGGCACCATGAAAGTGATCGAGGCAAAGTTGATCGCGATCTGGTGCGCCGCCGCGGCGGTCGTGCCGAAACGGCTGATCAGCAATGCAGCGATCGAGAACATCCCCGCTTCCATCAGCAAGGTCACGCCCATCGGCACGCCGATGTGCAACAGGCCTGCGATCGCTCGCAGATCCGGCCGCTCGAAGCGCGCGAACAGATGCAGCTCGCGATAGCGCGGCGACCGGCGCACGTACGTCGCGAATGCGATCACCTGCAACCAGAGCACGATCGCGTTGGCGATGCCGCTGCCTTGCGCGCCCAGCGCGGGCAGTCCCAACTTGCCGTAGATCAGCACGTATCCCATGGGTGCCAGCGCGCACAGCCCGGTGAAGCCGAAGAACATCGTCGGCCGCGTCCAGCTCATGCCTTCGGAGAGTCCGCGCAGGCTGTAGTAGAAACATACCGCCGGCGCGCCCCAGCTCAACGCATGCAGGAACGCCTGCACATCCGGCAACAGCTCCGCATCCACGCCGAGCACACGCAGCAACGGTCCGGCATGGCGCACGCCGAACCACAGCAGCACGCCGAGCGTTGCGGCCAGCATCAGCGCCTGCCGGAACAGCGGACCGATCTCGTGTTTCGCGCCGGCGCCGTCCAGATGCGCGACCGAAGGCGGCAGCGCCATCATCACGCCGATCGCGCAGACCAGCGCCAGCAGCCAGACGTTCGCGCCGACCGCGACGGATGCCAGCGTGTGCGCGTTGTAATGACCGGCCAGCACCACGTCCACCGCGTTCATGCCGATCGAGGACAATTGCCCGGCGATCAGCGGCAGCGCGAGTTTCACCGTGGCACGAGTCTCGCGCGCATAACGCGCGCGATCAAAAGCTAGAATGCGCATCGGAATCCATCAGGTCAGACCCGGCATGGTAACCAAACCGGAAACCGTCTCGCCGCCCGTCCCCGGCCCGGTATGCGCCAATTGCGGCGCGCCGCTGTACGGCGAATATTGCTACGCCTGCGGCCAGCCGGTGAAGGGCCTGATCCGGCATCTCTCCGGCGTGCTGGGCGATGTCTTCGACACGGTGCTGAACATTGATTCCCGGGTGATCCGCACCCTGCCCGCCTTGTATCTGAAGCCGGGATTCCTGTCGCGCGAATACTTCGCCGGCCGGCGCATGCGCTACGTGACGCCGTTCCGGCTGATGTTCTTCCTCGCGTTGATCGCGTTCTTCGTCATGCAGCTGGCGTTCGACAGTTCCAGCTTCGTCCATTTCGGCAAGGACAAGGCCTCGGCCAACAGCTTCCAGCAGGCCCGCACGCAGGCCGAAGTCATTGCGCAGGAAAAGCAGACACTGGCAAAGCGCGACAAGGAACTGGCCAATCCGTATCTGCCGGCGGTGGCGCATGAGAGTTTGAAGACGGCGCGCGACAAAGTGAAACGCGATGCCGCCGAGCGCGCCGCCGAACTGGCACACCCGCGCACGACCGCAACTGCGGCAAGCGGCGCAAGCGTGAGCACGCCCGCCGCAGCGGCAGGGACGAACACCACGCCCGCGCACAACGATCGCCAGAACGACCTGAACCTGCTGGACGACAGCTGGGATCAGAAGCGCGATCAGGTACACGTGAGCTGGCTGCCCGGCTTTGCCAACGACTGGCTCAATCGTGCCGGCCAGCGCATGCACGACAATGTCGTCGCGATGCGGCACGGCACCCCGGAGGCGCGCCGCATGGTCGTGCAGCGACTGGTCGCCGGCGCGCTGTCGGTGCTGCCGCAGACCATGTTCGTGCTGGTACCGCTGTTCGCGCTGATCCTGAAGGTGTTCTACATCTTCAAGCGCAGGCTCTACATGGAACATATCATCGTGGCGCTGCACAGCCACGCCTTCATCTTTCTCTCGCTGCTGGTGCTGTTTGCCCTCGATGCGCTGCAGACGCTCGCGCCGCAGACGGCCTGGATCGGCGTGCCGCTGGCCCTGCTCAACGCCGCTGCATGGATCTGGATCTTCGTCTATCTGTGGCTGATGCAGAAGCGCGTCTACGGGCAAGGCTGGTTCTTCACCACGGTCAAATACGGGTGCATCGGCATCTGCTACACGGTGCTGTTGAGTTTTTCGATCGGCGTGGCGTTCCTGCTGAGCCTGGCGCAAGCATGATCGTCTACGTCGTGGATCTGGATGTCGAGGCCGCAATCGCAGGCGAGTACCTGAGCTGGCTGCACGCGCACATGGACGAGATACTGACATTGCCCGGGTTCCTCGGCGCGGGGATTTTCGAGCGGCTGGAACCGGTGGCCGAACCCGGCCACGTGGAATTTTCGGTGCACTACCGGCTGCGCGACCGCGAGGCGTTCGACGCCTACCTGCGGGACCATGCGCCGCGGATGCGGGAGGCTGGTTTGCGCGCGTTCGGCGACCGGGTGCACGCCCGCCGCAGCCTGCTGCAAGCGGCGCAATGAAAATTTTTCGCCTCGCGCCGTGGTGTTGTGCACAGCATCAAACCGGCGTACGCGCCCTGTGTCTGGAGCTCACCCGGAGCGCGGTACCTATGCGATCCTGGATTTCCAAGCTGCTGATCCTCAGACGAAATTTTGATGTGGTTAAAGTTTCGCCAAGACGTCGTCGCGCACGCAGGCATGCGCGTTCGGCGGCGCTCCCTCGGCAGCCTTCCACAGTGTTATCCACACGCATTGTGGATAACGGTGAAATCCTTACGTTGCCCGCAACTTGCACGGTGTTGTTTCACGACGCAACAACAATCGCGCGCAACTCACGTGCGCGAAGTTGCGGGATGCGCGCGTGACCGCAGTGCTGCGCGTCGCGCTGCCCGCGCCGTTGCCTCGGTGGTTCGATTATTTGTCGCCGGGTGATCAGGCGATGCCATTGCCGGGCTCGCGCGTCGAGGTGCCATTCGGTCGCGCACGTCGAGTCGGCATCGTGGTCGCGCAGGTTGCCTCGTCAGATATTCCGCACGAACAACTGAAGCCCGCGTTGCGCGTGCTGGATGACACGCCGCTTTTCACCTCCGAATTGCTGGCGACTCTGTTGCGTGCCGGCGACTACTGGTGCGGCGCCGCGGGCGAAGTACTGTTCGGCGCACTGCCTTCATGGCTGCGCGCCGACAAACCACTGCCCCGCAATGACGACGAGGCTTGGCAACTCACCAAGGCAGGCCGCAGCGCGCGTGACGCGCGCAGCCGGCGCGGCTCTTCTGCATGGTTGCTGGATGCGCTGGCCGAATCCCCGCAGCGCAGCGGGGACCTGGATGCATTGCTGCCGGGCTGGCGCGGCGCCGCGCGGCGCCTGCGCGGCGCCGGGCTGATCGAATGCGTGGCGCTGCAGGCTTCGCGCATCTGGCAAGCAAAGCCGCGCACCCATGCGTTGACCGAAGAGCAGCGCGTTGCGACCGAACGCATGCTCGCGGCCGGGTCCGGCTTTCGCGCCTGGCTGCTGGAAGGCGTGACCGGCAGCGGCAAGACCGAAATCTATCTGGAACTGATCGAACACGCGCTTGCCGAAGGTCGGCAAAGCCTCGTGCTGGTGCCGGAGATCGGCCTGGTGCCGCAGATGCTGCGCCGCCTGCGCGCCCGCTTCGACGCGCCGATCGCGCTGCTGCATTCCAATCTTGCCGAAGGCGATCGCGCACGCGCGTGGCTGGCCGCGCTGCACGGCGACGCTGCAATCGTACTCGGGACGCGCTCCGCCGCGTTCGCGCCACTGGCGAAGCCTGGGCTGATCGTGGTGGACGAGGAACATGACAGCTCCTACAAGCAGCAGGAAGGCGGCTTCCGTTATCACGCGCGTGATTTCGCGCTGATGCGCGCGCAGGCTCTGGACATTCCCATCGTGCTGGGCAGCGCCACGCCATCTCTGGAATCACTCGCCAACGTGGACGCGCAACGCTACACGCGCGTCACCTTGCGCAAGCGCGCGCACGAGCGGCCGGGTTCGCCCGTGCACGTGCTCGATCTGCGCGGCTTGAAGATGCAGCACGGCTTGTCGCCGGCGTTGCTGCAGGCGCTGGACGCATGCATGGCGCGCGGCGAACAGGCGCTCGTCTTCAAGAATCGCCGCGGTTACGCGCCGGTGCTGTTGTGCCACGCCTGCGGCTGGCACGCCGGTTGCCCGCGCTGCGAACGGCCGCTCACCGTCCACCGCGGCCGCGCGCGGCTGATCTGTCATCACTGCGGTTACACGCAAGCGTGGCCTGCGCGCTGTCCGCAATGCGGCACGCAGGCGCTGACGCCGCAAGGACACGGCACCGAACGTCTGGAAGAAGCCTTGCGTGCGCGTTATCCGCGGGTGTCGGTGCTGCGCGTGGATCGCGAGAGCACGCGCCGGCGCGACGCGTTCGAAAAACTGCTCGACCAACTGGCCGAAGGCGAACCTGCGATCCTGGTCGGCACGCAGATGCTGGCGAAAGGCCATGACTTGCCGAATCTCACCACGGTCGCGATCGTCGGCGTGGATGAAGGCCTGCACAGCGTGGATTTCCACGCAGGCGAGAAACTCGCGCAACTGATCGTGCAGGTCGCCGGCCGTGCCGGGCGCGCCGACAAACCGGGCGAGGTATGGTTGCAAACACATGAACCCCAGCACGCATTGCTGACCACGCTGCTGCGCGGCGGTTATCCCGCGGCGGCCGCGCAACAGCTCGGCGAGCGGCGCGCCTCGGGCTTGCCGCCGTATGCGCACATGGTGCTGCTGCGCGCAGAAGCGAGTGATCGCGCCGCGCTCGACGGATTTCTTGAAGCTGCGCTCGCGACGTTCCCCGCGAACCAGAACGTGCAAATCAACGGCCCGCTGCCGGCGCCGATGCCGCTGCGCGCCGGGCGCCATCGTGCACAGCTGCTGGTGGAATCCGCGCAACGCGCGCCCCTGCGCCACGCGCTCGCGACGTGGTGGCCGCAGCTTTATGAATTGCCGCAAGCGCGCAGTCTGCGCTGGTCGCTGGATGTGGATCCGGTGGATATGTATTGAAGCCGGGAATCGGGAATCGGAAGAGGACATGGGAAGAGCAACGAGCCGCAGGGCGGGTCTTGGCCCACCGAGCCGTTGCGGATCGGAATGGCGGGTTGAAACCCGCCCTACAAGGTTGAAACGAAAACGGCCGCTCGTGGCGGCCGTTCCGAAACTCTGGTCCACACCACCGGCGCGCAAGATGCCGGTCGCTTTGCAACCGTTCTCAAGCCTCGAACACCATCCGCATCTTCTTCATCGCATTCGATTCGAGCTGGCGGATGCGTTCGGCGGAGACGCCGTAGTCGTCGGCCAGTTCCTGCAAGGTGGCCTTGTCTTCGGCCAGCCAGCGGCGGCGGATGATGTCCTGGGTGCGCTCGTCCAGCTTGCTCATTGCCTGCTGCAAGGTGTCCAGCTGGTCGGCTTCCTCGTCGGCGTCGGCGACCGACAGATACGGATCGGCGCCATGGTCTTCCAGATACATGACCGGCGCGGGCGGCGCGTGGTCGTCGTCCTCATCCGCCGGCGCGTCGAATCCGACGTCGCGGCCGGACAGGCGCGATTCCATTTCGCGCACGGTTTTCTCCGGCACGCCCAAGTCCTTCGCAACCGCGCGCACTTCCTCGGCGTTCAACCAACCCAGCCGCTTCTTGGACTTGCGCAGGTTGAAGAACAGCTTGCGCTGCGCCTTGGTGGTGGCGACCTTGACGATGCGCCAGTTGCGCAGGATGAATTCGTGCATCTCCGCGCGGATCCAGTGCACGGCGAAGCTGACCAGGCGCACGCCCTGGTCCGGGTCGAAGCGCTTCACCGCCTTCATCAGGCCGATGTTGCCTTCCTGGATCAGGTCGCCCAGTTGCAGCCCGTAGCCGTTGTAGCCGCGCGCAACGTGCACCACGAAACGCAAGTGCGACATCACCAGCTCGCGTGCCGCGTCGAGATCCTCCTCGTCGCGGTAACGCATCGCCAACTCGTGTTCCTGCTCGGCCGTGAGCACCGGAATGCGGTGCACCGCGCCGATATACGAATCGAGACTGCCGGCGGCGGTGGGGATCGGCAGGTTGCTGGTCACCAAGGCTTCGGACATCAGGTATTCCCTCCAGAACTGGATAGTTTGACATTCCGTCATTGGAGTGCCAAACCCGCCGGCGGTTCAGTCAGTTCACCGCCTACCATTCAGGTGAATAATTATACCCATCCGTATAGGAATTGCAATGCGCGCCGACTGGCCACAAATCCCGCCCAGCGCGGCCAAGCCCGCGGAGCTTTTTGCCATGGACGCAACTTCAACCGCTCTCAAGCAATTCCCTGCGGGGCGGCAGCGACCAATCCACCGGCGCCTGCCCCTGCTTCTCCAGCCAGGCATTGGCTGCCGAAAAATGCCCGCAGCCGATGAACCCGCGATGGGCCGACAAGGGTGACGGGTGCGGCGCCTGCAAAACGTGATGGCGCCGCCGGTCAATCAGCCGGCCCTTGGCCTGTGCATAGGATCCCCAGAGCAGGAATACAAGACCCTCGCGCTCGCGGTTCAAGGCGTCAATGACGCGGTCGGTGAAGCCTTCCCAGCCTTTGCCCTGATGCGATCCGGGCCGGCCCTCCTCGACGGTCAGCACGGAATTGAGCAACAGCACGCCGCGTTGTGCCCACGGGACCAGACAACCGTGATCCGGGCGCGGGACCCCGAGATCGCGTTCGATCTCCGAGAAAATGTTGACCAGCGACGGCGGCGGCGGCACGCCCGGCAACACCGAAAAACACAGGCCGTGCGCCTGTCCGGGCCCGTGATACGGATCCTGCCCCAGGATCACCACCTTCACCTTGTCGAAGGGCGTGTCGTCGAGTGCGGCGAAGATGCGCGGCCCCGGGGGATAGATGCGTTTGCCGGCATGCTTTTCGGCCCGCAGGAACTCGCGCAAGGCGAGCATCTCCGGTCGCTCGAAGTGATCGCCCACCCGCGCCTTCCACGACGACTCCAGTTTCAGCCGCGTGTCGGTTGCGATCCGGTTTTGCTCAAGCATGAGAGGTAGGGCGGGTTTTACCCGCCAGACATTGGTGTGAGGTTGGTTGCCGACGGGTCAAGACCCGCCCTACGCACGCAACCGCTGCGCCACGCGCAACTGGAACAACAATTTGGTGACCAGCAAGCGTTCCTCGATCGGCTTCTGCACCAGATCGTTGGCGCCGGCCTTCAGCAATCGCGCCTGGTTCTTGGGATTGTCGTCGCCGGTCATCACCAGCACCGGCAGCCGGCCCTTGCCATACCCGTATTCGTCGCGGATGCGCGCCAGCAGATCGCCGCCGGAGAGCTCGCCTTTGAGGTTCACGTCGGTGAGCACCAGATCGGTCCCGACGCGATCTTCCGCGCGCGCGGCGTCCAGCAACGCGACCGCATCCTCCGCACTGATCATGTGGGTGACGCGGAGCCCGTACTTCTCCAGCATGCGTCGGGTGGCCAGCGCGACCACGCGGCTGTCCTCCACGTACAGCACTTCGCCGGAACCCTGCGGCTCCGGCCGCACGTAGCCGCGGATGAACTCGGCCAGCGCGGCGAAGCCCTGCGCCTTGTCGAAATAATCGGTGATCTCGTCGCCGATCTCGCGCCGCACCAGCCGTTCCTGCACGTCGCCGGACACCGCGACGATCGGAATATAGGCCTGCGGCGCGTTCTCGCGCACGTGATGCGCCAGCTCCATGCCATCCATGTCCGGCAGCCGCAACGCGGTGGTGATCAGGTCGATCACGCCGGCCTGCAGTTCGCGCTGCGCATCGGCGCCGGTTTCGCAGGCGATCACGGTGACGCCCGGCAATTCCTTTTCCAGCAATTGCCCGATCAGCTTGCGCGCCACCTTGGAGCCATCCACCACCATCACGCGCGGGCTGTCACTGGAAATGTGGCGGGTGATGTTGGTCAT
>JBQCCR010000075.1:0-2836 GCA_051961995.1 Rhodanobacteraceae bacterium | reverse complement strand
ATCGTCCGCAGATAAACGCCGCTGGGTACATGAGCCGGCCCGGCTTGTTCGCGTGGGATCGCGTAGACAGCGCATCGGAGTTGCTCGCCGCGCATCTGCCGGATGACCTGCATGGCCGTGTCGCCGATTTCGGTGCGGGTTATGGCTATCTCGCCGCACAACTCATTGCGCGCTGCCCCGGCATTACGGCGCTCGATCTGTATGAAGCCGAAGCGCGTGCGCTGGAACCGGCGCGCATCAATCTCGAGCAGGCGATGCGCGAACACCAGCGCGCACTCGCGGTGGATGTTCTGTGGCACGACGTCACCACCGGCGTGGGCCAGCGCTACGATGCAGTAGTGTGCAATCCACCGTTCCACCAGGGCAGGGCGGATCTGCCCGAGCTTGGCCGCGCGTTTATCACGCAGGCGGCGCGCGCATTGCTGCCGCATGGCCGCTTGTTGCTGGTCGCCAATCGGCATTTGCCGTACGAGGCTACGCTGGCGGCGCACTTCGAGCAGGTGCGCGCGGTGGTCATACAGGAAGGTTTCAAAGTGATCGAAGCAAAAGGTGTACGCGCATGAGGCTGGTCAGGCTGATCGCCAACCTGGGTTACGGCAGCCGCAAGGAGGTCGCGTGGATGTTCCGCGAAGGGCGCATCACCGACGCGCAAGGTGACGTGCTGTACGCGGATGACAAGGTCGAGCACGCGCAGATCCGCATCGATGGCGAGCCGCTCGATCCACCGGCGGGCATCTTGGTGATGATGCACAAGCCGCTCAACGTCACCTGCTCGCGCAAAGATCCGGGCCGCGTGGTGTACGACCTGCTGCCGCCGCGTTATCGGCAGCGCGATCCTGCGTTGTCCACGGTAGGACGATTGGATCGCGATACCTCGGGCTTGTTGCTGATCACCGACGACGGCGGCCTGCTGCATCGGATCATCTCGCCGCGCGCCAACGTCACCAAGGTGTATGAGGCCACTCTGGCGCAGGACCTGCGCGGCGACGAGCAGGCCTTGTTCGCCAGCGGCACGCTGATGCTGGAATCGGAAACCACGCCTCTGCTACCGGCGAAACTGGACGTGCTCGCGCCGCGCCATGTGCGCTTGTCGATCACCGAGGGGCGTTATCACCAGGTGCGGCGGATGTTCGCCGCTACGGGCAACCATGTGGAAAACTTGCAGCGCGTCGCAGTCGGTCAACTGCAATTGGCGGATTTGCAGCCAGGCCAATGGCGTCAGCTCAACGCGGAAGAGATCGCGCGAATCTTTGAACCGGCCGCTGTATAGACGGCCGGTTTTTCGTGATCAGGATTCGGTGTGCATCTGGTGCAAGCGTGCAAGTTCGTCTTCGCGACGAGAGTGCGTGCTGGACGTCCACGACACCAGCTTGAACTCGGCCAGTGTGTCGCTTACCGCTTGTTGTGGGGTGTCCTGCTTGGTGACTGCGAGCATCCCTGCTACCAGCTGCATTCCGCGCACAATGGCGGAACGAGCAAGAAGCATGTGCATAGTTGTTTACTCCGCCGGCTACCCCTGTGTAGCCGCGGCCAAACTGTATCAAGCTTTAACCATGGATGTATAGATGACGTGAAAAGTGTGCTGTCCCTATCATTTTTGCTGCCTTGCACCAGACAAGTCCGCCCGAATATCACTTTGCATGATGCTGACGAATCTTCAGTTCGATAACGCTTTCATCCGCGACTTGCCTGGCGATCCGGATCACGGCCACGGGCCTCGGCAGGTGGCGGGCGCGGTGTATTCGCGCATCGATCCCACGCCGGTATCAGCGCCGCGCGTAGTGGCCTGGTCGACGGAGATGGCGGCGATGCTAGGGCTCAGCGATGCCGATATCGCCAGCCCGTTTTTCGCCCAGGTATTCGGCGGCAACGGCGTGCTGGAAGGCATGCAGCCGTGGGCGTCCAACTATGGCGGGCATCAGTTCGGCACGTGGGCCGGGCAGCTTGGCGATGGGCGTGCCATTTCGCTAGGCGAAGTGCTCACGCGGCAGGGCAAGCGCTGGGAGCTGCAATTGAAGGGCGCCGGCAGCACGCCGTATTCGCGCGGAGCGGACGGACGCGCGGTGCTACGTTCGTCGATCCGCGAATTCCTGTGCAGCGAAGCGATGCATCACCTGGGCGTACCGACCACACGCGCCTTGAGCCTGCTGGTTACCGGTGAAACGGTCGAGCGCGACATGTTCTACGACGGCCATCCACAACATGAACCCGGCGCGATCGTCTGCCGCGTGGCTCCGTCGTTCATCCGCTTCGGCCATTTCGAACTGCCCGCTTCGCGCGGCGATCTCGCGCTGCTGCGGAAATTGGTGGATTTCACGATCCGACGCGATTTTCCGCATCTGGCCGGCAGCGATGAAAACCGCTACGCCGAATGGTTCGCCGAAATCTGCGCGCGCACGGCAAGCATGATTGCGCACTGGATGCGTGTGGGATTCGTGCACGGCGTGATGAACACCGACAACATGTCGGTGCTTGGGCTCACCATCGATTATGGTCCGTACGGCTGGGTGGACGATTTCGATCCAACCTGGACGCCCAACACCACCGATGCGGTCGGCCGCCGCTATCGCTTCGGCCAGCAGCCGAACGTGGCGTGGTGGAACCTTAGCCGGCTTGCCGCCGCGATCGCGCCGTTGTTTGGCGACGTGGCGCCATTGCAGGCGGGGCTCGATCGTTACGTGGCCGAATACATGTTGCAGACGCGCCGCGACATTGCGGCCAAGCTGGGGCTTTCCGAGTGCCGCGACGACGACGTCACTCGCATGGAAACGCTGCAGCAGTTGCTGCATCAGGCCGAGGTGGACATGACGCTGTTCTTTCGCGCGTTAAGTCGTGT
>JBQCCR010000074.1:0-7950 GCA_051961995.1 Rhodanobacteraceae bacterium | reverse complement strand
GATGTGGCGCGACGCATCGCGCATTTCGTGCAGGCGCTTGGCATTGGCCGCGAGCACGTCGCTGCGGGTGAGGATGCCCGTGAGCTTCTCGGGATTGTCGCGCGAGACCACGATCAGGCGGCCGACATTCTCGGCCACCATCAGGTCGGCGGCGTCGCGCAGCGAATGATCCTCGAACACGATGATCGGTCCGCGCTTGAGCAACTCGCCGATGCGCTTCAACCCCGGCAGGTCCGGATCGAGCAGCGTGCGGCGCGTGATCACGCCGCGCACGCGGCCGTTGTCGTCCTCGACCGGATAGCCTTGGTGCTGCGCGCGCACGCGGCCGGAATTCATCCAGCGCAGCACCTCGCCCAGCTCGTCGGAAGTCTTCAGCGAACGCACCTCGCGCGTGCACGCCTGGCCGACGGCAATCTGCGCGAGCAGGTCGGCCTCGTATTCGCTCGGCACGCGCACGCCGCGACGCGCGATCTTCTCGGTCATGATGGTATTGCGCATCATCAGCGCCGAAATCAGATAGGCCGCGGTGCAGCCACCCAGCAGCGGCAGCAGTCCCGCCGGCTGGCGGGTGGTTTCGAACGCAAACACGATCGCGGTCAGCAGCGCGCGCGAGGCGCCGGCGAAAATCGCAGCCATGCCGACCAGCGCGGCGATGCGCGGATCAATGCCGAACGCCGGCCACAGGTGGCCAATGCCCAAGCCGATCAATGCGCCCAGCGAACCGCCGATCATGAACAGCGGCGCGAGCGTTCCGCCGGAAGTGCCGCTGCCCAGCGCGATCACCCACGAGATGAATTTCAGGACGCACAGGGAAACCAGCACCTTGATGCCGAAGCTGCCCTGCACCAGACCGTCGATATTGTCGTAACCCACACCCATCGTGTGCGGCGCGAACCAGCCGATCAGGCCGGCGACGAGGCCGCCGATCGCGGGCCACCACATCCAGTGGATCGGCAGTTTCTCGAAGGCGTCTTCGACGCCATACACCGCCTTGCTGACCCACACGCTGATGATGCCGATGATCGCGCCGAGCGCGATGTAGCTGCCCAGCGCCCAGCCGCCGGGTTCGGCGATGGTGGGCATCGCAAACACCGCGCCCGAACCATAGGTCGCGTAACGCACGCCGGTGGCGGTGAAGGTGGCCAGCGCCACGGGGATCAGCGAGCGCGGGCGCAATTCGAACAGCAGCAGTTCGACCGCCAGCACCAGCGCCGAGACCGGCGCACCAAACACCGCGGCCATGCCCGCCGCGGCGCCCGCCGCCAGCAGGACCTTGCGCTCGTGCGCGGTCACGCGCAGCAATTGACCGATCAACGAACCCAGCGCGCCGCCGGTGGAGATGATCGGGCCTTCCGCGCCGAACGGCCCGCCGGTGCCGATCGCGAACGCCGAGGAAACCGGTTTCAGGAAGGTGATGCGCGGGGCGATGCGCGATTCGTTGAGCAATACCTGCTCCATTGCCTCGGGGATGCCGTGCCCCTGGATCGCGCGCGAACCCCAGCGCGCCATGACGCCCGCGATCAGACCGCCGATCGCCGGAATCACGATCACCCATGCGCCCAGATGGTTGAAGGCCGGCGACAGCACGAACGAACCGGTGTGCTTGATCGCGGAGGGCCCGATCACGTCCGACACGCGCCCGTAAAAGGAGATGTCGGTGATCAGGTTGATCATCAACATCAGCAGTTGCGCGACGTAGGCGGCGGCCACGCCCAGCAGCACCGCCAATGCGCCGGTCATCAAAATGCGGTGCGAGACCAGCGTCGACTCGCGCGGCATGCTCGCCGCGTCCAGCGACGCCCCGAGCGCCGGCGCCACCGGCAATGCGTCGGTGCTGCCTCCGGTGCGCACACTTTCATGTTCCATCGGGCGGGGCTGATGCGGGTCCACGGAGTCTCCCTTTCGGCGCGGTTGTTGCACTGCGGCAAAAACGAAGCATTCTACAGCGCGCGAGCCGGCAACCGAAGAGGTGTGGCGCCCAGATCAGGGCATTCCCGGGGCAGGCTCTGCGTGGAGAGCCCCTCGCGGGCGATCACCCGCCCGTCATTCCGGACGCCGTGCAACGGCAATCCGGAGTCTGCTTTTTCGGAATGCTCGAGAGCACATTCCGGGTACTGCCTTCGGCAGCTCCGGAACGCCCTATTCGTGCTCTCCCGAGTGCCGAGCCCGGGTTCCCGATCAGCTCATCCGCCGATGCTTCGGCAAGTGATGCACCAGGAATTCCATCTGGTCGGCAAGGATGTTGCGGTTGGAGAGGATGAGGTGTTCCACCCAGCTCGGCTTGTACGGCACCGCAAGCAGCGGCATGGCGGCCTGCTGCGGCGTGCGGCCGCCCTTCCTGATGTTGCAGGCGAGGCAGGCGGTGACCACGTTGACCCAGATGTCGCGGCCGCCGCGCGACAGCGGCACCACGTGATCGCGGGTAAGTTCACCGCGGCTGTAATGCGTGCCGCAATAGAGGCAGATGTGGCGGTCGCGCGCGAACAGCGCAGCGTTGGTGAGCGCGGGCGAGGGATCCACTGCGTTCGATCGGCAATGGCCGCGGCTGGCGACAATCGGATGCAGCGACAGGATGCTCTGCTCGCCATCGCTGCGGAAACCGCCGTGCACGGTGAGGCAGGGTTCACCCAGCGTCCAGGCCACCGCCTCACGGACGTACAGGCATGCGGCATCCTGCCAACTGATCCAGTCGAGGATGCGACCGCCCGCGTCCAGCGACAGCACCCGCGTGCTGTGCAGGTCGGCGACCACGTTGCGCAGGTCGCGTTCGACAACAGAGGCTGTGTGGCTCTCCATGACTGGCCGAGAATAAAGCAAAACGGGGTGAACGCGGTAGGCCGGCGTGCAAACGCCGTCACATCCTCCCCGGTTCCAACGGCCGCTGGCGGTGCATCACCGCCCACTCGGCATGTTCGGCCAGTGCGGCTTCCCCGAGCGATCGCAGGATCTCGCGCTGCTCCTCCGCATCACTGGTTTCGTCGAGCGCAGCTCGCGCCTTGCCGAAGATGCGCTGCATGAAACGGTATTGCTTGATCAGTTCCTTGTCGGCCTTGCGGTAGGCGTACGCCTCGCGCACCGCAGAAGCCACCGAGAACGCCGCCATGATCACGATCAGGTCGTTCTTGAGATCGGCGGACAACCGGTAGGCCAGCACCGCCAGCACGATGCTGATGCCGATGCCTGCGTAAAGACTCAGCGCTCCGATCCCTTCGGTGATCCGATGCGTGCGCTCGCGCTGCACGGCCTTGCGGCGGTAGTAACCGAACTGGCCATCCTCGCCGTTGTCGCCGACCCACTCGCGGATCACCGCGCCCAGCTCGCCACCGCGCGGCACGTCCTCCATCAGGCCGGCGCCGCGCATCACATTGCGTGTCCAGCCCAGTTCGATGTCCTGCTTCTGCAGCAGGCTGTCGTGCGCGAACTCCGGATCCCCCGTCAATGAGATGCCCGCGCGTCGCCAGTAACCCTGCACGCGCAGGCCTTCGGCCAGTGCGCGGTAATCCAGGTATTTGCGATGCCACGCGCGCTTGCGCGCGATGGCGCTGATCACGATGCCGGTGGCGAACAGCAGCAGGAACACATAGATCATGTAGTTCTGCGCGGCGAGGTTGTCGTACACCGCGAAGGCGATGCCCATCAGCGCGGCCACGGTGTAGGTGATCCGCATCGCCAGCAGCACACGTTTCTGGAAATGCACCGCCAGCCAGTCGGCGGCGCGGAACAGCGCGTCGAGCGAGGTGCGCTTCGCGCCTGCATGCGGATCGGGCGAGCCGCTGCTTGCGCCAGTGCCTGCGAACTCTTCGTGGTATTTCGATGCATCCGCATTGAACGCGTCGGCGTTCGTGAACATCGCATGGAACGCAGCCGGCATCGACGCATCCGGCGCGCTGACTTCGCTGCCGCTGCGCCAGATCATCTGGCCGGCTTGCAGCGGTGCCTGCGGCGCGCCGTCTGGTTCATCGCGCGAGCAGACTAGATGGCAGACCAGCCGCTCATCGCCGCCACCCAGTTGATAGCGCCGCAGGCCGTGTCGGCGCTCGATGTGCCCCGGCATCGTGCCGCCGAGGTAGTACTGCACCACCTGCGCGGTGCCGCCGAGGCGTCCGGATATCTTGCCGTCCCAGATCGCCAGCAGCAGATGGCAATGTCGCGCCACGAACGCCCCGGCTTGCGCGTACTGCCGGTCGCGCGCCACGCCCGGCCGCGCGATGTCGGTCAGCGTGTGGCCGGGCAGCAGCGGAAGCTGGATCACCTCCGCCCACGCACAAAGTGCGTCGAAATTTTCACGGATCTCGATCTCGGTGAAATCATGCGCGTACATGTCCCGCGGCAGCGGCAGCGGCGCGATCAGCCGCGCGCCGCAAGCCAGGCCTTCTTCCGCCACCAGTTGGTCGCCGCCTTCGGCAAGCGCCGAGAGCACGATCAACGGCGAGTGCGGGAACTCGCGTTGCCACCGCGCAAACAAATCCCGCACGCGGACGCGGATGGGTCCGATCTCGCGTGCGGGAATGTTGCGATGGCTGGTGACGCCGATGACCAGCGGTGTGGCAATGCCATTCACGCCTGCATCCCCTTGCTGCGGTTACCGGCGCTGGCGGCCAGTACGAATGCGATCAGCACGGGGGTAGTTTGCGGTTCAAGTTGCTCTCCTTGCGTGTACGCGGCGGGATTGCCGGTGAAACGGTGTGTTTGCAATGTGCATGTGTGGATCACTTGTTCACGATGTTGGGATTCGTGGCCGTTGCGGTTGGCCTGCTCAGATTCGCAATCGTCGAATACGAGTTGCCGCCAATCGTGGCGTACAGCTGATAAATCCAACTGCCGGTCGAGTTGACGCCATTCGGGTCGGTGTTGTTGTCGGTCATCTGGATCTGATTGCCGTGGGCGGCGAGCGTGGGCGTTCCGAAAACACCATTGGGCGTTTGTTGCTGCCAGGCGAAGCCCGGATTCGTGGCATTCATCGCGTTGAACGATCCCGATGCGGCATTGCCGGTCAGTTCCCAGGTGACGGTCCCGGACTCGCCGTGGCCCATCTCGTTGGCATTGCCCGCTTGATTCACATCGAGGGAACCGTCTTTCAACGTGACCTGCAGAGTCAGATTTCCCATGACCTACTCCTTTTTCGTGTGCATCGGGCGGCACTGATCGGCGGGCCGCGGCGCCTTCAAACTCAATGTCCACTGCCCTTTTTGGGGCTGTGGTTTGCATCGGCGGCGGACGACGGATGTGTCGCACCCCGAAGTTGGGTCGCGCCGGCCGGGTCGGCTTGCATGATGGTTGCGAGTCGCCGGGAGAACGCGGCATTGGCCGGATAATCAATGTGCTCGTGTTGCAGTACCGCGAGCAATGCAGGGTCGCGATAGCCGCTGTTCCACACTCGCTTGAGCAACGGCTGCGCTTCCTCTTTTTTGCCGAGCGCCAGCAACGCCTCGATCTGCAAGGCCAGCAGGCGCGGATCGCCGGGATCGGTTTTAACCGCCTGCACCGTTCGGAGCGCCTGCGCACGCAAGGTCCTTGCGGTGTCGGAGTCGCCGTTGATCCTTGCCAACAGCAGGGTGGCTTCCACCGTCGCCAGCAGGGTGCCGCGATCATCCGGATGTTTGGCGAGCGCCGGGCCGAGGATGTCAAGCGCGCTTCGCGCCGAAGCACGTGCTCCATCAGTGTTGCCGGTGCCGAGTTGCTGCGCAGCCTGCTCAGTCAGCGCCTCGGCGTACTCACTTTGCCAATCCTGATTGCCGGGATCCTTTCGGGTCAGCGCCGCGAGAATCCGGACCGCCGTGGCGTTCGATGTGGCCGCTCCGGGGGCATCACCGGCAAAGCGCTGCAATCGCGCCAATTGCGATGAGTACAAGGCGAGATATTCCTGAAAACCGGCTTGTTGCGGTTCGAACCGGGTCAACTGCGCGGCGAGTTGGACCGACTGCCGCAAATCACGAATGCCGCCCGCGGTATCGCCGGCCAGTGCCAGGGTACGGCCCAGGATCGCGCGCACCCTCAGCATGTTCTGGCGTTGCGGGTTGTCGCGCGGGTCGCGCGCCGACAGCCTGGTTTCGATGGCATCGTCGGTACGGTATTCGGCAATCGCGGTGGCCAGGTCGCCGCGTTGGAGCGCGAGCTTGCCGACATTGTTGTGCGCGCTGCCGAGGTTCGACAGGTAGTCCGTGTCGTTCGGCTTCGCTGAGACGGCTTGTTTTGCCTCGTCCAGCTTCCGCTGGTATGCGACGGCTGCGGCCGCGGTTTGTCCGCGCGTTTCGAGAACATGGCCGATGTCGTTGTCGATGTAGGACAGCTGGACGAGCAGTGGCGGATTGTTCGATCGGCGCGCCAGCGAGGTTTGCAGCACCCGGCGGGCCGCTTCGAAATCGTGCTGCGCATCGTCCAGCTTGCCTTCGGTCCAATGGGACATGCCGATATAGGCGAGTGTGCGCGAGTAGGCGATCTGGCGCGCCGCATCGGCCGGGGCCTTGGCCGCCAGCCTGGAAGAGATTGCCGCGGAAGCACGGAATGCCGCGATCGCACCTTCCGAGTTTCCCGAATCCGACCGTACCGCGCCGATCTTTTCCAGCGCCTTGGCGCGTTGTGCAAGCGCTTCGTCGGTGACGTCGGTAACCGGCAGCGACTGGAAGTACGCCATCGCCTTGTCGTCCACCGCCTGCATGATGTCGAGGCGGCTGACCTGGGCGAGTTTGTCGTTGAGGTCGCCGAGCATGAAGCCGACCAAGCCTTCGGCCTGCTTCTGCCGGCGCTCGGCGGCCTGCTGCGCGACTACGGCTTTGTGCTGCGCGATCACCGCATCGTGGCGGGAGATCAGCGCGAAGATCGCCAGCACGATGGTCACCGCCATCACGCACACCGCGAGCGCGGTGATGGCCGTCATGCGACGCAGTTGCCTGCGCTGCTCGCGCTGCTTCAACGCGTCGAAGCCGACGTCCAGCATGCCGGCGATCAGTTTCAACTTGGCGTTGCCCTTGCCGTCCTTGCCTGGGCGCGCGTCGGCGGCGATCGGCTCAGTGCGTTCGGCGATGGGCCGTCCGTCGGCATCCGTGGCAAAACGCAGCGCGGGACAAAAACATTCTTTCGCTTCGCGCCCGGGCAGGTCGCTTGCATTCGGTTCGCCATCCACGATCAGGCAGAAAATGCGATCGCCGCGCCCGAGCCGCTTGTAAGTCAGCACTTCCTCGTTCACCCAGCGCGAGCGTGCCGAGGCAGGCGAGCAGATCACGACCAGGTTTTCGGATTTCGCCAGCGCGTCGTTGACCTTGCGGCCGAGATCGGAAGCGCTGGGCAGTTCGTCGCGATCACGGAAGATCGGCGCGAGCGAGCGCGGAATCGTGCCGTGCGCGGCGTCCTTCCCGACCAGGCGCGATGGCACGCGATATGTTTCCAGCGACTTGTGCAGCCAGTCGCACCACGCGCGGTCGGCATGGCTGTAGCTGATGAAGGCGCGATAGGCGAAACCCGAATCGGCAACGGACTCCGGCATGACCAGCCCCCCGGTCTTTGCGAAACACCATCCGCTATGGGATGCGATCGTCGGCGCGTAGTCGGCAGGTCGCCTCGGCTCGGAAGCCGGGAGCACACTGTAGCAAAATGTGAATTACGTCACATTTCAGCCAGCTTTCATCCGCCCAGGCCGTAAGGCGGGCGGCCCACAAGGCGGGAGTGGCGCAGTGACCCCGCCGGTTCACAGCGCGATGGGCGGGTGGCGTCCCCCTACAAAGGCTTGGCCATGCGCAGCAGGTCGGGGCCGAAGCCGGCGCGCTCGTAGAGCGCGAGGGCGCGGGTATTGCCGGGAAATACGGCCAGCGTGATCAGACCGCAACGCTGCTTCTTCGCCCAGGCCTGCGCGTGGCCGAGCAGGGCGTGGCCGATGCCTTGGCCATCATGCCCATGTGCCACCGCCAGATCGGAGATATGGCAGTTCGGTTTGCCGGAAAAGAAGTCGCGGGT
>JBQCCR010000073.1:0-32596 GCA_051961995.1 Rhodanobacteraceae bacterium | reverse complement strand
GATGGAATGCGGCGCTCGGGCATGCCAGCGATTCGTAACCGCCCCAGGACACGCTGAGCAGGAAACGCTCCAGCGCATCGCACAGGCGCTCCACGGCGCTGGTGTCTTCGCAGCGCGGCGCAAACGAGAGCAGCCCGCCGGACATGCACATCTGCCGCTTGGCCAGTTCGTGCTGGGGATGGGATGGCAGATGCGGATACCACACCCGCTCGACTTTCGGATGCGACTCCAGCCATTGCGCAACGGTCAGGCCGCTCTTCCCGCTGCGCTCCACGCGCAAGCGCAGCGTGCGCAAGCCGCGCAGCATCAGCCAGGCGTCATGCGGAGAGGGCGCCGCTCCGAAGGTCATGAACGGCCCCTTGAAGACGTCCTTCAGGATCGCTTGCGGCCCGCACAGCGCACCGGCCACCACGTCGCTGTGGCCGTTGAGGTATTTGGTCGCCGAGTGCGCAACGAGATCGATGCCCAGCGCGATGGGCGACTGGTTCAAAGGGCTCGCATAACTGTTGTCGCACAAGGTGAGGATGCCGCGCTCGCGCGCGAGCCTTGCGACCGCCGCCAGATCCTGCAACTCGAAGGTCAGCGAGTTCGGCGATTCCAGCACGATCAGCCGGGTGTTCGGTTCCAGCGCGGCTTCGATGTTCGCGACGTCGGTGCCATCCACGAAGGTGCAGCGCACGCCGAAGCGCGGCAGCAGTTGCACCAGCAGCTTGTGCGTCCAGCTGTAAGGCTTGTGTACGCAGACGACGTGATCCCCCGCCGCAACACACGCCACCACCGCGGCGGAAATGGCCCCGGCTCCGGAGGAAAACACCAGGCAATCCTCCGCACCTTCCAGCGCGGCAATCTTCCTGCGCAGGATCTCGACCGTCGGATTGTTGCCGCGGGTATAGCAATGCTCGCCGTACTCGTCGCGCATGCGTGCGCGCATGTCGGCTACGGAATCGAAACAGAAGATCGATGTCTGGATGACGGGCGGCGCGACCGCGCCGAAATAGCGCTCGCGCTCCTCGCCGAGGTGGGTCAGGATCCAGTCAATGTCCATGGGGTGAGTCAAAAGTGATTGGTCCGCAAAGAACGCGAATGAACGCGAATGAGAAAAGCAGGCCCTCTGCTCTATTTGCGTCCATTTGCGGACTTTCTTAGGCGATGAACTCGCGCGCGGCTTTCGCCAACGTGGGATCGCGCAGCGCGAAATGCAGGGTCGCGCGCACCAGGCCGGCCTTGCTGCCGCAATCGAAGCGCCTGCCCTGGAATCGGCACGCGAGCACGGGCGATTCGGCGAGCAGCGCCGCGATCGCGTCGGTCAACTGGATTTCGCCGCCCGCGCCAGGCCGGGTGCTCTCCAGCAGCTCGAAGATGCGCGCGGGCAGAACATAGCGCCCGACGACGGCGAGATTGGATGGTGCGTTCTCGGGCTTCGGCTTCTCGACCACGTGACGAATGCGCGCAGCCGGTTCGTTTGCGCCAGCCACGTCCACGATGCCGTACTTGTTGGTTTCATTGCGCGGTACTTCCTCGACCGCCAGCACGCCGGCACTCTCGCGCACCGCGAGCTCGGCCATCTGCTTGAGCGCGCTCGCGCCTTCGTTGACGATCAGGTCGTCGGGCAGGATCACTCCAAAGGGTTCATCGCCGATCACCGGCTTGGCGCAGAGCACCGCGTGCCCCAGTCCGAGTGCCTGCTCCTGGGTCACGTACACGCAGCGCACGTGCGACGGCAGCAGGCCCTGCACCAGCGAAAGCAACTCATGTTTGCCCGCGCGCTCGAGCGTCTCTTCCAGCTCATAGGCGGAATCGAAATAATCGGCGATCGCGTGCTTGTACCGGTTGGTGACGAACACCAGCGTGTCGGCGCCTGCATTGACCGCTTCGTCCACCGCGTACTGGATCAAGGGGCGATCCAGCACCGGCAGCATTTCCTTCGCCACCACTTTCGTGGCCGGCAGGAAACGCGTGCCCAGTCCCGCGACCGGGAAAACCACCTTGCGCAAGCGCTGCGGCCGTGCGTCGTTCATCTGCTCTCCTGGGGTAAAGCAAAAACAGTGGTCCGCAAATAAACGCAAACAAATGAGGAACCGGATTTCTATTCGCGTCCATTCTTGGACTGATTTGTTCCTTAGTCAGGCGGATTGTTCACCGCGCAACGGCAGGACGTTGCTGCCATCACCAGGCTCGCCGGCCTGCCAGCGATAACCCGGCAGCAGCGCGGCCACACAACCCTGCAATGCGTCCTCGTCGAACTGCACCGTCGCTTGCGCGCCGCGTTCGATCTGCGCCAGCAGCAGGGCGCTCGAGAATTCGCGCTGCGCGGCCTGGAAGATCTTCGGATGCGCGGTGCTCGCGTAATTCTCCAGCGGATGGAACAGTTCCTCGAACAGTTTCTCGCCGGGTCGCAAGCCGGTGTAGACGATCGCCACGTCGCGCCCGGGCTGCTTGCCGGCCAGCCGGATCATCTGCTCGGCGAGATCGCGGATGCGTACCGGCTCGCCCATGTCCAGCGCATAGGTTTCCCCGCCTTCGCCCATCGTGGCGGCCTGCAGGATCAACTGGCAGGCTTCCGGAATGGTCATGAAGTAACGCGAGATTTCCGGGTGCGTTACCGTGACCGGCCCGCCGTCGCGGATCTGCTCGCGGAACAGCGGTACCACCGAACCCGCCGAATCCAGCACGTTGCCGAACCGCACGGTGATGAAGCGCGTCCGCGCGTTGTTCGCCACCGCCTGGCAGACGATCTCGGCGATCCGCTTGCAGGCCCCCATCACGCTGGTCGGGTTCACTGCCTTGTCGGTGGAGATCAGCACGAAACTTTCCACGCCGTGCCGTGCCGCGGCTTCGGCCACGGTGCGGGTGGCCAGCACGTTGTTGCGGAAAGCCTCGCGCAATTGCTCCTGCAAGAGCGGCACGTGTTTGTATGCGGCGGCATGGAACACCGCGTTCGGCCGCGCCAGGGCGAAGGCGTGCTCGCAGGTGGCCGGGTCACCGCAATTGCCGATCAATCCACGGAACAGCAGCTCCGGATACTGCGCGCGCAATTCCTGCTCGATGCGATAGAGGTTGTATTCGGACAACTCGACCACGGTGAGCGATGCCGCACCCAGCCGCGCCACCTGTCGGCACAGTTCCGAGCCGATCGAACCGCCACCGCCGGTGACCAGCACGTGGCGTTCGGTCAACCCCTGGCGGATCGCGCTCCAGTCGAGCTTCACCGGTTCGCGGCCGAGCAGATCCTCGATCGCGACTTCCTTCAGTTCGTTGAACTGCGCGCGGCCGGCGACCACGTCTTCCAGCCGCGGCACGGTGCGGAACGGCAGACCGGTCTCCTCGCACAGTTCGACCACGCGCCGCATCTGCGCCTTGTCCGCCGAAGGCATGGCAATCAGCAACATCTCCGCGCCGGATTCGCGCGCAACTTCCGGCAGCCGGTCAATGCGCCCGAGTACCGGGACGCCGCGCACGCGCGCGCCGCGCAATGCTTCGCTGTCGTCAATGAAGCCGACCGCGTAGTGTTCGGTGTCATGGCGCAGGTCGCGGATCAGGGCCTCGCCGGCACGGCCCGCCCCGATCACCAGCACGCGCTTGCTGCGCTGGCTGGAAAAGAAATCAATGCGACTGTCCTTCCAGTAGCGATATGCCAGCCGCGGCAGGCCCAGCAAGACGCAAAGCAGCGCCGGATAGATCAACAGCACCGAACGCGGAATACCCTGCAGGCGGCTGTACAGGAACAGCGCGAGCCCGATCGCCAACGCACCCACCACGCTGGCGCGCAGGATGTTCCACAGATCCGGCAGGCTGGCGAAACGCCACAGCCCCTTGTACAGGCCGGTCCAGTAGAAGATCGCGCCCTGCACCGCCAATACGATGATCAGTTCCGGCGTGAAGACCTCGAGCGGCACCGGCTCGGGCAGCAGCGCGTAGCGCAGCGCGCCGGCGAGGATCCAGGCGATCGCCACCATCAGCAGATCATGCGCGACCACCGCCGCGCGGGGATGCACCTTGCCGATCAGCTTACGCAGCATCGGGATTGCTCCGAACTGCAATGAGACACGCGCGCTTGCCGGCACACCACACTGCACATGCGAACACATGGACCGCCGCGCACAGCGCCAGGCCGAAGGCCGGCCAGTGCAGTGCCGCCCAGGCGGCAGGCGCGGTGATGATCAGGTTCCAGAGCAGATACATGGCATCCGTTCGCGCGTGGCTGAATCCTGCGCGCACCATCCATTGGTAAAGGTGCTCGCGGTGCGCAGTGTACCAACGCTTGCCGGCCAGTATGCGCGCAAGCAGTGTCAAGCCGGCATCCACGAGGAAGGCCGAGGACAGGATCAGGCACGGCCAGAGCAGTTCGAACGCCTGCTGCACGAGAAGGCCGGCGAAGGCGGCGATCAGCAGCCCGAGCGTGCCGCTGCCCACGTCGCCCATGAAGATCCGCGCCGGCGGCCGATTGAACAGCAGGAAACCGCAGCATGCGGCGGCCGATGCGAGCGCTGCGCCGACCAGCGCCCGATCATTCATCGCCCACGCCAGCAGCGCGTATCCGATCAACACGAAAGCCGCTTGCAGGCCGAGCAGTGCGTCAATGCCGTCCATGAAATTGTGCAAGTTGATGCTGCCGGCAAAGATGACCGCGATCGGAACCAGCCACGCCCATGAACGCGGATCGGCATGCGCGGCCGGCCGCATCAGCACCACGCCGACTGCCAGCGAGGCAAGCAGGTGCACGCCGATCCGCGGCAACACCGGCAATGGCGCGTGGTCATCGCGCCAGCCCACCGCGGCAACCGCGAGCAGGGACAGCGCAAGCACGACAACTGTCGTCGAGCGCTCTGCGTGCGGAAACAGCGCCAGCGCCGGCATCGCGCAAACCAGCACCGCGATGACGATGCCGAGCCCGCCGCCGCGCGGCGTGGGTTGCGTGTGCGAACGGCGCTGTCCCGGCAGGTCCAGCAGGCCGCGTTTGCGCGCGTAGGCAAGGCTGGCCGCGACGGCCAGCGCGGAAACAAGAAACCCGCACACGGCAACGATGATGATTGGCACGGGTTCGCTCACGCGCGCTAGGGTAGCGTGCGTTACCCGCACGATGTAGGTCCCGGACGGGCGGGTGCCGATATTCGAGCATGGCCGGCCCGCAATCGGGCTTGCCCATGGCCAGGAGCTCCGTGGCCGAACGCGATTCCCGCGACCGCTCTACTCGTTTACCACGCCGTGGATGGGTCGCACGGTGCCCCAATTCTTGCAACTCGGGCACTGCCAGTGATGCGCTTTGGCGCCGAAGCCGCAGCGGCTGCACCGGTACATGGCCTGGCCTTCGACCAGTTTGCGGGTGAGATCACGCAGGATCAGAAAATTTTCCCGCGCTTCGCCGGTGGTCCGGTCCAGCGTCGCATCAATGAGCGCCATCAGCCCGCGTACGGACGGGCGCTGGCGCAACTGCCGGGTCAGGAAATCCAGCGCAGTGCGTTCGCCTTCGCGGCTGGCGTACAAATGCATCAGCGCCAGTACCGGCGAGATGCCGTGGTAGCGGCGGATGACGTCTTCCAGGAATCTCTCGGCACGATCCATCTGCTGGGAACGCGCGTAGTTGTCCAGCAGCGGCGGCAGGATCTCGGGAACGAAATCCACGTCCGCGCGCACCGCGCGCTCGAAGGCTTCCACGGCGCCGTTGCGATCGCCCGCTTCCGCCAGCAGGTGACCCGCGATCATGTGCGCGCGCACGCAGTTGGGCTCGCTGGCGAAAGCCTGGCCCAGATATTCGCGCGCCTCTTCGCGGGCACCGTGCGCACGCGACTGCTCGGCCAGCTCGCAGTAGAACTGCGCGATGGTGGAAGCCTGCGACTCGCCGGTCATCGCTTCCAGCCGATGTGCGTGATCTATGGCCTTGTGCCAGTCGCGCTCGTGCTGATAGATCGCGATCAGATGCCGCAGCGCCGATGGTGCGTGCGCATTCATCGCCACCAGGTCGTCGAACAGCGCTTCGGCTCGATCCAGCAGGCCTGCGCGCATGTAATCCTCGCCCAGTTCCAGCAGCGCGACGGTCTTCTCCTCGTCGCTCAGGTTGGGACGCCCGACCAGGTGCTGGTGCACCCGGATCGCCCGATCCACTTCGCCACGGCGGCGAAACAGGTTGCCCAGCGCAAGATGGGTTTCCACCGTGTCGCGGTTGAATTCCGCGAGCTTCATGAACACTTCGATCGCCTTGTCCGGCTGCTCGTTGAGCAGGTAGTTCAGGCCGCGGAAGTAACTCGACGACAGTTCGCGCGTGCGCGCACCGGAACTGCGCGCGCTGGTATGCCGGCCGATCAGCCAGCCAGTCCAGGCCGCCACGGGCAGCAGCAGGAACAACAGATAGAGAGGATGCAACAGGAATACGTTCATGCGTTGGGTCTGTCAGCGCTGCCCCAAATGGGAAGTCCGTCGGCGTTGCCGCGCCAATCCGGAGCCGGCCCAGCACAGCGCGCCCCCGAGCAGCCAGCCGATCAACAGCGCGATCAGCAGTGCGCTGCCCTTGGACACCTGCAGATGGGCGAGCCCGAAATCATAGGAAACGGCCTGCGGGTTGAGCGCACCGAATAGGGCACCGAGGATCAGGGAGACAATGACGAGGGCGACGATGAGGGCGCGCATCAACCGGAACCCGCAGAGGAATTGACGCGCGCAATGTAACCGATGCGGCGCGGGCGTGAGTTCAGGCCGCGTTATCCGCGCCGGCCGGCAGGGCGTTCACGCGCTCGCGCAATTCCTTGCCCGGCTTGAAATGCGGCACGTGCTTGCCCGGCAACGCAACGGCGGTGCCGGTCTTGGGATTGCGTCCGGTGCGCGGCGGACGGTAATGCAGCGAGAAGCTGCCGAATCCGCGCACCTCGATGCGCTCGCCGCTGGCCAATGCGCCGCTCATCTGCTCGATCACGTTGCGCACCGCAAGCTCCACATCGGCAAATGCGAGGTGGGTCTGGCGCAACGCAAGGGTTTCGATCAGTTCGGATTTGGTCATGGCGAGCGGCTCTTCACACCCGTATAGCAACTGATCGAAAGAGGATCGGCCCAGAAAAGCCCGCTCGCGCCACGATGGGCGACGCTAACGGCTGTGCGTCTGCTTCGGCATCGTGCGGGCTCGCGCCCGCACGATGTTTGCGGATTGCCGATTACTCGGACTTGTTCATCTGTTCTTTCAACAAGGCGCCGAGCTTGGTCGTCGCACTGCCGCTGTCCTGATAATCCGACAGCGTTTCGGCCAGCTCGTCCTCATCCTTGGCGCGGATGGACAGTTGCAGCATGCGACCCTTGCGATCCATGCCGACAAACTTGGCTTCGACGGTGTCGCCGACCTTGAAATGCTGGCTGGCGTCGTCAATGCGTTCCTTGGCGATGTCGCGCGCGGAGAGATAACCCTCGATGCCCTCGCCCAGGTCCACCACCGCGCCGCGCGCGTCCACTTCCTTGACGGTGCCGGTCACGATCGTGCCGCGCGGATGCGTACCCATGTACTGGCCGAACGGATCCTGCTCGAGCTGCTTGACCCCGAGGCTGATGCGCTCGCGCTCCGGGTCCACCGCCAGCACGACCGCCTCGACTTCATCACCCTTCTTGAAGTTGCGCACCAGCTCTTCGCCCGGCGTCTGCCAGGAGATGTCGGACAGGTGCACCAGGCCGTCTATGCCGCCATCCAGGCCGACGAAGATGCCGAAGTCGGTGATGGACTTGATGTTGCCCTTGACCTTGTCGCCCTTCTTGAAGGTGGCCGCGAAGGCCTCCCACGGATTGGCCTGGGTCTGCTTGATGCCCAGCGAAATGCGGCGGCGCTCCTCGTCCACGTCGAGCACCATCACTTCAACTTCGTCGCCGACCTGCACCATCTTCGCCGGGTTGACGTTCTTGTTGGTCCAGTCCATCTCCGACACGTGCACCAGGCCTTCCACGCCCGGCTCCAGCTCCACGAAGCAGCCGTAGTCGGTAACGTTGCTGACCTTGCCGAACAGTCGGGTGCCGCTCGGATAACGGCGCGCGATGTTGACCCACGGATCGTCGCCGAGCTGCTTCAGGCCCAGCGAGACGCGGTTGCGCTCGCGGTCGAACTTCAGCACGCGCACGTCCAGCTCGTCGCCGACGTTGACCACTTCCGACGGATGGCGCACGCGCTTCCACGCCATGTCGGTGATGTGCAGCAAGCCGTCGATGCCGCCGAGATCCACGAACGCGCCGTAATCGGTGAGGTTCTTGACCACACCCTTGATGATCGCGCCTTCCTGCAGGCGCTCGAGCAGCTGCTCGCGCTCCTCGGAATGCTCGCTCTCGACCACCGCGCGGCGCGAAACCACCACGTTGTTGCGCTTGCGGTCGAGCTTGATGATCTTGAACTCGAGATCCTTGCCTTCCAGGTAACCGGGATCGCGCACCGGGCGCACGTCCACCAGCGAGCCGGGCAGGAACGCGCGGACATCCTTGATGTCCACGGTGAAACCACCCTTGACCTTGCCGGAAATCCGGCCGGTGATGGCCTCGCCCTTCTCGAAGGCGCCTTCCAGCACGTCCCAGACCAGCGCGCGCTTGGCCTTCTCGCGCGACAGCTTGGTCTCACCGAAGCCATCCTCCATCGCGTCCAGCGCGACCTTGACCTCGTCGCCAATATTGATTTCAAGCGTGCCGTCTTCTTCGCGGAACTGCTCGATCGGGACGATGCCCTCGGATTTCAGCCCGGCGTTGATCACGACCACGTCGGAACGGATGTCCACGACGATGCCCGAGACAATGGAACCGGGTTTCAGTTTGGCTATGGCTTGGCTGCTCTGTTCGAACAGCTCGGCAAAACTCTCGCTCATAAAATTTCCAGTTTGGGAAAGGACCGCGTTGCCTGCGACATTCATTCGATTGGATTCCAGGCAGAACGATCCGCCGGTTGGGGGCTTGCGCCCGTGGGTAGAGGGTTGGTCAGTCTCTCAGCAGCGACAACACCTTCGCGACGACTTCGGGGATCGGCATTCCGGTCGTATCCACCCGCACCGCATCCGCGGCCGGCTTCAACGGCGAAACCGCACGCGTCGCATCGCGTGCGTCGCGCGCCTCGATCTCGTGCAAAAGGCTGGATAGTGTAACGTCCAGCCCCTTTTCGTTCAACTGCTTATAGCGCCTTTGTGCCCGTTCCTCGGCCGACGCCGTCAGGAACACCTTGTGCACGGCATCCGGGAAGATCACCGTACCCATGTCGCGGCCATCGGCCACCAGCCCCGGCGGTTGCCGGAAGGCGAGTTGCCTCGCCACCAGCGCCTTGCGCAGGGCCGGGATCGCGGCGATGGTCGAGGCCGCCGCGCCAGCGGTCTCGGTGCGAAGTTCGTCGGTCGCGTCGCGGCCGTTGACCAGCACCCGCGTCTCCCTGCCATCCTTGGGGTCGCGGAAGGCGATTTCCACTACCTCCGCGCAGCGGGTCAGCGCTTGCGTGTCGTTCAGGTCCAGGTCCGCCTGCGTGGCCGCGTAACCCACCGCGCGATACAGCGCACCCGAGTCGAGCAGATGCCAGCCGAGGCTCTCGGCGACCGCTCGCGCTATGGTGCCCTTGCCGGAACCGGATGGGCCATCAATGGTGAGCACCGGCACGGTGCGATTCTGCGGGTCGGGATTGGGCACGCGAGGCATTCCGATCGGGAGCCGGCCATTGTAATGGCGGCGGCGACCCGTCCCGGTGTCAGCCTGCGTCTTCGACGCGCAATCCGGCCGTGCGCGCGGTGCGTTCGAAGCCGGGGAAAGAAGTTGCCACATTGGCGCAATCCCGGATGCGCACCGGTCCGCGCGCGATCGCGCCGGCCACGGCGAAAGCCATCGCGCAACGATGATCGCCCCGCGCATCCACCTCTCCACCTCGCAACGCGCCACCCTCGATCACTGCACCGTCGGGCGTTTCTTGCATGTGCGCACCGAGCGTGCGCAAACCCGCCGCCATCACCGCGATGCGGTCGGATTCCTTCACCCGCAGTTCCTGCGCGCCGCGAACGGTCGTGGTGCCTTCCGCGGCGGCGGCGGCCACGAAGAAAATCGGGAATTCGTCAATCATGTCGGCAACGACGCCAACCGGCACCTCGATGCCATGCAATGGCGCGTGCCGGATCGACAGATCGACGATCGGCTCTCCACCGTATTCGCGCCGGTGTTCCTCGACGATGTCCGCGCCCATCGCCCGCAGCACGCGCAGCAAACCGGTGCGACGCGGATTCAGGCCGACGCCGCGCAGGCGCAGCTCGCTGCCGGGAATCAGCGTGGCTGCAACGATGAAGAATGCAGCGGAAGAAAAATCCGCCGGCACGATCACTTCGGTCGCGCACAACCGGTGTTGTCCCGAGAGCTTCGCCCTGCCCGGCTCGAATTCGACCGGCCAGCCGAACGCCGCCAGCATCCGCTCCGTGTAATCGCGCGTGGGTTGCGACTCGTACACCTGCGTTTCGCCTTGCGCGTACAAGCCCGCCAGCAACACCGCCGATTTCACCTGCGCGCTGGCTATCGGAGACCTGTATTCGATTCCGCGCAACGGGCCGCCTTGAATGCGCAATGGCGGCAAGTCGCCCGTATTCGCCTCGATGCGCGCGCCCATCCGCGCCAACGGCTCGATCACCCGCCGCATCGGCCGGCGCGAAAGCGAGGCATCGCCCACCAGCGCGCAATCGAAATGCTGGCCGGCGAACAGCCCGGTCAGCAGCCGCATCGCCGTGCCAGCGTTGCCGCAATCCAGTTCGCCGGGCGGCGCGCGGAGACCACGCAACCCGACGCCATGCACGATGCGTTCTCCCGGGGCGGGAGCTTCGACGCGAACGCCCAGCCGCTGGAAAATCGCGGCCGTGGCAAAGGTGTCGGCGCCTTCCAGAAAGCCGCTGAGGCGCGAGGTGCCTTCGGCGATCGCCGCCAGCATGATCGCGCGATGCGACACCGACTTGTCGCCCGGCACCGAGATACCGCCGTGCAGCGCACCGACGGGCGAACTGATCCAGTCCAGCGTTGCACTCACGGCAGCGCGTCCAGCAGACGCTGGTTTTCCACGTGACTGCCGACGCTGATCCGCAGGGTCCGCGGCAATCCGTAGCCGCCCATCGGCCGCACGATCACGCCGCGCTCGAAAAGATGGCGTTCGAGATCGCTGGCCTCGCGCGCCAGATCCAGCATCAGGAAATTGGTCAGTGACGGCAGGCAACGGTAGCCGCGCGAAGTCAATTCGCCGCGCAGCCATTCGCGTTCGGAATGATTGAATTCACGCGAACGCGCCAGATGCTCGCGATCCGCCAGCGCGGCTTCCGCGCCGGCCAGCGCGACCGCGTTGACGTTGAACGATTCGCGCAGGCGCTCCAGTACCGCGATCACGCTTGCATCCGCCACCAGATAACCCACGCGCAAGCCGGCAAGCCCGTACGCTTTCGAGAACGTGCGCGTGACGATCAGGTTGGGGTGGTCGTCGGCGAAACGCAGCGCGGTGCTCAGGCCGGGCGCATCCACGTATTCGTGATAGGCCTCGTCCACGACGACCAGCACGTCGCGCGGCACGCGCGCGAGGAAATTCGCGAGCGCGGCATCGTCGAACCAGGTGCCGGTCGGATTGTTGGGATTGGCGAGATACACGAGCCGCGTGTCGGCCCGGATCGCATTCCCCATCGCATCCAGATCATGTCCGTAGGGCGCGTGGGGATGTTCATGCAGCAACGCCGGCACGCACACCGGCTGCGCACCGGCCGCAGCCGTCGCGATCGGGAACACCGCGAAACCGAACTGCGAGAACACCACCGAATGCGCGGCGTCGGCAAAACATTGCGCGATCAGCATCAGCAGTTCGTGCGAACCGTTGCCGAGCGCGATGCGTTCGGCGGCCAGGCCGAGATTCGCCGCCAGCGCGGCCTTCAATGACGCGCCGCGCGGGTCGGGATAGCGGAAACTTTCGTTCAACGCGTCACGCATGGCGTCCAGCGCGCGCGGACTCGGACCGAGCGGATTTTCGTTCGAACCCAGTTCGGCGATCCGCGCCCCGAAGCGTTTGCGCAATGCCGGCAAGTCGTGGCCGGGATCGTAATTGCGCAAGCGCGCGGTGGCGGCATTGGCCAGCTTCGCGGCGTCGAACTCTCTCATGGCGGCACGGCTCAGCTCGCGGCAATCACGCGCACGGAAAGGATTCCCTCGATCGCCTTGATATTCCCGGTAAGCGAATCCGGCACCGCCGCATCCACGTCAATCAGGTTGTAGGCAAGCTCGCCGCGCGAGGCATTGTGCATCTGCGCGATGTTCAACCCGGCCTCGCCGAGCACGTGCGAAAGCTGGCCGATCATGTTCGGCCGATTGGCGTTGGCGATGCATACACGCGCGTGCCCGGCGCGCGCCATGCGCGTGTTCGGGAAATTCACCGCGTGCTGCACGTTGCCGTTCTCGAGGAATTCGCGCAACTGGTCGGCGACCATGACCGCGCAGTTCTCCTCCGCTTCGGCTGTGGAAGCGCCCAGATGCGGCAAGGCGATCACGCGCGGATGCCCGGCGAAGGCCGCGGCCGGAAAGTCGCTGACGTAGCGGCCAAGCTTGCCTTCATCCAGGCCGGCGCGCACGGCTTGCGCATCAACCACGCCTTCCCGCGAGAAATTCAGCAGCACCAGCCCGCGCTTCGCCGAAGCGACAGCGCTCGCGCCGAACAACCCGCGCGTGGCCTCCATCAACGGCACATGGATGGAAACGTAATCAGAAGCCGCATACAGCTCGTCCAGGGAACCTGCGCGCTGCACGCTGGAAGACAACTGCCAGGCGCCCTCCACGGTCATGTGCGGGTCGTGGCCGGTCACGCGCATGCCCAACGCGAACGCGGCATTGGCCACGCGCACGCCGATCGCGCCGAGGCCGACCACGCCCAGCGTCTTGCCGGCCAGTTCGGAACCGGCGAAGCGCTTCTTCTCCGCTTCCATGCGCGTGTGTGCGTCGGGGTCATTGGCGATTGAAGCCGCGAACGCGAGCGCATCCGGCAGGTTGCGCGCGGACAGCAGCATGCCGGAGAGCACCAGTTCCTTCACCGCGTTGGCATTGGCGCCGGGCGCGTTGAACACCGGCACGCCGCGTCTGGACATCTCGGTCACCGGGATGTTGTTGGTGCCTGCACCGGCGCGCGCGATCGCCAGCACGCTGCCCATGATCGGGCGCGCGTGCAGGTCGGCGCTGCGCAACAGGATAGCATCCGGCTCGGCGACGTCGTTGCCGACGCGGTAATGCTCGTTCGGCAAGCGCGCGAGCCCGCTTGCGGCGATGTTGTTGAGGGTAAGGATATTGAACATGCGCACGCCTCAATGCCGCTGCGCGAAGTCGCGCATGAATCCGGTCAGCGCACGCACGCCTTCGATCGGCAGCGCGTTGTAGAGCGAAGCGCGCATGCCGCCGACCGCGCGGTGCCCTTTCAGCGCCAGCAGGCCGGCGGCATCGGATTCCTTCAGGAACACCGCATCCAGCGCCGGATCATGCAGGGTGAACGGCACGTTCATGCGCGAGCGCGCGGCGGGCTCGACCGGGTTGCGGTAGTAGCCGCCGGAGCCGTCAATCGCAGCGTAAAGTGTCTCCGCCTTCTCGCGATTGCGCTGTTCCATCGCAATCAAGCCACCCTGCTCCTTCAACCACTGGAAGGTGAGTCCTGCGAGATACCAGCCCCAGGTGTTCGGGGTATTGAGCATCGAACCCGCTGCAGCGTGCTCGGCGTAACGAAAGATTTTCGGCAGCGGCCGCGGATTGCGCGCCAGCAGGTCCTCGCGCACGATCATCACGACCAAACCGGAGGGTCCGATGTTCTTCTGCGCGCCGGCGTAGATCATGCCGAAGCGCGAAACATCCACGGGACGCGACAGGATGTCGGAGGACATGTCCGCGACCAGCGGCACTTCGCCGATTTCGGGAATGTCGTGGAATTCCACACCATGGATGGTTTCGTTGGGCGTGTAATGCACGTACGCGGCATCCGGATCGAGATCCCAGGACGCGCGCGGCGGAATCGTCGTGAAGTTGGAAGCAGCGGAGCTCGCCGCGACGTGCGGCTTCGCATGCACGCTGGCCTCCTTCAACGCCTTTTCGCTCCAATGCCCGGTCACGACGTAGTCCGCGCGCTGACCGTCCGCACACAGATTCATCGGGATCTGCGCGAAGTGCTGTGTGGCGCCACCCTGCAGGAACAGCACCTTGTAGTGCGCGGGCACGGTGAGCAATTCGCGCAGATCGGCTTCGGCCTGTGCGGCCATGGCTTCGAAGGCCTTGCCGCGGTGGCTGACTTCCATCACCGACGCGCGCGCGCCGTTCCATTCCAGCAATTCGTCCTGCGCGCGACGCAAAACCGCTTCCGGCAGCGCCGCGGGACCGGCGCTGAAATTCCAACCTCGTGCCATGGGTTCTCCTGATCAGGCGAGCAACATCAATGTTTCCACAACAACAAAGCCGCAATCACCGCGGCCAGTACTGCCGCGGTGCCGAGCAGCCACCACAACTCCGCGCGCGAATGGCGCGGCTCGAGGGTGATCGGACCGGGCTCGACATCGTAATCCTGTTCCTGCGCAGCCAGCACCGCCGCCTGCAGGCCCGGCGCCTCCAGCACGAAGCGGTGTTCGCCCAGTGCCAGCTGATCGCCCGCCTGCAGCACGGCACGCTTCCGCGGTAAACCGTTGACGGAGACCTGCGCGTCGGCGTTCAGGCGCACGCCGCCCTTGTCCAGCTTGAGTTCGCATTGCGGCAGGCCCACCGGCATGAAGCCACGCCCGCCCAACATGAGCTTGCCTTCGATCGGCAGCAGCCGGCCCGACAGTGCGCCGGATACCGATCGCAACGCGGCATAACCCGGCCGCGCGCCATCAAGCTCCAGCGACCGGGACGAAATGATGTCGTCGGAAGCATCGTCCGGCAGCACGGCCAGTTTGCAGCCCCCGACACTCAGTACATCGCCATAGCGAAGCAGCGCGCGTTCGCGCACCGGGCGTGCATTGACGTAGACATGCTGCGCACCCGGCAGGACTTCCAGCACCAGGCCGCGGCGATCTTCCGCAATGGCCAGATGACGCTCAGCCACCCCCACCCCGCTCAGCACCAGGTCGTTGCCCTCCGCGCGGCCCACCCGGACACGCGAGCCGTCGCTGCGGAAGGGTTCGCGGTTGCTGTTGGCGAATCCGATGCGCATGGGCTGAACGTTACCGGGATGTCCTGATGCTTCGCCCCTTTGGGTAAGGGGCAACCAAACCGTCTCAACGGTTTGATGGGGATTATGGAGATACGGACATGCGGGTCGAGCGGAATCCACACACTTGATTGGATACCTGCCCGGCGCCGGCGCACTGTAGCATGTGCGCCAGCTGCTTATCGGAACCGCAATGGCGACTATTGACATGACGCGGCGGCATGCCCTGGGCCACGAACGCGCTCGCGAAATCGTGTCGGAAATCGGGGCGGAACTGGTCCGCCGGTACGGCGTGCAGACCGGCTGGCAAGGCAACACGTTGCTGGTCCGGCGCGGCGGCATCGAGGGCCGGATCGAGGTCGGCGACGACAACGTCCGCATGCACGCGCAACTCGGCGTCATGGTCGGCATGCTCAAGGGCACGATCGAGCAGGAGATCCAGAAGCAGTTCGAACGGCACTTCGGCTGAGCACGCTTTCGCGGAATCCGTCCCCATGGCAGAATGTGCGGCTTGTGCGGCCAATGCCGCCTCTGACTGCCGGAGCACATGGCCAAAGACGATGTCATCGAGATGGAAGGCACGGTGCTGGAAACCCTGCCCAACACCATGTTCCGCGTGCAGCTGGAAAACGGGCACGTGGTGATCGCCCATATCTCCGGCCGCATGCGCAAGCACTACATCCGCATCCTTACCGGCGACAAGGTGAAGGTGGAGATGACGCCATACGACCTGACCAAGGGGCGGATTACGTACCGCTCCAAGTGAAGGCAGGATGCCTTCATCCCCGCCAGTGCATGGGTGTACGCTGAGCCGGGATCAGTGGTCCTTCCGCACACTGCCGACATCCATGTCTTTTTCCGCGCCGTCCCGCGGCGCGGGTTACTTTCCTTTCGGGGAAAGTAACCAAAGCCATTCGCGCTGAACGCGATGGCCTCGCCGACGTCGTGTCGGCTCGACTGCCCTTGCTCCTCGCCTCGCGCGCGCCGGCGCGAACTCGCACATCCCTGTGCTCAAACAATCGCGCCTTGCTCGCGCGCTCGGCGTCGTCGCTGCGGCATCGCGACAGCGCGGAGGCTCGCTCGTTGACGGCCATCCATGGCCTGCTACATAGTTTGTGCAGGAAATGTCTTGCTAGGGGAATGCGATGCAACACGACCTGGCATTTGTGCAGAACCAACTTTGGGCTGTCATAGCCCTGATCGTGCTCTTCATTGTTGCCAACTTATTGTGCAATCTTCAGCAACGCAAGCGAAAATCAGACCTCCTGAAGATGTGGGATCGCAACGAGCTCGATAAGCTCCTCGCAGCTTGCAGTGCCCGCCGAAAAAAATTTCCGAATCATCCGGATGGCTACTACTTTGCAGCCAAAGCCCTTGCCGCGAAGCACGACTATCCGGCAGCAAAAGCCATGCTCGAGCGGCTTATGGAAATCGAACCCAAATTGGGAAAGCCGACGATCGCATGGATCGACGCCATCGATTACGCGCAACAGCGAGCGTCCGCGGAAAAATAAAAACGGCGGCCATGGGCCGCCGTTTTTCGTTTGCATGATCCGGAAGCGGATCAGTCCACGGTCACCGGCAATTTCTCCGCTTCCTCGGTGTCCACCTTCAGCTCGCCGTCCTTGACGCTCAGGTTGACCTTGCCGCCGTCGGAGAGCTTGCCGAACAACAGCTCGTCCGCCAACGCGCGCTTGATCTTGTCCTGGATCACCCGCGCCATCGGTCGCGCACCCATGTGCGGGTCGAACCCGTGCTCGGCCAGCCAATGCCGCGCCTCCGGATCCACGTTCAGCACCACGCGCTTCTCCTGCAGCTGGGTTTCCAGTTCGATCAGGAACTTGTCCACCACGCGCAGGATGTGTTCGAAGTCCAGCGCCTTGAACTCCACGATCGCATCCAGGCGGTTGCGGAATTCCGGAGTGAACGCGCGGCGAATGGTTTCCATCGCATCGGTCGCGTGATTCTGCTCGACGAAGCCGATCGTGCGACGTGCCGCAGCTTGCGCACCGGCGTTGGTGGTCATCACCAGGATCGCGTTCTTGAAGTTCGCCTCGCGGCCGTTGGTGTCGGTGAGCGCACCGTGGTCCATCACCTGCAGCAGCACGTTGAACACGTCCGGGTGCGCCTTCTCGATCTCGTCCAGCAGCAGCACGCAATGCGGATGCTTGACCACCGCATCGGTCAGCAGGCCGCCCTGGTCGAAACCGACGTAGCCCGGGGGCGCGCCGATCAGGCGCGACACCGAATGCGCTTCCATGTATTCGGACATGTCGAAGCGGATCAGCTCGATACCGAGTTGCATCGCCAGCTGCCGCGTGACTTCGGTCTTGCCCACGCCGGTCGGTCCGGCGAACAGGAAGCTGCCGATCGGCTTGGCGGGATCGCCCAGGCCCGAGCGCGCCATCTTGATCGCGCTGGACAAGCTGTCGATCGCGGCATCCTGGCCGAAGATCACCATCTTCAGATTACGGTCAATGTTGCGCAGCACGTCGCGATCGGAAGCGGACACCTGCTTCTGCGGAATGCGCGCCATCCGCGCGATGATGAACTCGATTTCGTTGACGTCCACCTTGCCGCTGCGCTCTTCTTCCGGCAGCAGCCGCTGGCGCGCACCGGCCTCGTCAATCACGTCAATCGCCTTGTCCGGCAGCAGCCGATCGGGGATGTGCTTGACCGAAAGATCCACCGCAGCCTTCAGCGCCGCCTCGGTATAATTGACGTGATGGTGTTCCTCGAAGCGCGACTTCAGGCCTTCCAGGATCGCCACGCTGTCGGCTACCGACGGCTCGACGATGTCTATCTTCTGGAAGCGCCGCGCCAACGCACGATCCTTCTCGAACACGCCGCGGAATTCCTGGAAGGTGGTCGAGCCGATGCAGCGCAGCTCGCCCGAGGCCAGCATCGGCTTGATCAGGTTGGAGGCGTCCATCGTTCCGCCGGAGGCGGAACCCGCGCCGATGATCGTATGGATTTCATCGATGAACAGGATCGCGTGCGGATCCTTCTTCAACTGCGCGATGACCGCTTTCAGGCGCTTCTCGAAATCGCCGCGATATTTGGTTCCCGCGACCAGCGCGCCGAGATCCAGCGCCCACACGGTGCAATCTTCCAGCACCTCGGGCACCTCGCCTTCGACGATGCGCTTGGCCAGACCTTCTGCAAGCGCGGTCTTGCCCACGCCGGCTTCGCCGACGTAGAGCGGATTGTTCTTCCGACGGCGGCACAGCACCTGGATGGTACGTTCGATCTCCTCGGTGCGCCCGATCAAGGGATCGATCTTGCCCTGTCGCGCGAGTTCATTGAGGTTGTTGGCGTACTCGGTGAGCGCGTTGCCCTTGGATTCGCCGCCCTCCTCGCCTTCACGTTCGGTCGCCGCCGGCTCGGCGGCGTCGTGACCGATCTTGGCGATACCGTGCGAAACGTAGTTGACGACGTCCAGCCGCGTCACCTCCTGCTGGTGCAGGAAGAACACGGCGTGCGAATCCTTCTCGCCGAAGATCGCCACCAGCACGTTCGCGCCCGTGACCTCCTTCCGCCCGGAAGATTGCACGTGATAGACCGCGCGCTGCAGCACGCGCTGGAATCCGAGCGTCGGCTGCGTGTCGCGCTCGTCCCCGGTCGGCAGCACCGGCACGGTTTCCGCGATGATCGAGCGCAGATCCTTGCCGAGCTTGTCCACGTCCGCGCCACAGCCGCGCAGCACCGCCGCGGCGGTAGGGTTTTCAAGCAGTGCCAGCAGCAGATGTTCCACCGTCATGAACTCATGACGCTGCTCGCGCGCTTCCTTGTAGCACTGGCCGATGGTGAACTCGAGATCTTTGCTGAACATCTTGGGTCTCACTTCAAAGCGTTGCCGGGAAGTCCCGCTGGCTTCGATATGGGGCTGGCTACAGTTTTTCCATAGTGCACAGCAAGGGATGTTGATGGCTGCGTGAGAATTCGTTCACCTGCGTCACCTTGCTTTCCGCAACTTCACGCGTGAACACGCCGCACACGCCCTTGCCGCGTGTATGCACGTGCAACATGATCTGGGTGGCGCGTTCGCGATTCATGTTGAAGAAGGTTTCCAGCACCGCCACCACGAACTCCATCGGTGTGTAGTCATCGTTCAGCAGCACGACCTGGTACAACGGCGGACGTGCGGTTTCCGGCTTCGCCGTCTCGACGGCGAGGCCGTGCTCCTGGTCGGATTCGGGGTCGTGTCGTTGGGTTGGAGCCATGCTTGAGAAGTGAATTGCCCTGGGCCGAGTATACGCTGCGCATCCGGGCGCGAAGCGTGATCCGCAACCGCTCGGGTAATGGCAGAATGTGGAAGTTTTTTCCAATCCTGGCGCTGAATTACAGGGCGCCTGCCCGGAGCTGATTCCAAACTTCATGCCTGCTTTCGATTCCCGCGACATCTGGTGTCCGCACGTGACCGTGGCCTGCGTGATCCATCGGGGCCATCGCTTCCTGATGGTGGAGGAAGATGTGCGCGGCACGCTGCTTTTCAACCAGCCGGCCGGACACCTCGAGCCCGGCGAGAGCCTGTTGCAGGCCGCCTGCCGCGAAGCGCTGGAGGAAACCGGCTGGGAGATCGAGCTGGAATCCTTCATCGGCGTACGCCAGTACGAAAGCCCCGAGCATGCCGCGCACATCGTGCGCTTCGCTTTCGCCGCGAAGCCGCTGCGACATGATCCACAACGCGCGCTGGATGACGGCATCCTGCGCACGCACTGGCTGAGTCATTCGGAAATCGCGACCCTTGGCGGTCGCCTGCGCAGCCCGCTGGTGCTGCACACGCTGGAGGACTGGCTGGCCGGACAGCGATTGCCGCTCGCCACGGTTTCCGGCGCGCATGCGGGAGTCCCGGCGTGCACGTGATGGTCGGCATGTCCGGCGGTGTGGATTCCTCGGTGGCGGCATGGCTGTTGCAGCGCGAGGGCCACCAGCTCGCCGGCATGTTCATGCAGAACTGGGAAGAGGACGAACCCGACTCCGCCTGCCGCGCCGACGAGGATCGCAAGGACGCGCTTGCCGTGTGCGCGACACTCGGCATTCCCTTTCATCCACGCAACTTCGCGCGCGAGTACCGCGAGCGCGTGTTCGCGCACTTCCTTGCCGAGTACCGAGCCGGGCGCACGCCGAACCCGGACGTGCTGTGCAACCGCGAGATCAAGTTCCGCACTTTCCTGGATGCCGCGCGCGAACTTGGCGCCGAGAAGATCGCCACCGGCCACTACGCGCGCGTCGCGCACGAGGATGGCCGCTGGAAACTGCTGCGCGCCGCCGACGGCAACAAGGATCAAACCTATTTCCTGCATGCGCTGGATCAGGAACAGCTCGGCGCGGCGCTGTTTCCGCTCGGCGATCTGCACAAGGATCAGGTGCGGAAGCTGGCGCACGGGGCGGGTTTCGCAGTGCACGCCAAGAAGGATTCCACCGGCATCTGCTTCATCGGTGAACGCGACTTCCGCGAGTTCCTGTCGAAATACCTGCCCGCGCAGCCGGGCGAGCTGCGTACGCCGGAGGGCGAAATTCTCGGCGAACACCACGGCGCGATGTTCTACACGCCCGGCCAGCGCACGGGATTGCGCATCGGCGGACGCGCGGGGGCGGCATCCGGGCCGTGGTACGTCGTCGGCAAGGACGTGAAAGCCAATCTCGTCCATGTCGCGCAAGGCGCGCAGAATCCATGGCTGATGTCGCGCAGCTTGCGCGCCGACCAGGTGCACTGGATTTCCGGCCATGAACCCGTCCTGCCGCTCGCCTGCACGGCCATGACGCGCTACCGGCAACCGCTTCAACCTTGCACCATCAACAGGATGGATGGGCAAATCGAAGTCCGGTTCGAGCAACCGCAACGCGCGGTCGCGCCGGGGCAGTCGGTGGCGTTCTACACCGGCGAGGAGTGTCTTGGCGGGGGCGTGATCGCGTCCACCGATGCGCCGAGGATCGCGGCATGAACGAGGCGCGGGTCATTGCGCTTGGGGGGCTGTTCCAGGCGGTGAATCTGGTGCGCTCGCTCGCCACCGAAGGCGATTGCGATCCGGGCGAACTCGAAACCTGCATGGCCTCCATTTTCAAACTGGAGAGCGAGAGCGCGGAGGACATCTACGGCGGCATCGGCAAGGTCCGCGAAGGCATGCGCGTGCTGATCGCGCAGATCGACGGCAGCCCGCGCGATCCGGTGCTGCTGCGGGTCGTGTTCGCGATCCTGCGGCTGGAGCGCTCGCTGCACCGGCATCCGGCCGTGGTCGAGGCATTGCAAGGCGATCTGCAAGGCATGCAGCGCCAGCTCGTGCACTTCGGCCCCGCCCATCCGACCGTGCTGGCGCGCGCGGCGGACCTGTACGCGGAAAATCTTTCCGGTCTGCGCCCGCGGGTGATGGTGATCGGCAATCCGCTCTATCTGCACCAGCCCGCACAGGTCCAGCGCATCCGCGCCTTGCTGCTGGCCGCGGTGCGCGCGGCGGTGTTGTGGCGCCAGCTCGGCGGCCGTCGCTGGCACCTGCTGCTGCGGCCGCGTCGAGAAGCCATGCTCGCGCGCGGCATGCTTACGCGCACGATGCTGGATGAGGGTTGAGCGTCAGTTCGAACTGCGGAAACTGCGCTCGCGCACTTTTTCCTCGTCGTGATAATGCGTGTAGGGTTTCAGCAGGTCGTAGCGGCTGACGATGCCGAGCAGGGTGCGCTTGTCGGCATCCACGACGGGAATGCGTTCGAGCTTCTCCACCGCCGCGCGGATGGCCACGCTCTGGCAACTCTCGCTCGGGAACGCCACCACCGGTTCCTTGTGCATCGCTTCGGCGAGCGTCTTTCCGCCTGACGGATCTTCCTCGCGCAACCGCAGCATGTCCTGGCGGGTGATCACGTTGACCAGCGCGCCGTGTTCGTCCACCACCGGATAGGCGCGGTATTTCTGATCGGAACCGAAATAGCGCTCGGCGGCTTCGCGCACGGTGACATCGCCGCGGATGGTCACCAGTTGCGTGCTCATCACGTCCCGCACCGGCGTCAGCTCCAGCCGATTCACCGAATACTCGCGGAAGATCTGGAAGCCGCGCCGGGCGATCTTCTCGGTGAGGATCGAGCGCTTCATCAGGAAGACGCTGACGCCATACGCGGCGATGCATGCAACCAGCAGCGCCGGCAACGCGCTCGCATTGCGGGTAAGTTCCAGCGCGAACAGGATCGCGGTGAACGGCATGCGCATCATGCCGGCGAGGATCGCGCACATGCCCAGCAGCGGCCACAGCAGCGGATCATTGCCGGGAAAGAACATCGCTTCCAGGCCGCCGAGCCCCGCGCCCAGCGCCAGCAGCGGCGCCAGCACGCCGCCGGAAGTGCCGGACCCCAGGTAGATGATCCACATCAATGACTTCGCGACCATGAAGACCAGGATCGCGAGGCCGACCAGTCGCCCGGTCAGCAATTTGTCAATGACGTCGTAACCCACGCCCAGCGCCTGCGGTTCGAACGCACCGCCGATGCCGACGGCCAGCGCGCCGAGCGCCGGCCACCACATCCAGTGGATCGGCAGCTTGTGGAAGCTGTCTTCGACGAAATACACCGCCGAAGTGATCGCGGTGGCGAACACGCCGGCGAAGATGCCGCACACCGCGGCCAGTCCCAGTACGAGTGGGTGGATGTGGAACTGCACGTGCAGCGGAAACAGCGGGCCGGGGCCGATCAGATACGGCCGCAGTGCATCCGCCACGAAACAGGCGATCGCCACCGGGATGGTGCTGCGCGGACGCAATTCGAACAGCAGCAATTCCACGGCCACGAGTGTCGCCGCGATGGGCGTTGCGAAGGTCGCGGCCATGCCGGCGCAGGCGCCCGCCACGAGCAGCACGCGCCGCTCCATGGAAGTGAGATAGAACGCCTGCCCGATCAGCGAGCCGACCGCGCCGCCGGTCATGATGATCGGACCTTCCGCGCCGAAGGGTCCGCCGGTGCCGATTGCGATCGCCGACGAGATCGGCTTCAGGATCGCCACCTTGAGCAGCATCTTGCTCCGCCGGAACAGGATCGCTTCCAGCGCTTCCGGAATGCCGTGGCCGCGGATCCGCTCCGTTCCGAAGCGCGCCATCAGGCCGATGACCAGTCCGCCGGCGATGGGCGCCAGCACGATCACCCAGGTCGGGGGATGCAGCAACGCAGGCTGGATGAAATCGAAGGCCCAGCGACCGGCGAAGGCGAGATTGGTGACCAGCCCGATCGCGCGATACAGCAGCCAGGCGATCACCGCGGCCGCCGCGCCGATGAAAATCGCGATGAACGACAGCTTGAGGATGCTGACGCTGGGGCGGAAGTCGCTCTCGGTCAGCGACTCCATCTTCCACTGCTCGTAGCGGCGCCGGAGGGAAGGCACGAAGACTGACATGGGCTCAAATGTAGCAGGGGCGGACGAAGCACCGTGCCGCGGCTTTGAACGGGATTGCGGGCGGTCTACAAGAGTTTTCAATTCGCGGGCGCCGGCCATTTGCGCGATAATTAGGGGCTGAGTCGCCGCGTTTCGCGCGGTCCGCGCCCAACAAGGAGAATCCGCGTGAAAGACACATTCGGCGTTCGTGACACCCTCAAGGTCGGCGGCAAGGATTACCAGATCGCCAGCTTCGCCAAGCTCGGCAAGCGGTTCGACATCGCCCGCCTGCCCTACTCGATCAAGGTGCTGCTGGAAAACCTGCTGCGCCACGAGGACGGCTCGGAAGTGACCGCTGCGCAGATCGAGGCGCTGGCGAAGTGGGATCCCAGGACCGAATCGGACACCGAGATTTCCTTCCTGCCCGCGCGCGTGGTGCTGCAGGATTTCACCGGCGTGCCGTGCGTGGTGGACCTGGCCGCGATGCGCGATGCGATGGTGGCGCTGGGCGGCGATCCGAAGAAGATCAACCCGCTCTCGCCCGCCGAACTGGTGATTGACCACTCGGTGCAGGTGGACGTGTACGGCGAAGCCGATGCGCTGGACGAGAACGCGCGCATCGAGTTCGAACGCAACCGCGAACGTTATGCGTTCCTGCGCTGGGGCCAGAAAGCGTTCGACGATTTCCGCGTGGTGCCGCCCTCGACCGGCATCGTGCACCAGGTGAACCTTGAATACCTCTCGCGCGTGGTGATGACGCGCGAGGCGGACGGCAAGAACTGGGCTTTCCCCGACACGCTGTTCGGCACCGACTCGCACACCACGATGGTCAATGGCCTGGGCGTGCTGGGCTGGGGCGTGGGCGGCATCGAGGCGGAGGCGGCGATGCTCGGCCAGCCGTCGTCCATGCTGATCCCGCAGGTGGTCGGCTTCAAGCTCAATGGCAGGCTGCCGGAAGGCGCGACCGCGACCGACCTCGTGCTCACCGTCACCCAGATGCTGCGCAAGCTCGGCGTGGTCGGCAAGTTCGTCGAGTTCTTCGGCCCCGGCCTGCAACACCTGCCGGTGGCCGACCGCGCCACGCTCGGCAACATGTCGCCCGAATACGGTTCGACCTGCGCGATCTGCCCGATTGATCGCGAATCCATCCACTATCTCCGCCTGTCCGGGCGCAACGCGCATCACATCGAACTGATCGAGGCCTACGCCAAGGCGCAGGGTCTGTGGCACGACGAGAATTCGCCGCACCCGGAGTACAGCACCGTGCTGGAACTGGATCTCGCCAGCGTCAAGCCTTCGCTGGCCGGCCCCAAGCGCCCGCAGGATCGCGTGCTGCTGACCGACATGCGCGCCAGCTACCGCAGTGCCATCGAGGCGCTGGGCGGCTCCCGCAAGTCCTCCAGCAATGGCGCAACCGAACGGTTCCTCGGCGAAGGCGGCAGCACCGCAGTGGGTCGCGAAGCCAGCGAGCGCGAGTTCGCCCCCGACGTCTGCGTCGAAGATGCACATTGCGTACTCGAGGACGGCTCGGTGGTGATCGCGGCGATCACCTCCTGCACCAACACATCCAACCCCGCGGTGATGATCGGCGCCGGCCTGCTGGCGCGCAACGCCGCAAAACGCGGCCTGAAAGCCAAGCCGTGGGTCAAAACCTCGCTGGCGCCGGGCTCCAAGGTCGTCACCGAATATTTCGAGAAAGCCGGTTTGCTGGGCGATCTGGAGAAACTCGGGTTCTACCTGGTCGGTTACGGCTGCACCACCTGCATCGGCAACTCCGGCCCGCTGCCGGAAGACATCACCCGCAAGATCAATGAAAACGATCTCGCGGTCGCGGCCGTGCTCTCGGGCAACCGCAACTTCGAGGGGCGCATCCATTCCGAAGTGAAGATGAATTACCTTGCCTCGCCGCCGCTGGTGGTGGCGTTCGCGATCGCCGGCACGATTGACATCGACCTGTCGCGGCAGCCGCTCGGCAAGGATTCCGACGGCAAGGATGTTTATCTCAAGGACATCTGGCCGACCAATCAGGAAATCGCCGACCTCGTGACCCGCTCGGTGACCGCGGAAATGTTCGAGGACACTTACGCCAACGTGTTCAAGGGCAGCGATGCCTGGAATGCGGTCGCGGTGCCGGAAGGCGACCAGTATGCGTGGGACGACGCTTCCACCTACATCAAGAACCCGCCCTACTTCGAGGGCATGCCGCGCGAGCCGCAGCCGACTTCCGACATCACCGGTGCGCGCTGCCTCGCATTGTTCGGCGACTCGATCACCACCGACCACATCTCGCCGGCGGGTTCGATCAAGAAGGATTCCCCGGCCGGAAAATACCTCATCGCTCGCGGTGTGCAACCGAAGGACTTCAACTCCTATGGCTCGCGGCGTGGCAACGATGACGTGATGGTGCGCGGCACCTTCGCCAACATCCGGATCAAGAACCGCATGCTGGATGGCGTGGAGGGGGGCTACACGATGCACGTGCCTTCCGGCGAACAGTTGGCGATCTACGATGCGGCGATGAAGTACAAGGCCGAAGGCACCCTGCTGGTGGTCATCGCCGGCAAGGAATACGGCACCGGCTCATCGCGCGACTGGGCGGCCAAGGGCACGCTGCTGCTGGGCATCAAGGCCGTCATCGCAGAGAGCTTCGAGCGCATCCACCGCTCCAACCTGGTCGGCATGGGCGTGCTGCCGCTGCAGTTCATGAATGGCGAAACCGCGCAGTCGCTGGGCCTCACCGGGAAAGAAACCTTCTCAATCTCGGGTCTGGACGGCGGCAACGCCCGCAGCGCGCAGATCACCGCGCGCGATGACAGCGGCAAGGAGAAGACCTTCAAAGTGCATGTGATGCTGCTGACACCGAAGGAACGCGAGTTCTACCGGCATGGCGGCATCCTGCAGTACGTGCTGAGGGACCTGGCGCGTAAGCCAGCGTAAACGCGCCGACTTGCCCCTCTCCCGCTTGCGGGAGAGGGAACCAAGTGCGCCAGTGGAATAAACGGCCATCCCTGGCCTTCCGATGATCGTTGCTCAGTTCGCGGCGGCGGTCGCGGCTGCGCCCGACGCGCTCACCGACAAGGTGTTGTCGTAGAACTTGTCCAGGGACTGCTTCAGCGAATCCAGCGCGGCCGGATGCAGGTAGATCATGTGGCCGGACGGGAAATAGCCGAAGCTGACATGGCTGCGCAGCGTGGGATCGAGCTGCATGTGGTCGATGTCGAATTCGGTCACGTGGAACGGCGTGGCCAGATCGAACCAGCCGTTGGCCGAAAACACGCGCAGGCTGGGGTTCTCGCGCATCGCTCGCGCGAGATCGCCGGCGACATACGGCATCGGCAACTTGCGACGGCTTTCGCGGGTCTGATGCTTCCAGTCCCAGTCCCGGATCGCGCCGGCCATCACCTTGTACGGCTTGTCGTGCTTGTACTTCAGCGTGCCATCCAGGTAGGCGTTGAAAGCGGCGGTGTAGGCCGCCGAAATCGCGGTGTCGGACGGATCGTAATCGGGCGTGTCGCCGACCGAATCCTCATCTATGCCTTCGAAGCGGCCGTCGTAGCGGCCGATCGTGCGCGCTTCGTCACGCAACAGTTCCTTGCGGAAGCGGCTGGCATCCACGCGCAGGTTGGCGCGCTTGATGTAGTCCACGCCCAGGCCGGTGTACTGGTGCAATTTCTGCGCAACTGCATCGGCTTCCGCGGCCGGCAGGGTGTCGCCCTGCGCCAGCGCCTTCGCGTATTCGGTATCCGCGAAGTGGCGCACTTCATCCAGGAACGGTTCGATCTGCGCGGGCTGCTGCGGCAGCTTGTGGTGATACCACGCGATCGCGGCGTAGGTCGGCAGGTACAACTCGTAACGCATGTCCGAACCCGGCATCAGCACGCCGTAGTTGAGGATCGAGGACATCAGCGTCACGCCGTTGAGCGCGATGCCCATGTCCTGCAGGTGTGCGGCGAGCGCCGCCGAACGCGTGGTGCCGTAGGACTCGCCGTACAGGAACTTCGGCGAATCCCAGCGATGGTTGACGGTGATGTAGCGCTGGATGAAACGCCCGAACGCATCCACGTCCTGATCGGTGCCCCAGAAATCCTTGTCCTGCGCCTTGCCGACCGCCTCGCTGAAACCGGTGCCGATCGCGTCCACGAACACCAGGTCGGTCTTGTCGAGCATGCTGTCGTGATTGGGAATGACGTGGTACGGCGCGGGCGGCGTAGCTTCGCCGTCGGTGGTCGCCACGCGCATCGGGCCGAAGCTGCCCATATGCAGCCAGATGCTCGATGAGCCGGGCCCGCCGTTGTAGAGGAAGGTCACGGGGCGCTTGTGTGCATCCTTGTCGTCGGCGGTATAGGCGACATAGAAGAAGCTCGCATCCGGCTCGCCCTTGTCGTTGTGGATCACGAGATTCCCCGCCGTGGCGGTGTAATGGACCGTGCGTCCGCCGATCTCCACGCTGCCGTGGGTGACCGACGCATTCTCCTTCGGTACCGGCGTGGTGTCTTTCTGCTCGCTCTTGGCACCATCGGCGTGGTCGCCTTCCGCCGCAAACGCGGCAAACGGTTGCACAGCCACCAATGCGCCGGCCAGAGCCAGCGTCCAGACAATTCGTTTCACCATGATCTCCCGCGTCAGCGATTTCGACCGGCCCCTCGCCGGACCTCACATGACGCCGCAAACTCGCCGCGCGCGCATGTGCCGAAGGTGTGGGCCGCGCGTGCAGCGCGGTGAGCTCCTCAAAATTTTTGTTGCCAGTCCGCCGAGTAGCAGCGCCAATGCGAGCCTTCGCGCCGCCACGCGGTGGACATCGCATACACGGCGGCATGTTCCGGCAGCAGGCTGCCCGATTGCCCGCCGGTAAGCGTCAGGGTGAAGGTCGCGATCAACCGATCGCCTTGCCATTTGACGGAAACGGGACCGACCAGCACGCCGGTACTGTCGTGCCGAAACGCACGCAATGCCAGGAACCGTTGCAGGTCGCGGCGATCGAAGTCACCTTCGTTGCCGATGAAATCCTTGCTGACCTGCGCCAGCACGCCGTCGGCATCGTTGTTGCGCGCCGCGTCCGCCGCCGCCGCAATCGCCCGCCGGACCTGCTCCTCATCCGGAGTGCGATGGCATCCGGCGATCAGCGGCAACCACAACAACGCACAGGCAAGCACGATGAATACGCGGCTCACGTGCGCACCTTCGAATTGCTCATGCGACGCTCCTCCCTCGCTCGCTGCATTGCAGCTTGCCATTTTTTTTGGCTCTGCTCCAATCGTCGAATGCGTACGACGCCGATTCACACCCAGGGGAAACGATGAACGCCAGCAGCGAACGTCCGTGGCTCGCCAGTTATCCGCAGGGCGTACCCCACGAGATCAACGTGCACGCCTACCCGTCGCTGGTGGCGATGTTCGAGGAAACCTGCGCGCGGTCCCCGCAGCGCCCGGCGTACTCGAGTTTCGGCACCGCAATGAGCTATGCCGAGCTGGACAAGCTGAGCGCACGCTTCGCCGCGTGGCTGACCGGCGAACTGAAGCTCGGCAAAGGCGATCGCGTCGCGATCATGATGCCGAACCTCCTGCAGTATCCGGTTGCGCTGTTCGGTACGCTGCGCGCCGGCTGCACGGTCGTCAACGTCAACCCGCTCTACACCGCGCGCGAACTGGAACATCAACTGCGCGACTCCGGCGCGAAGGTGATCGTGGTGCTGGAGAACTTCGCCGCCACCCTCGCTGCAGTCCGCCACGACACCTCGGTGGAAACCGTGGTCGTCACCTCGATCGGCGACCTGCTCGGCTTCCCGAAGGGCCCGCTGATGAGCTTCGCGGTGAAGCACGTCAAGAAGATGGTGCCGCGCTGGGACATTCCGGGTCACGTTTGCTTCGGCGAGGTGCTGAAGCGCGGCGCTTCGTCGCCCACGCCGCAGATCGAAATCGACCATGACGATCTCGCCTTCCTGCAATACACCGGCGGCACCACCGGCGTTGCAAAAGGCGCGATGCTCAGCCACGGCAACATGGTGGCCAACACGCTGCAGCTCGCGTCTTGGGTCGGCGACCTGTTCACCCACGGCGAAGAAAAGATCATCACCGCGCTGCCGCTGTATCACATCTTCTCGCTGACGGTGAACGCGCTGTTCATGATGCACTTCGGCGGCGAGAACATCCTGATCGTCAATCCGCGCGACATCCCCGCTTTCGCCAAGGTGCTGAAGAAGAATCGCTGGAGCGCGATCACCGGCGTCAACACGCTGTTCAACGCGCTGGCGCACTGCCCGGATCTTTCCCAGGCCGATTTCGCCAACGTCAAGTTCGCCCTGGCCGGCGGCATGGCGGTGCAGCGCGCGGTGGCCGAGCGCTGGAAGCAACTCGCCGGCATTCCACTGATCGAGGGTTACGGTTTGACCGAAACCTCGCCGGTGGTGACGGCCAATCCGCTGGACCTCAAGGAATACTCGGGTTCCATTGGCATGCCCTTGCCTTCGACCGACGTGAAGCTGCTGGACGACGCAGGCAACGAGGTCGCGCACAGCGAAAGCGGCGAGTTGTGCGTACGCGGCCCGCAGGTGATGAAAGGCTATTGGAACCGGCCCGACGAAACCGCCAAGGTGCTGGACGGCGCCGGCTGGCTGCGCACCGGCGACATCGCGCGCATGGACGAGCGCGGCTTCCTCTACATCGTGGACCGCAAGAAGGACATGATCCTGGTGTCCGGTTTCAACGTGTACCCCAACGAGATCGAGGACGTGGTCGCGCGCCATCCGGGCGTGCTGGAAGTCGCGGCGATCGGCGTGCCGGACGAGCATTCGGGCGAAGTGGTGAAACTGTTCGTGGTGAAGAAGGATCCCGCGCTCAGCGAGGCCGCACTGAAGCAGTACTGCCACGATGAGCTGACCGGCTACAAGCGCCCCAAGTACATCGAATTCCGCGATTCGCTGCCCAAGAGCAACGTCGGCAAGATATTGCGGCGTGAGTTGCGGGATGAAGAGAAGAAACGAACCGCGCGTTGATCATTGCGTCCATTGCCGGAGAAGAGACATGCTGCGCACCGTGGATCGTGTTTTCGCCGTGCTGCTGATTCTCGGCGCGATCGGCCATACGCTCGGCTCGATCAAGGCGTTCAGCAACACACCGCACGAGTTGCTGTGGGCGTTGTGCGCCGGCGTGCTGGTCGCGTTGCTGGGCGTGCTCAATCTGTTGCGGAGCTGGCGCCCAGGGGACGCCGCACTGGCGTGGATCGTCTGCGCCGGAACCGCCTGCTGGCTTGCCGCCTCGATCGCGTTCGGCCTGATCATCGACAAACCATTCGATCTGCGCGTGATCGTGTTCGTGATTCTTTCGGCCGGACTGATCCTTTTCGGTTTGAATACCGCACTCAACGGCAATCCCGTTCATGCCGAAGCTTGACCTGGAATCCATTCGCCGCCGCACCGGCACGTCCTATCCCGCGCCGTTCGACCGGCCGTGCCTGGCGCGCGCGCGCCGCGCGCTGGGTGATGCCGGCGGGTTGAGCGACTTCGGCGTGAACCTGCTGGAGTTGCCGCCCGGCTCATGGTCCAGCCAGCGGCACTGGCATTCGGGCCACGACGAATTCGTGTGGGTGCTTTCGGGCGAAGTGGCCCTGGTCGAGGACGGCGGTGAAACGATCCTGCGCGCCGGCGATTGCGCAACGTTCGCGAAGAACAGCGGCGACGGCCACCACCTGATCAACCGCTCAGACGCCAACGCGACCGTCCTCGAAGTCGGTACGCGCAGCGACAACGACGTGTGCACTTACTCCAACATCGACATGCTGATTGACGGCAAGGTCGGGCATTACGCGCACCGCGACGGAACGCCATATCCAAAAAGCTGATCAGCAACCCGGGGCTCGGCTTCCGCGTCGCCTACTCGCACGAGCAGCCGAAACCATCCGGGGCATCGGCTAATCGCTCGTGCTCTCCCAAGGTTCCAACGCATCCGCATACCCGCCCAGCAGTTCCCAGAGCGGTGCCTGCTTGTCCTCGGGAATTCGCGCGAAGGCGAAGCCGATGCGGTCATCGGAAATGCGCGCCACGCGCGCTTCCAAGTGGATGTTGAGGTTTTCCTGGAACAGCATGTCCAGCACCCACAAGTCGCCGTGTGCGCCCTTCCAGTTGTTGGGCCGCGCCAGCAGCGCGCCGGTGGCGGAGATGTCTTCCAGCTCGGTGGCCCACACATCGCCGCGGCGACTGAGCAGCACCGCGATCTGACTCTTCATGCGCGCGTGCCGCAATCCGGTCGTGCGAGGTGTGTTCCGCGCCTGTTCTTCATCCATCACGGTCATAGGTTCCCAGCGCCCTTCCCCGAGTCAAACTCCCTTCCCCGAATCGGGCGTTGACGCGGTCCTGCACACTGTCGGTCGCACCCGCGCCGCGCGCGAACAGGTCCGGCTGTGCCGCCGCCTCGAAACCGCCCAGACTCACTCCCAGCAAACGGAGCCTGCGACGCCCCCCGGTTTGCCACCATTTTTCTAGCAAGTCACGGGCCAGAGCATGGATTTCGGCAGTGGAATCCGTAGGCGCGGGCAAGGTGGCTTGGCGGCTGTGGGTGACGAACGGCGGCTCGCGCAACTTCAGGTGCACTACCCGGCCGCGCAAGCCGGCATGGCGCAGCCGCGCCGACACTTTCTCGCAAAGTCGCAGCAGCCACGCCGAAGCCTGCTCGAAAGTTTCGAGGTCCTGCGCAAAAGTGGTTTCCGCGCCTATGGATTTTTCTCTCGCGTCCGGCTCGACCGCGCGCTCGTCCTCGCCTCGCGCCAGACTCTGGAGATGCGAAACATTGCGGCCCAAAGCCCGGCTCAGCCGAGCCGGATCGGCTCGACGCAACTCGCCGATGGTGCGGATGCCGACTCCTTCCAGTGCTGCCTGCGCCTGCCGCCCCACCGTCCACAGTCGCCCGACCGGCAGCGGATCGAGCACCGGGTGGACGCGGTCCGGCTCGATGTGCAACAGGCCGTCAGGTTTGCCCAGCTCGCTCGCCAGCTTCGCCAGCAGCTTGTTGTGCGCCATGCCGATGGATGCGGTCAGGCCCGTGCGCTCGCGAATGCTCGCCTTGAGCCGGCGCCCGATCGCGGCGATCCCGCCGAACAGGCGCAGGCTT
>JBQCCR010000072.1:0-33097 GCA_051961995.1 Rhodanobacteraceae bacterium | reverse complement strand
CGCGCGTTCCTGAACAAGCGCATCCACGGCGAATCCTCGCCCCAGCCCAGCGGTTTCCAGCTCATCTGCACCGTGCGGAACACCCGCTCGGGATGCGGCATCAGGATCATCACGCGGCCATCGCCGGAGGTGAAGCCGGTGAGGCCATCCGGCGAGCCGTTCGGATTCAATGGAAACGCTTCGGTCGGCTTGCCGCGGTTGTCCACGAAGCGCAGGCAAGGATTGGCTCTCGCCGATTTCCCTTCGTGCGCGAACACCGCGCGACCCTCGCCGTGCGCGGTGACGATCGGAATGCGCGAACCGACCATGCCGCGGAAGAAAATGGAGGGCGATTCCATCACCTCGACGGTGACGAAGCGCGCCTCGTATTGCTCGGACGCGTTGCGCTGGAAACCCGGCCAGTGTTCGGCGCCGGGGATGAGGTCCTTCAGGTGCGAGAGCATCTGGCAGCCATTGCACAGGCCCAGCGCGAAGGTTTTGGGATCGGCGAAGAACGTCGCGAACTGCTCGCGCAGTTTGTCGTGGTAGAGAATGGATGCGGCCCAGCCGCGGCCCGCACCCAGCACATCGCCGTAGGAGAACCCGCCGCAAGCCGCAAGGCCGTGGAAATCGGAAAGTGCATGGCGGCCGGCGGCGAGATCGCTCATGTGCACGTCCACCGCTTCGAAGCCCGCGCGCGTGAACGCCGCAGCCATTTCGACCTGACCGTTCACGCCCTGCTCGCGCAACACCGCAACCCGCGGACGGGCGCCGCGCGCGATGAACGGTGCGGCGACATCTTCACTCGGCTCGAAGGTGAGCCTGGGCGAAAGGCCCGGATCGTCATCGCTGATCCGCCAGGCGCGTTCGGCATCGGCACTCGCCGGGTTGTCGCGCAGGCGCTGCATGGCATGGCTGGTTTCGGTCCAGGCGGTGAACAACTGGGTCCAGTTCCATTTGCTCAACTTCTCGTCGCCGGCCAGCAGCTTGATGCCGAGCTTCGGCTTCGGGCGGCCGATCGCGTGGGTCATTGCGGCCAGCCCGTGTTTTGCCGCGAGCGCCATGAACGCGTCGCGGTCGGCCAGGCGCACCTGCACCACCGCGCCCAGTTCTTCGTTAAACAGACCGCGCAGCGGATTCTCCGCCCAGCCGTCCAGCCGGATTTCCAGTCCGCAATGGCCGGCGAAAGCCATCTCCAGCAGCGTGACAATCGCGCCGCCGTCGGAGCGATCGTGATAGGCGAGCAGCAAACCGGCGGCTTCGGCTTCGCGGATCAGCGCGAACAGCGACTTCAACCGCTGCGGGTTGTCGAGATCCGGGGGTACGCCGCCGCCACGATTGAACGCCTGGGTCAGCGCGGAACCGGCAAGGCGATGCCGGCCGGCGCCCAGATCGAGCAGCCACAATTCCGAATCCCCGCGATCGAGCTTGATGCGCGGCGTCAACGCGCGGCGCGCATCCGCGACGCGCGCGAAAGCGGAAATCACCAGCGACACCGGCGCGATGGTGCGCTGCTCGCGCTCACCGTCGTTCCAGACGGTCTGCATCGAAAGCGAATCCTTGCCGACCGGAATAGAGATGTTCAGCGCCGGGCACAACTCCTCGCCGATCGCACGCACCGCGTCGAACAAAGCCGCGTCCTCGCCCGCCTTGCCGCTGGCGGCCATCCAGTTCGCCGACAGGCGGACTTCCTCCAGCGTCACCGGCGCGGCGAGCAGGTTGGTGATCGCTTCGCCGACGGCGAGACGCGCGGCGGCGGCCGAATCCAGCAGTGCCACCGGCGCGCGCTCGGCCATCGCCATCGCCTCGCCCGCGTAACCTTCGAAATCGGCCAGCGTCACCGCGCAATCGGCGACCGGCACCTGCCACGGCCCGACCATCGGATCGCGCGAACACAAACCGCCGACGCTGCGATCGCCGATGGTGATCAGGAAACTTTTCGATCCCACACCCGGCATGCGCAGCACGCGCTGCACCGCTTCATCCAGGCCGATGCCGGAAAGATCCGGCACCACTTCCACGCGCGGTTTGCTGCGCATGGCTTCGCGCTGCATGCGCGGCGGCTTGCCGAGCAGCATGTCGAGGGGAAGATCAATGATCGCTTCGTTCGATGTCTCGGCCGACTGCCCGCCTCCCACTCGCGCGGCGCGCGAGGGAGGGTTGGGTTGGGGTCCGGATTGTACGGACCTGACCAGCAGCCGCTGCTCCCCGGTCGCCGTGCCCACCGTGGCGTACGGGCAGCGTTCGCGCGCGCAGATTTTCTCGAATGCGGGCAGGTCGGCAGGGCGTACGCCCAGCACGTAACGCTCCTGCGATTCGTTGCACCACAACTGCATCGGCGTGAGCTGCGGATCGTCGCGCGGCACCTTGTCGAGATCGATTTCACCGCCGACGCCCGAGTCGTGCAGCAATTCGGGAATCGCGTTCGACAGGCCGCCGGCGCCGACGTCGTGGATCGCGACGATCGGATTCGCTTCGCCCAGCGCAGTGCATGCGTCAATCACTTCCTGGCAGCGGCGCTGCATCTCGGCGTTGTCGCGCTGCACGGAAGCGAAGTCCAGTTGCGCGCTGGAGGCACCGCCGGCCATGGATGAGGCCGCGCCGCCGCCGAGGCCGATCAACATCGCCGGTCCGCCGAGCACGATTACCGCATCATTCGGCGTGAGCTTGTTCTTGGCGACGTGCATGGGGCGGATGTTGGCCACGCCGCCGGCGATCATGATCGGCTTGTCGTACCCGCGGCGCACGCCGGGCTCGCCGGTTTCCTGCTCGAACGCGCGGAAATAACCGCCGAGGCACGGTCGGCCGAATTCGTTGTTGAATGCGGCCGCGCCCAGCGGGCCGTCGCGCATGATCTCGAATGCGGTGGCGAAACGCGCCGGCAGCGGACGCGTGGATTCCCACGGGCGCGGCAGATTCGGAATGCGCAAATGCGAAACAGAAAAGCCGGTCAGGCCGGCCTTGGGTTTGCCGCCGCGGCCGACCGCGCCTTCGTCGCGGATCTCGCCGCCCGCGCCGGTGGCCGCGCCCGGCCACGGTGCGATCGCGGTCGGATGGTTGTGCGTCTCCACCTTGATCGCGTAAGGGATCGCTTCATCGTGGGCGCGCCACACGCCATCGGCATCGGCAAAAAAGCGCGCGCCCATCGATCCTTCGATCACCGCCGCGTTGTCGCTGTAGGCGCTGAGCGTGTACGCCGGCGACATCTTGTGGGTGTGGCGGATCATGCCGAACAGCGTGGCCGCCTGCGGCTGGCCGTCCACCGTGAACTGCGCGTTGAAGATCTTGTGCCGGCAGTGTTCGGAATTGGCCTGCGCGAACATCACCAGTTCCGCGTCGGTCGGGTCGCGCTGCAGGCGGGCGTAGTGCTCGATCAGGTATTCGATTTCGTCCGCCGCCAACGCGAGGCCGAGTTCGGTATTGGCCGCTTGCAGCGCAGCACGTGGATCGTCGCCCAGCGCAATGGTGTGCAGCGCGCCGGGCGCACCGGCAAGGAACAAGCCCTGCGCCTGATCCAGCGCAGTCAGCACCGATTGCGTCATCGGATCGTGCAACGCGGCCGCAACGGCATCGAATGCGGCATTGTCTTCCAGTGCCAGGCCTTCGATCAGGAATGCGGTGCCGCGCTCGACGCGCCGCACCGGCAGGCCGATGTCGTGCAGGATGTCGCTGGCCTTGGACGACCACGGCGACAACGTGCCCAGCCGCGGCACGATCCAGAGCGTGGCATCCAGGGGCGCGCCTTCGCCGGCATCCAGAACTTCGGCCAGACGCCGATGCTGCTGGGGATCGAGCGGGTGCTCGACGTCGGCGAAGTAGACGAACCGTGCGCCGCGCACGCGCGCACCGGGCGCCACCTGGGCGAGGCGCTCGTTCAGGCGATCCAGACGAAACGGCGACAGGGCGGAGCGCCCGTCGAGGACGATCATGGGCTTCGCTGCGGCAGCTTTGGGGAGCCGGTTATTGTAGCAGCGCGCGGGGTTTCGCTCCCGGGCTCAAACAGCGGTCGGCCCTGGCGTTGGAGTCGCTGCTGCTAAATTCGCGCGTCCTGCGCTCATCGAGCAACCCGGCTCTCGGCATCTTCTGTCCTCGGGCGTTCGGGACAGCGCGACATGCCATGACTCGCGCCATCCGCGGCGCTCGCCCTGTGGGCCAACTGCGCTGTTCGCCGCGCGTTCCAGACCCGCGGCGCCACGCATGTCGCAAGCGCTTCTCCTCACCCGTGGTCGTGCGGCCCCGGCGTCTCGCTCAACCATTGCAGCAATTGCAGGGGATCGGCGTAGCCGTTCAGTGCCGCGCCGTCGCTGGCGATGATGGTCGGCGTGCCGTCCACGCCCAGATCAATCCCGAGCTGGTAATCGTGCGCGACCGGGTTGTCGCAGTGCGCGGGCTTGGGATCCACCCCATGCTTGGCCTCGGTGAAGGCACGCTTGCGGTCGGCTGCACACCACACCGACACCGCTTTCTGCGCCGAGGGAGTGTGCAACCCCGAGCGTGGCCAGAACAGGTAATCCACGGCGATGCCGAGCTTGTTGTACTCCGCGATTTGCGAATGGAAGGCGCGGCAGTACGGGCAGTCCACGTCCGTGAACACCGTGACCGTGTATTTCGGGTGCGCGGGCGCGAAGCGGATCATGTGCGACTGCGGAACCTTCGCCAGCGCCTCGCGGCGCAGCGCATCCAGTCGCGCATCCGCGAGCTCGCGCTGCGTTTTCAGATCGTAAGCATCGCCCTGCAGCATGTAGCGGCCATCCGCGCTGACGTACACCGCCTGGCCCTGCACGATCACCTGATACAGGCCCGGCAGCGGCGTCGGGTCCACCGCCTGGATCTGCACCTGTGGTGCGAGTTTGTGGATCGCGTCCAGTACCGCTTTCGGTGCGTCGGTGCCGCCCGTCGCGGGCGCACTTGCCACACTTGCAGCATGAGGCGTGTCAGTTTTCGACGCAGTTGACGCATTGCTGTCGTTTTCGCCCGCGGAGCAGGCGCTGGCGATCAGCGCGATCGCGAAAAGGGCGGGAAGCAATTTGGACATGACAGACCCGGAAACCGCATACGGTCGTGGCGCGGAGATGCTAGCACGCAGACACGGCCGCTCATTGCGGAGAGCAGCTCAAAAGCAGTGCAGAAGCTGGCAAGTAACCGTCCATGGTGCGTTGCTCCTCACCCCCGCGGATGATGCTCCGCGTGCAGCCGCTTCAGGTTTTCTTTTGCAATGAGTGTGTAGATCTGGGCGGTGGAGAGCGTGCTGTGTCCGAGCAGCATCTGCAGCGCGCGCAGGTCGGCGCCATGGTTGAGCAGGTGGGTGGCGAAGGAATGCCGCAGCACGTGCGGTGAAATCTTTTTTGCGGGAATGCCGGCTGCCATCGCGTGTTTCTTGATCAGCGTCCACGCCATCTGCCGGGTCATGCCCGCGGCCCGGTTGGTGAGGAACAGCACGTCGGGCGTGCGGCCCTTCGCCAGCGCGGGCCGCGCGTCCTTCAAATATCGGCCGATCCAGTCCAGCGCGTTTTCGCCAACCGGGACCAGCCGATCCTTGCCGCCCTTGCCGGTAACGCGCAGCACGCCCTGGCGAAGATTGAGTGCGGCAATGGGCAACGTGGTGAGTTCGGATACGCGCAAGCCGGAGGCGTACATCAGCTCCAGCATCGCGCGATCGCGCAGGCCCAGCGGAGTCTCGACATCCGGCGCGGCGATCAAGGCTTCGATCTCGCGTTCCGAAAGCGCCTTCGGCAGGCTGCGCGGAAGCTTGGGCGCATCCAGCAGCAACGTCGGATCGTCGAAATCCGAACGCGTGCGCGCGTAGTCGGCGAAGAAGCGTCGCAGCACGGTGAGCAGCCGCGCGTTGCTGCGCGCCTTGATCTGCGCCTTGCCGCGCTCGCCGAGATAGCGGGAAAGATTTTCGTAAGTGGCGGTCACCAACGATCTGCCGCGCGCGCCCAGCCAGGCCGCGCACAGTTCCAGATCGCTGCGGTAGGCAATGAGGGTGAGGTCGGCCACGCCGTCCTGCGACCAGATGCGCTCGAGGAAGGCCTCGATCGCTGCGTGGTCCGCGTCGGCGATTTTCGGGGTCATTTCGGCAACGGCGGCCTGCATCGTGCGATGCTTGCGCTTATGGGACCCTTACGCAAGTGGAATGGTTTGCAGATGTGCACCAGTTGCCGATGCCAGTGACAGAATCAGAACCGATGTCGCTCCACGCCTCGGTGGTCCGCTCAGCACCGCTCTGGCGGCGGGTTGCGGCGCTGGTCTACGACGTGTTCCCGCTGGTCGGGTTATGGATGCTCACCACGTTCGTCTATCTGTACGCGGCTGGCCGGCATTACGATCCGGCGCATCCGGGATGGGGGACACGCCTCGGCCTGCAGGTCGCATTGCTTGCGATCACTGCGGCATACTTCGTGATCTCGTGGGCACGTGCCGGCCAGACCATCGGCATGCGCGCGTGGAAGCTGAAACTGCTGCGCGAGGATGGCAGCAAGATCGGTGTCTCGCCGGCACTGGCGCGCTTTTCCCTTGCGCTACTATCGCTGGCGATCGTGGGGATCGGTTTCTGGTGGGCGCTGTTCGATGCGCAGAACCGCACGCTGCACGATCGGATCTGCAAGACGGTGATGGTTCGCCTCAGCTGACGTCTTCGAGCCCCGAGTCCCGGCTCTACACCCGCCTGAAATACCACACCGCCGCGGCGATCAGCAGCAGCGCGGGGGTGAGGTTCGCGGCCAGCGCCGGCACGCCGAACACGGTGCCCAGGCCGATCACCGCCTGCTGCAGGAAGTACCAGCCGAGCGCCAGCAGCAGACCGACGAACAGTCGCCGGCCCAGTCCCCCCGAGCGCAGCGCGCCGAACGCAAACGGCAGCGCGCACATCACCAGCACTAGCGTGTTCAATGGATACAGCGCGCGTGTCCAGAACGCGTTGAGGTAAGTGCCGGGATTCTGCTGATTGGCGCGGTAGTAATGGATGTCACGCTGCAAGTCGGACAGCGAAAGGTATTCCGGGTGCACCACGGAGAGTTGCAGCACTTCCGGGTCGAGGCCCGATTTCCACGAACGCTGTGTGGCAAACGTGCTGTGCGCACCGCTCGGTGAGATCGTCGTGCTGCGCACCGCATGCATGATCCACTGCCCGCCTTTCTGCGTGGCGGTTTTGGCCCACTGGAAAGATGTCAGCTCGCCGGCAGGGTTGAAGCCGAACACGCGCACGTCGGCCAGCTCCACGCCCGGGCGCCCGTCCACCACGCGCGCCAGCGCGGCTTTCGCATTGATGATGGTGTCGCCGTCCTTGGCCCACAGTCCGCTGCGGGTATTGCCGAGGTGGCCCGAGCGCATCTGCAACTGGATGTTCTCCGCGCGCTGCTGGCCCGCGGGCGCGGCGGTTTCGCCCAGCGCGAACACGAGTGTCATCAGCACCAGCACCAGCGCGGCAGCAGAAAGGCAGATGCGCAACTTCGACATGCCTGCCGCGCGCAGCGCGGTCAGCTCGCCGCTGGCACCGAGTCCGCCCAGGCCCATCAGGCTGCCGATCAAGGCGGCGAACACGAACCAGTCGTACACGCGGCGCGGCACGGTCAGCAGGATGTAGGCAATCGCCGAGCCGAGCGTGTAGCCGTTGTGGCCGATGCCGCCGACCTGCTTGGCGAAGGTGGTGAATGTGTCCAGCCCGACGAGCACCAGCCACGCGATCAGCACGCTGGCCAGCACCGAGCCCCAGATCAGCCGGTCCGCACGCTTGATCCGCACCCGCCGCCATGCGCCCGCGATCATCCGTTCGCTCCTTTCGGCAAGCGGCGCGTGGCGTACTGGCGCGCGAACAGCCACGCCGAAAACACGAACACCGGAACCAGCACCCACCATAGCCCCAGCATGGCGGGCGCCTTGCCTTCGGCGATGAAGGTGCGCGCCAGGATCAGCAGGTTGGCGAACACCAGGTAAGCGAGCACCGCGATCACCAGTTTGCCGAGCGTGGAGGTGCGCGTGTTCTGGCGCGACATCGGCAGCGCCAGCAGGCCGAGCACCAATGCGGCGAATGGCGCGCCGATGCGCCACTGCAATTCCGCGCGCGCGGCCGGATCCTTGTCGCCGACCAGCAGCAACGTCGCGCGTGAGTGTTCCGGATCATCCTCGTCGCCGTTGTCGTCGGGCGTGGACAGTGCCAGGTCGTTGCGCGCGAATTTCATCAGCCGCCAGTTGTCGTGGCCGAGATGGCCGTCGAAACGATGTCCGTCGAACAGCGCGATGAAACGGTTGTCGGCGGTGCCTTCGTGGTACAGCTCGCCGTGGCTGGCGGTGATCACGTCCATCTGCGTGACTGGCTTGCCGTCCTGCGTTCCGGGCCGCTCGCTCTCCACGAACAGCTTGCCCAGTTGGGTACCGTCCGGGCTCAGCGTGTCCACGAACAGGATGCCGCCCTTGCCGGGGAGTTCGGTGAAGCGTCCGGCCTCAAGACCGGCTGCGATCACCGAGCGATTGGCTTCCTCCACTTCCGCGTCCGCGGTGCGCGTGACCAGCGGCCCCAGCCACAGCGAGATCAGCGCGATCAGGATCGCCGCGCCGATGCTCAGCATCGCCGCCGGCCGCAACATGCCACGCGGGCCGAAGCCGGAAGTGAACAGCACATGCATCTCGCTGTCGCGGTACATGCGGCCCAGCGCCAACAGCATGCCGAGGAACATCGCCATCGGCAGCAGCGCGGAGAGCGTGTCCACCAGATGCAGGCCCAGCACTTCGAACATGATGTCGCCGGGCAGCCGGCCGGAAGCCACCTTGTTCAGGATGTCCGCGAAAGTTCCGCCCGTGAAGATCACCAGCAGCACGGCCACGGCCGCCAGCGTGCCGATCAGCAGCTCGCGCAACAAATAGCGGTCGAGGATGGACATTCGCGGCATCGGTTAGACTGACTCGCTTTGCGGGCCGGGAACGCGGCAGTTTAGCGGCTCCAGCCTGTTCGTATTCTTTCAAGGGAATGTTGTCATGCTCGAGTTCAGTTCCAGCTCCGCCGCTGCCGACAAGGCCGAGACAGCCTGCGTGGTGGTCGGCGTTTTCGATCAGCCGCTCGCCGGCGCGTCCGCGCTGCTCGATCAGGCCAGCGGCGGCACGCTGACAAAGCTGCGCGATGCGGGCGACCTCAATTGCAAGATCGGCGGCACGCTGGTGCTGCACGGGTTGAGCGGTGTGCGCGCCGCCCGAGTGCTGCTGGTGGGGCTGGGCGCGAAATCCGATTTCGACGGGCTCGGCTTCCAGCGCGCGTGCTACGAAGCCGGCAAGGCGCTGAAGAATCTTCCCATCGAGAGCGCGACCGTGTTCCTGCCCGAGTGCGAAGTGCGCGGCCACGATGCGGCCTGGCGCGTGCGAACCTGCGCGTTGGCGCTGGATCATGCGAGCTTCCGCTACACCGCAACCGTGAAACCGAACGGCAAACGCGCACAGTTGAAGCGCGTCGAGCTCGCCGGTGCGGACGGGAAGACGCTGGAGCAGGCGCGTGCGATCGCCAAGGGCGTGGAGTTCGCGCGCGAACTGGGCTGCCTGCCGCCGAACCTGTGCACGCCTGCGTATCTCGCCGAGCGCGCCAAGGGTATCGCCGATTCGCACGCCGACGTCACGCTCGACGTGCTGGAGCGCGACCGCATGCGCGAGCTCGGCATGGGCGCGCTGCTTGCCGTCGCACAGGGCTCGGCCAATCCTCCGAAGCTGATCGTGTTGCAGTACCGCGGCGGCAAGGATGCCAAGCCGTTCGCGTTGGTCGGCAAGGGTGTCACTTTCGACACCGGCGGCATGAACCTCAAGCCGACCGGTTCGATGGAGGAAATGAAATACGACATGTGTGGCGCGGCCGGCGTTTTGGGTGCGTTCCTCGCCGCGGCCGAGATGAAACTGCCGATCAACCTGGTGTGCGTGGTACCGGCGGTGGAGAACATGCCCGACGGCAGCAGTTACCGGCCGAGCGACGTGCTGACCACGCTTTCCGGGTTGACGGTGGAAGTGCTGAACACCGATGCGGAAGGGCGGCTGATCCTGTGCGATGCGCTGGCTTATGCCAAGCGCTTCGAGCCGCAGGCGATGGTGGATGCGGCCACGCTCACCGGCGCCTGCGTGATCGCCCTGGGCAAGCACGCCAGCGGTTTGTTCAGCGCCGACGACCAACTCGCCAGCGAGCTGCTCGCTGCCGGCAACGCCACGCTGGATCGTGCCTGGCGCCTGCCGCTATGGGACGATTATCGCAATCAGCTGGAATCCGCCTTCGCCGACGTCGCCAACGTCGGCGGCAAGAGCGCCGGTGCGATCACCGCCGCGTGTTTCCTCTCGCGCTTCGCCGAAGGCACGCCGTGGGCGCATCTGGATGTCGCCGGCACTGCGTGGGACGAAGGCCGCAAGGGTTACGCGACCGGCCGCCCGGTGCCGCTGCTGACACAGTGGCTGATTGGAAAGGCGGGAAGCTAGTTGTCAGTTGCTGGTTGCTAGTTGCTGGTTGCTAGTTGCTGGTTGTTGGCTGCACCGCCACCCCTCCCGACAACCGACAACCGTTGCTACTTTTTGCCTGTTTCTTCCATCGCTTCGCGCAGCACCTCCGGCAACACCGGCTTGCGCAACAGCGCGTTCATGCCGGCAGCGCGGATGCGTGATTCCTCGTCGCCGTGGCTGGAGGCGGTGACGGCAAGCATCGGGATTTCGAGGCCGCGGGTGCGCAACATGCCTGCCAGCGTGCAGCCGTCCATGCCGGGCAGATCCAGATCCAGCAGGATCATGTCGAAGCCTTCGCGTGCCGCATCCACTTCCGCCAGCGCGGCCAGCGCATGGGGCGCGCGCGTCACGGAATGACCTTGCGCCTGCAGCAACCCGGCGAGCACTTCGGCGGCAATATCGTCGTCCTCGACCAGAAGCACGCGTTGGGCAGCGCTTGAGCTTGCCGCGCCGGGCACAGCCTGCCGCGGCGCGAGCGGTTCGCATTCCGGCAGCGGCAGGTGCACGCGGAAGGTGCTGCCCACCCCGACTTCCGAATGCAACTCGATGTGCCCGCCCATCAGGACGACCAGTTCGCGCGCGATGGTGAGCCCCAGTCCGCTGCCATGTTCACGGCGACCGCTTTCGGTCTGCTCGAAGCGGCGGAACACGCGTTCGCATTCGTGCGGCGAAAGGCCGGGGCCGCTGTCGGCGACCGCGAACACGGCGCCTTCGGCTTCGCGCTGCAGGCTCAGGCATACGCCGCCGGCCCGCGTGAACTTCAGCGCGTTGTGTGCGAGATTCAAAAGCACCTGCTGCACGCGCAGCGCATCGCCGCGCAATGCGCGCGGCGCGTCCTCCGCCACCGCGATCCGCAAGCCCAGGCCCTTTTGCGTTGCGAGACCCTGCTCGATCGACGCGATCTCGCGCAGCAGCGCCGCGGGATCGAACACAGCATCCGCAAGTTCCAGCTTGCCGGCCTCGATGCGCGCCAGGTCCAGCGCGTCGTTGAGCTGTCGCATCAGCAGCGCACCGGAGCGGCGGATGCCATCGACGTAGCCGCGCTGGCGTGCGTCGAGGTCGCTGTTCAGCAGCAGCTCGGCCATGCCCAGCACGCCGGTCATCGGCGTGCGGATCTCGTGTGCCATGCCGGCAAGGAAGTTCGTCTTCGCCGCATTCGCCTGCTCCGCCAGTTGCTGACGCTGCGTGATCAGGGCGTAGCGATGGTGCCGCTCCAGCCGCTTGCGCATGGCGTGAACAAACGCGAGCACTCCGAGCAGCGCCATCAATGCATACAGCGCCCACGCCCAGGGCCTGTCCCACGGCGGCGCGGGAATGAGCAACGCGATCGGTGCGCTGGCAACGCTCCAGGGGCCATCGCCATTGGCGGCCATGATCCGCAGTGTGTAATGGCCCGGGGGCAGCGACGAAAACTCGCGAATGTCGCGCGTCCCGGTATCCACCCAGTCCGGATCGAAGCCGTGCAGCAGGAATCGGTAGTGGATGCGCTGCGGGTCCATATAGGACAGTGCGTGCGCGGTGACGGTCAGTTCGCTGTCATTCCATTGCAGCGCAACCGGTTTGCCCGGATCGAGTTCAATCGTGCGGCCGTCGCGGCGCACACTCAACGTCGCGGGCGCAAGCTGGGGAACGGTCGTCTCCGCGCGCAGTGCCGCGGTGCGGATGGCAATCACGCCACCGAGGCTGCCGGCGTACAGCACGCCATTTCCTGCACATAGCGAATGTGGTGCGAACTCCGGATTGCCAACCCCATCGGCCGCGCCATAGGTGTGTACGCGCTGTGATGCGGGGTCGTACACGACCAGGCCGCGCAAGGTCGTGGCGAACACACGGCCGTGCGCGTCGGTTTCCAAGCCGCCTACTGCGACCGCCGGCCAGCCACGGGCGGAATCCACGATTTCCAGCAGCCGGGCGCGTGTGGCCGAAAGCCGATAATGCTGCAGGCTGTCGCTGCGCGCGACCCACAACGACCCGTCTGGCGCGAAGGCGAATGCCTCCACCGAGCCCCGCGTGACACCGGGCACGAACCGGAAACGCTCGCTGCCCGGTTCAAGCCGCGACACGCCGGCGAGACTTGCGCTCCAAATCGCACCGTCCTTGCCTTCGCGCAATTCCTGCACCTGCTGCGCTGCGCTGCCGGGCGTGGGCGGCTGCAGGGGCGTCATGGCGAGCGTGTCCGGATGGAGGCTTGCGACGCCATTGCCGAGCACAGAGAAGTAGATCGTGCCATCTCGCGCGGCCAGCACGAGGTGCACGGCATGCGTGCCATGGGTGCTTACAGGCAGATCGTGCAGCTTGCCGTGATCATCAAGACGCAGGCCGTAGCGATGGCCGATCCACAAGCGTCCATGCGTGTCCACGGCCACGGCGTCGAGGAGAGACTTCTGCAACGCGATTTCGCCGGAAAAATGCCGCACGCTGCCGTCGCGGGAATCCACGCGATCCAGCGTGCCGTTGTTGCCCAAGACCCAGAGCGCGCCGTCCGGTGCAATCGCCAACGCGCGCACGCGATCGTCATCGAGGCTGCCGGAATCCGAGGGGTCGTGCCGCCACGCGTCGAAGGTGGGCCATTGCGGCGGCAGATAGGCGAGGCCGCCGTCCAGCATTGCGATCCAGGTGCCGCCCTCGTGATCGATCAGCATGCCAAGTGACAACGCGCCGGGAAGGCTGCCGGGCACGCCCGCATGGGGTGCGTAGTGGCGAGCGGAGCCATTGGCCGCGACCAGGTCCTCGCCGTCACGACGCGCGATCCAGAGACCGCCGTGCGCATCGCGCAAACTGGCGTAGGCCACGGCAGCCGCGCCGATCCGTTGCACGCGGCCGTTGGCATCCACATGGAACACCCCGGCGTCGGTCGCGGCATCCACGCCATCTTCGTAGCGGTTCAACTGCCAGACCGGAATGGGCGTGGAGCCGGCAAGCGCGATACGTGTGAGATGGCCGCTGCGGTCGCGCCGTTGCAGGCCCGCATCGGTGCCGATCCAGAGCGTGCCGCCCGGACCGGGCGCGAGCGCAGTCACATCGTCCGAGAGCAGGCTGTCCGGGTCGTCCTTGCGATGGCGCACGTGGCTGAAACTTTTTCCGTCGGGGAGCAGGCGATTGGCGCCGCCGGCGTATACGCCGACCCAGATCGCGCCGTCGGAGTCCTGCGTGACGGCCATGACGTCATCGCCCGAAAGGCTGCGCGAGTTTTCCGGATCGTGCCGCCAATGCGCGAAGCCGCCCGTTTCCGGGCGAAAGAGATTCAGGCCGTTGCCTTCCCCGCCAGCCCAAAGACGGCCTTGCGCGTCCACCCATACCGCGGAAACATCGTTGGCGGAAAGCGATGACGGGTTGCCGGCATCGTGCCGGAAGATGCGGAACTCCTTGCCGTCAAAACGCGCCAGCCCGTCGCGCGTGCCGACCCAGATGTAGCCGGAATGATCCTGCACCACGGTGTAGGCTGCGTCCGAAGGCAGGCCGTCCAGTACGCCGTAATGACGGAAGCTGGGGTTCAATGGCGGCGCGAGTTCGGATCGAACCGGCGCGGCAGACGGCGGCGCGGAAGGCGCGAGGGCCAAGGCGGCGGCCAACAGCAAAACGGAAATCATCGTGGGCTCCCCCCAGTCCACAAAGTTCATCTAACCGTATTGCAAGCGGTTTACGCAAGCACCGGTCCTCTTGCGGCAGAATCGGGATTCCTGCACCGGGAGCACGCGATGTCGGTCCGTCAGTGCGTTGCAATCATCCTGTTGTCGCTGGCCGCGGCTGCGCCCGCTTCCGCGCGCACGCTGTATTTCCGGATGGACCCGGTGCACTCGCAGGTGCTGGTCAGCGTGGACCACGATGGCTATTCGCATCCGGTCGGCCGCATGAAAATCAAGGCCGGCTGGATCGGTTTCGACGAAGACAACTGGAGTACCGCGAAGGTGGTCGCGGACGTGGACGCCGCGTCGGTGGATTTCGGCGACACCGATTGGAACGACGCCGTGACCGGCAAGCGCTTTCTGGATGCGAAGGGTTTTCCGCTGGCGCATTTCGAAAGCACCGCGGTGCAGAAGTCCGACGCGCAGCACGGCATCCTGCGCGGCAATCTCGACCTGCGCGGCATTACGCATGAAATCGAAATCCCGTTCACGCTGAACCGGATCGGTGCGACGATTTTTTCCGGCATGCAGACGCTGGCCGGGTTCTCCGCAACGGCGAATCTCGATCGCACGCAATTCGGCATGACCGCGTTCCCGAAAGCGGTCGGCACGCAAGTGGAAGTGCGGCTGGAGGTCGAGGCAATCCTGGACCAGGATGCACAGAAGCAATACGAAGCCAGCCTGCAGAAGGACGCGGACCATGCTGCGCAACACTGAGACGCGCTGGGGCAGCGTCGCGCAGGCATTCCACTGGTTGATCGCCGCACTGATCGTGGTGCAGGGTGCGATCGGCCTGACGATGGTGGAACTCGGCATGACGCCGACCAAGGTCAAAGTGTTCGCGCTGCACAAGTCCATCGGCCTGACTGTGCTGGCGCTGGTGCTGCTGCGGCTGGCCTGGCGCCTGACGCAGCGTGCGCCGCGCGAAGTGCCGATGCCGCGCTGGCAACTCGCAGCCGCGCGGACATCGCATTTCCTGCTTTATGTGTTGATCCTGGCGCTGCCGTTCTCGGGTTGGCTGTTCAACTCGGCGGCAAATTTTCCGCTGGAGTGGTTCGGCATGTTCCATGTGCCCAGCCTCACCCGTGGCCTCGATCCGGTGCTGAAGGCATTCGCGTTGCGCGCGCATGTCGTGCTGTTCTGGGTGCTGGTCGCGGTCGTGGCGGTGCACGTGTTCGCCGCACTGTGGCATCACTTCCGGCAACGCGACGAGGTGTTGCTGCGCATGCTGCCGATGGCGGGAAAACGGCGCGACTTGCCGCGGCAGCGGGCGTTGCCGTGAAAATGCGCATCGGGCTCGCGCTGCTGTTGCTGCTGCCCCTCGCTGCTCACGCGCGCGAGTGGAAGGTGGATGCCGCGCATAGCACGCTGACGTTCACCGGCACGTATCAGGGCGAATCATTCGAGGGGCGCTTCAAGCGTTTCGATGCGAAGGTCAATTACGACCCCGGCGATCTTGCGCACGCGAATTTCGACGTGATGGTGGACATCGCGAGCGTGGATACCGCGAACACCGAGCGCGATCAGGCGCTGCCGGGCAAGGCTTTCTTCGACACCGCGCAATTCCCGCGCGCGCATTTCGTGACCACGCGTTTTCGCAAGGCCACGAATGGTCAGGTGCTCGCGGACGGCACATTGAGCCTGCGCGGCATCAGCAAGCCGGTCACGCTCGCGGTCAAGTTTGCGCAAGCGGGTTCGGGCGCGACGCTGGAGGTGGACACCACGCTGAGGCGGCTGGACTTCGGCATCGGTACCGGTGACTGGTCCGATACCTCGATGATCGGCAACGGTGTGACGGTGCGCGGGCATCTTGCGTTGCGGCCGTGACACAAAGCAGGACGGTGCAGGCGCGCTCCTACGCCTGGCTGAGGAACGCGCGGAGCGCTTCCGCATCGAACGGCCAATCCAGTTCGCGCCTGTCATCGCACAGCACCGGCACGCGCTCGCCGTAACGCGCCTCCAGGTCCGGGTCGTCATCTATCCACACGCTCTCGAACTCCGGCGCGCGCACGGCGGCGAGCAGCGCGATCGCCTCGTCGCACAGTTTGCAATCGTCGCGTTGGAAGAGAAGCAGCATGGTTGTTGGCTGTCGGTTGTTGGTGATCGGAGCGGCGGCGGTGACTTTACCGGCAGTCAACAGCGGGAGCGTAGAATAGCCGCGTTCCCACGCCATTCCCGCACCCATGGCCGTCAGCGTCTTCGACTTGTTCAAAATCGGCATCGGGCCGTCTTCCTCGCACACGGTCGGGCCGATGCGTGCGGCCGCGCGCTTCGTCGAGAAGTGGCTGCTGGAAGCGGGAGACCTGCCGCGCACCGCGCGCCTGACCTGCGAACTGTTCGGCTCGCTCGCGCTCACCGGCCGTGGCCACGGAACCGACAAGGCGGTGATGTGCGGTCTGGAAGGCGAGTGGCCCGACAAGGTTGATCCCGACAGCATCCCGCAACGGCTGGATCGCATCCGCAAGGACAAGCGCATCCGCCTGCACGGCGAGCACGACATCGCGTTCGACGAGAAGGCTGACCTGATCTTCAACAAGCGCCAGAAATTGCCTTATCACAGCAACGGCATGCGCTTCACCGCGCTGGATGCGCAGGGCAATGTGATCGCCACCCGCGATTACTACTCGGTCGGCGGCGGCTTCGTCGTGAATCAGGATGAAGCGGCGGAAGACCGCATCGTGGCCGATACCACGCCGCTCACGTTTGCATTTTCAACCGGCGAGCAGTTGCTCGCGATCTGCGAACGCGAGAAAAAGACGATCGCCCAGGTCATGTTCGAGAACGAGCGCGCGTGGCGTTCCGATGAAGAGATCCGCGCCGGGCTGTTGAATATCTGGAGCGCGATGCAGCAGTGCGTCGCGCGCGGACTGCGCTCGCCGGGCGAATTGCCGGGCGGGCTGCACGTGAAGCGCCGCGCGCCGGCGATGCTCGCGGATTTGCGTGATCGCCCCGAGGCTTCGTTGCGCGATCCGCTGACGATCCTGGATTGGGTGAACCTCTACGCGCTGGCGGTGAACGAGGAGAACGCCGCCGGCGGGCGCGTGGTCACCGCCCCCACCAACGGCGCGGCCGGCATCCTGCCTGCGGTGCTGCATTACTACACGCGCTTCTGTCCGAAAGCCGACGACAACGGCGTGATGGATTTCCTGCTGACTGCCGGCGCGATCGGCCTTCTCTACAAGGAGAACGCCTCGATCAGCGGCGCCGAAGTCGGTTGCCAAGGCGAAGTCGGCGTGGCCTGTTCGATGGCGGCCGGCGGACTCACCGCCGCGCTCGGCGGTTCCATCTACCAAGTCGAGAATGCCGCCGAGATCGGCATGGAACACAACCTTGGATTGACCTGCGATCCGATCGGCGGACTGGTGCAGATCCCGTGCATCGAACGCAATGCGATGGGCTCGGTCAAGGCGATCAACGCCCAGCGCATGGCGATGCGCAGCGACGGCAAGCACCGCGTGTCGCTCGACAAGGTGATCAAGACCATGCGCGACACCGGCCGCGACATGAAGGACAAGTACAAGGAAACTTCGCGCGGCGGACTCGCGGTGAACGTGGTCGAGTGTTGATGCTTTCTTAGCATCGTCCCAACAAAAGCTTGCGGCACTTGCCCTAACCTTGCCGCGATGTTCAGACAGACTGAACGGGATTCGCCGCCTCCTTGACCACCGCTGCGGGCGGGTTTGTACTGAGCCATCGGATTGGTGGCCCACCGGGCATTCAAGGAGGAGAACATGAAACGCACGCATTCAATGATGTCACTGCTGGTGACGGGTGCGCTGGTCTGCGCGGCGCCGCTGGCGCTGGCTCAAAGCAGCACGGGTGCGCAGGACAATGGCTTGCAGCATCCGCAGTCCGGCGCATTGACCCACTCGGGCAGTTTGCAGCAGTACCCCAAGGTATCCACGACGGAGAGCGGGACCTCGCAGGAGACGATGTCGAGCTCCAGCATGTCCAATGCACAATTGGAGGGCGAGCACAGCATGAGCGGGACGGTCGAGTCGGTGAACAGCGACGGCATGGTGCATGTCAAATCGGAAGGCATGAACCTGCGCCTGCATTTTCCGAACGCATCGCAGGACCTGAAGAAAGGCGACAGGATCACCGTGCACCTGGGCTACACCAAGGACGGCAGCGGGTCGTCTTCGGTGTCCCCCTCGTCCATGTAGCCCCACACACACCGCCAGGGAAGGGCGGCTTCGGCCGCCCTTCTTTTTGGATGACGGATACCTGCAACACGGGTTCGACGGCGCAGGCACGTTGCCGCCCGCTATGCTAGACGGAGCCCTTGACCGGCTTCGCGCCTTCGCTTCAGGACTGGACATGTCAGCGACCGCACACATTCCACAAACCGATGCGCCGGATACCAGCGTGGAAATGCCGGTTTGCGCACTGCTGGTCGAGCGCGGCAAGTTGAAGGAAAGCGATCTCGCGCGCGCCGAGCGCATCCACGCCGAATCGCCCGACGGCACGCTGACCGCGTTGCTCGCGCGACTGGGTCTGGTATCCGAACGCGATCTTGCCGAAGCCTGGGCGGAAACCCTGCGCCTGCCGCTTTTGTCGGTCAAGGAAGCGCCGGATGCGCCGCCTGAAACGAGTTTGTCGCTGCGCTTCATGAAGCAGCATCACGTGGTGCCGATCGGCGATCGCGACGGCGCGCTGGAACTGGCGGTGGCCGATCCGGGCGATCCGTATCCGCTGCAGGCGGTCTCGTTGGCGGCCAGCAAACCGGTGGTGCTGCGCATCGCGCTGCGATCCGAAATTGACGACCTGATCGAACGCTGGCATGGCCAGGGTCGCAGCGCGCTCGGTGCGATCGTGGAAGGCATGGATGGCGAGGGCGGCAGCGGCGGCGAGGACGACATCGAGCACCTGCGCGACCTCGCTTCCGAAGCGCCCGTGATCCGGCTGGTGAATCTGCTGATCCAGCGTGCCGTCGAAGCGCGAGCTTCCGACATCCATATCGAGCCCTTCGAGAACAGATTGAAGGTGCGCTATCGCATCGACGGCGTGCTGCACGAAGTGGAGGCGCCTCCGGCGTCTTCCACCGCCGCGGTGATTTCGCGCATCAAGATCATGGCGCGCATGAACATTGCCGAACGCCGGTTGCCGCAGGACGGCCGCATCATGCTGCGCGTGCAGGGCAAGGAACTGGACCTGCGCGTGTCGTGCATCCCGACCAGCTTCGGCGAATCGGTGGTGATGCGCATCCTCGATCGCGGCAACGTGGTGCTGGACTTCGGCGCGCTCGGCTTCGACGCGCGTACGCTGCCCGACTTCATGCGCGTGCTGGAACAGCCGCATGGCATCCTGCTCGTCACCGGCCCGACTGGTTCGGGCAAGACCACCACGCTCTACACCGCACTGTCGAAGATCAACACGCCGGACCGCAAGATCATCACCGTCGAAGACCCGGTCGAATACCAGCTCGAAGGCATCAACCAGATGCAGGTGAAGCCGACGATCGGGCTGGATTTTGCCGGCGCGCTGCGTTCGATCGTGCGCCAGGATCCGGACGTGATCATGATCGGCGAGATGCGCGATCTGGAGACCTGCAAGATCGCGATCCAGTCCGCGCTCACCGGTCACCTGGTGCTTTCCACCTTGCACACCAATTCGGCGGCGGGTGGTTTGACCCGTCTGCTGGACATGGGCGTGGAAGATTATCTGCTTGCTTCCACGGTGAACGCGATCCTCGCGCAGCGGCTGGTGCGCAGGCTTGATCCGGCCACTGCCGAAGCGTACGAGCCACTGCCGGAACTCGTAAAGGAACTCGGCCTGGATAAACTCACCGACCAGCGCCCGTTGCGTCTTTATCGTCCGAAACCGTCGGCCGACAACCCGAGCGGCTACCGGGGCCGTCTGGCGATCATCGAACAACTCACGCTGACCGATCCGCTGCGGCGGCTGGTGATGCAGCGCGCCGATGCGAGCGAGATCGAGCGCGTCGCGCGCGCGGAAGGCATGCACACCATGTACGAGGACGGCCTGCGCAAGGCGCTGGCCGGACAGACCACGATCGAGGAAGTATTGCGTGTTACGCAAGAAGCTTGACGAATCGTTGGATGACCTGCTGCGCTCGGCAGCGTGCGCGCCGGCGGTGCCGTGCTCGCATCAGGCCGGGTACATGGATGTACCGCTTTGGGGCCAGGGAATGCCCACGTACCGGCGTGTACGCTCCGCTTGCCGCGCTGTGGCGTCACGCCCGATCCGTGGCGGCACGTCGCCTTCGCTCGCGACGGTTCTCCAACGAATCGTGTCCTGCCTGGCTGGGGTCTGATGCCGTCGTTCCATTACAGAGCCGTCACACCCGCCGGCGAAATCGTCGAGGGCCGCATGGACGCCGCGACCGTCGAAGACGTGGTCGCGCGCCTGCAGGAGCAGGGCAACGTTCCGCTGGCCGCCGATGATGCCGAGGCCGGCGGCGGTTCGCTGTTCAAGCGCTGGCAACGCGCGCCGCTTTCGGGTGCCGCGCTGGTGCAGTTCACGCAGCAACTCGGAACGCTGCTCGGCGCGGGTTTGCCATTGGATCGCTCGTTGCAGCTGCTGCTGGAACTGCCCGAAGGCGAACGCGCGCGCAACGTGGTGATGCGCGTGCGCGAGCGTGTGCGCGGCGGCTCATCACTGTCGCGCGCGCTGGAAGAGGAACACGGCGCGTTCTCGCGGCTGTACGTCAGCATGGTGCGCGCAGGCGAAGCCGGCGGCGCGCTGGATGAAACGCTCAAGCGACTTGCCGATTACCTGGAACGCGCGCGCAGCTTGCGCGAGAGCGTGATCGGCGCGCTGGTGTACCCGGCTTTCCTGCTGTTCGGCGTGCTCGGTTCCCTGGTGTTGCTACTGGCTTTCGTGGTGCCGCAGTTCGTGCCGATCTTCGCCGACATGAACGTGCCGGTGCCGCTGATCACGCGCGTGCTGATGGCGATCGGCACATTCCTGCACGACTGGGGCTGGATCGTGCTGCTGCTGCTGGTCATCGCAGGCATCTACATGCAGGCGCGGCTGCGCGAGCCGGCCGCGCGGCGCGGACTGGACGCGCGATTGCTGCGCGCGCGCGTGTTCGGTCCGCTGTTCCTGAAGGTCGAAACCGCGCGGCTGATGCGCACGCTGGGGAGCCTGCTGAAGAACGGCGTGCCGCTGCTGAGTGCGCTCGGCATCGCGCGCCAGGTCGTCGCCAACCGCGAACTGGCCGCTCAACTGGAACCCGTCACGGAAGCCGTGAAAGGCGGCGAAGCGTTGTCGCGCGCGCTGGCTGCGCACACCGGGTTTCCCAAACTCGCCGTGCAGATCGCCGCGGTCGGCGAGGAATCCGGCACGCTCGACCAGATGCTGCTGCGCGCGGCCGACACCTACGACAACCAGGTGCGCGGCGCGATCGACAAGATGCTGGCCGCGCTGGTGCCGGTGCTGACCATCGTGATGGCGGTGCTGGTGGCGGGGATCATGCTGGCGATTTTGCTGCCGCTGCTCAGCCTGACGGGGAATATTCAATGAAGCCATTCGGAGATGATCAGATGATCCAGTTGAAAGTGCGGGACCACGGACCAGGCACCAGGGGTCAGAAACGGCACGACATTCCGCGGCGCCCGCGCCTTTCCCGGGTTCCGGTCCCCGGTCCCCGGTCCCTGGGCTTCACCCTGCTCGAAATGCTTGCGGTGATCGTGTTGCTGGGCATCGTCGCGACCATCGTCGCGCGTTCGATCAGCGGCAGCGTCACCAAGGCGGACTACAAGGCCGGCAAGCTGCAGGTCGCGAAGCTCGGCCAGGACATTGACGCCTACATGCTGGACAACGGTTCGCCGCCGAAGGAATTGCAGGGCCTGCTGGCCAAGCCGGGGGATGCGCCGTCGTGGAACGGCCCGTACGCCAAGGCCGGTGACCTCAAGGATCCGTGGGGCCATCCGTTCGGCTACATGATGCCCGGCCAGCATGGCCAGTACGACATCGTCTTCTACGGTCGCGACGGCAAGCCCGGCGGCGAAGGCGTGGACGCGGATTACGGGAATTGGCAGCAGTGAGATAGCGCGCATGAAGCAGCGCGGCTTCACCTTGCTCGAAATCCTCGCCGTGCTGGCGCTGCTGGGCATTGCGCTGGCGGTGACCGCGTTCAGCCTCGATGGCGGGCTGGATCGCGCGCGGCTGGATGCGTCCGCGCGCGACATCGCCGCCGCGCTGCGCCACACGCGCACGCGCGCACTGGTGGAGCATCGTCCGCAATGGTTCACGCTGGATTTGAACGCGCGCACCTTCGCTTCGCCCGGCCGTGATCCTCAGGAGATTCCGGGCGGAACCGTGCTGCATGTGACCTCGGCGGCAGAAGACGTGCAGCATCCGGGTCAGGCGCGCATCCGCTTTTTCCCCGACGGCAGTTCCACCGGCGGCAACATCGAATTGAGCCGGAAGCACCGCGAGGTGCGCATTGACGTGGACTGGCTGACGGGCACGGTCGCGATGGGCGGCGAGGGGCCAGGTTCATTTGCTTCGCAAGGCGACCGGTGAGTTCGAGCTGCGTGCAGAACATGAACCCGACCCATTTTCGCCCCCACTCTTGCGGCTTCACCCTCCTCGAAGTCCTGGCTGCCATGGCGCTGCTCGCGTTCGCCTTCGCGATCGGCCTGCGTGCGATGAGCGGGGCGCTCGGCAACAGCATGCGCGGCGAGGCGCTCACCACGGCAACGCTGGAAGCGCAATCGCTGCTGGATCAACAAGGCCTCGTGGTACCGCTGAGTGCAGGCGTACAGCAGGGACGTTTCGCCGACGGCGCGACCTGGCAACTGCGCACCAGCAAATTCATTCCGCCTGTAGCGCCGTCCGCGAGCGGTTTCGCGGCTTCGCCCGCGCAACCGCGCGGTAACGGCATAGACCTGTTCCGGCTCGATCTGGATGTGCGTTACGGCGGCGCTCGCACGCTCCACTTCGCCACTCTGCGCGCGCAGCAGGGGCAGCAGCCATGAGCGGGACTCGGGGAACGACAGGCACCAGGCGTTTCGGCTCCCGCTTTCCGGAGCCGCTGAAATCCGGTGCGCGCGAAAATGACAGCGGTGTCTTGAAAGCAAGTCGGGTTCCGACTCGGCAAAGCGGTTTCACCCTGCTCGAAATCCTGCTCGCGCTGGTGCTGATGGCGATGACGATGGTGGGCGTGTGGGGCGCCTTGCGCACCGGTGCGAAATTGACCCGTAGCGCGGATGCCGCCAATCAGCGCAGCGATCGGGTGCGCGCGGTGCAGGCGTTCCTGCGCAACTATCTGGGCGGCGCGCAGCCGCAGGCGTTCGTGCCGGCCAAGGATCAATCCGCGCGCATGTTCCGTGGCGATCCGCTCGTCCTCACCTATGTCGCGCCGATGCCGGCGCAACTCGGCGACGGCGGCCTGTTCGTGCAGACGCTGCAATTCGTGCGCGGGCAGGGCCGCAACGATTACACGCTGCAACTCATCTATGCGCCGCTGTCCAGCGATACCGCATCCCCTGCATCGAAACCGGAAGTTCTGCTGGAGCAGGTGGACAATGGCGGCTTCGAATACCTGGTCGCCGGGCAGGGCAATCAACCGGCCAGATGGCAGCGCACTTGGCACAGCACCAACGGCCTGCCGCTCGCCGTGCATATCGTGGCCGACACGGATTGGGGCGGGCGCGTGGGCTTCCCGGAAATGCTGGTTCCCTTGCGCGCAGGCAATGGTTCCGGCGTGCCGGTTTCCCTGGGGGCCGGGCAATGAGGCGCGCACGCGGCGCGGCACTGTTGTTCGCGATGTGGGCGATCGCGTTGCTTGCCGCATTGCTGGCCGGCATGGCTGTCAGCGCACGCGGCGAAAGTGAGGCCGCGCGCAGCGCCTATGCGCAGGCCCGCGCGCGTTACGCCGCGGACGCGGGCATCGCGCGCGCGGTGGATGCATTGCGCGATGCCGATCCCGCGCGCCGCTGGGTGCCGGATGGCCGCAGCTATCGTTTCGAGTTCGATGGGGCCAGGGTGCAGGTGGACGTCATCGACACCTCGGGGCAGGTGGATCTCAACGCCGCCACGCCGGAAGTGCTGAAGAACCTGTTTCTCGCGGCCGGCGCCGACGAACCGCTCGCGGGCGCGCTGACCGATGCGGTGCAGGACTGGCGCGACAGCGACGACATCCCGCATCCCAATGGCGCCGAGGCGGAGAGGTACAAGCGCGCGGGGCTTGCGTGGCTGCCGCGCAACGGCCCGTTTCGCAGCAGCGACGAACTGGCGCGCGTGTACGGCATGACCGATGCGCTGTATCGCAAATTGGCGGATGCGGTCACGGTGTATTCCGGGCGCAATTTCCCGGACGAGTCCTACGCCGGTCCGCTGGCGCTGGCTGCCGGCCGGGACGGGAATCTCGCCACCGCGGCTCGTGCCGTGGCCGCGCGCCGTGCGCGTCCGCCGCTGCAGGGCAGTCTTGCGCCGCAGTCCATGCCGGCGCAGGGCGCCGCCCCGCAGGTGCCGATCGCCGGGTTCGGGGGCCTGACCCAGGAAATCCGCAGCGTGGCGGTTCTGCCGGACGGCAGCCGCTCGGCGCAGGTGGCGATCCTGCGGCTGACCGCCATCAGCGGCGGTTTGCGGCCGTACACCGTGCTAGGCTGGAGAGACATCTCCAACGTCGCCGAGGGATCAGGAGTGTCCAGGGAATGAACAGGCTCTCGCCCGGGCTGGAGCGCGCGTGGCTGGCTTGGCAACGTTCGCAGGGGCCGCGTTTCTTTGCGTGGTGGGGCGGCGAACTGGCGGGCCTGCTGCCTGCGCGCCTGCGTGCGCACGTGCTGCGTGGGCCGGAAGTGTTGTTGCTGAGCGCGCCAGCCGATGGGTTGCGTGTGCGCCGCGAACGCACCGGTGACCTGCTGGCACAGATCGAGGCGAATGCCGCGACGGAGGAACAGCGTGCCGCTTTCCTGCGCGCCTGCCGTGACATTGATCCGTCCGATCGTCGCCTGGTGCTGTTGCTTCCCGCGACGTTCGTGTTGCGCCGGCAGCTGCAATTGCCGCAGGCTGCGGCCACCGATTTGCGACGCGTGGTCGGTTACGAAATAGACCGGCAGACGCCATTCAAGCTCGACCAGGTCTGGTATGACGTGCGCGTGCTCGATCTGGATGCCGCACCCGGACAGGTTTCGGTGGAGCTGGTCGCGGTGCCGCGTGCGGAAGTGGAACCGCTGCTGGCGCGGCTGCTCGGCATCGGCGTTGTGCCGGATGCGGTGGACGTGGCGAACGACCCCAATCCCGCCAACGGCAGGCTCGGCGTCAACCTATTGCCACCGGCGCAACGTCCGCGCCGCGCGCATCCGCGCCGGCGCGCCAACCTGATCATGGCCGGGACCTGCATCGTGCTGGCGGTGATCGTGATGCTGCAATGGCTGGGCAATCGTCAGGCGGCGCTGGATGCGATGCAAACGCAGGTGGACACGCTGCATTCGCAGGCACGCCAGGCCACCGCGCTGCGCGAGCAACTGGTGAATGCCGCCGGCGCATCGGGCTTTCTTGCTGCGCGCAAGCGGGCGACGCCTTCACCTTTGTCGGTGTTGCACGATCTCACCCAGCGCCTGCCTGCCGACACCTGGCTGCAGCGCTTCTCGCTGGATTCGACCGGGCAGTTGACGATGCAGGGCGAGAGCGCCAAGGCCGCGGGATTGATTGACACCTTGCGCGACTCGCCGCTGATCACCGAACCGAAATTGCAGGGCGTGATCCAGCCGGATCCGACCACCGGCAAGGAACACTTCGACCTCTCCGCGCAACTGCGCGGCACTGGGAAACCGGGCAATGCCGCCACGCCTTAAGCCGATCAAGCTGAGCCCCGCGCAATCGCGGTTGGCCGCGATCGTGCTCGCGTTGTTCGCGCTCGCGATTTTCTACCTGGTGTTCCTGCACTGGTGGTTCGTCGCGCCGCTGCTCGACCAGGGCGCCCAGATGCGCGATCTGCGCGCGCAGCACGCCCGTTACGCCGCGGCCATCGCGCAACAGCCGCAATTGCAGCAGCGCTTGAACCGGATGGCGGCGGGCGGCGCTTCCGCCAATGCGTTCCTGCCGGAAACCGATCCCTCCGCCGCGGCCGCGGGCCTGATCCAGCGCGCCTCCGACGTGGTCGCGGCGCACGCGAATGAAGGCGGCGGCTGCGAGATGCCGCAGAAGATGCCAATCGAGAACAGCGCGGGCAAGGAACCGTATCGGCGCGTCAGCGTCAGCATCACCCTGCAATGCGCGATCCAGCCGCTGACCGCGGTACTGCATGACTTCGATCGCGCGCTGCCGTACATGTTCGTGGACGACATCACCATCTACCAGGTCGCGCAGCCGGGCTCGCCTGCATCGGCGAAACTGGAAGTGCAGTTCACGCTTTCCGGTTACATCCGTTCCAGCGGAGCGGGCACATGAATGCCGCCGACCGCCGCCGCCTGACGCCCGCACTCGGCATCCTCGCCGTGCTGCTCGCGGCATTACTGATTGCGCTGTGGGCGGGTGTCGGCCGTGGCGCGCATTGGCACGACAACGCAGCGCCGCCACCGCTCCCGCCGGCGCGCGCCGCCACCCCGCCGCCGAGCGTGCCGCCGCTGGAGAATTTCGCGGACGTCTGGGAGAAGCCGTTGTTCAGTCCCGATCGCAAGCCGATAGCGGCGCCTGCCGGCGGCACCAACAACGCGAACACCGGCGATCTGGAATTGACCGGCGTGATCATGCTGCCGGGCCTGCACATTGCGTTGTTGCGTGAAAAGAACAGCGGCCGCACCTTGCGTGTGCGCGAAGGCCAGAACGCCAACGGTGCGGCAGTGGTGGAGGTCAAACCGCGCAGCGCGGTGGTGGACATCAACGGCTCGCGCACCGAATTGCCGTTGAAGGTCGGTCCGGCGCCGGGCAACCCGGGCGCGGCGGTGAATGTGCCGCAGCCGATGGCGCAGCAGAACGGGGAGAACGCGCCGCCGGAGCAGCAATCCGCGTTGCCCGAGGAAGGTGCGCCTGCGGCGTCCTCGCCGGAACAGCCATCGCCGCCGCAATCGCAACCGCAATCACCACCGCAACCGCAATCGCAATCGGGCAATCCGCCGCAGCAGGTGCCGCCGGCGAATTCGTCCCAGCAGCCGTCCAATCTGGACAAGGACGCTGCCGAAGCATGGGCCAAGGCCCTCAAGGCGCGCATCCAACAGCGCCGCAACCGAGCCGCAAAGAAGCAGGATGCGAACAAGCAGGATGATGGAGGCTGACATGAAGCTGGTGCCCTTGATGGTCGTGCTGACCGCCGCGCTGCTTGCAGGCTGCGCCCCGAACACGCGTCCGGACAATCACGCGCTGGAACGCGAGGCGATCGCCGGCACGCGCGTGCCGCCGCCACCGCCGACCCACGAGACCCAGATCCAACCGCTGGTGCAGTCGGCGCCGCAGGCGACCACCACCTTCGGCAGCGGCAGCTTCATCAACGAGCAGGCCGCGCACGCGGCGCCGCCCGGGGGTGCGCGTCATCATGAACGCGGCGACATCGTGTTCAATTTCGAGAACCAGCCGATCCAGGCCGCGGTGAAGGCGATCCTCGGCGACGTGCTGCACGCCAACTATGTGATTGCGCCGGGCGTGCAAGGCACGATCACCTTCTCCACATCGCAGCCGATCACGCGCGATGAAGTGCTGCCCGTATTGGAAATGCTGCTGTCGTGGACCAGCAACGCGCTGGTGAAGGAGGGCGGCCGTTACGTGGTGATGCCGGCCAAACAGGCCGCGGCCGGCAATCTCGTCCCGGGCCTCGGCGCGGCCGCGCCGGGCAGCGGCTATGCCGCGCGGTTGTTCCCGCTGCATTACGTGTCGGCGGACGCGATGCAGAAACTGCTGAAGCCGTTCGCGCCATCGGATGCCTTCCTGCTGGTGGATCCGCAACGCAACATCCTGGTGATGGCCGGCACGCCCGAACAACTGGCCAATTACCAGCGCACCGTGCGCACCTTCGACGTGGACTGGCTCCAGGGCATGTCGGTGGCGGTTGTTCCGCTGCAACACGTGGAAGCTTCGCAACTGATGCCGCAGTTGGACCAGATGTTCGGTGCCAAGGGCGATTCGCCGATGGCGGGGATGGCGCGCTTCATTCCGCTCGAGCACAGCAACAGCATCGTGGTGATCACTTCTCAGCCGACTTATGTGGACGAGGTGCGCGATTTCATCGCCAAGATCGATGCCGGTGCGGGCGGTTCCAGCGGCCTGTACGTGTATGACGTCAAGAACATCAAGGCGAGCGATCTCGCCGAACATCTGAACGCGCTTTACAACGGCACGCCTTCCGGCGGCAACGCCAACGCGCCCGGCGGGGTCGCGCCGGGGTTCAGTCCGCTGGAGCAGGGCAGCAGCGGACTGGGCGGCACCAGCGGCATCGCCAACAACGGTTTCGGCGGGCTCGGCGGCGACAACGCTGGCAACACCGGCGGCAAGGATTACACCGCCGCCGACAGCGGCAACGATAACGGCATGGGCTCGGACAACGGCAGCCTCGGCGGCAGCCTGGAAAGCGGATTGCCGCAACGGCGCGGCGGCGGCAACCAGAACCGCGGCACGGCCAGCTACACCACCGAGAGCGGAGCGCGCATCGCCGCGGTGGACGAGAACAATCAATTGCTGGTGCGCGCGCGCCCCTCGCAGTGGCAGGAAATGCTGCCGGTGATCCAGCGGCTGGACCAGGTGCCGCTGCAGGTGCAGATCGAAACCCGCGTGCTGGAGGTGGACCTCACCGGCCAGTTCTCGCTGGGCGTGCAGTATTACCTCCAGGGCCTGATCGGCACGCAACCCGGTTCGCCGCCGGGCACCAATGAATCCTTCCATCGTCATCAGGGCGCGGCTGGCCTGGGCGGCGTGCAGTACAACCCGGTCAGCGATGCGCTGTTCTATTCCTTCGCGGGCAAGGACCTGCAATTCGCGCTGCGCGGCATGGAGGAAAGCGGCAATACCAAGATCCTCTCCGAGCCGTCCACGGTGGTGCTCAACAACCACGAGACCACGATCAAGGTCGGCGACAAGATTCCGGTGGTGCAGAACTACATCACCTCCGGGCTGGGCACCATCAACGGCACCAATCCGAGCAATCTCAATGTCGGCTCCGTGCAGTACATCGATACCGGCGTGCTGCTCGACGTGACCCCGCGGGTCAATCCGGGCGGACTGGTCTATCTCAACATCCAGCAGGTGGTCAGCAAGCCCACCTCGCAGGATCAGTTCGGCAACTTCACCATCGCCAATCGCGCGCTTGCGACGCAGGTTGCGGTGCAGAGCGGGCAGACGGTGCTGCTCGGCGGCCTGATCCAGCAGAGCGACATCAATACCGACAACGGCGTGCCGTTCCTCAATCGCATCCCGGTGCTCGGCCGGCTGTTCGGCACCACCAACCGCAATCACGACCGCAAGGAACTGATCGTGCTGATCACCCCGCGCGTGATCGGCAACGCCGAGCAGGCCCGCGAGATCACCGACGAGTACCAGACCAAGTTCGAGTCGTTGAAGCCGATATTGCAGGATTCGGGTGCGAAACATTCAAACCACTGAAAACGCCACCTGCCAGATATGATTCGACCGATGTGCGCGCTTAAACTGCGCGCATGTCTCGGGCCGATCCCGTTGCCTCGATCATCATCGTCTCCGCCGACAGCGGCGCGGGTTTGCGCGAGTGCGTGGCGCGCGCGCTGGCTTCTTCGGTGCCGACCGAAATCATCCTGGTTGACAACGCATCGGGCGATGGCGTGTCGCGGGAGATTGCTCGCGAGTACGCGAACGACCCGCGTGTGCGAGTGATTTTCAATCAAGCGAACCTTGGCTTCGGGCCGGCGGTGAATCGCGGCGCGAAGCAGGCGAACGCGGACGCGCTTCTGATCCTCAATCCCGATTGCATGCTGGAACCGAACACAATCGAACGTTTGCGTGAGATTGCCCTTGCGCACCCGCACGCCGGCGTGATCGGCGCCGTGGTGTGCGACGCGAATGGAGAGCCCGATCCGGCCTCGCGCCGTCGCGATCCGCTGCTGCGCCGATCGCTCATGAGCCTGAGCGGTTTGGCAAAACACGAAACACGCAGTCCTGGATACGCCGGCATCAATGTGCCGGGCCCGATGCCGGATGAGGTGGTCGAGGCGGAGAACGTTTCCGGTGCGCTGATGCTGTTGCCGCGCAAGGTTTTTGAAACACTCGGCGGTTTCGACGAAAGCTACTTCCTGCATTGCGAGGATCTGGACCTGTGCCGGCGCGCGCGCGATGCGGGATTCCAGGTGTTGCTCGCGGGCAACGTGCGCGTGCTGCACGGCAAGGGCGGATCGAGCCGGCATCGGCCGGTGTTCGTGTCGCGTCACAAGCACCGCGGCATGTGGCGCTGGTTCCGGAAGTTCGACCCGGCCGCGCGCAACCCACTCACGTGCGCGCTGGTGTGGTGCGGCATCTGGCTGCATTATGTATTGACGGCTCCGCGGCTCGCGATGCGCAAACGACAGCGGGTGTAGGAGTCCGCCGGCGCGCAGCGTCGTCCTCTCTTCTGGCGACTTGGTATCATCCGGAGCGGTCGCGCGCAGGCGCGCTCCTACATCGGTTGGGGATCGAATGAGCGCAAGCATCGAAGGCGCGCCGCGCCGGGGGTTCCGTTACTACGACCTGCTGGTCGGCGGCATGGTCGGCGTGCTGCTCTGTTCCAACCTGATCGGCCCGGCCAAGGTCTGCACCATCAGCTTGCCGCTGATTGGCGCGCTCACCTTCGGCGCCGGCAACCTGTTCTTCCCGATCAGCTACATCTTCGACGACGTACTGACCGAGGTGTACGGCTACGCGCGTGCGCGACGCGCGACTTGGGCCGGCTTCGGCGCACTGGTGTTCGCCAGCGTGATGACGCAGGCGATCATCCACATGCCGGTCAGTCCGGCCGAACCGTTCGACGCAAAATTGCAGCCCGCTTTGGAAATCGTGTTCGGCAGTACGTGGCGCATCGCGCTGGCATCACTGGTCGGATTCTGGGTCGGTGATTTCGCCAACGCTTTCGTAATGGCGAAGATGAAACTGTGGACCCGCGGGCGCTGGCTGTGGACGCGCACGATCGGCTCCACGCTGATCGGCGAAGGCGTGGACAGCCTGACCTTCTACCCGATCGCCTTCATGGGCATCTGGGAAGGCCAGACGATCGTGAAAGTGATCCTGTTCAACTGGATCATGAAGGTGCTGGTGGAAACGGTGGCGACGCCGCTGACGTACGCAGTGGTCGGCTGGCTGAAACGGCGCGAGAATGCCGACACCTACGATCCGCACACCAACTTCAATCCGTTCTCGCTGCGGGATGATGGCGAGGTGAGGGCATTCCAATCGCACTGAATCGCGGTCGGATTGAGGTGCTTGATGCTCGTCATCCCGGCGCAAGCCGGGACCCAGTGTCTTTGCTCGTTGAAAGTCACTGGGTTCCGGATCGCCGCTACGCGGCGTCCGGAATGACGAATGAAGTTATAGCTCCATCAAATCCCGCCCGATCACCAGCCGTCCCTTGAAGTGCGGCTTCACCGCGTCGTACCAGACCTGATCCGGAATCGGCGGTGCGCCCGGCACGAAGTGATTCAGCACCAGCGTTTTCACGCCAGCCCTGGTCGCGAGCTGCCCGACTTCCGACATCGGCGTGTGCGCGTCCAGCAAATGCCGGCGCAGCCGCCTGGCCTGCGATTCGTTCCTCACCACCGCGCCGATCGCCTGAAGGTCAATGACTTCGTGCACCAGGATATCGGCGCCGCGGGCAAGCTCGATCAGACTCTCGCACGGCCGCGTATCGCCGGAGAACACGATCGAACGATCCGGGCAATCGAAGCGGTAGGCGAAAGCCGGCGTCACCAGCGGATGCTGCACCAGTGCCGCAGTGACTTTCACGTTCGCGTCCTGCATCACCACGCCCGCGTGCGTGATTTCGTGCGGCATGATCAGCGGCGCGAGCGGCGGGCGGCCCTCATCCTTGATCCGCACCTGGATATCGGAGTCGTCCATTTGCAGGAACAGCTCCGTCATCCGCTTCAGCGGCGGCGGGCCATACGTATCCACGCGCGTGCGCAGGTCGGTGGCCCAGGCGAGCAGCAGGAGATTGCCGTAATCGGCGTTGTGGTCGGAATGCTGGTGGGTGACGAACACGTCGCGGATGTGGCCAAGATCCAGCCCGGCCTTCGCCATCTGGCGCGCCACGCCGTTGCCGCAGTCGATCACGTAGATGTCGTCGCCGACCACGATCGCATTCGCGGGTGCCGAGCGATCCGGCTTCGGCGTCGGCCCGCCGGCGGTGCCGAGCAGGATCAGCCGCGAGCGTTTGGGAGACGAAGTTGCTGCAAAGGCGCGCGCGTTGCCGGTTGCGATGGCCACGAGCGAAATGCCGGCAATTTGCAGCAGGCGGCGGCGATCGCGATCAATTGGAGAAGAAGAGTCGGAACGCATGGCGTCGCTCGCGGGGAGGCACGGCAAACTATGCCAGTGGCGAGCGGGAATGATCTATCTTTGTCATTCCGGCGCAAGCCGGAACCCAGTGACTTTTCACTTACACAATCAAAGTCGCTGGGTTCCGGGTTCCGCGCTGCGCGCGGCCCCGGAATGACGAAACTGGTTTAGTCTTGCTTCGAGTCCCGAGTCCCGAGTCCCGACACGCATCAAGCCAGCTTCTTGTACCTCAAACGATGCGGGCCCGCTGCTTCGTCGCCCAGCCGGCGCTTCTTGTCTTCCTCGTATTCCTTGTAGTTGCCGGGGAAGAACTCCACCTGCGAATCGCCATAGAAGGCGAGGATGTGGGTGGCGATGCGGTCGAGGAACCAGCGGTCGTGCGAAATCACGAATGCGTTGCCGGGGAATTCCAGCAGCGCATCTTCCAGTGCGCGCAGCGTCTCGATGTCGAGATCGTTGGAGGGCTCGTCCAGCAGCAGCACGTTGCCGCCCTGCAGCAGCGTCTTGGCCAGGTGCAGCCGTCCGCGTTCGCCGCCGGACAAGCTGCCGACCATCTTCTGCTGGTCCTGGCCCTTAAAATTGAAGCGGCCGATGTAGGCGCGCGACTGGATTTCGATGCCGTTGATGTTGAGGAT
>JBQCCR010000071.1:0-8262 GCA_051961995.1 Rhodanobacteraceae bacterium | reverse complement strand
GGTGTTTGGCACCTCGATGTCGGCTCATCACATCCTGGGGCTGTAGCCGGTCCCAAGGGTATGGCTGTTCGCCATTTAAAGTGGTACGCGAGCTGGGTTCAGAACGTCGTGAGACAGTTCGGTCCCTATCTGTCGTGGGCGCTGGAGATTTGAGGTGGGCTGCTCCTAGTACGAGAGGACCGGAGTGGACGTACCGCTGGTGTTCGGGTTGTCATGCCAATGGCATTGCCCGGTAGCTACGTACGGAAGCGATAACCGCTGAAAGCATCTAAGCGGGAAGCGCGCACCAAGATGAGATCTCCCGGGACTTTAGTCCCCTGAAGGACCCTCGAAGACTACGAGGTTGATAGGCGCGGTGTGTAAGTGCAGCAATGCATTGAGCTAACGCGTACTAATGATCCGTGCGGCTTGACCATATAACCCCAAGACGCTTCGCTGTGCCTCGACGTCACGTCGAGGCTCGAAAGAGTCGAACGCTTGTCACATCCCAAGTCCCAATGCCGGAGCCGCGCAGTTTGCGCGCTCCGCACCGATTCCCTGGCGGCAATAGCGGTGTGGCCCCACCCGATCCCATCCCGAACTCGGAAGTGAAACGCACCAGCGCCGATGGTAGTGTGGCTCAAGCCATGCAAGAGTAGGTCACCGCCAGGGGCTTAACCAAAAACCCTCGAGGGCTCCTCGAGGGTTTTTCTTTGTCGAAAGTTTTTGTACGCCTGCCGACCCGCGGACACCATGTCCGCTGATCGCCAGCGATCAGCTCACGTCGCGCTTCGTGTGCTTTTCCTCGACAGCGATCTGGGCAGTCAGGTCTTCCCACCCTCCACTACATCCACCACCTCATACAGCCGGACCAACGGTTCCATATCCAGCAGAAACTTGTCGTCTTCGGCGAAATAGATTGCGCGCTCGGGGTGGTCGCCGGCGAAGGCGCGCAACGCATCCATAGATTCCCATAGCGACAACAGCGCGAACTCGCAGCGATCGCCTTGTACGCGCCGCAGCACCCACGCACCGCGCTGGCCCGCCTGTTCAGCCAGCGCAGGCAGCGCGGTCTGCTGCAGGTGTTCGAGGTAGGCCTCGCCCTGTTCCTTCGGAGTGATGCCGCGCCAGACACGCATGATCATCGGCGTTGCTCCCGAACCGGATGATGCGCTTAGCTAACCCGAGCGAGTGTTTGAAGATGGTTAAGAGCCATTTTGCAGGAGCGGGCTTGCTCGCTCGGCGCGCAGCGCGGAGAGCGCTTTCCATCGCAAAGAGCTCCGGGCCACCCGCGGGCGGGCCCCCGGTTCAATACGGAGTCACGGCCAGCAACGCGCGCCGCAACGGCTCGGGATCGGCCAGCGAGATGAGATACACCAGCCCGGTGTCGTCTTCCAGCAGCGTGACGCGATCGCGCTCGGTGATCAGGCACAGCGCCTTGCGGCCGTCGCGCAGCCGGTACCAGCCGCCGCTGAAGCCCGGCAGCCCCAGACCGAGTGTGCGCAAAAGCGGACGCAGCTCCGGGCGCTGCTTCAGATCAACTTCCTGCATTCCGCGCGGCGCCAATCTGTGCAGGGCAACCAGACGGCTGCTGAAGCCTGTATCGATGCCGATCGCCTGCGCGTTCAGCGCCACGCCCGCGCAACGGATGCGCCAGGCGAGAAACAGATAAAGCACATCCAGCAGCAGCAATGGTCCGAGCAGCGCGCTGCCCGCCAGCCACGCGGGCGCACCCATGTGCAGTACGCGCACGCACAGGATCGCCAGCAACACCGCGCTCGGCACAAACAGCAGCAATGCGAGCCACCGCAGCGCGCGGCTGCGATCGCCGGCGAGCGGCAGAACTTGTGCGCTTCCTTGATCCGCCATGCGGTTCTCATGCTTCGATCGTGTGCTAGTTTAGCCCCATGAACGTCATCCGCCGTACCCGCATCGTCGCCACGCTCGGCCCTGCCACTGACGCCGACGGCATGCTCGAACGCATCCTGCGCGAAGGCGTGGATGTCGTGCGTCTCAACTTGTCCCATGGCGCTCCCGCCGATCACATCAAACGCGCCGAAGCCGTGCGGGCCGCGGCCGAAGCCCTCGGTTGCGAAGTCGGCGTGCTCGCGGACTTGCAAGGCCCGAAGATCCGCGTGGAGCGCTTCGCCAACGGCCCGGTGATGCTGGAACCGGGCCAGGCTTTCACTCTGGATTGCAGCGCCCACGCGGCGCCGGGCGATGTCACGCGCGTGGGCGTGAGTTATCTCGGCTTGCCCAATGACGTTCGTGCGGGTGATGTCCTGCTGCTGGACGACGGCTTGATCGCGCTGCAGGTGCGCGAGGTCGCGGGCGATCAGGTGCATTGCGTCGTGCTGATCGGCGGCAGGCTGTCCGATCGCAAGGGGCTGAACCGCCAGGGCGGTGGACTGACCGTGGCGGCGCTGTCGGACAAGGATCGTGCCGACATCAAGCTCGCCGCGCAACTGCAGGCGGATTTCCTGGCGGTGTCGTTCGTGCGTTCGGCCGCCGATATCCACGAGGCGCGCAGGCTGCTGCGCGAAGCCGGCGGCAACGCCGCTCTGGTTGCCAAGATCGAGCGCGCCGAGGCGATTGATGCGCTGGAAGAAATAGTCGATGCCGCCGACGCGGTGATGGTGGCGCGCGGCGACCTCGGTGTGGAGATCGGCGATGCCGAGTTGCCCGGCCTGCAGAAGAAGATCATCCGCGAGGCGCTGATCCGCAACCGCGCCGTGATCACCGCCACGCAGATGCTGCAATCCATGGTCGAGGCGCCGATTCCCACGCGTGCCGAGGTGCTGGACGTCGCGAATGCGGTGATTGATGGCACCGATGCGGTAATGCTGTCGCAGGAGACCGCGGCCGGCAAACATCCGGACAAGGCGGTCGCGGCGATGCGCCGTGTATGCCTCGGCGCCGAGCGCCAGTTCGAGCCGACCGAGGACATGTCTACCGCCGCCCATCGCATAGATCGCAGCGATCAGGCAATCGCCATGTCGGCGATGTTCCTTGCTGCGCGCATCGGCGTGCGCGCAATCATTGCGCTGACCGAATCAGGCAGCACCGCGCAGTGGCTGTCGCGCTTCCGCTCGGCTGTGCCGATCTATGCGCTGGCGCGCGATGCCGCAGCGCGCCGCCGCATGCTGCTGCTGCGCGATGTGACACCGGTTGCGTTCGCTCAGCAGGATGGCGGCACCGCGCATGTGGCGCGCGCGGCCGCGCAGCACCTGTTTTCGCAGAATATATTGAGTGTCGGCGATCTGGTGTTGCTCACCCACGGCGACCACACCGGTCGCGGCGGTGGCACCAACACGTTGAAACTGCTGCACGTGGGAGCGGACGGGATTGCGGAGAGTTTGCGAGACTTGTAGAGCCGGCAGTTACGGTGGAACGGCCATGAAAACTTCGCTCTATGCGATTTGTGCATCGTGATCCGGTTGGGTGCCGTGATCATCGGCCTCAAGAGTCCGATTTGGCGATCGTGGTGCTCGGTACGGCGTTCGCGCTCGGAGCAAGGGCGCTGGCGGAATTGATGCAACGGCTGCGTTACGGAAACAAGGTATGGAAAGAGCAGCAGCAGTAGCCATATTACTGACATTCGCAACAGTGACATTCGCGGCGCCTGGCTTGCGTGCCGTCCCGCCCGAGCAACTCGATCACTACTGGTGGATGACCAACACCGAGATTGACGCGGACGTGCCCAACTTCGGCCGCAACCTCGACAAGCCGACCTGCGCTGCAGTGACGTATGAAATCGGCGCAGACGGCGTGACGCGCGGCATTGTGGTGCGGCGGGTGGTGCCGGCGGGTGACCTGGGACAGGTCGCGAAAAGCGCGGTGGCCGATCTGCACTATGCACCGGCCCCCGACAACAAGGCCCGCGAGCCGGTGTTCACCTACATCATCATGCCTTTCAACCTGCCGTCCGATCCGGCCACGCGCGCGAAGATCACCGCAGCGTGCAAGCTGGCGGATTTCCCGAAGGGGTAAATCCATAGCGATAGCGCTCGCGCTCCGAGTCTGCCCGGACTGGCCCGGGAACCAACGGCTTGCCGCAGCGTTCCCGCGTCTACCTTATAATTCCCGGTTCGGCCACAGGACCCGGACCCGCCATGAGCATCGAACAACTGGAAACTGTCGCGCAGGCGATGGTTGCGCCCGGCAAGGGCATCATCGCCATTGACGAATCCACCGGCACGATCAAGAAGCGCTTCGATTCGGTCGGTGTGGAGTGCACGGAAGAAAATCGTCGCGCCTATCGCGAGATGCTGCTGACTGCGCCGGGTCTGGGCGAGCACATTTCCGGCGCGATCCTTTACGACGAAACCATCCGCCAGTCCACCAAGGCCGGCGTACCGTTCACCAAGGTGATGCGTCAGGCCGGGATCATCCCGGGCATCAAGGTGGACCTGGGCGCCAAGCCGCTGGCCGGTTTCCCGGGCGAGCTGGTGACCGAAGGCCTGGACGGCTTGCGCGAGCGCCTGGCCGAGTACGCCAGGCTCGGCGCGGAATTTGCCAAGTGGCGCGCGGTGATCACGATCGGCGAAGACATGCCCAGCTCCACCTGCATTGACGCCAATACCCATGCGCTGGCGCGCTACGCGGCGCTGTGTCAGGAGGCGGGCATCGTGCCGATGGTCGAGCCGGAGGTACTGATGGACGGCGATCACGACATTGACGTGTGCTACGACGTGACCGAGGCGACCCTGCGCTCGCTCTTCGGCTCGCTCTACGAACACAATGTGATGCTGGAAGGCACGATCCTGAAGGCCAGCATGGTCATCTCCGGCAAGGAGTGCCCCGAGCAGGCCGACGTGGACGAGGTGGCCGAGTCCACCATCATGTGCCTGAAGTCCGCGGTGCCGGCGGTGTTGCCGGGCATCGTGTTCCTGTCGGGCGGCCAAAGCGACGAAGACGCGACCGCGCACCTCAACGCGATGAACCAGATGGGTCCGCATCCGTGGCCGCTGTCGTTTTCGTACGGCCGCGCGATGCAGACCGCGGCGCTGCACGCGTGGGCGAAGGACATGCAGGGCAACTTCGCCGCCGCGCAGCGCATCGTGGTGGAGCGCGCACGCGACAATGGGCTGGCCGCATTGGGGCAGTGGAAGCAGGCCGCCTGATTTACGTCGTCATCCGGACGCCGCGCAGCGGCGATCCGGAACCCGGTGACTCTGAACTTCATGAAAGGCGCTGGATCCCGGCTTTCGCCGGGACGACGCGCAAAGGCGGCGGTTACGCAGGGGTTTCCCGCGGCGCATCCGCCTGCACTTCCGGGGCGGCGTCGCGGAAAGCGTTCAATTCACGGCAGGCCGCGTCAATACGCGCCAGCGTCGGATATTTGGTCATGTCCAGATTGAACCGGCGCGCGTTGTAGACCTGCGGCACCAGGCAGATGTCGGCCATGCTCGGCGCGTCGCCTTCGCAGAACGCGCCGGTTCCGGGATTGCCGACCAGCATCGCTTCCAGCGCATCGAAGCCGGTTTCGATCCAGTGCCGTGTCCAGGTCTGGCGCTGCGCCTCGCTGGCTTTGAACTCTTTCTCCAGATACTGCTGCACGCGCAGGTTGCAGATCGGGTGAATGTCGCAGGCGATTGCCTGTGCAATCCCGCGCACCCGTGCCCGCGCCCGTGCCGTGACCGGCAGCAGCGGCGGGCCTTCGGTGTAGGTCTCATCCAGATACTCGATGATCGCCAGCGATTGGCGGATCACCCGCTCGCCGTCATGCAGGATCGGGATCAGTTCCTGCGGATTCATCTCGCGGAATTCCGCCGCGCGCTGCTCGCCGCGCAGCAGGGAAACCGGCTTCACCGTGTACGACAACTGCTTGAGGTTGAGCGCGATGCGCGCGCGGTAGGCGGCGCTGGAGCGCCAGTAGCTGTAAAGCGTCAGTTCGGTAGGCATGGATTGCTCCGGCGCGTCTTGGCGAAGACAATAATGGGTTCACCACGGCCACAAGGCAACCGAGCGCCATGAGCTTTCTTCGCATGACCGAGCTTGATCTCGCCGGCAAGCGCGTGCTGATCCGCGAGGACTTGAACGTGCCGATCAAGGGCGGCGTTATCAGTTCCACCCAGCGACTGGATGCCGCGCTGCCCACCATCCGCGCTGCGCGCGATGCGGGTGCTGCGGTGATGGTGATATCCCATCTGGGCCGGCCCAGGGAAGGCGTGTTCGACGAAAGCGAATCGCTGGCGCCCGTGGCCGCATGGCTGGCGCAGCAGCTCGGCACGCCCGTGCGGCTGGTGCGCGATTATCTGGACGGCGTGCAGGTGGCATCCGGCGAGGTCGTGCTGCTGGAAAACTGCCGCATGAATGTCGGCGAAGCCAAAGATGACGAAGCGCTGGCGAAGAAATACGCCGCGCTGTGCGACGTGTTCGTGATGGATGCGTTCGGCACCGCGCATCGTGCGCAGGCTTCCACGCATGGCGTGGCGAAGTTCGCCAAGGTCGCGGCGGCGGGCCCGCTGCTGGCTGCGGAATTGGATGCCTTGGGCCGCGCACTGCAGAATCCCGCGCGCCCGCTGCTGGCGATCGTCGCCGGGTCCAAGGTTTCGACCAAACTCACCTTGCTGGAAAACCTGATCGGCAAAGTGGACCAGTTGATCGTCGGCGGCGGCATCGCCAATACCTTCATTGCCGCGATGGGGCATCAAGTCGGAACGTCGTTGTACGAACCCGACCTGCTGGGCGCGGCAAGGAAGGTGATCGCGCAGGCGAAAACACGCGGTGCGGACGTGCCGATTCCGACTGACGTGGTGGTCGCGCCGGCATTCGCCGCCGATGCACCCGCCGCAATCAAGCGCGTGGATCAGGTGGACGAGAACGAAATGATCCTGGACATCGGCCCGGAAACCGCCGAGCGCTACGCGCAGATGGTGAAAGCCGCGGGCACGGTCGTGTGGAACGGTCCGGTCGGCGTGTTTGAATTTGACGCCTTTGGCCACGGTACCGAAACGCTCGCCCGCGCGGTCGCCGATTCGAATGCCTTCTCCATCGCCGGCGGCGGCGACACCCTGGCCGCGGTGGACAAATACCGCGTCGAAGATGGCATCTCTTACATCTCCACCGGCGGCGGCGCGTTCCTGGAATTCCTGGAGGGCAAGACCTTGCCGGCAGTGGCGATTCTTGCAACCCGCGCCAAAGGCTGAGCGCTCAACCCGAAACCCGCTTCACCGCGTCCAGGACATGTTCGACCGTGAAGCCGAATTGCGCGAACAGCGTGTCGGCCGGCGCGGAGGCGCCGAAACGGGTCATGCCGATCACCTCGCCGTCCAGGCCGACGTATTTGCGCCAGTAATCGGAACTGGCCGCCTCGATCGCCACACGCGCGCGGCACCACGACGGCAGCACGCCCTCGCGGTATTCCAGCGATTGCGCGTCGAACAGTTCCGTGCACGCCATCGAGACCACGCGTACGCCGATGCCGCCGGTCTGCAATGCGCGCATCGCTTCCATCGCCAGCTCGACTTCCGAGCCGGTCGCGATCAGGATCGCGCGGAATCTCGTGTCGGCCGGGTCGGACAACACGTAGCCGCCGCGCGCGATGGCCGCGAGCTGATCATCATCGCGCGCCTGCGGTTTCAATGCCTGCCGCGAAAACACCAGGCACGACGGACCCGCGCGGTGTTCGATCGCGCTCTGCCAGGCCACGGCGGATTCCGCCGCATCGCACGGCCGCCACACGCGATTGTTGGGAATCAGGCGCAGTGACGCGAGATGCTCGACCGGCTGGTGGGTCGGGCCGTCTTCGCCCAGGCCGATCGAATCGTGGGTGTACACATGGATCGCATGCGCGGGGATCAGCGCCGACATGCGCACGGCGTTGCGCGCGTAATCGGAAAACACCAGGAAAGTGGCGTCGTAGGGAATGAATCCGCCGTGCAGCGCGAGGCCGTTGCTGATCGCGCTCATGCCGAATTCGCGCACTCCATAATGGATGTAATTGCGCGGTGCCGTATCGCCGTTGACGTCGTGCGCGCCCTTCCACAGTGTCAAGTTGGATTCGGCCAGGTCCGCAGAACCGCCGACCAGTTCCGGCAGCAGCGGCGCGTAAGCGTCCAGTGCCATCTGCGAGGCCTTGCGCGAGGCGATGTTGGGCGCCTGTTGCTGCTGGGAGCGTGCGAACGCCAGCGCGCGTGCGGAGAAATCGTCCGGCAGTTTACCGGCCATGCGGCGCTCGAACTGAGCGGCGGGATCCGGATGCGCAGTGCGATAGCGTTCGAACAGCGCGTTCCATTCGGCCTCGCGCCGCGCGCCTTTTTCGCGCGCATTCCATGCCGC
>JBQCCR010000070.1:0-85289 GCA_051961995.1 Rhodanobacteraceae bacterium | reverse complement strand
ATGGCCGCCGGTAGTGCCGATGAACTTGCCGGCGGTGAAGATGCGCGGCCCCGGCACGATGCCGGCGTTCACCGCATTGCGCAGCGCGATCGAGGAATTGTCGCTTTCGCCGAGATTGCGAACGGTGGTGAACCCGGCGAGCAGCGTGCGCTTTGCGTACACGGTGCTGCGGATCGCGTAGTCGGCCGGGTTCAGCCGGAATTTCTCGCTGTAGCTGTTCTTGCTGAACTGGTCGGTCAGGTGCACGTGGTCGTCGATCAGTCCCGGCATGCAGGTTTCGTTGGCGGGCAGGTCAATCACCGTCGCGCCGGAGCGACCGGCAGTGCCGGCCACCACCTCGCCAATGCGATCGTCATGGATCACCACCGTGGTCGCGCCGAGCAGCTTGCCATTGATGGTGTCGATCAGGCGCGGGCAGTGCACGACCGTGACGGCCGGCGCGGCGGAGGTATCGGTCTGTGGCGCTTCGGCGGCCTGCGCGGCGCCCATGCACAACGCGGCTGCGATCGCGATCACGAGAGATTTGGTCATTGTCATTCCCCGGGGCAAACGAACGCGCATCATAGCGAGCGGGGGTCAATGCGGACGTGCCATTCGCCATGCCCTTCCGTTCGTCCTGAGCGTGGGGTCCCCTCTTGGACAAAGAGGGGACCGAAGTCGAAGGACATAAGCGCTTCGACTCTGCTCGCTTCGCTCGCTACGTCCAGCGCGAACGGATTCGGGTGGGCTTGGCGACCATGTTGCACTGCGGTAGGCTGCTCGTTCGCGCACGCGAGGCGTCGCGCGCATGCCACGGACCTACCATGCAGGAACACTACGACCCGCGCGCGATCGAAGCCGACGCGCAAAAGTTCTGGGCCGACACGCGCGCCTTCGAGGTGAAGGAAGACCCCGCGCGCGAGAAATTCTATTGCCTGTCCATGCTGCCGTACCCGAGCGGCGCGCTGCACATGGGCCATGTACGCAACTACACCATCGGCGACGTGATCTCGCGCTTCCAGCGCATGCAGGGGAAGAACGTCTTGCAACCGATGGGCTGGGATGCGTTCGGTCTGCCGGCGGAAAACGCGGCGATCGCGCGCTCCGTACCGCCGGCGAAGTGGACCTACCAGAACATCCAACACATGCGCGCGCAGTTGAAGGCGATGGGTTTCGCGATCGACTGGTCGCGCGAGTTCGCCACCTGCAGGCCGGAGTATTACGTGCACGAGCAGCGCATGTTCGTGCGGCTGTTCAGGCAGGGCATGGTGTACCAGAAGAACAGCGTGGTGAACTGGGACCCCGTGGACCAGACCGTGCTTGCCAATGAGCAGGTGGTGGACGGGCGCGGCTGGCGCTCCGGTGCGGTGGTGGAGAAGCGCGAGATCCCGCAGTGGTTCCTGAAGATCACCGCCTATGCCCAGGAGTTGCTCGACGAGTTGGACAAGCTGCCGGGCTGGCCGGACGCGGTCAAGACGATGCAGCGCAACTGGCTCGGCCGTTCCGAAGGCCTGGAAATCCATTTCGACGTGGAAGGCGCTGACGAACCGCTGTCGGTATTCACCACGCGGCCCGACACGCTGATGGGCGTCACCTTCGTCTCGATCGCCGCCGAGCATCCGCTGGCCGCCCACGCCGCGCAGGGTAATCCGCAGATCGCGCGCTTCATCGAGGAGTGCCGGCACGGCGGTGTTTCCGAAGCGGAACTGGAGACACAGGAAAAGCGCGGCATGGATACCGGCCTCGTCGCGATCCATCCGATCAGCGGCGAGAAGTTGCCGATCTGGATCGCCAATTTCGTGCTGATGGGTTACGGCACCGGCGCGGTGATGGCGGTGCCCGCGCACGATCAGCGCGACTGGGAATTTGCGACCAAGTACGATTTGCCGAAGAAGATCGTGATCGTGGATGCACGTACGGCATCCGCGTTGCGCGCATTGGGTGAACGCGATGCGCTGTCCTTCGACCCGATGTCGGTGGCGCTGGGCCAGGCCCCGTTCGAGAACGCCAGCGACCGTGAGGCGCTGGAAGCAAAGCTGCGCGAGTTCACGCGCCGCATCGAAAGCGAAAGCGCTTTCACCGAGCGCGGCATGCTGGTGAATTCCGGAGATTATTCGGGCTTGGGTTTCGACGATGCGCTGGATGCGTTCGCGCGAAAGCTCGAATCCGGAAACCGTGGCAAGCGCACCGTGCATTGGCGCCTGCGCGACTGGGGCGTCTCGCGCCAGCGCTACTGGGGTTGTCCGATTCCGATCATCCACTGCGGCAAGTGCGGCGTGGTGCCGGTGCCGGAAGATCAGCTTCCGGTGGTGCTGCCCGAGAACGTGCAGTTCATGGGCGTGCAGTCGCCGATCAAGGCCGATCCGGAATGGCGCAAGACCACCTGCCCGGACTGCGGCGGGCCGGCTGAGCGCGAGACCGACACCTTCGACACCTTCATGGAATCGAGCTGGTACTACGCGCGTTACACCTCGCCAGGCGCATCGACCCAGGTGGACGAACGCGCGAACTACTGGCTGCCGGTGAACCAGTACATCGGCGGCATCGAGCACGCGATCCTGCACCTGCTGTACTTCCGCTTCTATCACAAGCTGATGCGCGATGCGGGCCTGGTGCGTTCGGACGAACCGGCCACCAACCTGCTGTGCCAGGGCATGGTGGTGGCGGAGACGTTCTATCGCGAGGCGAACGGCCATCGCGAGTGGATCAATCCGGCGGACGTGGAGATCCAGCGCAACGAGCGCGGGCACGTGACCGGTGCGACGCTGAAGGCCGACGGCCAGGCGGTGCACATCGGCCCGACCGAGAAGATGTCGAAGTCGAAGAACAACGGTGTCGATCCGCAAACCATGATCGACAAGTTCGGCGCGGATACGGTGCGTCTGTTCTCGATGTTTGCCGCGCCCCCCGAGCAGTCGCTGGAATGGAACGAGGCCGGGGTGGAAGGCATGGCGCGCTTCCTGCGCCGGTTCTGGCGCGAGGTGGTGACGCATTCAAATTCCCTTGCCCCGCTTGCGGGTACAACTGCCATCCATGGCAAAGAGCTCCGTGGTGGCCGAAGGCTGGACGGGGGGCAGGTTCCCTCGATCGATCCGAATGCGCTGACGCCGGCGCAAAAGACCTTGCGCCGGCAGGTGCACGAAACCATTGCCAAGGTCGGCGACGACATTGGCCGGCGCCATGCCTTCAACACCGCCATCGCCGCGATGATGGAACTGCTCAATCACGTCTCGAAATTCGACGACATGAGCGAGCAGGGCCAAGCGGTCCGGCACGAAGTGCTGGAAAGCATGGTGCTGCTGTTGAATCCCTTCACGCCGCACGCCAGCCATGCACTGTGGCAGGCACTGGGCCATCGCGAGACGCTGGTCGAGGACGTGCGCTGGCCGCAAGCCGATCCGGCTGCGCTGGTGCGCGACTCGGTCACAATTGCGGTGCAGGTCAACGGCAAGTTGCGCGGCACCATCGAACTACCGACCTCCGCTTCGCGCGATGAAGCCGAGCGCGAAGCGCTGGCGGAACCCGCGGTGACGAAATTCCTGTCCGGCCAGGCGCCGCGCAAAGTGATCGTGGTGCCGGGAAAGATTGTGAATATCGTTGTTTGATTTGGAGCGGCTTGCAAAGCTCGCGCTCGGCCTGCTTCAAAACGAAATGTTGCGCGCCGGCGGTGCCCGGATCAGGGCCGGTACATGGATGTACCGCTTTGGGCCCAAGGAATGCTCATGCACTGGCGTGTACACTCCGCTTCCTGCGCTCCGGCGACGCGCAACCATGGAGCCTTTGTGCCATGGATGCCAGCTTCGCTCGTGACGCTTTGCAAGCCACTCATTCGAGGTGGCAGGATCGTTTGCGCCGGTTCTCATCTAAAGCAGCACGGAGTCTCCATGAAGGGCATCAGACAGTCGCTGCAATGGTCCTTGTGCATCGGTGTGATAACGTCGCTCTCCGCCTGCGGCTTCCATTTGCGCCAGAGCGCGGCGCTGCCCGCGCCCATGCAACAGCAGGTGTACTTGAACGTGGTCGGCGGCGGTGAGCTGCCGCGCAGCCTCGCGCGTGCACTGAACGTGCGCAAGGTGCAGGTACTGGACCAATCAACACCGGGCGTGGCCGAACTTGACGTGAGGGGGCAGTTCCGCACCGACGTGCTGACCTCGACCGGCTTCAGGCGGGTGGGCGAATACGCGGTGCGCTACCACGTGGATTTTTCGTTGAAGGACGGCAGCGGCACCGTGGTGCTGCCGCAGCAGGGCATAGATCTCTCGCATGAATTCACGTTCGATCCGTTCCAGGCGATCGGCACCACCGCGCAAACCGAAGTGATCGAGCGCGACCTGACTCGCGAGATGACCGACGCGATCATGCGCCGGCTGGAAGCAGCCGGCCGCAAGGGCACGCTGGTGCCGCCAGCGACGGAAAACGAAGCCACTTCGATTCCGGCTGGCGCATCCTCGTTACCGGCCGCGGACTCGACCCTGGCGCCCGCGAGCGCATCTTCGGGCTGAGCGCAGGCCGCATGGCCAGCACGCTGGAACAATTCTACAAGTCGCTGGACAAGGGCGAGCTTGCGCCGGTCTATCTGATCACCGGCGAAGAGCCGCTGCTGTTGCAGGAAGCCGGTGACGCGCTGCGCGCACGCGCGCGCGCCCTGGGCTTTGCCGAACGCGAAGTGCTGGACGTGGAGGCGAAGTTCGATTGGAACCAGCTCGCGCGTTCCTCTGCCAGCCTCTCGCTGTTCTCGATGCGGCGGCTGATCGAACTGCGTGTGCCGACCGGGCTGGTCGGCAAGGAAGGTTCCGCCGCAATCATCGAGTGGTGCAGGGCGGCCGCCGGTGCCGATACCGTGCTGCTGATCAGCGCCGCGCAGTGGAGCAAGAAGAATGAAGGCGCATGGGTGCGCGAAGTCGAGCGCACCGGCGTCTATGTGCCGATCAAATCCCTGCGCGTGGACGAACTGCCCGCCTGGATCCGTGCGCGCATGCATGCGAACGGTTTTGCGCCGGACGACGATGCCGTTGCGCTGCTGGCTTCGCGTGCCGAAGGCAACCTGCTCGCCATCGCGCAGGAAATAGACAAGCTCGCGATGCTGCGTGAAGGCGGCCGCGTCGCAGCGAGTGAGCTGGAGGCGCTGGACGCCGACAACGCGCTCTACGACGTGTTCAAGTTGACCGATGCCGCCTTCGGCGGCGACGCCCGGCGCGCGCTGCGCGTGCTCTCCGGATTGCGCGCCGAAGGCGAGGACGTGATCCCGATGCTGGGCTGGCTGCTGAATCAACTCGAGCTCGCGCTGCGCCTGGCTTCGGCCGACGACTTCGCCTCTGCCGCACGTGCTGAACACAATTTCTGGCCGGCGAAGCAGCGCTTGTTCGCCTCCGCACTGAAACGCGCAGGTCGCGGCTCGGGGCACTGGGAACGTTGCGTCGCGTGGTGCGCGCGGATTGACCGCATGGCGAAGGGGCGCGAGTTCGGCGACCCGTGGCGCGAGTTCGAACGACTGCTGGTCGCGATCGCGCAACCGCGCGCGGCGGCCGTGCTGGCGTAAGAGCCAAGCACTCTCGTCCACGGAGAATGCAAGGTACGCAAAGAAGCAAACACTGAATGGAAGCTCCGGGAGGTCCTGTGATGTTGTTGAAGCTTTGCGAGCTTGCGTCCTTTGCGGACAGAATCTGCTTTCTTGAAATGCGAGTTTCATGCGCCCATTAGCCATCCTCGGCGGCACATTCGATCCGGTGCATCTGGGCCATCTGCGCGCGGCGTGGGAGGCTGCCGAGGCGCTGGATGCCGAAGTTCGACTGATGCCCGCGCACGTGCCCTCGCATCGGCCCGCGCCGGTGGCGAGCGCGGTGCAGCGTGTCGCGATCCTGCGCGCCGCGCTGGCGGGGCAGGATCGCCTGACACTGGACACGCGCGAACTGGATCGCAACGGCCCGTCCTACACCTTCGACACGCTGACCGCATTGCGCGCGGAAATCGGCGCGCGTCCGCTGGTGTTGCTGATCGGCTCGGATGCGTTTGCGGGCTTGCCGGGCTGGCATCGCTGGCGCGAGTTGTTTGCGCTGGCGCATTTCGGGGTGTTGACGCGACCGGGTCACGTGCCGCCGTTGCCGCCCGAACTGGCGGCGGAAACTGCGCGGCGCGAGGTCCTGGACGCCGATGCGCTGCGCTCGAACCCGCACGGCCATGTGGTGCGCATCGCCATCACGCAACTGGAGATTTCCGCCACCCGTATTCGCGCGCTGCTGCGCGAAGACTGCGAGCCGCGCTGGCTGTTGCCGGAGGCGGTGCTCGCGAGCCCGGAGTTGCTGGCGCCGTACAGGTAGGAGCGCGCCTGCGCGCGACTGGGCGCCGCGGGGCCTGGTCGCCGTTCCTATCGGGCACGCGTCATCCCGGCTGCAGGGTGCAGGAACGGGGATTGCCGAGGGTGTCGCACGAGGCGCGCTCCTGCACTTGCGCCCGAACTCAAGACGCGCATACTGGAGCCGCGCATCCCGCGCACACTCAGGCCGAGGCCGCACACACTTGAGCAAGCAGCCGTTGTCCCGCCGCACCGAAGAACCCACCCCCTCCGCTCCATCCGAACAGGTCCTGCGCCAGCGCGTCCTCGAAGCGCTGGATGAATTGAAGGCCCGCGACGTCCGCGAAATTGACGTGCGCGGCAAGACCTCGATCGCCGACCTGCTGATCATCGCCTCCGGCACCTCCACCCGGCACGTCAAGTCCATCGCCGACGAGGTGGTGAAGTTCGTCAAGCGCGCCGGCATGCTGCCGCTGGGCGTCGAAGGCCAGACCGAAGCCGAATGGGTGCTGGTGGATCTGGGCGACATCATCGTGCACGTGATGCTGCCGCGCATCCGCGAGTTCTATGGGCTGGAGCGCCTCTGGACGGTGGGCGACCACGACGCCGCCGCAGCGAACGAGTAAAGGCGGGGCGGATGCCGCGCAGTTCCAGCCATTGCCGAAGTCCAATTCGCACCAGGTGGGTCCAATGCAGCGCCATCTTCTTACAGCGATCATTTTGACTGCCGCGCTGGTCCTTTATGGCGTCGGCATGGTCGGCGGCGGGTCGGTGCTCTTTGCGGCCGGCTTCGCATGCGAGCTCTGGTTCTGGGTTCGCATGCGTGCGCGCCAGCGGCATGCCTGACGACTTTCAGCGCTCACGCTGATGCGCGCGCGCATTGTCGCGATTGGAGAGCGCATGCCGACGTGGGTGGCGCAAGGTTTCGACGAATATCGCAAGCGGCTCAGCCGTGAACTGCCGCTGGAACTGATCGAGATCAAGCCGCCCGCGCGCGGGCGTGACTTGAAGCGCGCCATGATGGAAGAGGGCGAAGCGCTGCTTGCCGCACTGCCGCGCGACGCGCACGTGATCGCACTGGACGGCCGCGGCAGCATCTGGAGCAGCGAGCAACTCGCCGAACAATTGCAGCGCTGGCGGATGGACGGGCGCGATCTCGCCTTCCTGATCGGCGGTGCAGAGGGTCACGCGGACGCAGTGCTCCAGCGCGCGGATCAGCGCTGGTCGTTGGGCCCGCTGACCCTGCCGCACATGCTGGTACGGCTGATCCTGGCCGAGCAGTTGTATCGCGCAACCACTATCGTCGCCGGCCATCCGTATCATCGCGCCTGATGCTTCATCTCGCATCCCGATCTCCGCGCCGCAAGCAGTTGCTCGAACAACTCGGCGTCGCGTTCGAGCCGTTGCACGTGGAAGTGCCGGAAGTCCGCCGGCCCGGCGAATCCGCCGACAATTACGTCAGCCGGGTCGCGCGCGAGAAGGCGCTTGCCGGGTTCGCGTCGGTGCGTGATCGCGATGGCCGGGCCGTCGTGTTGGGCGCCGACACCGAAGTGGTGCTGGACGATCGCGTGTTCGGCAAACCGCGTGATGCCGAAGATGCCGCGGCGATGCTGCGTGACTTGTCCGGCCGCACGCACCGGGTGGTCTCGACGGTGTGGTGCGTGGACGCCGCACGCCGGGAATCCCTGACCAGCCTTTCGGACGTGCGCTTCGCCGGATTGAGCGACGCCGATGTCGAGGAATACGTTGCGACCGGTGAGCCCTTCGGCAAGGCCGGGGCGTATGCGATCCAGGGCCGGGCCGCGGCTTTCATCGAGCATCTGTCCGGCAGCTATTCCGGCGTGATGGGCCTGCCGCTGCACGAAACCGCGCGGCTGTTGAGGGCTTTTGGCGTGCCGGGCTGAGCGCCGCGCGACAAACTGCATTGATGGGTTCAGTGCCGGCGGGCTATAACAGCCTGTCCCCGTGTCGGAGCTCGCCATGATGGTTCGGCAAGCAGTCATCCATGAGTCGCCTTCCGGCCCGCGCATCCGCATGCGTGTGTTGTTCGCGCCTTCCATGACACTCACCTTCGCCGCTGCACGGTTCAGGCCGCCTTCGGCGTTCGGGCGCGCTCCTGCGCGCCACGTCGCCGGCGCGAGATGCCACGACCCGCGCCATCCGCCCGCTTCGCGGTCTGCTGCGTGTTCCAGACACCCGGCGCCAAGGCATCCCGCGACTGCTCCGGCTCACCCCGTATGAGCGAGGAAATCCTGATCAATGTCACCCCGCGCGAAACCCGCGTGGGCGTGGTCGAGAACGGCATGTTGCAGGAGGTGCACGTCGAGCGCACCGGCAAGCGCGGCTACGTCGGCAACATTTATTGCGGACGGGTGCAACGGGTGATGCCGGGCATGCAGGCGGCGTTCGTGGAGATCGGCTTGGGACGGGCGGCCTTCCTGCATGCCTCGGATATCGTGCGTGCGCCGCCGGCGCTTACCACCGAAGACGAGCCCGGCGGCGCGGCACCGGTCAACGGCAACGGCGCACCACCGCATCCGCCGATCACGGAACTGGTGCACGAGGGCCAGCGCATGATCGTGCAGGTGATCAAGGACCCGATTGGCGGCAAGGGTGCGCGCCTGTCCGCGCATCTTTCGATCCCCTCGCGCTATCTGGTGCTGCTGCCGCATACGCGCCTGCACGGCGTGTCGGTGCGCATCGAGTGCGAAACCGAACGCGCGCGGCTGAAGGAAATCCTCACCCGCTTGTCCGGAGACGGCGAGCGCGGCTACATCGCGCGCACCAATGCGGAAGGCGAGGACGAGGCCGCGCTGGCCGAGGACGTCGCTTACGTGGGCAAGGTCTGGCAGGCGGTGCAGGAGAACATCGCGCGCGCCGAGCCGGGTACGCGCGTGTACGAGGAACCGCCGCTGCCGTTGCGCGTGCTGCGCGACCTAATGCACGACGACATCGAGAAGGTGCGCGTGGACTCGCGCGAAACCCACCAGCGCACGCTGGATTTCGCGCAGCGCTTCATGCCGCATCTCGCCGACCGCATCGAACACTACGCCGGCGAGCGGCCAATCTTCGACCTGTACGGCGTCGAGGACGAAATCCAGAAAGCCCTGCGCAAGGAAGTGCCGCTGAAATCGGGCGGACATCTGGTGATCGACCAGACCGAGGCGATGACCACCATTGACGTCAACACCGGCGCGTACCTGGGCACGCGCAACCTCGAGGAGACGGTGTTCCGCACCAATCTGGAAGCGGCGCAGGCGGCTGCGCGGCAACTGCGGCTGCGCAACCTCGGCGGCATCATCATCATTGACTTCATTGACATGCACGACCCGGAGCATCGCCGCCAGGTGCTGCGCACGCTGGAGAAATCGCTGGTCAAGGATCACGCGCGCACCACGGTGTACGAGATGAGTCCGCTCGGGCTGGTGGAGATGACGCGCAAGCGCACCACCGAGAGCCTGGAGCGGCAGTTGTGCGAGCCGTGCCCGGCGTGCGCGGGGCGCGGCAAGATCAAGACCGCCGAGACGATCAGTTACGAAATCTTCCGCGAGATCACGCGTGCGGTGCGTCAGTTCGAGGCGGAAAAACTGCTGGTGCTGGCCAGCCCGCGCGTGGTCACGCGCATCCTGGAGGAAGAAGCCGCGGCCGTGACCGAACTGGAAGCCTTCATCGGCAAGACCATCCGCTTCCAGCCCGAGGAGCAGTACGCGCAGGAGCAGTTCGATGTGGTTCTGCTTTGACCCGCCTCTCTTGCCCGCCGGGAGAGGAGTCCGTCGGTGAATCCCTGGCGCCACCGCCTGCGCCGCGCGCGGTTTTTCCTCGGCGCGCTGATCGCCGCGGCATTGATCGCCGCCGCGGTGGCGATCGGCCTGTTGCAGTTGGCGATGCCGCTGGTGGCGCATTACCCGGACCGATTGTCAGGCTTTCTTTCGCAACGCCTGCACCGGCCGGTCCATTTCGATTCTGTGCGCAGCGAATGGCAGCCCTCCGGTCCGCTGCTGATCGTGCATGGACTCACGCTGGGCCCGGAATACGCGGGCGGCGAATCGCTGTCGCTGTCACGTGCGGCGATCAAGTTTGATCTCAGCGCCTGGCTGAAGCCCGCGCACCGCTGGGTCACGCTGCGCCTGACCGGATTGGAACTGCGCATGCGTCACGATGCTTCGGGCTGGCGCGTGCTGGGCCTTGGCAATCCGAACCAGAAGCAGCAGGCGCCGCTGCAATCGTTGCCCGTGGATCTGGATTTGGGCAATCTCACCGTCAGCATCGATGATGCGGAAGCGCAGCGCAGTTACGTGCTGACCTCACCGCGCCTTCGCGTGGTCAGCATCGGCGACACCTTGCGTTTCGGCGGGGACGTGACGCGGCGCGGTTCGCCGCGACCGATCACGATCATCGGCCGCTTCAATCCGGGCAGTCAGGATGCCGATCTCTACATTGCGGGCCGCGCGCTCGATCTCGCCGGCATGGCGCACGGCGTGGACCTGCAGGGCTTCGATCTGCGCAGCGGCCACGGTGATCTGGAGTTGTGGGGGAGCTGGCGCGGCAATGCCCTGCGCGATGCGGCTGCGCGTTTCGATCTGCACGGTCTCGCGTTGAGTGCGCCGGGCGGGCGACACGCCGAAACCCCGGCGTTTGCCGGTGTGGTCGAATTGAATCGCAAACCGGGCGGCTGGGAATTGCGTTATCGCGACGCGGGCAAGTCCGGCGATGACATCGACGACGCCGGCGGCCTGCTGCTGCAAATGCAGGGCAGCGGCAGCGATCGGAAAATCTCCCTGGCTGCGCGCGATCTGGATCTCACCCCGGTGCTGCCGTTCATCGGCCTGTTGCCGCAGGCGACGGCGACGTTGAGCGACTGGATCGCCGCCGCGCATCCGCATGCGCAGATCACCGCGGCGGCCATGCGCTGGAATGCGAACGGCCATTATGCAGTCGTCGCGCATCTGCACGCGCTGGGTGCAGGCGCCGAAGGCAGGCTGCCGGGCGCGGATGCGCTGGACGGCACGTTGCGCGGCGACAACGAATCGCTGTCGTTCGAGATTCCGAAGCAGGCGGTGACGCTGAACTATCCGGCGGTATTCCGGCAGCCGTTCGCGTTCAAGACTTTCGGAGGCACCTTCGTCGCCTGGCGCGAGGACGCGCAGTGGCACTTTGCCACCGATCAGGTGGATTTCGACAACGATCAATTCGGCGCACAAGGGCGCGCGGAAGTGATCCTGCCGGGCCATGGCAGCAAGCCATTCCTCGATGCCTACGCCACCTTGATCCATGGACAGGTGCCCGCCGCGAAGCTGTTTCTGCCCATCAGCATGCCGGCCTCGACGATCCAGTGGCTGGATCGCGGTCTGGTCGCCGGCAAGGTGGAGGCCGGCAGCGTGGCAATGCGCGGAAGTCTCGACGACTGGCCGTTCGTCAATCACAAGGGGCGTTTCGATGCGCTCGGACGCGTCAGCGCCGCGGTGCTCGACTACGGCGACCAGTGGCCGCGCGCGGATCACATTGATGCCACCGCGGAATTCCTCGACAACCAGATGATCATCGAGGCCACGCATGCGGAGACGGCGGGCAACACGGTCACGCATGCGATCGCGACGATTCCCGATCTCGGCAATGGCGAGTTGAACCTGGCCGCGGAGGGCCAGGGCAGCGGCGCCACGCTGCTGGGCTTCGTCAGGAACAGTCCGGTCGGCAAGGACGCCGCGGCCACGCTGTCCAGTCTGGACTTGAGCGGCGACGGCAAGCTCGCCTTCACCCTGGTGCTGCCGTTCGCCAAGCCGGAGACCTTTGCGCTAGACGGCAACCTGAAGCTGAGCAACGGCGCGGTGGTCGCCAAACAATGGAACTTCGCACTGCAGGCCCTCAATGGCGGATTGCATTTCGATGCGAAAGGGTTTCGCGCCGACAACCTGAGCGCGCGCTGGCATGGCGCGCCGGCCAGCCTGTCCATTGCACTCGGCGGCGATACCGGCAATCCCTCCTACCAGTTGCAGGCCGCGTTGACCGGCGCGTTCAGTCCGGTTTCGATGCTGCAGGACTATCCCGATCTCGCGCCGCTGGCGAAGATCGCGCAGGGCACGGCGAATTTCCGCATCGGCTTCGACATCGCGGCCGGCGGCAAGGCGGAGGATGCGGCGAAGACGTTGAGCGTGCAGTCGGACATGCGCGGGATCGCCCTGCAACTTCCCGCGCCGCTGGACAAGCCGGCATCCGCCGCGTTGCCACTGGACCTGCGGTTGGGATTGCCGATCCCCGGTGCGGAGATTGATTTGAGCCTGGGCGACCTGCTGCGCGCGCGCGGCCATCTGCCGGATGCGAACGCGAAGAAACCCGCGGCGCTGGGTGTGGTGTTCGGTACTGCACAACCGGAGATTCCCGCCAGCGGCATGGTCGTGCGCGGCCGCGCGCCGACGCTGGATCTCGGCGGCTGGGCGCAGCTCGCCGCGGGCGAGGGCGCTTCCACCAATCCTCAAACCAACACGGCTGCCGCCGCGGTGAACGGCCTGCCCACGCTGACGGAGGCGCAGCTCACCGCGAGCGAAGCGCGTGCTTTCGGCGCGAAGCTCGGCGAGATGTCGCTGCGCTATGTCACCGGCGCAGACGCGCACGTGATCAGCTTCGATGGCACCTCGCTCGCCGGCACGCTGACCTTGCCCGCCGGCAATCTCGCGCAGCGCGGCATCAGTGCGCAACTGCAGCGACTGTATTGGCCGGAGAGCCCGGCCTCCGCAACCCCGCCCGCCGCCGCGAGCACGCCTGCCGCCGCACCCAACGCGCAAACGACGGTGGCCATCGCCAAGCCGGCAACGCCGGCCAGCTTGCCGATGGCGACATCCACCACGGCCGCGGCGAAATCGTCGACGCCGAACGCTGCACCGCCGGATGCATTGAGCGGTGTCGCGCCTTCGTCATTGCCGCCGCTGCATATTTCCGTCGCCGATTTGCGGCTCGGCGACGCCAGGCTCGGCGAGACGCATTTCGAAAGCGCGCCGGTTGCGAACGGCATGCACATCGCGCGCATGGATACGCAGTCGAAGAACGTGCAGATCAAGGCCAGCGGCGACTGGATCGGTTCCGCGCAAGCCAGCCACTCGCGGATGCAGATTGATCTGCGTGCGGACAATCTCGGCCGCATGCTGCAAGCGTTCGGCTTCGGCGGCCTGGTCGGTGGCGGCGAAAACACGCATGTGGCGATTGACGGTTCCTGGCCCGGCGCGCCCACTGCGTTTGCGCTGGCGAATCTCGACGGCACGCTGAAATTCAGCATCGGCGAGGGCCGCATCCTGGAAGTGAAGCCCGGCGTGGGCCGGCTGTTCGGATTGTTCTCGATCGCCGACCTGCCGCGCAGGCTGACGCTGGATTTCGGCGACGTATTCAAGTCCGGGTTCGGCTTCAACTCGGTGACCGGCGATTTCACGATGAAGGACGGCAACGCCTACACCGACGATGTCGCGATCAAGGGACCGGCTGCGGATATCCGGATCCATGGACGCACCGGTCTGCGCACGCACGACTACGACCAGATCGTGGACGCCAATCCGCACACCGGCGGCGCGCTCGCCGTGGTCGGCGCGGTGGTCGGGGGCCCGATCGGCGCGGCCGCCGGTCTGGCGATCAGTCGCGGACTGAACCAGGCCGCGCACGCGCGCTACCGCATCACCGGGAGTTGGGATCATCCGGTGATCACCACGATCTCGAAAACCGTTCCGAAGGCACCGGCGCAACCTGCGCCCGCGCAATCCGGGACGCCGCCTGCGCCCGCTACGTCGAATGCGGCGTCGCCGGCCGGGGCTTCAACCGCCGCGCTGCCGGCCATCGAATCAGGCGTCGCGCCTGCATCCGCGCCAGTGAGCACGAAACCCGGACCTGCATCGAGTATCCCGGTACCCGCAAGCAGTTCGGCGCCGACCACTCCGTCCGTCATTCCGGCGAAAGCCGGAACCCAGTGACTTTGCTGTTAGGCTTTGTGTGATTCGCAAGGTCAACCCATGGCCCACTTCTTCTACAAGCTCGTGCCGCCGCGTACCAGTTTCGCGCAGGACATGACTGCCGAAGAAGCCGCGATGATGGGTCAGCACGCGATGTACTGGAAAGGCCGGATCGAAGGCGGCCTGAAGGTCTTCGCGCTCGGCCCGGTTGCCGATCCGGCGGGTGTGTTCGGCATGGCCGTGGTGGAAGTGGAAAGCGAGATAGCCGCGCACGAACTTGCGCGCAACGATCCGGCGATCGCGCAGACCCGATTCGGATTCCGCTATGAAATGCATCCCATGCTGCGCGGGGTGATGCATTCGTAGCAACGCCGTGGTTTTTCCTTTTCCCACTGGCGGGATCAGGAAACCAAGTACGCCAGCGCTTGGCCGAGTGAGGGGAAGATTGCGATGTCGCCGTCATCCCGGCGAAAGCCGGGACCCAGTGACTCTTCTGCCTATCCCGTGCGCCTGGGCGACAGCTATTCGCGACGTCCATGTCGCGCACCCTTCGCAGGCGCTCAAGGGCCGCTTTCGGCGTTCAAATTCGGCTGTCCTGCCGAATTTGTCGCTGTCCGGTTGCGGATAAGCCTTTGCGCCCTTACGTTGTCACTTGATCCCGCGAAACAACATGAATATGGATTCCCCTCTCGCTTTAGCCGAACGCAACCTGCTCGCGCCGGGTGGCCTTGCCGCCAATGATCTGGAGCGCGTGTTCGCGCAAATCATGGGCCCTTCCGTGGACGCGGCGGATCTGTATTTCCAGCACTCGCGCAGCGAGTCGTGGGTACTGGAGGACGGCATCGTGCGCGACGGCAGCCACTCGATCGAGCAGGGTGTGGGCGTGCGCGCGATCTCCGGCGAGAAGACCGGTTTCGCCTATTCCGACGACATCGTGCTGCCGCAGTTGCTGGAAGCCGCGGGCGCGGCGCGCGCGATCGCGCGCGAAGGCAACGGCACCGGCAAGCCATTGGCGGTACGCAACGCACGCGCGCTGTATCCGGCCGATGATCCGATTGAGGCGCTCGACAACGCGGCGAAGATTTCCGTGCTGCGCGAACTGGATGCGCTGTGCCGCAGCCTCGATCCGCGCGTGAAGCAGGTGATCGTGAGTCTCTCGGCGCATCATGAAAATATTTTGATCGCCGCCAGTGACGGCACGCTCGCCGCGGACGTTCGTCCGCTGACGCGCGTGGGCGTGCAGGTGATCGCGGAGGACAACGGCCGTCGCGAGCAGGGCCATTCCGGCGGTGGAGGCCGGTGCAGCTATCGCGAGTTGATTGACGACGGCCGCGCGCACGCGTGGGCGCGCGAGGCGGTGCGGCAGGCGCTGGTGAACCTGCAGGCGGTGGATGCGCCGGCCGGAACCATGGACGTGGTCTGCGGTCCCGGTTGGCCGGGCGTGTTGCTGCACGAGGCGATCGGCCACGGGCTGGAGGGCGACTTCAACCGCAAGGGCACCTCGGCGTTTTCGCATCGCATGGGCGAGAAGGTCGCGGCCGATGGCGTCACCATCGTGGACGACGGCACGCTGCCGGGCCGGCGCGGTTCGCTGAGCGTGGACGACGAAGGCACGCCGACGCATTGCACCACGCTTATCGAGAATGGCCGTCTATGCGGCTATATGCAGGATACCCACAATGCGCGCCTGATGGGCATGGCGCCGACCGGCAACGGCCGGCGCGAATCCTTCGCGCATCTGCCGATGCCGCGCATGACCAATACCTACATGCTGGCAGGCGAGCGAGATCCGGCCGAGATCATCGCGTCCGTCAAGCGCGGCCTGTACGCCGTGAACTTCGGCGGCGGGCAGGTGGACATCACCTCCGGCAAGTTCGTGTTCTCGGCCAGCGAGGCGTACCTGATCGAGAACGGCAAGGTCACGCGGCCGGTAAAGGGCGCCACGTTGATCGGCTCCGGCCCGGAAGTGCTGACGCGCGTCTCGATGATCGGCAACGACCTCAAGCTTGACGAAGGCGTGGGCGTGTGCGGCAAGGACGGCCAGAGCGTGCCGGTCGGCGTGGGGCAGCCGACGCTCAGGATTGATGGAATGACGGTGGGCGGCACTGCCGCTTGATGTGCTTCTCTCGCGCGCGTTCCTACAGGGAGCGCGATGCGAGTTGCCGCAACACTCGAAAGAGTTCGCGATACGCATGCAGCGGCTTGTTGCCCTCACGCTCCAGGCGCGCCTGCCGGATCAGCGTGCGCAGATGCTGGCGATCGAGGTCGGGGTGTTCAGCGATCAATTCGGAAAGCGCGGCGTCGCCTTCCGCCAGCAGCCGCTCGCGCAAAGCCTCCAGTTGATGCGCGGCCGCGGCCTCGCGCGCGCCGGCGGCACGTTCGTTCGCCAATGCGGCGCGCACGGGGGCGAAGACTTCCTCGTCGTGGCGGCGCATCAGCTTGGCGAGATAGGCGAGCTGGCGCTTGCGCGCGATGTGCGAGCTGATCTTGCGGACGTTGCCGATTTCCCCGGACACGTCGTCAGGCAACTCGAGCCTGGCGATGCGCGAAGGCGGCAGCTCAACGAGTTGCTTCGCCAGGGCGAGCACGTCCAGCGCCTCGCGGCGGCGCGCAGTGCGGCTGGGCTGTTCGTCGTCGGCAAGATGATCGGCGTCACGCATGGACGCTATAGTAACGGACCGGGCATAAGGAACCGCGCTTGAACACGGACATCGCACCACCCGACAGCAGCCTCGAAGAACTCGATCGCCTCGCGCAGCTGAGCGAGGACGTGATCCGCCGGGCGCGCGCCGCCGGCGCAAGCCAGGCGGAAGTGTCGGCCAGCGTCGAGAGCGGGCTGGCCGTCACGGTGCGGCTGGGCGAAGTGGAGACGGTCGAGCGCACGCGCGATCGCGGATTCGGCCTCACCGTGTATTTCGGCAAGCGCAAGGGCAGCGCGTCCACCGCTGACCTGAAATCCGGATCCATCGAGGCCACGCTCGCGCAGGCGTGTGCGATTGCGCGCTATACGGAAGAAGATCCCTGCGCGGGTCTTGCCGATCCCGCGCTGATGGCCCACGGATCGTTTCCGGACCTCGACCTCTGGCATCCATGGGAACTGGATGTTGCGCGCGCGATCGAGATCGGCGCGGAAATCGAGGCTGCCGGCCGCACGAATGCCGCGATCACCAATTCCGAAGGCGCGACGGTGCAGAACGGTGCGTCGCTCGGCGTGTACGCCAACTCGCACGGTTTCACCGGACGCGAGCGCGGCACGTACCAGTCGCTGTCGTGTTCGCTGATCGCCGGATCGGGCGACGCGATGCAGCGCGACTACTGGTACGAAAGCACGCGCGCCGCTTCCGACTTGCCGGCCTTCGCGAATATCGGTTCGAAAGCCGCCGAGCGCGCGGTCGCGAGGCTGGGTGCCCGCAGACTGTCCACCCGCGAATGCCCGGTGCTGTTCGCGCCGGAAGTGGCGCGTTCGCTGATCGGGCATCTGATCGGAGCAGTCAGCGGGGGATCGCTGTACCGGCGCGCGAGCTTCCTGCTGGACCACGCCGGGAAGAAAGTGTTGCCGGAATTCGTGCAGATCACCGAAACACCGTTGCTGCCGCGCGGCCATGCTTCCACCGCGTTCGACGCGGAAGGTGTGGCCACGCGCGAATCCGTCCTGGTGGGCGGAGGCGTGCTGCAGCGCTACGTGCTCGGCAGTTATTCCGCGCGCAAGCTGGGATTGCAGACCACCGCCAACGCTGGCGGCGTGCACAACTTGCGCGTGGATGCCGGGGCGGCGGATGGCGAGCCGGGCGGTCTGGACGCGCTGCTGCGACGCATGGGCACCGGCTTGCTCGTCACCGAGCTGATCGGCCACGGCGTCTCGATTGTCACCGGCGACTACTCGCGTGGCGCTGCGGGATTCTGGATCGAGAACGGCGAAATCACGTATCCGGTGCAGGAGATCACCATTGCCGGCAACCTGCGCGACATGTTCGCGGACATCCGCGCGATCGGCACCGACGTGGACCCGCGCTCGTCCGTCCTCACCGGCTCGATTCTGGTCGGAAAGATGACCGTGGCGGGAGAGTAGGGCGGGCCTTGGTCCTTGAAGGGCCTGGACCCGCCATCGCGTTGCCGGCGGGTTGAACCTGCCCCACATCAATCCGCCCTCTCCGGCAGGAACGGGCGTGACGGAATCGGTATTGGAAACGAAGTGTTTCCCGGCAGCGGCAAGGCGAAGCCGACGGAGAATCTGATCGCGAAAACAGGCGTGGCCGGGTGAGCCGATCCGGAGCAGAAAACGAACACGCCGTGAGCACGCCGATGCTTGACAGGTAAGCACAAGCAGCGGAGAGTTTGCCTCGCGTCCAACACGTTAGGGGAGTTGATAATGAGTGTTCCGCCGGAATCCGTCACCCCGCCGCCCGCGCCCACGGCCGGCAGCAATTCCGATGACCGCAATGTGGCGCTGATCACCCACCTGTCGGGCATCATCCTGGGTTTCATCGTGCCGCTGATCGTGTGGCTGATGCACAAGGATCGTAGCGACAAGGCTTATCTGAACGGCCAGGCCAAGGAAGCGCTGAATTTCCAGATCACCATCCTGATCGGTTACGTGATCTGCTGGATTCTTGCGTTCATCCTGATCGGCGCGCTGCTGCTGCCGTTGCTGTGGATTCTGAATCTGGTGTTCTGCATCCTCGCCGCGGTGGCCGTGAGCAAGGGCGAGAACTACCGGTATCCATTCGCATTGCGCTTGATCAACTGATCGCAGGCAGCATGCTTTGAAAAAGGCGGGCCAAGGCCCGCCTTTTTTTCGCCACTCCGGCGCAAATCCGGGCCGGGCGCTTTTCAGTGTTCGCCGAGCTTTTCACCGATTCCGCTCGGCTACGTAACGCGCCAGCTCCGCCAGGGGCGCTGCGCGTGCACGCAGGGGTTCCAGCGCGGCGAGCGCCGCGTCCACCAGCTCGCGCAGATGTGCACGCGAGACATCCATGCCGAGCACGGACGGGAAGGTCGGTTTGGCACTGGCTGCATCCTTGCCGGCGGTTTTACCGAGTGCCGGGGTTTCCCCTTCGACGTCCAGAATGTCGTCCCGCACCTGGAAGGCGAGCCCGATCGCGTGGCCGTAGCGCTCCAGCGCATCCAGCATGGCGACATCCGCGCAGCCGGCGCTGAGCGCACCCAACCGCACGCTGGCGCAGATCAATGCCCCGGTCTTGTGCGCGTGCATGCGCTCCAGTGCCGGCAAGTCGAGCGTTCTCCCGACCGCGGCAAGATCCATCGCCTGTCCGCCGGCCATACCGTGCGCACCGCAGGCGGCGCCAAGGGTGCGCAGCATCTCGAGCCGCAATTCGGCGCCGATCGCCGGCATCGTTTGTGAAGCGAGGATTTCGAACGCCAGCGCCTGCAAGGCATCGCCGGCGAGGATCGCGGTCGCCTCTCCGAAGGCGATGTGGCAGGTGGGCCGGCCGCGGCGCAGGTCGTCGTCGTCCATGGACGGCAGGTCGTCGTGCACCAGCGAATAGGCGTGGATCAGTTCGACCGCGCATGCCGGCGCGTCCAGCGCCTCCAGTGATGCGCCGAGCGCGGCACCGGCCGCATAGACCAGCAAGGGGCGCAATCTCTTGCCGCCGCCCAGCACGGCATAGCGCATTGCGCGCACCAGGTCGGCGGGTTCGCTGCCGTCGGTCGGCAGCACCCGCGCCAGCGCGGCATCCGCGCGCGCGACGAGGGCGGCGAGCTCCGTATTCACTCGCCTGCTTCGAAATCTTCGGCGCTGTCGGGATCGTCGGGATCGAGCAGCAGCTTGACGCGCAGTTCGGCTTGCTCGAGCGCGTTCTGGCAATTGCGGAACAGCGCGATGCCGCGCTCGAACGAACGCAGCGATTCGTCGAGGCTCAACTCGCCGCCTTCCATTTTCGCGACCAGTTGTTCGAGTTCGTCCAGCGACTGCTCGAACTGCGCGATCGAGGAAGGTTCGGCGGCGGCTTCGGCGGGAGTGGAAGGAGATTTGGCCATGCGCGCACGCTAGCGCAGGGCAGGGGCCGAATCAATCGGGGCGTTGCCAGTGCGGTCGTGCGCCGATGCTTTCGAACAAGGCTCGGCCTTTCGCGCTGCACCACAGGTCGGCCACGGCAAGCAGTTCATCATCGCGAAGGATCAGCGGAATCCGTGCGCGCTGCCACGGCGGAATGCCGGCACGCTGCAGCAGGTCGCGCAGCTCGCGGGTGTGCGCATCGCCCGCGGGCTTGATCCGCTCGCCACCGCGGCGGAAGCGCACCTGCAGCGGCGGATCGAGTGGGATCGGCTTGCCGGTGGAATCCTCAAGCGCGAGTGTTCCACCGCAGGGCAGATGCAGTGCCACGCCACGCCACTCGGATTCCCACGCGCCGTGCGGCTCGCTCGAAGGTGCCCTTGCATGCAGCGCGCCGCGCCAGACGTGAACTTCCGCACCGGGCCATGCGACGAGCGGTAGATGGTCTTCGCGCGCTTCGGTGACCTGCCGCCGCAGCTCGGCGAGCTGGGCCCGGGTCGGCGCCGGCAGCCCCGCCGCATGCAGCCAGCGTTCCAGCACCAGTGCGCGCAGCGCATCCGGCAGCGCGCTCCAGCCGCCGGCATCGAGCGTGTGGTCTTCTCGAATCAGCGATTGCAATGCGGTGTCGGCGAGTGCATCCAGGTGATCGGCGGTTTCCCGGCACAAGTCCGCGGCATGCAGGATGGATTGCGTGGCATGCGGCCAGTGCGCGTGCAGACGCGGCAGGATTTCCGCACGCAGGAAATTGCGCGAAAGACGCATGTCGTCGTTGGACGGGTCCTCGATGAATCCGAGTCCTTGCGCCGCCACGTATTCGCGCAATTCCGCCCGGGGCACATTCAAAAATGGCCGCCACAACGTGCCTGGTCCGATCGAACGCTGCCCGCGCATGCCGGCCAAGCCATGCGGCCCGGCCCCGCGCAACAATTTCAGCAGCACCGTTTCAATCTGATCCTCGCGATGATGCGCCAGCGCCAGCCATTCGCCCGGTCGCAGGTTCTGCGCGAACGCTGCGTATCGAGCCCGACGCGCCGCGGCTTCCAGTCCCTCGCCGCGTTCATGTTCGACTTGCACCCGAACGGTTTCGATCGGTACATCCAGCGCTTCGCAAAAGCGTTTGCAGCGTTCAGACCAGCGCGCGCTGTCTTCATGCAGCCCGTGATCCACGTGCAAGGCCCGCAGTCCGCATTCACGCGCTCGCGGGATTTGCGCCAGCGCATGCAGTAGCGCGGTGGAATCCGCCCCGCCGGAATAGGCCACGCACAACATGCGCGCCGGATGTGCATCCAGCGTTTGCCGCAGCGTGGCGATGAGCCGTGAGCCGTCCATGCGATGCCGATGGTAATGCCTTGCTTCGTATGGATGCGGATGGGCGGCCGTTACTCCGCAGCTGCGCTGAAAGTCAGCTCCACACCCATGCCCGCCGGATCGGTCAGGAACAGTTGCACCTGCCCGAGCTGGTCCACCACATCCACCTCGTAGGGAATGCGGGCAGCATCGAGGCGCGCACGGGTGGCAGCGAGATCGTCGCAGGCGAAGGCGAGGTGGTTGAAGGCGCCGTTGGAATCCGGAAGCGGTGCCTCGGCGCGCGCGATGCTCAGGTGCAGCACGTCAGTGTCACCGGCATACAGCCAGTGTCCTTGCGAGCCGGAGCGGAATTGCGGACGCGGGCCTTCCGTCAATCCAACGACTTCGACGTAAAAGCGCCGCAGCTGTTCGATCATCGCGGCCGGCGCGCGCAGGTTGGCGTGGCAGATGCCCCGTACGCTCATTGGTATGCGCCGTAGCGGCGCAGGCGCTGATAACGCTGCTCAAGCAGTTCGTCCACGGGAAGCTGTTCGAGCGCTGCGATCTCGTTCAGCAGTACGGCTTTCAATCGCCGCGCCATGGCTTTGGGATTGCGATGCGCGCCGCCGGTGGGTTCGCGCACGATCTTGTCCACCAGTCCAAGTTCCTTCAGTCGCGGCGCGGTGAGGCCGAGCGCCTCGGCCGCGTCGCGTGCCTTGTCGGCACTCTTCCACAGAATGGAAGCGCAGCCTTCCGGCGAGATCACCGAGTAGGTCGAATACTGCAACATGATCGTGCGGTCGCCCACGCCGATCGCCAGCGCGCCGCCGGAGCCGCCTTCACCGATCACGGTGCACACGATCGGCGTGCGCAATTCCGCCATCTCGAGCAGGTTGCGCGCGATCGCCTCCGATTGCCCACGCTCTTCGGCACCGACACCGGGGTAGGCGCCTGGCGTGTCGATGAAGGTGAGCAGCGGAAGTTTGAACCGCTCGGCCATCTTCATCAGTCGCAACGCCTTGCGGTAGCCTTCGGGGCGCGGCATGCCGAAATTGCGGCGCACCTTGGATTTGATGTCGCGGCCTTTCTGGTGGCCGATGATCATCACCGCGCGGCCGTTGATGCGCGCCAGCCCGGCGACGATCGCCGGATCGTCCGCGTACATGCGGTCACCGGCCAGCTCGTGGAACTCGTCGCAGATCGTTTCGATGTAGTCGTTGGTGTAGGGGCGACCGGGGTGCCGGGAAAGCTGCGTCACCTGCCACGGTGTCAGGTTCTTGAAGATGTCGGCGGTCTTGGCGCGCAGCTTGTCGCGCAGCTTGCCGACTTCGTCCTCGATGTCCAGCGAGTGGCCCTGACCGGCATGCGTCAGCTCCTGGATCTTGGCATCCAGCTCCGCGATCGGTTGCTCGAAATCAAGGAAGTTGGGGTTCATTCGCGACGCGTTGGCGGCAAAGCTGGCGATTATACCCGGATGGCCGGGTAGCCCGTCGTCAGCTCGTGGTGGCGGGCCGTCTCAGCGTCGGCGCCACGCTCTGGATTCCGGGCAGCTCGTTGAGCGCCCGCAACAAATCGGTGGTGACGCGCACCCGCCAGTCCTCGCCGAGTTCCAGATCGGCGCAGCCCTGCGCGTTGCGGTAGCCGGTCAACAGCAGCCGGGTGGCGCCGCCACGATGGCCGTTGATCGCGCGCTTGAGCGAGTCCACGAACGGCGGCCCGATGCCGTTGACGCCGAGCCTCAGCACGCGCGTGTGTGCGGTGCAGGCGTCGTCCAGCGTCCACACGCGGCGCGCGCGCAGTTGCAACTCGCCGCTGAAATCGTCCAGTGCGAGCCCGCCTTCGACGACAAGGATCGCATCACGCAGCAGCAGGTGCGCGTAATCGGCAAACGCTTCCCGGAAGAAGCTCACTTCGACGTGCCCGCTCCAGTCCTCGAACTGCACGAACGCGGCGGAATCGCCGCGCCGCCGCTGCAGCGTGACCATGCCGGCGATCGTCCAGGGCGTTTCGGTTGCGCGACGGAAGCGGTTGCCGTCATCGCTGTCGCGCTTCGGCGGCGGCGTGTAACGCTGTGCGATTTCACCGAGCGGGCAGTTGCTGAGTTGCGCGAGCAGCTCGCGCCAGGGATCGGTCGGGTGCCCGGATAGATAATGCCCCAGCGTGGTGCGCTCGCCGGCGAGCTTGCGCTCCAGCGGCCAGTCCGGCTGCTCGGCAACGTGGATCACCGGCGTTTCCGCCGTGGCGCTCGCAGCCATGCCGAACATGTCGTTTTGTCCCGCGGCGCGATCGCGCTGATGCTGTTCGGCCGCGCGAACGGCTTCCGGCATCTGGGCCATCAATGTTGCGCGATTTCGCGCGAGCGCATCGCAGGCGCCGGACTGGATCAGCGCCTCCAGCGCACGCTTGTTGAGCTTGCCCGGATCCACGCGCGCGCACAGGTCCGCGAGATCACGGAACGTCCCTCCCTTTTCGCGCTCCTCCACGATCGCCTCGCATACCGCGTGGCCCACGCCCTTGATCGCGCCGAGTCCGTAACGGATGGTCCCGGCCTCGATCGCTGCAAAGCGATAGCCGGAGGCATTGACGTCCGGCGGGAGCACCGTGACTCCGTGCGCACGCACATCGGCAAGGAACTGCGCCAGCTTGTCGGTGTTGTCCATTTCCGCTGACATCGTCGCGGCCATGAACTCGGCGGGGTAATGGGTCTTCAGCCACGCGGTCTGATAGGCCACCAGCGAATAGGCCGCGGCGTGCGACTTGTTGAAGCCGTAGCCTGCGAACTTTTCCATCTGATCGAAGATCGCATCCGCCTTGCGCTCGTCCAATCCACTGGCCGCGGCACCGGTGCGGAACTTGGCGCGTTCCTTGGCCATCTCCTCGACTTTCTTCTTGCCCATCGCACGGCGCAGCAGGTCCGCGCCGCCCAGCGTGTAGCCGCCGACGATCTGCGCCATCTGCATCACCTGCTCCTGGTAGACCATGATGCCGTAGGTCTCTTTCAGGATCGGTTCCACGCGAGGGTCGGGATACTCGACCGGTTCGCGGCCGTGCTTGCGCGCGACATAAGCAGGGATCAGGTCCATCGGACCCGGCCGGAACAATGCGTTCAGCGCGATCAGGTCTTCGAAGCGGTCGGGCTTGGCGTCCTTCAGCAGCCGCTGCATGCCGCCGCCTTCGAACTGGAAGATCGCGCCGGTGTCGGCGCGCGAAAAGAGTTCGTACACCGCCGGGTCGTCCAGCGGCAGGGCCGCGATGTCGAGCGGCGCTTCGCCCTTGTGCGCGCGCTTGGCGTTGATCGCCGCGACCGCCCAGTCAATGATCGTGAGCGTGCGCAGGCCGAGGAAGTCGAATTTCACCAGGCCGACCGCTTCCACGTCGTCCTTGTCGAACTGCGTGACCACGCCGCCGCCGCCGGCTTCGCAATAGAGCGGGGCGAAATCGGTCAACGCGGAAGGGGCGATCACCACGCCGCCGGCGTGCTTGCCGGCATTGCGGGTGATGCCTTCCAGTTTCAGCGCGAGGTCAATCAGCGTGCGTGCTTCTTCGTCGCTCTCGTACAGCTCGCAGAACTCGCGCACGATGCGGTCCGATTCCTTGCGCGATCTGTCGCTGCGGCCGAGCGCGTCTTGCAGCGTCAGGTCGAGCGGCATCTTCGGAATCAGCTTGGCAATTCCGTCTACCTGTCCATAAGGCATGCCGAGTACGCGCCCGCAGTCGCGCAGCACGGCCTTTGCCGCCATGGTGCCGTAGGTGATGATCTGGCTGACCTGGTCGCGGCCATAGGCGTCGGCCACGTACTCGATCACGCGGTCGCGGCCTTCCATGCAGAAATCGATGTCGAAGTCCGGCATGGACACGCGTTCGGGATTCAGGAATCGCTCGAACAGCAACTCGAAGCGCAGCGGATCGAGGTCGGTGATGCCGAGACTCCATGCCACCAGCGAACCCGCGCCGGAACCACGACCGGGACCGACCGGAATGTCGTGCGCCTTCGCCCAGCCGATGAAGTCGGCGACGATCAGGAAGTAGCCGGGAAAGCCCATCCGCACGATGGTGTCGAGCTCGGTGTCCAGCCGCTGCTCGTAGCCCTCGCGCGAAAATCCGGGCGCAAGCCCATGTTCTTCAAGCCTCTTTTGCAGGCCTTGTCGCGCGCTTTCGCGGATCCAGGATTCCAGCGTGTGCTGCGCCGGGACCGGGAAGGCCGGCAGGTAGTACTTGCCGAAGGACAGTTCGAGGTTGCAGCGTTTGGCCAGCTCGACGCTGTTCTCCAGCGCCGAGGGCACATCGGCGAACAGCTCGGCCATCACGTCGGCCGGTTTCAGCCACTGCTCGGGCGAATACTCGCGTGTACGGCGCGGATCGCTGAGCTGCTGACCTTGTTGAATACAGACGCGCGCCTCGTGCGCCTCGAAATCGTCCGCCTCCAGGAAACGCACGTCGTTGCCGGCGACCACCGGCAGTTCGAGCGCGGCCGCGAGTTGCAGCGCTTGCGCGTTGAACGTTTCCTCGCCATCGCGGCGGGTGCGGGTCAACTCCAGATACAAGCGCTCGTCGAAACTCGCGCGCAGGCGATCCAGCCGCGCCTGCGCATCACCCGTGCGACCGGCCAGCACGAGATGCCCGATTTCACTCTCGCGGCCGGCCAGCGCAATGAGTCCTTCGTGCGACTCGACCAGCCAGTCCATGTCCACCAGCGCGCGGCCGCCGTGCTGGCCTTCGCGCCAGGCGCGCGACACCAGCCGCGAGAGGTTGAGATAGCCCGTGCGGTTCTCGCACAGCACGGTGAGCCGGTGCGGGCGCTGCATGTCCGCCGGATCGGCGATCCACAGATCGCAGCCGGCGATCGGCTTGATACCCGCGTACTCGGCCGCACGGTAGAACTTGATCAGCGCGAACAGGTTGGAATCGTCCGTCAGCGCCAGCGCCGGCATCTGCAATTCCACAGCACGCGAAATCAGGTTCGGCCGCGGCGCCTTGGCCGGATCGCCGTACTCCGGTTTTTCCGGCAAACGGATCAGCGAGTCGCACAGCGAATATTCGCTGTGCAGGCGCGGGTGGATGTAGCGGATCGGCATGAGGCTTGCGCAGTTATCGCAGCAAGCCTAGTGTCTCGAATCCGCAGCGGCAAGCGCTTGACAGCGTTTGTGGCAGGACGATCCGTTCAGCGCACGCGAAACCGCTGGCTTCCTGACCAGAAACTCCCCTGGTAGCGTTCCGTGCGCGCGAGATTCTCCTGCTGGGCTTTGTCCCACGCACGCAATCGCGCGCGCAGCCATGCTTCGGGGGACGTGCCGGGCACCGCGTCCTCTCCGCGGATCCATTCCTCACGGAAGGCGCGGAAGTCCTCATAATCCTCCGCTTCGAGTGCCAGGATCTGCAGGGTCTCCTGATCCAGTTCGAGTTCGTTGTTGATCGCCGCGCTGATCAGGCCGACCAAGGCCTGATGCAGTTCCTTGCGATCGTCGTAGGCCGAAGCCCACTCGCTGTCGTCCAGCATCTTCTTCAGTTGGACATATCTTTCATGTTGTTGCGGATCGGGAACGATGCCGGATGTCCCGCCGTCATTGAATTGAGGTACAACTTTCTCCATGGTGAACTCCTGCCTCCACATGCATCGCTTGTGCCGCCTGTGGGCACGAGCGCGATCTCCAGCTCCTGTGGGTGAGACGCCGTCCCGTCCGAAAAAGTTGCACGTGACTTTCGGCAGGCGTGGATGACACGCGTGCGAACGCGTGGCGAGTCAGGGGAGACTGCTGGCCAATAGTTCTGTTTGCGAAGGTGATGGATCACCCATCGCACACAGCTCCCGCACCGGCGCGAAGCTGCGCCGATGTTGGGCGCAGGGACCCAGCCGTTGCAGTGCATCCAGATGCTCGGGCACGGAATAGCCCTTGTGGCGCGCGAAGCCATAACCGGGCCAACGCGCATCCAGCTCACGCATGATCCGGTCCCGGGTGACTTTGGCGATGATCGAGGCCGCACTGATCGAAGGGATCATCGCATCGCCGTCCACGATCGCGCGCGCGCGGCAGGGCAGGTGGCGCGGCAGGCGGTTGCCGTCTATCAGCGCGAACGCGGGCACGAGCGAGAGCGCGGTGAGCGCGCGCACCATCCCGCCCATGCGCGCATGGTAGATGTTGATGCGGTCTATCTCTTCGACTTCAATCGCGACCACGCTCCAGGCCAGCGCACGTTGCACAATGCGCGCATGCAGTTTTTCGCGCGTCGCTTCCGGCAGCAGCTTGGAATCATCCAGCCCGTTGATGCGGCGCGCGGGATCGAGGATCACCGCCGCCACCACCACCGGTCCCGCCAGCGGACCGCAACCCGCTTCGTCCACCCCGGCGATCCCGGATTCGCAAGGCCACTTGCGCAGTTCGCGCAGGCTGCGCGAGTCCAGATCCGGAATCCCGGGATCCGGAGGCTCGAAGGCAAACGCAGGTTCGTCAATCAGCGAGGTCATGCAGGGGTCCGAACACATCCGCGCGGTACGAGTGCAGCACGTCCGACTCGCGGCAGTCCAGATATTGCCCGCGACAACGCTCGCGCAGCAAGCCGTTGGCGGTGAAGAACGCGTCCTTGTGCAAGCCTGCGGCATCCAGCAGCAATGAACCGGCGAAGGCGATGTCCAGCACCGGATAGTCGTAGTGCGGTGGTGATGCCATGCCGAAGCCTTTCAGCATGTAATAAGTCACCACCTGCGGATTGCCCACCTGCGGCGGCAATTTCTTCTGCAACGCGGTGATCGCGCCATCGAAAGAGGGCTGGTGATCGCCGAAATGCAGCAGCAGCGCCGGGCGATCATCCGTGCGCAATTGTGATTCGAGGTCGGCTTCCGCCGCATCCGACATGGCGAGACGTTGCAGGTAATTGCCGAGATTCAGGTTCAGCCAGTCGTCCAGCATCTTGTCCGGCGCTGTCTTGCCCACGAACAAGGGTTTGTTGTACGGCGGGGGAAGATCGGCAAGCGGCGTCATGTGCGGGCCGTGCTGGTGCAGCGTCAGCATGAACAGGAACACCGGACGTCCGTGAGCCTTGGCTTTCTCGATCGCGAACACCTTGCGGAACACGCGCATCAGGTCGGCGTCCGTGGATTCCCAGCCCAGGCCGACCTGCTCGCCGCCGTAGAACGCATCGAAACCGTAATCGGCGTACGCCTCGCGGCCGTTGAGAAAATCGCCATCGGTCGGATAAATCGCCACCGTCCGATAGCCGTTCTCGTGCAGAACGTGCGGCAGCGTGTAGCGGATGCGCGGCGCCAGATTGAACGGCGCGTAGATGCCGGCCGGACCGAACAGGTCGTGCGAGAGACCGGTCAGGAAGGCGAATTCGGTAGTCCAGGTGCCGCCGCCCCAGGTGTGCACCTCCAGCCAGCCGTGGGCGATCGTGCTCGCGTCCGCATGGAACATACGGCGATCGCACACGCGCGGCAGCGTGCAGGCGCTCAGCATGCGCGGATCGAAGGTGCTCTCCTCCAGCACCGCGACGATGTCGGGCTTCTGTCCTGCTATGGAGTTGGGGCGATCGGGATCGGCATGCCAGTCGAAGCGGCTCGCGTCGGCGAGATTGAAGCTTGGCTGGACCACTTGGGTGTTGCGGAAGGAAATCAGGAAATCCGAGATCAGGCTGTCGTCGTTCATCGCCAGCCACATGCCCTTGGCGTGCACGGCCGCAAACGGACCATGGGGGTTCATGCCGATGACGAGCACGGCAAGGCCGGCCATGGCACCGGCGCCGCGTACGCCGCGCATGCGCCAGCTTCGCGACGGCTTGCGATCTCCACGCCAGGCGACGATCAGGATCACTGGAACGGCGATCAGTGCCAGCGCGATCGCGCCGATCAGGAACGGGTAGTTCAGCAGCGTGTCGAGGATCTGCCGGTTGAAGTAGTAGATGAGATCCGGCGCCAGCAGCGGCGTGGCAAGGTATTTGAATTTCAGGTTGGCCGCGATTTCCAGCAGCAGCATCGGCAGGCTGCCGGCGATCAGCCCGAAAGCGATGCGCCCGGAGACGGCGATCGCGAGCAGCACCATGCCGCCCAGCACGCTCGCCGCGAACAAGCATTCGCCGGATGTGCCTTCCGCGAGCGGACCGTTCCAGAACGCGCAGGCGAGCATCGCTGCGCCCATTGCCAGCAGCAGCGATCGGCGTGCGCACGGTTTGAGGAAAGCGGGTACTTGCATCGACGCGGATGCTGGGATTGCGCAAGGCCGGCGTCAAGAGCAACCGCTTTGCGCGTTCAGCTCGCAGGCAACAATTCGCTGACCGCGCGTGCCGCCGCCGCCGCCGCGCCGCCGCCGATGTGCAGGTTCAAGTGCATGCGTTCGAATGCATTCACCATCAGTGCGCGCCGGCCCGGTTCGTTGAATAACCTCGATACTTCGGCGGCCAGATTTTCCGCCGTGCATTCGTCCTGCATCAGTTCGGGGACCAGCGCGTGGCCTGCCAGGACGTTGGGCAGCGAATACACGCCGGTCTTCAGCAGGTTCAGGCCGCGCACGATGCGGTAGGTGAGCGCGGAGATGCGGTAGCCCACCACCATCGGCCGCTTGGCCAGCATCGCTTCCAGCGCCGCCGTGCCGGAGGCGAGCAGCACCACGTCGGCCGCGGCCATGGCGCGATGGGAATGGCCGGACAGGAGCAGGGGGCCGGGGACAGGGGAGCGCGGACCGGCATCGGACGTGGCCTGGGGTCCCTGGTCCCCAGCCCCTGATTCCATGGATTTCAACAAAGCTTCAATTCCGCGCTGACACCGTTCATTCGCCGCCGGCACAACGACCTGCAAGCCCGGGATCTGCGCGCGTACACGTGAGGCGGCATCCAGGAAGATCGCGCCAAGGCGATGCACTTCCGAACCACGGCTGCCGGGCAGCACGGCCAGCACCGGCGCGTCCTGCGCCAGCCCGAGTTCCGCACGCGCGGCTTCGCGATCGCTGATCAACGGAAACCGGTCGGCCAGCGGGTGGCCGACGAAGCGCGCATCCACGCCATACTTCGCGTAGATCGCCGGCTCCATCGGAAACAGGCACAGCACGCGGTCGGCGCTTTCGCCGATCCTCGCCGCGCGCTTTTCGCGCCACGCCCAGATCGAAGGACTGACGTAATGCACCGTGCGGATGCCGGCACGTTTCAACTTGCGTTCGAGTCCGAGGTTGAAGTCCGGTGCGTCCACGCCGATGAACACGTCGGGCTTCAGCGCGATCAGCCGTTTGCCCAGGCGAGAACGCAGGCGCAGCAATCGCGGCAGATGCCGCAGCACTTCAGCCAGGCCCATCACCGAGAGTTCGGCGATGTCGTGCCAGGCCTCGAAACCGGCCGCGCGCATGCGCGGGCCGCCGATGCCCACGAACCGCGCCCGCGGATGCAACGCGCGCAATGCTTCGACCAGTTCGGCGCCGAGCTGGTCGCCGGAGTCCTCGCCGGCCACCAATGCAAAGACGGGACTCGCGGTCCCCTCGTTCATCGGACCAGCGCGCGCTCGCTGCGCTCGATGAACTCCAGCATCGCGCGCACGTCTTCGCTCGCGCGCGACTGCTCCTGCAATTCGACGCGCGCCTCGTTGAGCGTTTTGCCGGACATGTAGAGCGTGCGGTAGGCACGCTTGATCGCGGTGATGCGCTCGGCCGAGAAACCGCGCCGCTTCAGGCCTTCCGCGTTCACGCCGCGTGGCACTGCGAACTGGCCGGCGGCGTAGACGAATGGCGGCACGTCGCGGTTGATCGCCGCGTACATCGCCGCGAACGCGTGCGCGCCGATCTTGCAGAATTGGTGCACGCCGGAGAACCCGCCCAGCACCACGTGATCGCCCACTTCGACGTGGCCGGCGAGCGTGGCGTTGTTCGCCAGCACGATGTGATTGCCGACGCTGCAGTCATGGGCCACGTGCACGTAGGCCATGATCCAGTTGTCGTCGCCGATGCGCGTGATTCCGCCGCCGTCTTCGGTGCCGCGGTTCAAGGTGACGAACTCGCGGATGGTGTTGCCGTCGCCGATGACGAGCTCGCTGCGCTCGCCGTGGTATTTCTTGTCCTGCGGATCGCCACCGATCGCCGCGTGCGACCCGATATGGTTGTCGCGGCCGATCCGTGTCGGGCCTTCGATGGTGGTGTGATTGCCGACGCTCGAACCTGCGTCGATCTCCACTTCCGCGCCGATCACGCTGTACGCGCCGACGCTCACGTCGGCGGCGATCCGTGCACGCGGATCAATGATGGCGGTGGGATGCGCCTTCACGCAGTGCGTTCCGCGCACATCAATTCGCAGCTCGCGACTTCCGCGCCGTCCACCACGGCCCGCGCGGTGAAGATGCCCATGCCGCGGATCAGGCGTTTCAATTGCACTTCCAGCCGCAATTGATCACCCGGCACCACCGGGCGGTTGAAGCGCGCATTGTCCACCTTGGCGAGATAGAACAGCCGGTCGCGATTCTGCTCGGCCGTCGCGGACAACCCGATCAGCAACCCGGACGCCTGCGCCAGCGCCTCCACGATCAGCACGCCGGGCATCACCGGGTGGCCGGGGAAATGGCCCTGGAAGAACGGCTCGTTGGAGGTGACGTTCTTGAGCGCGACGATGCGCTTCTCCGGGTCCAGCTCGATCACGCGATCCACCAGCAGGATCGGATAACGGTGCGGCAGGATCGCGCTGATGCGCTCGGCATCCACGGGCAAGGCAACCGGTGCTGCGGTTTGATTCATTTCTTTTCCTTTTCCAGCGCGGCCACCCGCCGCGCGAGTTCATCCAGATGGCGCATGCGCGCCGCATTGCGCCGCCAGCGGCGGTTTTCCTCGAGCGGTGCGCCCGAAGAGTATTCCCCGGAGGCCGCAATCGAATGCGTGACCAGCGTCATCGCGGTGATGGTAACGCGATCCGCGATCGTGAGATGCCCGAGTATCCCGGCACCGCCTCCGATCAGGCAGTGGCGGCCGATTTTCGCGCTGCCGGCCACCGCCGCGCAGCCGGCGATCGCGGTGTGCGCGCCGATCACCACGTTGTGCGCGACCTGGATCTGGTTGTCCAGTCGCACGTCTTCTTCCAGCACGGTGTCTTCCAGCGCACCGCGATCGACCGTGGTATTCGCGCCGATCTCGCAGTCGTCGCCCACCCGCACGCCGCCCAGCTGCGGCACCTTGACCCATTCACCACGATCGTTGGCGATGCCGAAGCCGTCCGCGCCGAGCACCGCACCGGGATGGACCAGCACGCGCTTGCCGAGCCGCACGCGCGTGACCAGCGTTACCCGGGCAACCAGTCGTGCCTGTGCACCCACCACGCAGCTTTCGCCGATCACGCAGTGGGGCCCGAGCACCGCGCCATCCTCGATCACCGCGCTGGATGCAATCGTGCAGAACGGCCCGATGCTTGCGCTTGCCGGGATCCGCGCGCCGGACTCGACCACCGCGGTCGGATGCACGCCGGGCTGCGCAGCGGGTACATGCTCGAACAAGGCCGCGATCTTCGCGTAGGCGAGGTACGGGTCGGCCGCGATCAACGCCGGCACCGGGCAATTTTCCGCGTGCTCGGCCCGCAGGACGACCACGCCGGCACGCGTGCCCGTCAGCAGGGAGGCATAGCGCGGGTTGGCCAGGAAGGCGAGCTGGTCCGGCTGTGCCGTTGCGAGCGTGGCCACGCCGCGTACGCGCGCACCGCCGTCGCCGCGCAGCTCCAGATCGAAGCGCTGCGAGAGATCGGCGAGGCGATAACCCGATTCGTTGCTCACGTCATCAGAAGGTTGTGCCGAATGCGAACTGCAGGTGTTCCTCGAACGGCTTGTCTTCCGGTTTGTCGCGCACCGGGAATGCAAGATTGATCACGATCGGCCCGACCGGTGCCTGCCATTGCAGGGACAGGCCGGCCGAAGCGCGCAGATCGCCTACCTTGAAATCGTGGTAGCTGGTGAAGACATTGCCGACGTCGGTGAACAGCGACAGGCGTGCCTTGTCGTTGTTCTTGAAGAACGGCAGCGCGAGTTCCGCGGTGCCGAGGATCTTGAACGCTCCACCCAGCGGCTGCGGGTTGAAGAATGCTGATCCCGTGGGGCAGCGGCCACTTGCAGTCGCGATCGCGGAGGGATCGGCCTTGCCATCGGTGATCACGCCCGAGCAGATGCGCGGACCGAGCGTGTTGTCCTGGAAGCCGCGGACGTCGCGCACGCCGCCGGCATAGAAGTTCTCGAAGAACGGGAAGGTGAGATTGCGGATCTGACCGGTGCTGTCGGCGAAGGGAACCGAGAGCTTGGTGCTGTCGCCGTAGGTTTTGCCGTAGCCGACCGTCCCGCTCAGTACACCGACGAAACCCTTTGGCAGCTCGAAATAATCGCGGGTGCTGGCGGACAGCTTGTAGTACTGCACCGCCGCGCCCGGCAACGCCACTTCGGCACCGAAGGTCTGGAGCCCTCCGCGGGTCGGCTTGAAGTACTTGTTGATGGTGTCGTGCCCGTACGAGAGGTTCAGCGTGGTGGTGCGAATGGTCTTGTGGCCGATCTGGTCAATCTGGCTGAAGAAGGCTTGCGGCGACAGGCCGGGGATCAGCTGCAACTGGTTCTTGCTGTAACCCAGGCCGACATTGACGGTATCGGTTTCGCTGATCGGCAGACCCAGCGTGGTGGAGAACGACGCATCGTTGGAAAGATAACTGGCGATGTTCTCCTGTTCCTGGTTCAGTTCCAGATAACTGAGGTTGTAGCCCAGGCTGATCCCGCTGTCGGTGAGATAGGGATTGACGTAGGAGACCTGGTACTGCTTCAGGAACGAGCTCTTCTCGACGGACGCGGAAACCTTGTCGCCGGTGCCGAGGAAGTTGTTCTCCGAGACCGAGGTGGACAGGATGATGCCTGAAACCTGCGAATAGCCGACGCCGAACACCAGGCTGCCGGAGGATTCCTCCTCCACATTCACGTTGAGATCCACCTGATCAGCGGTGCCGGGCACCTTCGCGGTATCAATTTTCACCGACTTGAAGAAGCCGAGCCGCTGCAGGCGCACCTTGGAGCGGTCAATCGCCGCCTGCGAATACCAGGCGCCCTCGAACTGGCGCATCTCGCGGCGCAGCACTTCGTCTTCGGTGCGTGTATTGCCCTTGAAGTTGATCCGGCGCACGTACACGCGCTGGCCCGGTTCCACATAGAAGGACAGGTCAACCGTCTTGTGTTCCTTGTCTATCTTCGGCACCGGCGTGACCTTGGCGAAGGCGTAACCGATGTTGGCCAGCACGCTGGTGATCGCGTCCGAGGACAACTCGATGCTGTGGCGATCGAAGGTGTCGCCCGCCTTGATGCGCAGCAACCCTTGCAGCGACGACTCCGGAAGGATCAGGTCGCCGAGCAGATGGATGCCGGAAATCGAATAGACGTCGCCTTCCTTGATCGCCGCGGCGATGTAGATGCTGCGCTTGTCCGGGCTGATCGTGACTTGGGCCGAGTCCACGGAGAAATCGGCGTAGCCGCGATCCAGGTAGAACGAGGAGAGCTTTTCCAGGTCGCCGGAGAGCTTCTCGCGCGAGTACTGGTCGTTGTTGGAGTACCAAGAAGTCAAATTGGGCGTGCCCGACTCCCAGTTTTCCAGGACCTGCTTGTCGGTGTAGGCCTGGTTGCCGACGACGTTGATCTCCTGGATCTTGGCCGCCTTGCCTTCATGGATCTCGATGTCAATCGCCACGCGGTTGCGATCCAGCCGTGTCACGTGCGGTTCGATCGTCACGTTGTACTTGCCGCGGTTGTTGTACTGACGCACGAGCTCCTGTTTCACCTGCTCCAGCGTCTGCCGGTCGAAGGTGTTGCCGGCCGAGAGTCCGGCGTCGTTCAAGCCCTTGGTCAACTGATCGGTCTTGATGTCCTTGTTGCCGTGCATCGTGAGCGAGGAGATGGACGGGCGCTCGGCGACCTTCACCACCAGGATGTCGCCCTGGCGCACCAGTTCGACATCGCTGAAGAAGCCGGTCTTGAACAACGCGCGGATCGCCTGCGAGGCCTTCGCATCATCCATTGTCTGGCCGATTTCCACCGGCAGATAGCTGAACACCGTGCCGGCCGCGATGCGCTGCAGACCTTCCACGCGGATGTCCTTGACGGTGAAAGGCTCGAAGGCATGGGCCTGCGCGGCGAGGCCGGCAAGCAGGATGAGAGCGGCGATTCGTTTCATCGTCGAGTCCGGTAAGGGGCGGTTTGAAAGCTGCAGGCCCGTGTCCTGAGCGGCGCTTTCAAGCCATCCGATGGTGGTTTGCGAAAGCGCGCATCCTGCCACAGTTCGCGTTTTTTCGCTTCCCTGCGCGTAAAAACGGACCTGCGCGACCCCCGCGGGCGAAAGCGGGCGACCTGCCCGCACCCTTCAACAAAAGCCTGCCTGCCCGGGCGCTGCGGTGGCTCAGGAGGAAGCCACGCGCAGGATGTCGTTGTAGAACGCCAGGCTCATCAATCCCATCAGCAACGCCATCCCGATGTACTGCCCTGCGATCATCGCGCGCTCGGACAGCGGGCTGCCCTTGACCAGCTCGATGACGTAGTAAAGAAGGTGGCCGCCGTCCAGGATCGGGATCGGCAGCAGGTTCATGATGCCGAGGCTCAGCGAAACGATGCCGAGGAAATACAGGAACCAGGCCGTCCCCATTTCCGCCGAATCGTTGGCGTACTGCGCAATCGAGATCGGGCCGGAGATGTTCTTCAGCGAAGCCGAGCCCGTCACCATTTGACCGAGCATTGCCACCGTGCGCGCGGTCAGATTCCAAGTCTGTCCGAACGCGGCCGGGATCGCGGCCAGCGGACCGCGCCTCTGGATCGTGTCGTAATGCGGTTGCACCGGTTGCGGGTAGACGCCGATGGCGAATTCACGGCGGCCGTCCGGCAGCCGGGTTGCGTGGGGCTGCACGCTGAGTGTCAGTGGGTTCCCATGCCGTTGCAGCTGCACGGTCAGTGGATGATCCGCCGCGCCCTGCGCGTGGATGGCATCGGACAGGTCGCGCCAGTCCCGGATCGGTTTTCCGTCGATCGCCAGTACGCGATCGCCCGGCTTCACGCCGGCGGCGCTTGCGCCACCGCCCGGTTCAAGCTTGCCGATCACGGGCGGGATGGGCGGTTGTTCCGGAACCAGCCCGGTGCGTTCGATCAGCGCGCCTTCGCCCAATTTCGGCGGCAGGTTCTCGAAATGCAGCACGCGTGTCTGCGTCACTCCACCCGCTGTGCGCACCCGCAGCGGCGTGGCCTTGCGCGACTGTCCGGCATCGGCCAGCGCAAGACCCAGATCGCTCCAGTTGGCGATCTTGTCATCACCGACCGACAGCACGCGATCACCACGCTGCAGGCCTGCTTCCGCAGCCAGTCCGGTGGTTTGCCCGATCAACGGCTGATAGTCGGGCTTGCCGATCACCAGCATCGCCCAGAACACCGCCACTGCGAAGAGCAGGTTGAACGCCGGCCCCGCCAGCACGATCAGGATGCGCTGCCAGACCGGCTTGCCGGTGAATTCATTCGCGAGTTCCGACTCCGGGACTTCGCCTTCGCGCGCGTCCAGCATCTTGACGTAACCGCCCAGCGGGATCATCGCGACCATGTACTCGGTGCCGCTTTTCGCGGTGCGCGACCACAGCGCGCGGCCGAAGCCCACCGAAAAGCGTAGCACCTTCACCCCGCAGGCGCGCGCCACGATGAAATGCCCGAACTCATGGAAGGTGACCAGCAGCCCGAGGGTGACGATCATCCACCACAGGGAGCCGGCGATGTCGTTGAGGTGGCTCATCTGGTTGCCGGTTGTTTGTTCCTGGTTGTCGGTTGTCAGTGGGCTGGGGTCGTCGGAGACCTCGCGGCTTCCGACAACCGGCAACTAGCAACCGGCAACCTGCTCCCGAATGATACGTCGCGCGACCGAACGCGCCGTTAAATCGCGTTCGAGCAGAGTCTCGACATTGACCACCGGCGCGGGCGTCAGTTCATTCAGCACCGCCTCGATCACGTCGGGGATTGCGAGGAAGGGCAGGGTGCCGGCGAGGAAGGCCGCCACCGCGACTTCGTTGGCGGCGTTCAGCAATGCCGGCGCGTCGCCGCCCGCGTGCATGGCTTGACGCGCCAGGGCGAGGCAGCGGAAGGTTTCCTCGTCCGGGGCTTCAAAATCCAACGCGGCGAGCATGCGCGGATCGAGCCGCGCCACGCCGGCTTCGATGCGCTCGGGCCATGCCAGCGCATAGGCGATCGCGGTGCGCATGTCCGGCTGGCCCAGCTGTGCGAGGAACGAACCGTCCACGTATTCCACCAGCGAGTGCACCATGCTTTGCGGGTGCACCACCACTTCGATCGCATCGGCGTCCACGCCGAACAGCACCTGGGCCTCGATCACTTCCAGGCCCTTGTTCATCAGCGTCGCCGAATCCACTGAAATCTTGCGGCCCATGCGCCAGTTGGGATGCGCACAGGCCTCATCCGGCGTGATGTCGTGCAGTTGCGCGCGCGTGCGTCCGCGGAATGGCCCGCCGGAGGCGGTAAGCCACAGTTTGCGCACGCCGCCGCGGCGATGCAGTTCGTCGTGCGAATCCGGCAGGCACTGGAACAGCGCATTGTGTTCGGAATCCACCGGAACCAGTTCACCGCCGCCTTGCGCGAGCGCGGTGCGCAAAAGCGGGCCGGCCATCACCGCTGCTTCCTTGTTGGCGAGCAGCAGCCGCTTGCCCGCGTGCGCCGCCGCGAGCGTCGAACGCAGACCCGCGGCGCCGACGATTGCAGCCAGCACGATGTCGCAGTTCGCGCTGGCGGCGGCGTGCTCCAGAGCCTGTTCGCCCGCCGCAGCCTGCGTGCGGAGTCCGCGCGCTTTCAATGCGGAAGCAAGGGTGCCCTCCAGCGCGGCATCGGCAATGACCGCAAGGTCGGGTTGATGTCGCGCGCACAGTTCCGCCAGCGCCTCGACATTGCGGTGGGCGGAAAGCACGCTCGCGCGGAAGCGGTCCGGGTGACGCGCGATCACGTCCAGCGCGCTGGTTCCGATCGAGCCGGTGGCGCCGAAGACGGCGACGTTCTTCATAAGCCCAGCAGCGCCTTCCCGAGCACGAACACCGGCAGCGCGGCGACGATGCTGTCCATGCGATCGAACAGGCCACCGTGACCCGGGAACAATGCGCCGGAATCCTTTACGCCGGCATGGCGCTTGATCAGGCTCTCGAACAGATCGCCCACGATGGAGAACACCACTGTCAGCAGCGCGAGTGCGACCACGCCCACCAGCAAACCCCCGGGCGCGTGCGCGATCCAGCCGCCGGCCAAGCCGATCACTGCCGCACAAACCAGCGCGCCATAGACACCTTCCCAGGTCTTTCCCGGACTTATCGACGGTGCGAGCTTGTGTTTGCCCAGCCGGCTGCCCGCGAAGTAAGCGCCGATGTCCGCGGCCACCACGATGGCCGCGAAGAAGATCACCCACCACGGAGCATGCGGCGGCGCGTAGGTGACGCGTGCGCCATGCAATGCGACGACCGCACACCACGCCGGCACCACAACCAGCAAGCCGGCCAGCAATTTCAGCACCGCGTGCGCGCGCGTGGGCGAGGCGCCGAAGCTGATATTGCGCAGCCACATGAAGGCGAGCAGCCACCATATGAGCCCGAGCAGCGCCGGCACCCACCACCATTGCGAGCGCACCACCGGCCACAGCAGCGCCATCACGATCGCGTAGCCCAGTAGCAGGCACGCGCGCAGCGGCCGGTGGCGCAAGCCGGACATGCGCGTCCATTCCCACAGGCCGGCGAGGAAGATCACCGCCAGCAGTGCGGCAAAAACCGGCGTATCGGTGAGGAGCACCAGCGCCACGATCAACGGCGCGAGCACGATGGCGGTCAGCACGCGCTGTTTGAGCATGCGGAGTCCTTCAGGAAGCTTTTGCGATCTGCGCGCCGGTGCGGCCGAAGCGCCGCTCGCGGTTGGCGTAGTCGTCGAGCGCGCGCGCCAGTTCCGTCTGGTCCACGTCGGGCCAAAGAGTGTCGGTGAAATACAACTCCGCGTAGGCGATCTGCCAGAGCAGGAAATTGCTGATGCGATGCTCGCCGCCGGTGCGGATCAGCAGATCCACCGCCGGCTCGTCGGCGAGACAGAAGAATGGCGTGATTGCGGATTCGTCTATCGCATCCACCGCCAGTTCGCCACGCTGCACCGCCAGCGCCGCGTTGCGCGCGGCTTGGGCGATATCCCAGCGTCCGCCGTAATTGACGCAAACGTTGAGGTGCAGCGCGTTGTTGCCGCGGGTCTTGTCCATCGCGGCGAGCATGCGCGAGCGCAGTGCCTCGTTGAACAAGTCCAGCCCGCCGATGAAACGCACGCGCACCTGATTGCCGTGCAGTTCGTCCACTTCGCGATCCAGCGCGCGCAGGAACAGCTCCATCAGCGCACCGACTTCCTCGTCGGGCCGCTTCCAGTTCTCCGAGGAAAAGGCGAACAGCGTGAGTGCCTCGATCTTCTGCCGCAGGCAGAACTCGACCGCTTCGCGAACCGCCTTCTGTCCGGCGCGATGGCCGAAGCTGCGCGGCTGGCCGCGCCGCCGCGCCCAGCGGCCGTTGCCGTCCATCACGATGGCGATGTGGCGGGGCAGGCGAGGGTCGGGATGGGCGTTCATGACGCGGTGACGATACGCGCCATTACAGCGCGAGAAGCTCGTCTTCCTTTCCCTTCACCACCACATCCACATCCTTGATGAACTTGTCGGTGAGCTTCTGCACCTCGTCCTCGGCGCGGCGCTCCTCGTCCTCGGTGATCTTCTTGTCCTTGAGCAAGTCTTTCACGTGCTGCATCGCGTCGCGGCGGATATTGCGGATCGCGACTTTGGCGTTCTCGCCCTCGTGGCTGACGTGCTTGGCCAGTTCCTTGCGGCGCTCCTCGGTGAGCGGCGGCAGGTTGAGGCGGATCACGGTGCCCGCGGTGTTGGGGGTGATGCCGATGTCCGAAGCCAGGATCGCCTTCTCGACCACGCCCACCATCTGCTTCTCGTACGTGGTGATGGTGAGCGTGCGTGCATCTGCAACGGAAACACCCGCGACCTGGTTCAGCGGCACTTCCGAACCGTAATAGTTGACCCGGATGCCTTCCACCAGCGAGATGCTGGCGCGCCCGGTGCGCAGCCGCGACAATTCGTGGCGCAACGCTTCGACGCTTTTGCCCATGCGGGCATGGGCATCCGTTTTGATGTCGTTGAGCATGGACGGTTCGCCTTGAGTATGACTCGCAAGTATACCGGCAGCGGCCGGCATGCCGGGCGGTCTCAGCCCGCATCCACCAGCGTGCCGACCGCCTCGCCCTTCATGATCCGCATCAGGTTGCCCGGCCGGGTCATGTCGTAAATGCGCAGCGGGATGCGGTTGTCGCGGCAGAGGGCGATGGCGGCGGTGTCCATCACCTGCAGGTTGCGCGCGATCACCTCTTCGTAGGTGACATGCTCGAAGCGCTTGGCGTCTTTCTTCTTCTTGGGGTCGGCGTTGTACACGCCGTCCACCTTGGTCGCCTTCAGCAGCAGGTCGGCGCCCACCTCGATCGCGCGCAGCGCGGCGGCCGAGTCGGTGGTGAAGAACGGGTTGCCGGTGCCGGCGGCGAACAGCACGATACGGCCCTTCTCGATGTGGCGTACCGCCCGGCGGCGGATGAAATCCTCGCAGACGTCGTGGATCGAGATCGCGCTCATCACGCGCGCGAAGCCGCCGCGCTTCTCCAGCGCATCCTGCATCGCCAGCGCATTCATCACCGTGGCCAGCATGCCCATGTGGTCGCCGGTGACGCGGTCCATGCCGGCCGCCGCCAAACCTGCTCCGCGGAAGATGTTGCCGCCGCCGATCACCACGCCGATCAGCACGCCGGCCGCGCGCACCTCCAGGATTTCCTCGGCCAGCCGGCCGATCACCTGCGGGTCAATGCCGTAATCCAGACCGCCCATCAGCGCCTCGCCGGAGAGTTTCAGCAGGATGCGCTGGTACTTCGGCTTGGCGGCCATGCGGCGAGTCTCCGGTGGTGGGCAAACGGGGAGATTGTAGCTGAGCGGAGGCCTGCGGCAGTGAATGCAAGGATCGAAAGACGCTAGTGCAGCACCATCTCGAACAGCACGCGCAGCATGATTGCCAGTACCACGGCTGCTGCGAACCAGTGGAGCGCGAGCTTGCGCGTCCACATCAGCGGAAAGCAGAGGCCGACGATGACAAGGCGCAACCACATGTGCTCGTTCCACTGGAACGCGCCGGCATGCGCAGCGGTGCCCCAACCGGTAAGGAAGACATACAGAATGATGAGTGTGAAAAAGTAGCGGCTCTCTGCGAAGTACGCGGCAAGCAGGTCGCGGCCGCGCAGCGCGCGCGCATCGGGCAGCGCGGCGGCGCAGATCAGATACAGCAGGATCGGGAAAAGCAGGCCGAGCAGGAACATGTCGACGTTGGATGGTGCCGTTGCCGCGACCTCTCCCAGGTACAGGCCCCACCAATAATTGTTGACCAGCAACAGCACGACCAATGCCCATGCCAACGGCAGCGCGTCCCAGCGAACCTCGCGGCGCCTGCGCATCAGCCGGTTGAAACCGCCGAGCAGGCTGGTCAGCCCGAGGCCGATCACCACCGAGATCAGTACGAGGGAGTGTTCGCGAATATCCATCCGGCGGCGCCCCTGGGCTGCGGCGAACGCTAAAGGAGCGTAGACGGGCGCGCAACAAAAAAGCCGCGGTTTCCCGCGGCTTTCTCGCTGGTTGGCGTGAAGAAGATCAGGCCAACCCTGCCTGCTTCATCACTTCCGCAGCGTAGTCCTCGACCACCTTCTCGATGCCTTCGCCGACCACCAGGCGATGGAACGACAGCACCCTGGCCTTGTCCTTCGCCAGCACGTCGCCGACGGAGGTGTTGGTGTCCATCACGAACGGCTGGCCGGTGAGCGACATTTCCGCAAGCGTCTTGCGGATCTTGCCCGAGATCATCTTCTCCTGGATCTCGGCCGGCTTCTGCTTGTCCTTGTCGGACATCTGCGCCAGCGCGATTTCCTTTTCCTTGGCCACGAAATCGGCCGGCACGTTGTCCGGCGAAATGTAGGGCGGGTTCATCGCGGCGATGTGCATGGCGATGCCGCGCGCGAGCTCCGCGTTGCCACCTTCCATCTCGACCAGCACGCCGATGCGGCCGCCGTGCACGTAGGCACCGATGTGGTGCGCGCTCTCGATCACCGCCATGCGGCGCAATTGCACGTTTTCGCCGACCTTGGTGACCAACCACTGGCGCGCTTCCTCGACGGTCGGACCGTAGGAAGTCTTGGCGTTCTTCAGCGCCTCGACATCTTTCGCGTTGCTGGCCAGCGCGGTCTTCGCGGCTTCGTCCGCGAACTTGGCGAAGTTCTCGTCCTTGGCGACGAAGTCGGTTTCCGAGTTGATCTCGATCAGCGCGGCCTTGCCTTCGCGCTGCGCCAGCGCGATGCGCCCTTCGGCGGCGACGCGGCTGGCCTTCTTGTCGGCCTTCGCGAGACCCTGCTTGCGCAGCCACTCGATCGAGGCATCCAGATTGCCGGCGTTCTCGGTGAGCGCTTTCTTGCATTCCATCATGCCGGCGCCGGAGCGCTCGCGCAGTTCCTTGACCATCGCGGCGGTGATTTCCATGGGCGTATACCTCTGATTCGGTGATTCGAGAACGCCGCGAAATCGCGGCTCGATGAACCCCTCTCCCGACGGGAGAGGGGCAGGGGTGAGGGTGCGGTCGGAATCAGTAAATGGAGTCTTGCGCGATGTCATTCAACGCGAAGGACCGAACCCTCATCCGGCGCTCCGCGCCGCCTTCTCCCGGAGGGAAAAGGAAGCGCGCGCCTCGAGTAATGCGATTACTCGGAGGCTTCCGCCTCGTCGCTCCCGGCTTCGTCCTGGCGGGCCGGCGCGGCGCTGCGACGCTGTTGCGGCGCGGGCTTGCGGCCGGCATTGGGACGGCGCGAACCCGGCTTGTTGCGGCGATCGTCACGCTCGCGATCCACGCGCGCCACCGGATTGCCTTCGGCATCCAGCTCGACGAACTCGTTGGCATCACCGCGTGCGGCGGCCGGCGCGGCGGCCTTGCCTTCCAGGATCGCATCCGCCGCGGCGCGCACGTACAACTGCACCGCGCGGATCGCGTCGTCGTTGCCCGGAATGGCGTAATCCACCAGCGCCGGGTCGTAGTTGGTGTCGACCACCGCCACCACCGGAATGCCGAGCTTCTTGGCTTCCTTGACCGCGATATCCTCGTGGCCGATGTCGATCACGAACAGCGCATCCGGCAGGCGACCCATGTCCTTGATGCCGCCCAGCGACTTCTCCAGCTTCTCGCGCTCGCGGCGCAAGCTGAGCACTTCGTGCTTGACCAGCTTGTCGAAGCTGCCGTCGGTTTCCATTGTCTCGAGTTCCTTGAGGCGTCCGACCGACTGCTTGACCGTGCGGAAGTTGGTCAACATGCCGCCCAGCCAGCGCGCGTTGACGAACGGCATGCCGCAGCGCGCGGCTTCCTCGCCGACCGACTCGCGCGCCGAGCGCTTGGTGCCGACGAACAGCACCGTGCCGCGCTTCTGCGCGAGACTGGACAGGTAATTCATGGCGTCGGAGAAGAGCGGCAGCGTCTTCTCCAGATTGATGATGTGGATCTTGCCGCGCGCGCCGAAGATGTACGGCGCCATCTTGGGATTCCAGTAACGCGTCTGGTGGCCGAAGTGGACGCCGGCTTCCAGCATCTGACGCATCGTGACTGCAGGCATTGCTTGTGACTCCTGATAGGGAACCTGCTTCCGCATTGCGGAAACCCGCGCCATGCGCGGATGGACAGGTCCCGGGGTTGGGCTTCCGCAGATCCCTCGGCAACGACCCCCATGCGGGGGACCCCGGTGCCGGTTCACGACCTGCGTGTGTATTCGCCGGTGACGCCCGGCGTGGGCGACTGGCGGTTTTCGAAGCCGCGCAGCCGGCGAATTGTACGTGCAGCCTGCTCATGGAGCAAGCGCGCCGGCGAACGCGGAACGCAAGCGGTTCCGATTGACGGTCAATGTCGTTTCCTTAACGGAAAGGAGTTGCGCGTCCGCGATCCGGACGCCTGCATCCGCGGATTCGTCGAGCCCGCCGCGCAACGCAGGCCTTTCCTGCAATCGGAGACGCAATGGCGGATAATGGCGGCTTATGCCCGTCACCATCAAAACCCCCGGGGACATCGAGAAGATGCGCGAAGCCGGCCGGCTGGCGGCCGAAGTGCTCGCGTTGATGACCGAACACGTCAAGCCCGGCGTCACCACCGAGGAACTCGACCGCATCGCCTACGAGCACATCGTCAACGTGCAGCAGGCGATTCCGGCCAACGTCGGCTACCGCGGTTTTCCCAAGACCCTGTGTACCTCGGTGAACCACGTGATCTGTCATGGCATCCCGAGCCCCGGCAAGGTGCTGAAGGATGGTGACATCGTCAACATTGACGTCACCGTGATCAAGGACGGCTGGCACGGCGACACCTCGCGCATGTACTACGCCGGCACGCCTTCGGTGATGGCCAGGAGGCTGGTGGACACCACCTACGAAGCAATGATGCTGGGCATCCGGCAGGTGCGGCCCGGTGCCACGCTGGGTGATATCGGATACGCGATTCAACAGCATGCGGAGAAAGCCGGTTTTTCCGTGGTGAAGGATTACTGCGGCCATGGCATCGGCCGCGTGTACCACGAGGACCCGCAGGTGCTGCATTACGGCAAGCCCGGCGCCGGCATGAAGATCGAAAAGGGCATGGTGTTCACCGTCGAGCCGATGATCAATGCCGGCAAACCCAATGCGAGGGTGCTGCCGGACGGCTGGACGGTCGTCACGAAAGACCACTCGCTGTCGGCGCAATGGGAACACACCATCGCGGTCACGGATGACGGATTCGAAATCCTGACGCGGTGGCCGGACGCCTGATCCCGGCACCCGGCGCGCGCCGGATTGATCACTGAAGGTAGCAGTTTGCGCGGCGATCGGCTGCGCCGATGTTCGCTTTGGCATCCCGCCTCCGCGCCCCGTTCGCCGCTTCTCGGCGTCCGGAGTGACGGCATGTTGTTACGATGCAGCCATCGTTGATTCAATCGGCCCGATCGTCCCACATGTCTGGTATCCCGCCACTCCCGCGCCTCCCCGCCGCACTGCCGCGCGCGGGTGTCTCGGCGGACGCGCGCGCGGCGCTGCGACAATTGCTGGGCGACCACGATCGGGCGCTGGCGAGCGCGTTTCGCAACGGAGCGGACGCCGCAACGCTCGCACGTTCGCGCGCGCAACTGGCCGAGAGCGTGCTCGGGCACACGTGGACTGCGTATCTCGGCGAGACCGCCGATGCTGCGCTGTTCGCGGTCGGCGGTTTCGGCCGCGGTGCGCTGTTCCCGCATTCGGATGTGGACCTGCTGGTGCTGATGGAAGAATCGCCGGCGTCCAACATCCCTCGTGCACTGGAAGCGCTGTTCGGTTGCCTGTGGGATATCGGCCTGAAACCCGGCCATGCGGTACGCACGCTGGCGCAATGCCGCGAAATCGCGGCGGCGGATGTCAGCGTGTTCACCAGCCTGTTGGATGCGCGACGAATCGCCGGGCCCTCCGCATTCGAAGTCCGATTGCGCGCATTGGTTTCCGATTCCGTGCTGTGGCCGCCCGCTGCGTTCCTTGAAGCGAAGCGTGCGGATCGCGATGCGCGTCATGCCAAACACGACGACACTACCCACAATCTCGAGCCCAACCTGAAGGAAGGGCCGGGCGGCTTGCGCAGCCTTGATCTGATCCGCTGGCTGGGCGCCCGTGTCGCGAACGCGCCCGATCTGGATGCGCTGGTGGCGACGCAGTTGCTGAATGCCAGCGAGCGTGATGCCCTGCTCGAAGCCGAGCGCGTGCTGCAACGTGCCCGTTTCGCATTGCATCTGGAAGCCGCGCGTGCGGAGGAGAAACTGCTGTTCGATTGGCAGCGGGCGCTGGCGGCGCGATTGGGATTCGCCGACGACGGCCGCAACCTCGCCGTCGAACAGTTCATGCAGGGCTTTTACCGCGCCGCCGGCACGGTGGAGCGCCTGCTTTCGCAACTGCTCGAACGCTTCGAGGAATATCTGGATCCGCTGCCCGCGCCGCAGCCACTGGACGAATGCTTTGCCGCGCGCGGCACACGGCTGGCTTTGCGCGACGAGCAGCTGTTCACGCGCGAACCTTCCGCCATCATCGCGGCATTCGCATGTCTGCTCGATCATCCGGGATTGCGCGGTTTCTCCGCCGCGACCATGCGCGCGCTCGGTCAGGCGCTGGCCGCACAGGGGAACCTCGGCGAAGATCCGCGCGCTCTTTCCGCCTTCCTCGCGTTGCTGAGGCGTGGTGCGAGCGCAGTGCGTGCGCTGGAAGCAATGAATCGTCATGGCGTGCTGGCCGCGATCCTTCCGGCGTTTGCACGCGTCGTGGGACGCATGCAGTACGACCTGTTCCACATCTACACCGTGGACGAGCATACGCTGCGCGTGCTGCGCAACGTCGCGCGCTTTGCCGAGCCTTCCGCGCGCACGGATTTTCCGCTGGCCTGCGAGGCATATGCGCGCCTCGACAAGCCGGAACTGCTGCTGCTCGCCGCGCTGTTCCACGACATCGCCAAGGGGCGCGGCGGCGATCATTCGGAACTGGGCGAAGCGGAAGCGCGCACGTTTTGCATGAAGCTCGGTTTGAACGAGGATGACATCGAGTTGGTCGCGTGGCTGGTGCGCTGGCACTTGATGATGAGCGTGACAGCGCAGCGGCAGGACATCAGCGATGCCGAGGTGGTGCACGCATTCGCGGTGCAGGTCGGCGACTGGGAGCGGCTCGACCATCTCTATCTGCTGACGATCGCCGACATCGCCGGCACCAGCCCGAAGCTGTGGAACTCGTGGAAGGATCGCCTGCTGGCGGACCTGTACGTCGCCGCGCGTTTCGTGTTGCGCGGTGACCTGCTGCGGCCGGCGCAGGCCGAAGCCCGCATCCGCGTTTCGCGCGAGCGCGTGGCGGCGTCGCTGCGCGAACAGGGACGCAGCGCGCAAGCGGTGCAGCGACTGCTGGATGACTTTCCGGATCATGCCTTCCTGCGCCAGCCGGACGCGCAGATCGCCTGGCAGGGGGGCGCCCTGCTGGATGCGCCGGAGCAGCCGCTGGTGGTGGCAGTGCATCCGCGTTCACCGCGCGGCGGCACGGAAGTGTTCGTGTGCGCGCCCGATCGTGACGGGGTGTTCGCATCGGTGGTCGCCACGCTCGATCGTGCGCGTTGCAGTGTCATGGAGGCGCGCGTATTGGCCACGCGCGGCGGCCGCGCGCTGGATGCATTCACCGTGCTGGATGCGGAGAGTCTCGCTCCGCTCGGCGACGAACGTGCACGTGATCTGCGCGCATCGTTATTGCGCGCACTGGCGCCGAACGCCAAGCCCGCGCAGCCGCCGCGGCGCGGGCTTGCGCGCCGGCTGAAGCATTTCCAGCGTGCGCCGCAGATCGAGTTCCAGGATGCGGTGGAGAGTGCCCGCACGCGGCTGGCGCTGGTGTGTTCGGATCGGCCCGGCCTGCTGGCGCAGGTCGCGCAGGCCTTCCTCGATAGCGGGGTACGCGTGCATGATGCGCGCATCGCGACGTTCGGCGAGCGGGTCGAGGACTTCTTCGAACTGACCAACCGCAGGGACTTGCCACTCGACGCCGCGGCGAAGGCGGATCTGCGCAACAACCTGCAACGCCGGCTGGGAAACGAAAGCAACGGGGAGATCCATGCAAGAGCTGCAACCGATCGTTGATGCCGCCTGGGAGGCGCGCGCAGAACTGGATGGCGCGCGGATCGCGCAATTGCGCCCGCAACTGGAGCGCGTGCTGGATGCGCTGGAATCAGGCGCACTGCGCGTGGCCGAACCGCACGACGACGGTGGCTGGCGCGTGCACCAGTGGGTCAAGAAGGCCGTGCTGCTGTGTTTCCGTGTCAATGCCAATCGCGTGATGGATGGCGGCCCGATGGCCGCATTCGACAAGGTGCCGCTGCGGTTCGCGGATGCGGGTGAACAGGCCTTCCGCGACGCCGGCGCGCGTGTCGTGCCGGGCGCGCTGGTTCGGCGCGGAGCATTCATCGCGCGCGACGCGGTGCTGATGCCGAGCTACGTCAACATCGGCGCGCACGTCGGCGAAGGTACGATGGTAGACACCTGGGCCACGGTCGGCTCCTGCGCGCAGATCGGCGCGCGCGTGCATCTCTCGGGCGGCGTCGGCATCGGCGGCGTGCTGGAACCGCTGCAGGCCAACCCGACCATCATCGAGGACGACTGCTTCATCGGCGCGCGCTCGGAAGTGGTCGAAGGCGTGATCGTCGAGCGCGGCAGCGTGATCGGCATGGGCGTTTTCTTGGGCCAGTCCACGCGCATCTACGATCGCGCCACGCGGCAAATCACCTACGGCCGCGTGCCGGCCGGCAGCGTGGTGGTCGCGGGTTCGTTGCCCGCGGCGGACGGCTCGCATGGTTTGTACGCGGCGGTGATCGTGAAGCGGGTGGACGAGAAGACGCGCGCGAAGACGAGCATCAATGAATTGCTGAGAGCGTAAGGCTGAAATCAGTTCGCAAGTGAACGCGAATCATCCTTTTGCGTTATTCGCGGGCCGATGCTCTTTTGGTCCTTCTGGAGAAATCATGGGCTCTCCGACCCTCTATGGCCTTTCCGGCTGCGACACCTGCCGCAAGGCGCGCAACTGGCTGGATCGCTTCGGCGTGGCGCACGCGTTCGTGGATTACCGCGCGAATCCGGTTCCGTCCGCGACATTGAAGGAGTGGGCGCAGCAGCTCGGCGGCTGGGAAAAGCTGGTCAACAAGTCGTCCACGACCTGGCGCACCCTGCTGCCGCAAAGAAAGAATCCGCAAAGCGATCCGGAATGGACGCTGCTGTTGAAGGAATATCCCGCGCTGATCCGCCGTCCCGTGGTGGCGCGGGACGATGGAAATGTGCAGGTCGGCTTTAGCGACAACGCCTTCAAGAAACTGTTCGGCAAGTCATGAGCGACGTCCTCGATCTCACCTGCGAACTGATCCGCCGCCGCTCGCTGACGCCGGATGACGCCGGTTGCCAGCAGCTGATTGCGCAGCGACTGCAGCGCGCGGGCTTCCGGTGCGAACACCTGCGCTTCAATGATGTGGACAATCTCTGGGCCAGGCACGGGCAGGGCACGCCGGTGTTGGTGTTCCTCGGGCACACCGACGTGGTGCCGAGCGGGCCGGAAGAAAACTGGACCTCGCCGCCGTTCGAACCGGTGATCCGCAATGGGTCTCTGTACGGCCGTGGCGCGGCGGACATGAAATCCGGCGTCGCGGCCATGACGATCGCGCTGGAGCAGTTCGCCGCCGCGCATCCGGATCACACCGGCACGATCGCGTTGCTGCTGACTTCTGACGAGGAAGGCCCGACCAACATGGATGGCGTGCGTCGCGTGGCGCAGCATTTCCGCGACACCGGCCAGCACATTGACTGGTGCGTCGCGGGCGAACCGTCGTCGAAGGAGAAGCTCGGCGACTTGATCCGTGTCGGCCGACGCGGATCGCTATCCGGCACACTCACCGTGCGCGGCGTGCAGGGCCATGTCGCGTATCCGGACAAGGCACTGAATCCGATCCACGCGCTCGCGCCGGCACTCGCCGAATTCGCTGCCACGCGCTGGGACGAGGGCAACGACGATTTCCCGCCGACTTCGCTCCAGGTCTCCAACCTCAACGCCGGCACCGGCGCGTTGAACGTGATCCCCGGCGCGCTGGTGGCACATTTCAATTTCCGCTTCGGCACCGCCAGCCGCGAAGCGTCATTGCGCGAGCGCACCGAGGCGATCCTGCAAAGGCACAAACTGGATTACGCACTGGAATGGAATCTTTCCGGCGAACCGTTCCTGTCGCCCGCGGGCGGACGCCTGCGCGAAACCGCGATCGGCGTCTGCCGCGAGCTGTGCGGCGTCGAGCCCGAGCAAAGCACCGGCGGCGGCACCTCGGATGGCCGCTTCATCGCGCCGCTCGGCGCGGAAGTGGTCGAACTGGGGCCGGTGAACGCCAGCATCCACAAGGTGGATGAGTGTGTGGCCGTCGAGGATCTGGAGCGGCTGCCGGATCTGTATCGGGCGATCGGCGAGCGGCTGCTCGCTTGTCTACAGCCAACTTAGGTTTGTGTGCTGCTCAAACGAGAGTCTGAGCTCCCGTAGGGCGGATTGGCGAAGCGTAATCCGCCGGATGATGCGCTCGTGGTGCCCACCGGCGATCCTGTCGCGCGAGACGGGGTTCGCCCCCGCTGCTCCTGCCGTCCTGTGCCGCATGCGCGTCGCGGGTTTCCCGCGGCGATTCACGCCGTCGCGGTCGCAGCCTGCGCGCGTTTCAGCAGGCCCTTGGCCAGGAACAGCTCGACGCGCTCGAATGGGATGCGGTCGCCGGCGTCGCCGCCGTAATAGGCCTCGGCGATGTAACCCTGTTCGTCGATCAGGAAATCCGCCGGCATCAGGTTGGTGGTGTTGAGGCCGGCGAGGCCGACGATGCGCAGCCCCTTCAGCAGCGTCGGCACGCGCGTGACGATGCCTTTCAGCTTGCGCCAGAACGAACGCTCGATGCCGTAGGTTTCATGCGCGGTCGAGGTCGGATCTGCGATCACGCGAAAGGGGCGTGGTTTGTGTGCAACGAACCGTCGCACTTCCTCGGGAGTGGAGGTGAATACGGCGATGATGTCCAGGCCCAGCGCGGAGAGCGCGGCGTGGTGATGGGTCAATTCATAGATGCGGAAGTTGCAGAACGGGCAGGCGGCGTCGCGGAAAAAGCACAGCAGGGTGCGGCGTTCGCCCGCGCCGATCGTGACCGGCTTGCCTTCGATGTCGGTCATCTGGAGTCGCGGTGCCTTCACCGGAGCGCTCAGTCTCATGGCGACTTCTCCATCGCGGACGGTCGACTCGGCGGCGCCTCGCCGCCGAGCCGGTGTCCATAAACCAGCCTTCCCCCCAGCCACCCGCCCACGGACAGGCAGATGAAACCCGACGCGCTGCAGGCCATGGCGAGTGTGCCGGGCGCCAGCAAGGTGGTGTGATCCAGTCGCAGCAACAGGCTGAGGGTGTACAGCGTGAGCGCGCCGAGCATCGCGCCCATGTGACGGTACACGTCCGCGATGGCGGCATCGTCATCGGGCAGTGCGGTCAGCTCATAAAAGCCCGCCAGCATCGCGGGAACCGCCGCCAGCGTTCCGACGATCAAAAGCCCGCCGGCGAAACGCCATGCCGGCTCGCCCCAATACATGCTGGCGAGATCCGCGGCGGTCGCGAGCGACCAGCACGCCACCGGAAAGTGCACCAGCGCCGGATGCAGCGGATGTCGCATGGCGATCAGTACAACAGCAGGGTCAGCAGGGTCAGAAAGCCGACCACGGCCACGCCGGCGTGCACGACCACCACCGCCTTCGGCGCGATTTTCCGGCGCAGATGGAACGAGGCCAGAAAGAAACCGCCGAGCGCGGCCACGATCAGCAGGCCGAGCGCCGCGGTCAGCCGCACCGGACCCGCGCCCTGCACGAACATCACGATCAGCAATGCGAGCCCGGCGGCGCCGAGCAGCGCGTGCAGAAGCGACAGCGCCCAGGGCGCGAATTTGTTACGCAGCACGTGCGCGGCAAGGATCACGCCGCCGATCGCGGCAATGGCAAAGGTCAGGATGGCGTAAACGAGCATGATGAACCCCTTGTGTGGATGGATTGGAAGATCAGCTACGTGAAGCGCTTGATGCGGTTCACTCCCTCGAACCGGAAATCACGGGTAGCCGCGCCAGCACCGTTTCGGTCATGCGGTCGCAGCGCGGGCCCAGGAAAGGAAACGCGTCGTTCAATGCATTGGCAAGGTTGTCGTGCAGCGCGGTGCGCAGCAGCCGCCGCGCGCGATGCAGCCGCGTCTTCACCGTTTCGGTGCGGATGTCGAGCGCCGAGGCGGTTTCCTCGATGCTGCATTCCTCGATTTCGCGCATCACGAAGACCACGCGGAACGGCTCCGGCAACGCATCAATCGCGCGTTCGATCAAGCCGCGCATCTGCGCCCGACTGGCGTCCGCGGCAGGATCTTCGCTGCCGTAGCGGGTGGGGAACATGAGCACGCGTCCGTCGCCGTGTTGTTGGGCGGCTTCGATCTGTTCAATGCCGACGGTCGGCCGGCGTCGGCGCAGCCGGCCGTAGCATTCGTTGAGCACGATGCGGGTCATCCAGGTCAGCAGACTGGCTTCGCCGCGGAAGCCGTCGAGCTTGGCGAATGCCATGGTGTACGCTTCCTGCACCGCGTCCTCGGCCTCCGCGTCGTCGTTGAGCACGCCGCGCGCGACCCGGAACAGGCGCTGGTTGCCGCGCCGCATGATCTGCCGGAAGGCTTCGCGATGGCCGCGCCTTGCGTGCGCGACCAGCTCGGCATCGCTCAATGTGGCGTAATTGACGGCAAGTGCCTGGGACACGGTTACACCCCCTTTGCGTATCGGATGCAGCAGTCGGGCCAAAGGTTCCCGGTGCCGGATTCGCGCTCAGCGGGTGGCGGGCACCAGGGCCATCTGATATTTCGCAGGGCCAGGCAGCAGCGGTGTCGGCCTGCCACGCACCCAGTCCTCGTGACCGGCACCGAAGTATGGGGTCAAGGGGTTGCCGGCTTCACCGGAGGGCATTTCGAGGATGCCGTGGGCCTCGTCGCCGGGGGAGACATCCAGACGCATGGATGCGCCGAAATCCGGATGCAGCACGCGCGGCATGTCGCGGTCGCCCGGCAGCGGATCGGGCGGCATGTCAATGAACTTCGCGAGCCACGCAGGCAGCGCGACGGCCAGTGGATGATGGATGCGCGCGGTGTTGAATTCGCCCCAGGTCTTCTTCGCCAGCGGCCCCGGCTCTTTCGCAAGTTCGTCCGCCACCTGGTCGGCGCCGTGCAGGAGCAGCGCGTTCCAGTCCTTGTAGCGCGGGTCGAGCAGCCACGCCGGTCTCCGCGTAACCATGGTCCACACCGCGTATTCGCCCACTTCCGCGGAAGGCCATTTGAAATGGTCGGACTTCTTTTTCGCCAGCGCGGCAAATGGCGCCAATACATCCTGGCGCACGCGATCATGGAACTTGCGAACAATGCGATAGCCCACGCTGTCGCTGGCCGCGCGCGCCTGCCAGTGTTGGACGTACGGCTTCAGTGCAAGCAATTGAGCGCAGGATGCACCCATCCCGGCCGGCACATGGCCGTGCGATGAGCCGGAGTCGCAAGTCGCGATCACATCCAGCAGCAGCTTCTGCCAGCGCGACAGGAACAGCGCGCGGTTGTCGAGCTGGATGTCGAGGGTGTCGCCGGAAACAAAGTGTTCGCGCGCCAACAGGTCATCGCGGATCTGCTGCGCACGCGCGCCCTGGTCGTAGCCGCCGTCGCCCAGCAATGTCAGCGCATCGCCATCCACCAGCCGCTGGTTGGCTGTCCAGATCCGGTTGTCGGCGGGGTTGAGGATATGCGGATCCTGCGCGGGCGAGGCGAAACCGGTCCAGCCGGTATCGGGCTTTGTCCAGTCCGACGGCAGCAGCGGATCGAAACCGGCACGCAGCGGGAGCGCGCTGCCGGCGATGCTCCATCCGATGTTGCCGCGCGAATCCACGACCACCAGGTTCTGTGGAGGGATGCCGATCAGCGGCGCCCAGCCGAGCGCGTCCTGCACGCTGCGCGCGTTCTCCAGTTTCACCAGATTGAGGTTCAGCGCGCGCGGCCGCTGCGCGATCCACGCCAGCGCCAGCGGCGTGCCGTCCACGTCCTTGGCCGCGATCGGGCCCCAGATCGTATCCTCGACGGCGAAGTGGTGATCCGGCTCGCCGCGCACGTGGATCACTTCGTCGTGGCGAACGATCTCCGCCCAGCCATTCGCCGTCCTGTAACGCAAGGGATCTTTCGGGTCGCGGATCACCCGCACCCAATCCATCCAGTCGCCTTCTGAATTGGTGAAACCCCAGGCGATGTGGCCGTTGCTGCCGATCGCCATCGCCGGCGTACCGGGCAGGGTCACGCCATTCAAATCCAGCATCTGCGACGGCGCGATCGGATCGGGCCACCGCATGCGCGCGCGATACCAGATGTCGGGCACGCGCAGTCCCAGATGCGGATCGTTGGCCAGCAACGCGCCGGCGCCGGTGAGTGCGCCCGCGATCGCGAAACCGTTGCTGCCGACGCCACTGTCGAGTCGCGCGGTGGCGAGGATCGCGGCGACACCCTGCGTGGTGTCCCGATGGTTGACCGGCACTGTGCGCAAATCGAACACGTCTGCGCGCGGCATCGGCACCGCTTGCGTGGGGCCGCCGCGCAGCGGCGCTTCCCATTGCGGATCAGGCGCCAGCAGGAAATCGGCGAGCGGCCTGGGCAGCGCAGCACGCAGCCGCGCGAAATCCAGTTCGCGCGTGTTCTCGCCTTGCTGGTTGAGGTCGAGAAACATCGCGTCAATCACCAGCAGGGTGTCTTCGTCGCGCCACTTCTGCGGCGTGGCGCGCAGCAGCAGGTATTCCCAGGGACGCACATCCAGCGAATTCAATCCCGCGTTCACGCCGCGCGTGTAAGCATCCATCAGGACGTGTTCGGACGCCGGCGATTGCATCAGTTCGGTTTCAGCCAGCGCGCGGAAGCGGTGGCGGCGATGTTTCTCGTCCAGCTTCAGCGCCGCCTTGCCGACCAGTTCCGAAAGTTCGCCCGCGGCGTTTCGCCGCAACAGGTCCATCTGGAAGAAACGCTCCTGTCCGTGCAGGAAGCCCAGCGCGTACGCGGCATCGGTGCGATTGCGCGCCACGATCGTCGGCGTGCCGCGCGCGTCGCGCGTGATCGTGACCGGCGCGAGAAGGCCGCGCAGCGCGACCTTGCCGTCCAGTTGCGGACGGCTGCCGGCCAGCAGCAGCCACGCCACCAACGCAGCGACGGCGATCAGCAGCAACAGGGTGACGAAAATCCGGCCGAGCCAGCGCATATGATCCTGAGGGTCTCCTGCTCCGACGTCATTCCGGGGCTGCCGAAGGCAGAACCCGGAATCCATTTTGACCTTGTGATTTCACGATAGTGGATCACAAAGTCCATCCAGGAACCTTGCCGTCCCGGCCAACCTTCGGTTGTTCATCGTGCCTGGTGAATCTGTCCGGGCCGCCGCTGCATCCGGAACGACGTCCGGAGTGTCATGTGGTTTGCCGCAATCGGCAACCCCGAAACGTTCAAGCGCTGGTCTCGATCCTCTCCACCCGGCGCAATCCCCTCGGCAGCAGCCCGCCGCGCTGTGCGCGGTTGCCGCCGTATTCCACAAGATCCGACCACTTCAGCGTCAGCTTGCGTGCGCCGGCGTACAGCGTGACTTCGCCGGAACCTTCCGCCACGGCCGCAATGCCGGCCACGCGCTCCTCGCCGGATTGCAATTTCGCCTTCGGAATCTCGATCAGCTTGTTGCCGCGCCCGCGGTCCAGTTCCGGAAGATCGGCGACCGAGAACATCAAGAGGTGCCCTTCGGTCGTGACCACCACGATGCGATCGCGCGCTGGGTCGCCGACGTAAGCCGGCGCGAGTACGCGCGCATCGTCGTCCATGTTGATCAGCTGCTTGCCGGCTTTCTTGTTGCCGAGCAGCGCCTCGAAGCGGGTCAGGAATCCGTAACCCGCATCGGTCGCGAGTACCAGGCGCGTGTCGTTGTCGCCGATGGCCAGTGCGTCCATGCGCGCGCCGGGCGGCGGCGTGAAGCGGCCGGTCAGCGGCTCGCCATTGCCGCGCGCGGACGGCAGCGTGTGGGCGGGCGTGGAATAACTGCGTCCGGTCGAATCCAGGAACGCGACCTGCTGTGCGGTGCGCCCGCGCGCCGCGGCCAGAAATTGATCGCCTTCGCGGTAGGACAGCTCATTCGCGACAACGTCGTGGCCCTTGGCCGAGCGCACCCAGCCCTTGGCGCTCAGCACCACCGTCACCGGTTCGGAAACCACCAGCTCGCTTTCGGCAAGCGCCTGCGCCGCAGCGCGTGCGACCAGCGGCGAGCGGCGTGCATCGCCGTACTTGTCGGCGTCGGCTTTCAGTTCCTGCTTGATCAGCGTCTTCAAACGCTGTTTCGATTTCAGCGTGACTTCGATCTTCGCGCGTTCCTCTTCCAGCTCGTCACGCTCGGCATTGATCTTCATTTCCTCGAGCCGTGCCAGCTGGCGCAGGCGCGTCTCGAGGATGTAGTCGGCCTGTTCCTCGCTCAATCTGAAGCGCGCAATCAACGCCGGTTTCGGCTCGTCTTCATGGCGCACGATCCGGATCACTTCATCCAGGTTCAGGAACGCGACGCGCAGGCCTTCCAGCAGGTGCAGGCGGCGTTCGACCCTGGCCAGGCGATGTTGCAAGCGGCGCGTGACGGTATCGGTGCGGAAGCGCAGCCATTCCTCGATGATCTGTTTCAGCGTCTTGACCTGCGGCCGTCCGTCCAGCCCGATCATGTTGAGGTTGACGCGGAAGCTCTTCTCGAGATCGGTGGTTGCGAACAGGTGCTGCATCATCGCGCCGGTGTCCACACGATTGCTGCGCGGGATCAGCACCAGCCGCACCGGATTCTCGTGATCGGATTCGTCACGCAGGTCCTCCAGCATCGGCAGTTTTCTGGCGCGCATCTGCGACGCGATCTGCTCGATGACCTTGGCGGGCGACACCTGGTGCGGCAGCGCGGTCAGCACCACATTGCCGTTCTCCTCCCGGTAAACCGCGCGGCAGCGCACCGAGCCCGTGCCGGTGGCGTACATCGCCAGCAACTCGTCGCGCGGGGTGATGATCTCGGCTTCGGTCGGGTAATCCGGGCCACGCACGTGCTCGCAGAGCGAGGCGATGCTCGCTTCCGGCTCGTCGAGCAGATGGATGCACGCACTCGCCACTTCGCGCAGGTTGTGCGGCGGAATGTCGGTGGCCATGCCGACCGCGATGCCGGTGGAACCATTGAGCAGCACGTGCGGCAGCCGCGCCGGCAGCCAGGTCGGCTCCTGCAGCGTGCCGTCGAAATTCGGCGTCCATTCCACCGTGCCGTGTGCAAGTTCGCCGAGCAGCACCTCGGCGATGGGCGTCAGCCGCGACTCGGTGTAGCGCATCGCCGCGAAGGATTTGGGATCGTCCGGCGAACCGAAATTGCCCTGGCCGTCGATCAGCGGATAGCGATACGAGAACGGCTGCGCCATCAGCACCATCGCCTCGTAGCACGCCGAATCGCCGTGCGGATGGAATTTGCCGATCACGTCGCCCACCGTGCGCGCGGACTTCTTCGGCTTGGCGGTGGCGGCGAGGCCCAGCTCGCTCATCGCATAGATGATGCGTCGCTGCACGGGCTTCAGCCCGTCGCCGATGAAGGGCAGGGCGCGATCCAGCACCACGTACATCGAGTAATCGAGATACGCGCGCTCGGCGTATTCGCGCAGGGGGATCTGTTCGAAGTTGGATTGGAGGTTCATGTGGTGGTTCTGCTGATTTGAATAATTACGACTACGGGTGTATTCCGAGTTCGCGTGTCATGGCCGTATCCACGTCGCAATAGGGCTTTGCACTTTGAAAACTACGGACCTCTTGGAAATAGAGAGTCGGCCAACCGACAAGGCCGTCAGTATTTCGCCGGAGTTGATAGATCCCGAATTTCACGGGTTGGCTATCTACGAAGGAGTTGCCCAACGGTCGTTCGGCCGTAACCAGCACAACGGGCGCTTCTGGCGAGGGTCGCAGGAGGACCATGTCTCCTAAGATGCAGTCGGCGCCTTCGCTCGTGCCGAAGCTATCGTGCTCCCGGCCGTTCTTCTCAAACAGCGGGGCAACGCTCCAAATGCGCGATCCGTCACCGGTCGCTGTTTCGGCGTAGAACGTCGTGAGGGTGACTCCATGTGCGTTGAAGTTTTCGCGGCGCGCGACAAAGACCAGATCAGGAACTCCGTCCCCATCAAAGTCCAAGTGATTCGGCCCGCCTTTCAGATGCATCACCTGCATCTTTGCAAGTGATGTTGTCGAGAGTGGGGTGGCCGCGTATGTGGTTGCAGCCCCCACTGCGGCCAGAACCAGTAGGCAAAACGACTTGTGCATTGAAGAGCTCAATGCACCCGCTCCACGTGGATGCCGAGCTTTTGCAGCTGCGCCTGCACGTCGTCCGGCCCGGCCAGGTGCGCGGCGCCGACGGCAATGAAAACGGTTTGATGGTCTTCCAGCAACTGCGCGATCTGTTTCGCCCAGCGCTGGTTGCGTTCGGTCAGCAGTGTGTTGTACAGCACCGGGTACTTTTCGCGCATGTCGGAATTCTCCAACGCGGCGATCGCGTCCACGTCGCCGCCTTGCCAGTCCTTCACCAGTGCCGCGATCTCGGTATCCGCCCGGGCGTAGTCGTCCAGCGTGTTCTGCAGCATCGAAACCTGCACGGATTGCGAGAGGTCGGCGAAATAGCGGATCTGTTGTTCGGCGGTTTCAAGGCCTTTCACCGGCTTGCCCCTGGATGCGAATTCATGGCGCAATTGCTTGTCCGCGCCGGATTCGGGATCGAAGCCGGCCTTCACGATCGGCGCCACCGTGAGCGTGACCGCGGCCATCCACGGCCGCATCGCATCCAGCGCAGGTGCGGGAATACCGGCGGTCTGCGCTGCGGCCTGCAGACGCTGCTCGTCGCTCGCATCGAGTTCGCTCGAGAGCGGATGCGCGAGATCAATGCCGTACTGCATCACCAGCGGTTGCATGGTGGCCTGGTCGTCGTCCACCAGCTCGACGTAGAGCACGTCGCTGGCGGCCAATGCGCGATCGAGTTGCGGGTAGTGCCACGGCGTCTCCTTCGGAAGCACGTGCACGGTGCCGAACAGGTACACCGTCGTGCCGTCGCGCTGGATTCTCCACAGCGCGGGATCCGCCAGCGCCTGGAAGCATGCAGTCAGGAGCAGGAGCAGGACCAGCCCCCGACAGGGTCGCGTTTTCATGCGGAACTCCGGATGCGAAGTCGCGATTGTTGCGCGTCCCGGCGGCAAACGCGATCCCTTCCGGCTCCGAGATGCATGGACTGCGCCGGCCTTTCCGGATGGGTCCCTTTTCATTCAATTTAGGCCATCCGAAATTTTTTGCCGGGTGATTGAACTATTCAGTCGCACGGGTCATCTACGCATAAGGTGGTGAGCAAAATATCGTCGCTGCCTGAGGAATGCAGGCTGCAATCCAGCCACGCATGCCAAAGTCAAGGAAGACCCGTTGCGGGTCCTGGAGTATCGTCATGAAGCTGCAAGCAATCACCATCGCAGTCGCGTTTGCTGGATTCGCCGGGGCGGCGGCTGCCCAGAATCCTAACCAAGCCCTGTCGCCAGTGGTGGTCTCCGGCGAGGCTGCGGCTTGCACGCCGCCGTCCGCCGAACCGGCCTGCGGGAATTTCCACCGTTTCATTCGCGCAAACTTCTCGGCGCGGGAAATCGGCATGTTGTTCGGAGACCGGACTTCGTATCCGGAATACCTGACCGGCGGAATAGACCGGGTGCAGAGGCGCTACGAGGTGCTGACACAGCAGTACTTCGCCGCACAATCCCCGGCGACTTGGCAGATTGCCGCCAAGTAATGAGCGGCGGGTCCGCGCACATCCCGCGGCGCGGGGTGTGCGTTCCCTCTCTCTCGCTGCTCCGCCGCGGCGCGCAGTGGTGACTATGCGCACCACGCGGTCAAGTCGGTGACGCGACTGCATGCAACATCCCTGACCGGATGTTTGCGGATGCGGCCGTGCCGTGTCTTCCGGAGAACGCCGTCCAGCGCGTGCGCCCTTCCCCGGCGGGAAGCAGAGTGCGCATGGCGATTGCGTCGTAGCAGCCGAGAGACAGTTCCGGTCACCGCGGCACGCGATAACCGCCGCGCACGCCGCGCGGTGAAAGCGTGAGCTGCCAGAGCTGGTCGCGGCGGGTGCGGAAGGTCGCCGCGGATGCGGACAGGTAATAGCGCCACATGCGGCGGAAGCGTTCGTCGTAGCGCGGGTTGTTCGACAACGTCGGCCACGCGTTGTCGAAATTGCCGCGCCAGGCCATCAGCGTCCTGTCGTAGTCGGGACCGAAGTTGTGCCAGTCCTCGACCACGAACAGGTTCTCCAGCGCGGTCGCCACTTGCGAAGCCGCCGGCACCATCGAATTGGGGAAAATGTATTTCTCGATCCACGGATCGGGGCGCGAAGGCGCGCTGTTGACGCCGATGCAATGCAGCACCGACAAACCCTCTTCATTCAGGCAACGACGGCACGTTTCGAAATACGCGCGGTAGTTCTTCCAACCGACGTGCTCGAACATGCCAATCGAATAGACCGCGTCGAATTTCTCGTCGAGTTCGCGGTAATCCTGCAATCGGATTTCGATCGGCAAGCCTGCGCACAACTTGCGCGCGAACTCGGCCTGCTGCGTCGAAACGGTTACGCCCACGCCGGACACGCCGTATTTCCCGGCCGCATATTTCAGCGCCTCGCCCCAGCCGCAGCCGATGTCGAGTACGCGCATGCCAGGCTTCAATTGCAGCTTGCGGCAGACCAGGTCCAGCTTGGCGGCTTGCGCGTCGTCCAGGTTCTGCGCGTCCTTCCAGTAGCCGCAGGAATACACCAGCCGCCTGCCCAGCATCGCCGAGAACAGATCATTGCCGAGGTCGTAATGCGCCTTGCCGATCTTGTATGCGCGGCGACCGCGCTGCAGGTTGATGAAGCGTGCGCGCAGGTGCGCGCGCAGGGTGTCGAAATTCTTCAGGTGATCGTCGAGGTGCACATCCAGCACGCGGAAGAAGAAGCCGTCGAGATCCTCGCAATCCCACCAGCCATCCATGTACGCCTCGCCGAGGCCCAGCGAGCCATGCGCAAAGGCACGTGCGAAGGTGCGTTCGTCATGCACCCTGAAGTCCCACGGACGATCGCCGTTGACGCGCACATCGGCCTGTTCCAGCAGATGCTCGGCGCGTTCGCGCAGTCCGTGTCCATGATGGCGCGTTTCCGCGGAAGGCTCCGCGATGCGAACGGAAGATGCGGTCTCGTTCATCCATGCGCTCCCTGCGATCGTCTTCCCAGTTTATACAACAAAGGACATGCAGCCCACTGCAAGGCCACCGCGAATGCGACGGCATATACCGGGCCCAGGTCGTACAGCACGCCCAGGATCGCGCTGCCGCCGAACCAGGCCAGCCCGTAGATTGCGTTGAACACGCCCATCACGGTGGCGCGCCTGTCGCGCGGGATGCGTTGCGCGACCGCGGCGCGCAGCAACGAATCGTGCGCACCGAAGCCCGCGCCCCAGAGTGCCATGCCGGCCACTGCTGCCCATTCGCCGCCAAGGAACACCAGCGGCGCGTACAGCGCCGGGATCACCGTCGCCCACAGCAACACACCGAGTCCACGCCTGTCGAACAGCTTGCCGAGTATCAATGCCGCACCGCCGCCGGTGAGGCTTCCGAGCGCATAGAGAATCGGGATCGCATCCGGTGACATCACCCGGTCCGTGCTGAAGTGGAATGCGATCAGCGCGAAGTCGGCGTAACCCGCCGCGATCAGCGCGGTCGCGAGCAGGAAGAGTTTCAGTTCGCGCAAGGCCTTCGGATCCTGCGGCGGAATCGCCGCGTGCGCGTCCATTTCCTGCGGTTGCGGATAGCGCGCGCGCGCGACGAGCAGCGTTGCCAGCGCGGCCAATGCCGGCAGCAGCAGCCACGCGAATGCATGCCGGTAGCCGCCGTGCAGGAACAGCACCAGCGCGGCGATCAGCGGGCCCAGCACCGCACCCGTGGAATCCAGCGCCTCGTGCAGGCCGAAGGCCCAACCCGCGCCGCCCATGTCTTTCGCCGCGTGCGACAGCATCGCGTCGCGCGCCGGTGTGCGCAGCGCCTTGCCGCTGCGCTCCAGGACGATCAGGCCCGCCGCCGCCGGCCAGTTGCCGGCCAGCGCGAGCGCGGGTACGGCGAACAGGTTGACCGCGTAGCCGAGGATCGTGATCGCCCAGTAGCGGCCGGTGCGATCGGCCAGCGCACCGGTGCCGAAGCGCAGCAGGTATCCAAGCAGCTCGCCGCCGCCGGCGATGATGCCGACGATGGCGCCGCTCGCGCCGAGGGTGCCGAGGAAGGGGCCCGTGATCGAGCGCGAGCCCTCGTAGGTCATATCAGCGAACAGGCTGACAAAACCTATGAGGACGACAAAACCCAGCGCCTTGCGCGCGGCGTCCCTGTCGCGCGGCCCCGCGGACATTTCAGGCTCCGTCGCCCAGCACGCCGAATTCCGCGGGCAATCGTGCGTAGAACATTTGCAGGTGCTCCTCGCGCAGGCGTTGCATCAGCTTGTCGGCATCCGCATTCGTCACCACGAAATCCACTTGCACGGTTTCCTGTCCGGCCAGTTCGAGGAAATGCGCTTCGTGCATCACGCCGTGGCGACCGAAGCCGGCGATGGAGCGAAACGCCGTGCCGCCACTGATGTCGAGCTGCTTCGCCTCGCGCAGCAGCCACTCGTAGAGCAGCACGCCATGGTGCCGGCGGCCCTCGTGCATGAAGAATCGCAGGTACACGCCCTGGGTCGGCTGCGGTGCACTCATGTCCATCCCCTCACGAAGCCGCGGGCAATGGCGAACCCCGCCAGCGTCAGTGTCAATGATCCGATCAGGTGCAAACCGATCATCGCCAGCGCCCACGCGTATTCCTGGCGCAGCAGCAGCGTGACCGTTTCCCCCGAGAATGTCGAAAAAGTGGTGAGCCCGCCGAGGAAGCCGGTGGTGATGAACAGCCGCAGTTCCGGTGACAGCGCGGAGAACTGTTCGAAGGTGCCGAGCATCAAGCCCATGATCAATCCACCGAGCAGATTGGCCGTGAGCGTGCCGAGCGGAATGGTCGGGAAGATCGGGTTCAGCGCGAGGCCGAATACATAGCGCAGGCAGGCGCCGAGGAAGGCGCCACATCCGGTTGCAAGCAAGGCATACAGCATGTCGGTTCCTTCTGCTCCTCGAAGTTCGGAACCGTGCGCGCGGAGTGATCGTCTTTCGGCGACGCCTACACGCACCGGCTCCGGTGTGGGTAGGCATCATCAGCCTTGAGAGATTCTCTCGGCGGTTCGGGGAGGCATGCCATCTCCCTTGTGCCTGGCGATGGTAGCGTGGTCATACCGGCTGGCGTCAAGTTGGCTTCGACTCCGCTCACTGCGTGGGTTACGCTTGCCCGAACGGACCGGGAATCCCCTTGGACGCCTCTCCACATTCCGAATCCCGATCCGGGGAGCACGGTCACGCTGCGCTGGCCATCCTGCTCGGCGCGCTGACGATGCTCGGCCCGTTCTCGATAGACACGATCTTCCCGGGCTTCCCCGATATCGCACGCGTGTTCGGCGTTTCGGCGGATGCCGTGCAGCAGACGATCAGCGTCTATCTCTTCACCTACGCGGTGATGAGCCTGCTGCATGGGCCGCTTTCGGACGCGTTCGGGCGCAAGCCGGTGATTGTCGCGGGCATGGCGCTGTACGCATTCGCTTCGATCGGCGCGGCGATGTCGCCTTCGCTGCCGATCCTGCTGCTGTGGCGGGCGATGCAAGGCCTGTGCGCGGGCGCCGGCATCGTGATCGCGCGCGCGGTGGTGCGTGACGTGTACGAAGGCGCGCAGGCGCAACGCGTGATGTCGCGCATGATGATGGTGTTCGGCATCGCGCCGGCGGTGGCGCCGATCGTGGGCGCCTGGCTGCTCGGCATCGACGGCTGGCGCGGTATTTTCCACGCGCTTGCATTGTTCGCCGCGGCACTCGCGATCATCACCCTGCTGGCCATGCGCGAATCGCACCCGCGAGAGCGGCGTTTGCCGCTGCGCGCGGGTTCGTTATCCACGACTTACAAACGCATCGTCGCCGACCGGCCGTTCTGGCCGCTGGCCATCGCCAGCACCACCAATTTCTCCTCGCTATTCCTGTACATCGTTTCCGCGCCGGTGTTCGTGCTGGACCTGCTGCACCGCTCGCAGCAGGGTTTCCCGTGGCTGTTTGTGCCGATCATCGGCGGCATCACCACCGGCTCATGGCTGTCGGGGCGGGTGGCCGGCAGGCATTCGGCTGCGAGTACGGTCGGGCTTGCCTATCTGCTGATGATGTTCGCCGCGATCGCCAATCTCGCGCTGTCGGTATGGGTGCCGCCGCAGGTGCCATGGTCGGTGATGCCGATGTTCGTGCAGGGCCTGGGCGTCGGGCTCGCGTTCCCGACGCTGATCCTGCTGCTGCTCGATCGCTTTCCGGCGCAGCGGGGCGCAGCGTCGTCCATGCAGACTTTCGTCAACTTGCTGTTCAACGCAATCCTTGCGGGGGCGATCGCGCCGCTTCTCTACAACAGCGCGCTCACGCTGGCGATCGGGTCGGCGGCGCTGGTGCTGGTGGGGTACGCAAGCTGGCGCGCGTACCAGGGCGTGGTGCGAGCGGGCGGCATGGAGAAAGCCGAAGTATCGTAGGGCGGGTTTCAACCCGCCGATGGCGGGTTGTGACCACCTGCCGCATTGCAAGGCGGGATGAAACCCGCCCTACCAAAGTAAACCGCGCTCGATGAGGAACGCATGCGCATCCTCCGCGTCGCGTTCGAACCAGCGGCGGGCCGAACCGAGCCGGAAGGTGTAGCCCCAGGCATCCATGTCGGCCAGTGCGCGCTCGCGACCGAAGCCGGGCAGGGCGTCGGCCAGCACGATCTGCAGATAGCAGGTCGCGTCTTCCTCGATCTGCGAGTCGCTGGCATCGGTATGCACCGCCGCCCGACGTGCGGGATCGAGCACCAGCAGGTGGCAGGCTTCGTGCAGCAGCGAGTGCACGGGCGTGTCCGCGCGCGCGTACACGCCGGTGCCGATCACGCCGGCCTCGCAGTCGCCCCAGTAGCTGCCGGGAATCGGCGCGCAGTCCTCGACGCGAACCAGCTGCAAACCGTGCTGCGCGAGCAGCGAAGCGCAAACATCGAAGCCGATATCGGCGATGCGCAGAACGTCGCATTCGGAACCCGCTGCGCGAGAGTTTTCGTGTTCGTCAGCCCGGCGAAAGCCGGGACCCAGTGCCTTTGCTTGTGAAGGCACGAGAAAGTCACTGGGTTCCGGGTTCCATTCGCGATTCATCGCGAATGGAACCCGGAATGACGGCAAGATGATGCCGACCATTCCACGGCATGGGCCAAATCACGCGCCGCCGGCCGCCTTGGCCGGACCTTCCGGCAGAGCCACCGACAGCTCCAGCACTTCGTGTTCGCCGTCGCGTTCCAGATTGATCTGCACCGCGTCGGGATCCACGTGGACGTACTTGCGGAGGACCGCGAGCAGTTCGCCGCGCAGCAGCGGCAGGTAATCCGGGCCGCCGCGCGCGGCGCGTTCCTGCGCCACGATGATGCGCAGGCGTTCGCGCGCGATATTGGCGGTGGGCTTCGGACGCGCACGCAGGAAGTCGAGAATGCTCATGGTCGTGCTCCGATGATCATGTTCCGAACATGCGCTTGAGGAAACCCTTCTTCGGCGCGTCGATGAAACGCAACTCGATGTCCTCGCCTTCGAGCCGCGCGACCGCATCCGCGTAGGCCTGGCCCGCGATCGAACCGGCATCGTGGATCACCGGCACGCCGGCGTTGGAGGCGGCCAGTACCTGTTCCGACTCCGGGATCACGCCGAGCACCGGAATGCCGAGGATTTCCTCGACATCGCCGATGCTCATCATTTCGCCGGCCTCCACGCGCACGGGGTTGTAGCGTGTCAGCAGCAGATGCTGGCGCGGGGCCCCCTCGCCGCGTTCAGCGCGACGGGTTTTGCTGCTGAGCAGCCCGAGGATGCGATCTGAATCGCGCACGGACGAGACTTCCGGATTCACTACCACCACTGCGCGATCGGCGAAGTACATCGCGAGATGTGCGCCTTTCTCGATGCCGGCCGGCGAATCGCACACGACGTAGTCGAAGCCGTCCTTCGCCAGGTCGTCCAGCACGCGCTCCACGCCTTCCTGGGTCAAGGCATCCTTGTCGCGCGTCTGCGAAGCGGCCAGTACATAAAGGTTGTCATGGCGCTTGTCGCGGATCAGCGCCTGTTTCAGCGTGGCCTCGTTGTGGATCACGTTGACGAAGTCGTAAACGACGCGCCGCTCGCAGCCCATGATGAGGTCGAGATTGCGCAGTCCGACGTCGAAGTCAATGACCGCGACCTTGTGGCCGCGCAGGGCGAGGCCGGTGGCGAGCGAGGCGGACGTGGTGGTCTTGCCCACGCCGCCCTTGCCGGATGTGACGACGATGATTTCGGTCAAGGTGCGGGTCTCCGTGATTCGGGTATTGCTTTCGATGGTTGTGGGTAGCCGGTAGTCGGCTGCTGGATGAGCCGGTTGGGCGCCTTTCCGACAATCGGCAACCGGCTACCTGAGTTCGTCACAGTTTTTCGATCCGAAGTTTTCCGTCTTGCAGGTGAATCTGCACCGCCTTGCCTTCGTACTGCGCGGGGATTTCCTCGAACACGCGGTAATGGCCGGCGATGGACACCAGTTCGGCACGGAATTCACTGCAATAGATGCGCGCGCTCTCGTCGCCCAGCGCACCGGCGAAGGCGCGGCCGCGCAGCGGGCCGTAAACGTGCACGTTGCCGTCGGCCAGCACTTCGGCGCCATTGGCGACGGGCGCCACGATCACCAGATCGCGCCCGCGCGCATACACCTGCTGGCCGGTGCGCACCGGCTGCGGGTGATGTTGCGCGCTGACCGAGGCCGTTGCACCACTTGCGACATCCGGTGCGGCCGCGGGTTCCGCGGCGGTCGACGACCGGGAACGTGGTGGGGATTCTGCGCGCGGTGCGGATTCGCCCTCGCGCTCGTACGCTGCGCGGAACTTGGCGATCAACGGCAGACCCAGCCGGCGCGCCAGCGCATCGGTTTCGCTGGTGCCGTAAGCCAGGCCGACCGGCAGCATGCCGGCTGCACGTACCGCTTCCAGCAGTGCGTCCACCGCGCCGTCATCGGGCAGCTTCGGCAGGTGCGAAAGGTCGAGCACCACCGCGGTGCGTTCGAACAACTGTGGCGCGGCGCGCACGCGGCGTTCCAGTTCCTCATGCAATGCCGCGGCATCCTCGCGCTTGACGCGCACGCTGGCGATGCCGACCTGCCCGAACTTCAGCTCGATCGCATCCCCGTTGTCGTTGCGCACTGCGGTGGCCGCGCTCACGCACCACCTGTGGCGGCGCGCGGCAGTTCGGCAAGGTTCGGCCGCTCGCGACCGGCGAGCCAGGGCAGCGATGGTAGGCCGCGCGCATAGGTGTCGCGCACGAAGTCGAAACACTCCAGCGGCTTGGCGAGCAGGCACACGCGACGGCCGCTTTCGGGCATCAATTGCTGGCCGACCTCGCTGAACCCACGGGTGCCATGGAACAGCATCGCGACGTCGTCGCGCGGTTCCAGGAAGACTTCACAGGCCAGCAGCGGCGCGCGCACTTCCGCATGGCTCTGCACGTCGCTGTAGAACAACCTGCCGAGCCCGTGGCCGCGGTAGAGATCGCCAATCACCACCCGGTCCACGTAAACGAAGCGCTGGTAATGCGCGCAGAACCAGCGGAAGTTGGAGCTGGCGTACGGCGCATCCTCGCGCAACGCGATCAGGAACCCCGCCACGCCGCCGTCGATCACGGCCACGCGGAAATAATCCGCATGCTCGAAGAAATGCCGCACGCTTGCGGCGTCGAGAGGCAGGATCGCGGGTCCGGCGTTGTTGTTGAGGGCGAGCACGGCGTCCAGATCACGCTCGCGGACATCGCGGAGACTTACAGACATCGCTTCTCCAGTGCGTTCGTCCATGAACGCCAGAAAGCAGCCATCCAGACCGCACTTTCAAGGGCACCGTCTGCACGCGCGCGAACGCACGTGCGCATCTTCGGATTATGCCATGCCCACCCCGGCGGGCATACCGTGAACCAGCCCGCAGCGGGGAACGCCGGCTGCCAGCGTACCGCCTCGGCTTGCCTTATCATCGGACTGTGTCGCGTCAGGCCCTCAACCACATCCGTTTGCTGCGCTACGCGGGCTTGTTCACTTATGCCTGCGTGGGCGTGCCGCTGGTCAGCCATGACTGGATGCTGGCGCGCCTGAGCCATTCGCAGGGACAGGATCAGCTCAGCCAGTTGCAGCAGCAGATGCGCACGCACACCGACGTGCTGCTGTGGGCCGTCTGCTACGTGGTGTTCGGGCTGGTCTACTGGCTGCTGACGCGCAACCTCGGTTCGCGCCGGCAATGGATGATCAAGCTGCTGGGCTTGTTCGTGCTCACCGGCACCGCCATCGCGATCGGCTGGTTTTCGCAAAGCGGCCTGTCCGCCCTGTTGATGATCGTGGTCTGCGTGGTGCTGCCGTGGCTGCTGCCGCTGCCGCTGGGGGTGGCGTGGCTGGTGGTGCAGAACCTTGCGCTGGTTCCGGTGTTCGCGAGCTTCCCCGGCCTCGACCTCGGCACCGCGGTGTTGCAGGTCAGCATTTATTTCGGCTTTTCAGTGGTCACTTTCGTCACCTCGATGGTTGCCAGCCAGCAGGCCGAGGCACGCGAGGAGCAGCGGCGATTGAATTCCGAACTGCGCGCCACCCGCGCGTTGCTGGCCGAATCCAGCCGCATTTCCGAACGCATGCGCATCGCGCGTGAACTGCACGATCTGGTCGGACATCATCTGACCGCGCTGAGCCTGAACCTCGAAGTGGCGAGCCACCTGGTCAATGAGCCGGCCGCCGAACACGTGGGCAAGGCGCAGACCACCGCCAAGCAGTTGCTCACCGATGTGCGCGAAGTGGTCAGCGAACTTCGCGACGACGACGCGATTGACCTCACTGGTGCGCTGCGCAGCCTGACCGAGGGCGTGCCGGGATTGCACGTGCACCTTGAGCTGCCGCCGCGGTTCGCGGTGGACGATCCTCGCCGCGCGCAGGTCCTGCTGCGCTGCACGCAGGAGATCGTCACCAACGCGGTGCGCCACGCCGGCGCGCGGCACCTGTGGCTGCGCTTCGAGCGCACGCCGGGCGGCATGCTTGCGCTCAAGGCGCACGACGACGGCCGCGGGACGGCGGAACTGAAACCCGGCAACGGGCTGTCGGGCATGCGCGAACGTCTGGCCGAAGTGGGCGGCCGGCTGTGGATAGACACCGCACGGGATCGCGGGTTTACTCTGGAAGCTTCGATGCCGATCGAGAATGTCGCGCTTTGAAAATCCGCTGCGCTCGGCGTGATTCAATTTGGTATGTTGCGCATCGGCGATGCTCGGCGCGCGCTGGGGAGCCCTCCTTGGCGCAACCTTCCGATCGGCATTTAGTAATGGGGAAAGCCGAATGATTTCCGTTTGTTTGGTGGATGACCAGAATCTGGTGCGGCAAGGAATTCGTTCGCTCCTGGAGCTATCGCCCGAAATCCGCGTGGTCGCCGAATGCGTGGATGGCGCGCAGGCACTGGACACCATCCCGAAGGTGAAGCCGGACGTGGTGCTGCTGGACATGCGCATGCCCGGCAAGAGCGGGCTGGACGTGCTCAACACCTTTGCCGCGCAGGGTGAAGTGCCGCCGACCATCATCCTGACCACGTTTGACGATGACCAGCTGGTGCTTGCCGGATTGAAAGCCGGCGCACGCGGCTATCTGTTGAAGGATGTCTCGCTGGAACAACTGGTCGAGGCGGTCAAGACCGTCGCCGGTGGCGGCTCGCTGATCGCGCCGATGGTGACCCAGCGGTTGCTGGCCGGCATCGGCCGCATGCAAAACCAGTTCACCAGTCTCGAACAGCCCGATCCGCTGACCGAGCGTGAAACCGAAATCCTGCGTCTGATGTCCGGCGGCTACAGCAACAAGGAAATCGCCAACTCACTGGGTGTCGCCGAGGGCACGGTCAAGAACCACGTTTCCAACATTCTTTCCAAGCTCGGCGTGCGCGACCGTACCCGCGCGGTGCTCAAGGCGCTGGAGTTGGGGATCGTCTGAGCGGTCTTTCATTTTCACCAAAAAGGGTGAAAATGGAGGGATGTCGCTAAGCCTCACTTCCCGCCAATCCGCCATTCTCGCCTTTGTCCGCGAGTGCCTGGAGCGCCACGGTCAGGCGCCCACGCTGGAAGAGATCGGAAGCCATCTCGGGCTGGCGCATCTCAGTGCGGTGTCCAAGCATCTGCGCGCGCTGGAAGCCAAGGGCCACCTGACGATCGCACCCAACCGCTCGCGCGGGATCCGCCTGAGCAACAGCCCGCAGGCCATTGATCCGGAACTGTTGGAATTGCCGCTGATTGGGCGGATCGCGGCGGGCCAGCCGCTGCATTCCGAGGCCCATGTCGAACGGCGGGTGCGGCTTTCCGCCGGGCTGTTCCGGTTGAAGCCCGATTACCTGGTGCGGGTGGTCGGCGATTCGATGCGCGATGAAGGCATCCTGGACGGCGACCTGGTCGGCGTGCACGCCACGCCGGTGGCGCGCCACGGTCAGGTCGTGGCCGCACGCGTGGGGGGCGACCGCTTCACGATCAAGCGCCTGTACTGGAAAGCCGGCGTGATCCGGTTGTTGCCCAACAGTCCCGGCCATGCGCCGATTGATCCCGACCCCCGCGAAGACTTCGCCATCGAGGGATTGTTTGCGGGGCTGCTCAGGACTGCGTAATGGTCGCTCCGTTGCCCGCGTTTTCGAATCAGGTCTGGCAGGGCCGCGCCGCGCCGGTTGCCGCGCCCGCGCAGCCGACCGGCTGGCCGGCGCTGGATGCCGCACTGCCTGCGGGCGGCTGGCCGGATGCGGCGCTCACTGAAATCCTGATTCCTGCGGATGGCGTCGGCGAGTTGCAATTGCTGATGCCGATGCTCGCGCGATTGACGCAAGCGGATCGCCCGGTGCTGCTGATCGCGCCGCCGTATGCGCCGTGCGTGGCGGGTTGGCGTGCACGCGGCGTGGATATGGGCCACGTCGAGATCGTTGCCGCCGATGAGCAACGGACTTCGTGGGCGATGGAGCAGGCGCTGCGCGCGGGTTGTTGTTCGGCGGTGCTGGCCTGGCCAAGGCAGATTGATGAGCGGCAGTTGCGGCGGCTGCAGGTCGCCGCCGACAGCGGCCGTGCATTGGCCTTCGTGTTTCGCGATCGCAGACACGGGGCACAGCCTTCACCCGCTGCATTGCGCATCGAAATCGAAATGGGTTCGTCGCAATTGTGCGTGCGCAAATGCCGCGGTGGCCCCGTGCCGTTGAAGCCGATCCCGTTCGAATGGAATTAGCTCGATGTTGTGGGCATGCATTTCCTTGCCGCATCTCGCGCTGGATGGCGTGCTGCGCCAGCGCGTTGATGCGCATGCACCGCTGGCGCTGATGGGCGGCCCGCCGCACGCGCGCATGTTGCTGGACGCGAACGAAGCCGCCGCACGTGCCGGGTTGCGTGCGGGGCAATCGCTCACCGCCGCGCGCGCGTTGCTGGCGCACTTCGAGGCGGTGCCGTTCGACGCGGCATCGGCGGAACATTCGCACCGCTTCCTGGCCGCGGTGGCGTATCGCTACAGCTCGGAAGTCGCACTGTTGCCGGATTCCATCGTTCTGGAAGTCGGCCGCAGCCGTGCGTTGTTCGGGCCGTGGCCGCAACTGGCGCAGTGCTTGCGCGATGACCTGTCGCAACTGGGTTTCCGCCACCGCCTTGCCGCTGCGCCAACGCCGCATGCCGCACGCGTTCTGGCTTGCGCAGACCGCGGCGCGATTCTGGACGCGAAGGACCTGCGTGCGGGCCTGTCGCGCCTGCCGGTGTTGCAAGCCGGATTGATGGATGAAACCGCGGCAACGTTGGCCAGCATGGGCCTGTGCACGCTGGGGCAGGTGCTGGACGCACCGCGTGATGGACTGCGCCGGCGTTTCGGCAATGGGTTGTTGCAGGCGCTGGACCGTCTGACCGGCGCCGCGCCGGACGGTCTGGCGCGTTATCGTCCGCCGGATCGTTTTTCACAACGCGCCGAGTTCGAACCCGAAGTCGAAAATCTTTCCGCGCTGCTGTTCCCGCTGCGACGACTCACCGGCGATTTCGCGGCCTATCTTTCCGGCCGCGACGGCGGCGTACAGCATTTCGCCATCGAACTGGAACATCGCGTTGATGATTGCACGCGCATGCAGGTTGGCCTGCTGGAACCGCTGCGCGATGCGGAGCAGTTGTTCGAATTCTCGCGCGGGCGGCTGGAAGCGCAGCGATTGCGCGCGCCGGTGCGTGCGATGCGCCTGATCGCGGAGGAGCTGCCGCCGTTCGTGCCGGCAGGGCGCGACTTGTTCGACCGCCGGCCCGCGCATGCGTTGACGATCACGCAATTGCGCGAACGACTGCGCGCGCGGCTGGGCGATCGCGCGATTTACCAGTTGCACGACACGCTGGATCCGCGGCCCGAGCGCGCGCAGTCGCGCGAAGACGAAGCGGAGATACATGAAACCCTGCCGCGCCCCACCTGGTTGCTGGAGAAACCCATTCCGCTGCGCGGGCCGGCGCCGGAGCTGATCGCCGGGCCGGAGCGTCTGGAAACCGGCTGGTGGGACGGCGAGCCGGTGCGGCGCGACTACTACGTCGCCCGGACCTCACTGGGCCAGCGCGCGTGGATCTTCTGCGCGGCAGGGCAACGCGGACCGTGGATGTTGCACGGGTGGTTCGCATGAACGCGCCGGCTTACGCGGAACTGCATTGCCTGTCGAACTTCTCGTTCGGCCGCGGCGCGTCCAGCGCGCGCGAACTGTTCGAACGCGCGAAGGCCTGCGGTTACGAAGCGCTGGCGATCACGGATGAATGCTCGCTGGCCGGCATCGTGCGCGCGTGGGAAGCCGCGCGCGATACGAAGATGAAGTTGATCATCGGCGCGGAGATTCAATTGTGCGACGGCCCGAAGCTGGTGTTGCTGTGCGAAGACAAGGTCGGCTACACCGCGTTGTGCCAGCTGATCACCCGAGGCCGGCGCGCATCGCGCAAGGGCGAATACAAACTGTCGCGTGCCGATGTCGGGACCGGCATGCCGGGCGTGCTGGCGTTGTGGATTCCGGAAGAAACGCCGAACACCGAACATGGCCGTTGGATCAAAAACGTTTTCGATGATCGCGCCTGGCTGGCCGTGGAACTGCACCGCGGCCCGGACGACGCGAAGCGCCTGCAAACCTTGCAGCGCCTCGGTGCGGAACTCGATTTGCCGCTGGTCGCGAGCGGCGACGTGCACATGCATGTGCGCGCAAGACTGCCGTTGCAGCACACGCTCACCGCGATCCGGCATCGCACCACGATTGCCCAGGCGGGGCCGCTGCTGTTCAAGAACGGTGAGCGGCATTTGCGCAAGCGCGCGGCGCTTGCGATGTCGTATCCGCGCGAATTGCTGGACGAAACCTTGGCGATCGCCGCGCGCTGCAATCTCGATCTGGAGGAGGCAGTGCAATACCGCTATCCGGCCGAGCTGGTCCCGGAAGGGCACACGCCGACCACGTGGTTGCGCGAATTGACGGAGAAGGGATTGCGCGAGCACTGGCCGCAAGGCGCGCCGCCGAAGGTGCGCGCACAGATCGCGCACGAACTGGAACTGATCGCGTACAAACAGTACGAGGCGTTTTTCCTGACCGTGCATGATGCCGTGCGCTACGCGCGCCAGCAGGGGATTCTCTGTCAGGGCCGCGGTTCGGCGGCCAATTACGCGGTGTGCTACGTGCTGGGCATCACCGCCGTGAATCCCGAACACGGCAATCTGCTGATGGAGCGCTTCATCAGCCGCGAGCGCGACGAGCCGCCCGACATCGACGTGGATTTCGAGCACGAGCGACGCGAAGAGGTCATTCAATACATTTACGGGAAGTACGGGCGCGAGCGCGCGGCGCTGGCCGCGACGGTGATCTGTTACCGGGGGAAAAGCGCTGCGCGCGACGTCGGCAAGGCCATGGGGCTGTCGCCCGAGCAGGTGGACCAGTTGAGCCGCGCGGTCGGCTGGTGGGATGGCGGAAGCGCGCTGGACGAGCGCCTGCGCGAGCGCGGCTTCGATCCGGATGCACCGCTGCTTCGCCGCGTGATTTCGCTCACCGCGCAGTTGCTCGACGTGCCGCGACACCTGAGCCAGCACGTCGGCGGTTTCGTGATGTCGGACGCGCCGCTCTCCGAACTGGTGCCGGTCGAGAATGCGGCCATGCCGGATCGCACCATCATCCAGTGGGACAAGGACGATCTGGATGCGATGGGCCTGCTGAAAGTGGATTGCCTGGCGCTTGGCATGCTCACCTGCATCCGCAAATGCCTCGACCTTTTGCGTCAGCATGGATGCGGCGACTACTCGCTGGCGAGCATCCCGCGGGAAGATCCGCGTACCTACGAAATGATCCAGCGCGCCGACACCATCGGCGTGTTCCAGATCGAAAGCCGCGCGCAGATGAGCATGCTGCCGCGCCTGAAACCGAAGAGCTTCTACGACCTGGTGATCCAGGTCGCGATCGTGCGGCCGGGCCCGATCCAGGGCGACATGGTGCATCCGTATCTGCGCCGCCGGCGCGGCGAAGAGCCGGTGACGTATCCGTCGGAGGAAACGAAAGCCGTCCTGGAACGCACCCTGGGCGTGCCGCTGTTCCAGGAGCAGGTGATGCGATTGATGATGGTTGCGGCCGGTTACACGCCTGGCGAAGCCGACCAGCTGCGCCGCGACATGGCCGCGTGGAAACGCCGCGGCGGCATGGAAAAACATGAGGATCGCATCCGCGCCGGCATGCTGGCGCGCGGCTACACGCCCGAATTCGCCGAGCGCACGTTCAACCAGATCAAGGGATTCGGCAGTTACGGGTTCCCGGAAAGCCATGCCGCGAGTTTCGCCATCCTTGCTTACGCCTCGTCGTGGCTGAAATGCCATCATCCGGCCGCGTTCGCCTGCGCGCTGCTCAACAGCCAGCCGATGGGTTTTTACGCGCCCAGCCAGATCGTGCAGGATGCGCAGCGGCATGGCGTGCGCGTGCTGCCGGTGGACGTGCGTTTCAGCGACTGGGATTGCACGCTGGAACCGGATCGCCGCGGCGATCCGGCGATCCGGCTGGGTTTGCGCCAAGTGCGGGGTTGCCCGGAAAAAATCGCGCACACATTGACGGCCGAGCGCGCGCAGAAATCATTCGTCGATGTCGCCGATCTGTGCGCACGCGCGGAACTGGATTCGCGCCACCGCACGCTGCTGGCGCAGGCCGGCGCGCTGCGCGGCCTGGCCGGGCATCGGCATCGAGCGCAATGGGCGGCGATCGGCGTGGAAGCGCATCGTCCGCTGTTCGACCATCGCAGCCCGGACGAGGCGGCGATGCATCTGCCGCTGCCTTCCGTGGCGGAGGACGTGCACGCGGATTACGCGCGCACCGGTTTGACGCTCGGACCGCATCCATTGAAGTTGCTGCGCACGCGGTTGCGCGCGCAGCGCTGGCTGGATTCAAGGCAGCTGCAAGACTGTCCGCACGAGAGCGTGGTGCGCATGGCGGGCATGGTGGTGCAGCGCCAGCGCCCGCAGACCGCCAGCGGCGTCACCTTCATCACGCTGGAAGACGAACACGGGCCGGTCAACGTGGTCGTGTGGCGCGACGTCGCCGCGCGCCAGTGGCGGCCGTATCTGGAAGCGAAGCTGCTGGGCGTGCAAGGGCGGTGGGAGCGCGTGGATGGCGTCAGCCACCTGATCGCGCAGAATCTGTTCGACATCAGCGGAATGCTGGGCGAGCTGGATGCGCGATCGAGGGATTTTCATTGAGCCGGCAACCGGCAACCGGGAAGCAACCTTTACCTTCATTCCGGAGCCATCGCCGGTTTCATCGGTTTCAAGTCGCCCGGGTTCCGGCTTGCGCCGGAATGACGAAGCTACCGATCGCGTTCCGCTTCCGCCACCTTCCCCAAATCCTCCACCAGCTCCTGCAACGCAGCGGCGCGCGATTGCGCATCGGGCATGCGCAGCAGCGCTGAAGGGTGCCAGGTGGCGATGCCGCGCGCGCCTTTGCCCAGTTCGCGCCATTCGCCGCGCTCGCGGGTGATGCGGAAAGCGGCCCCGAACATCGTGCGCGCGGCCATCGAACCCAGTCCGACCACGATGCGCGGTTGCACGCGCAGCAGTTCCGCCGCCAGCCACATGCGGCACGCGGCCTGTTCGGATGCATTCGCGCTCTTGTGCAGGCGGCGCTTGCCCCGCATTTCGTATTTGAAATGCTTGACGGTGTTGGTGAGATAGAGCGCTTTGCGATCCAGCCCGGCCGCTTCCAGCGCCTGATCCAGCATCCTTCCTGCAGGACCGACGAACGGGCGGCCTTCCAGATCCTCCTGCGCGCCGGGTTGTTCGCCGATCAGCATGATCGTCGCGTGCTGTGGCCCCTCGCCGAACACGGTCTGGGTGGCGCCGCGCCACAACGGGCATGCACGGCAATCGGCCGCCTCGCGACGCACGGAAGCCAGCCGTCCGCGCGGAACCACCTTCACCGGCTTGGCCAGCGGCACCTCCGGCGCGTTGTGCGCGTGCGGTTCGGGGACAGGACGGGAAACCACGCCCACACCATTGCGCTAGGGCTGTGCAGCACCCGTCAATGCAAATGTCGGTAAAAAGTTTGGCAACCTGCGCACGTTTTGCGGCCCGGGCGCCTCCGACCAATGGCGTCCGCGCCCGGGAGCGGCTACCATCCGCCATTCGGCGCGCGTGTTGCGCAGCGGGTGGGGTCCAGGCCCGCCGCGCGTGCCCTCGAGGATCCACTGACACATCAGAGAGTGCGGAGACTGCTGGCATGACGCGTGTGCTTGAATTCATCGTGGCCATCATCATGGTCTTCATCCTGGCCATCATCGTCGGGGTATTCCTGCCGAGCCATGGCCACATCCAGCGGTCGCTGTCCATCAGCCATGATCCGCATCAGACCTACGATCTGCTGAACAACTTCCGCCGCTTCGACGATTACGCCGGGCAGGTGTTGAAGGCACAGAATCCGGGCCTGCAGCTCGATGTTTCCGGTGCAGCGTACGGTCCCGGCTCCAAGGTGACCTGGCGTGGCGGCATGGACCGCGTTCCGCCGAGCACGCTCACCAACAAGTCCGGCAACCTCGATCCGACCGGTCGCGGCCAAATCGTCTGGACGCTCGACAGTGCGGCCTGGCGCGGCGCGAACAAGCAGTTCACGCTGAACATGGAGCCGACCAACAGCCAGCGTCTGACCCGGGTCACCTGGTCTTACGACGTGGATTACGGCTGGAACCTGGTCGATCGCTATTCGCGCTTTTTCCTGCGCGGCGCGCCGGACACATTGATCCAGTACGGCTTGGACAACCTGCAGAACACGCTGGCTTCGATCCCCAACGTGGACTACACCAAGATCGACACCCGCATCGTGCAGACCCAGCCGCAGGCGATCCTGTTCGTTTCCACCAGTGCGCCGCGCACGCTGGATGATGTGGATGCCGCCACCGCCAAGGCGATGCAGCAGATTGATGCGGCGATCAAGAAGCTCGGCGTGCATCAGAGCGGCCCGCGCATCACCCTCACCACCGATTACGGCGACGAAAACTATGTGTTCGACGTGGCGGTGCCGATCGACAGCACTACGCTCACGATCGACGGCCAGAGCCAGGATCTGACCCAGATCGTCGCCAAGCCGACCAATTCACCGGGCAGCGCTCCGGCCCCGGCGACCTCCGCCGGCGCGCCGCCTGCCGCGCCGGCTGCGGGTTCCATCGGTCCCAAGGGCAACCTGATCGTGGATGCCAACGTGCGCGCCGGCATGCTGCCGGGCGGGGCGGCGCTCGAGGGCGACTGGCAAGGCACGCCGGCGGGCATTCCGTTGATGCGTCTGGCGCTGAAAGCCTATGCGCTGACCCACGGCTACACCTTCGACGACACCACGCACCGTTATTACGACGAACTGGTTTCGTTGCCGAACGTGGCTTACGACCAGCAGCAGTTCCGCGTGTTCCTGCCGCTGCAGGGCGACGTGCCGCAGCAGACGCCGGAACAGGCGGCCGGCAAGGTACAGCCGCTGCCGGCGTTGAATCCGGCAGCATGGTCCGGCGCGGTGCCGGCGCCGGCTTCCAGCGCACCGGCCCCGGAGCAGAACGCTCCCGCCAAGGGCAAGAAGGAAGCCGCCAAGAAGCCCGCGGCCAAGCACAAGCATCGTTGATGCGATCCGTGCCACAGCGATGAACGTGAAAAGCCCGCCGAAACGGCGGGCTTTTCGTTTGAGGCATTACAATCCACCCATGATCGAAACCGAACGCCTCGGCAAACGCTACGGCGCGCTGCAAGCGGTGGATGACTTGAATCTGTGCGTGGCGAAGGGCCAGGTACTGGGCCTGCTCGGGCCGAACGGCGCCGGCAAATCAAGCTCGATGCGCATGATCGCCGGATTCCTGTTGCCCAGTTCGGGCCGCGCGCGGGTGTGCGGCCACGATGTGGTGCGCGACCCGGTGCCGGCGCGGCGTGCGCTCGGCTATCTCCCCGAAGGCGCACCCAGTTACGGCGAGATGAGCGTGCGCGAATTCCTGCTGTTCATCGCACGCGTGCGCGGGTTGCGCGGCATTCCGCGCAATCGCCGGCTGGATGAAATCGTCGCGCTGCTGCAATTGCAATCGGTGCTGGAGCAAGCGATCGAGACGCTCTCGAAAGGGTTTCGCCGCCGCGTGTGCCTTGCACAGGCGCTGCTGCACGATCCGCCAGCGCTGATTCTCGACGAGCCCACCGACGGTCTCGACCCCAATCAACAGCGGGAAGTGCACGCATTGATCCGCGGGATGGCCCACGATCGCGCGATCATCCTCTGCACGCATGCCCTGAACGAGGTGCGTACCGTGTGCAATCGCGTCGCGATCCTCAGCAACGGCAAGCTGCGCGCGGAAGGCACGCCGGCGGAACTGGAAGCGCAATCGCGCTATCACGGTGCGGTCAGTTTCCAGGCACCCACCAACGCATTGCTGCGCGAACTGCTGGCGCGCATGCCCGAGGTGGACAGTGTGGAAGTGGATGCCGGCGACGGCCGCGTCACGGTGTTTCCACGCCCGGGCAAATACATCCTGGGCGAAGTGCAGCGTCTGCTGGAAGCGCAGCACGTGCGTGTCGAGGAATTGCAGCTTGAACGCGGACGGCTGGAGGATGTGTTCCGCCGAATTACCGAACAATCCGTGCCGGCGAAGGCGGCATGAAGAATGGCAATAGTCCGCGAATGAACGCGAATGGACGCAAATGGTTTGGGCCGGACAGCCTTGCTCTCGTTCGCGTCCTTTGCGTTTGTTGGCGGACCGCCCCCGCTTCCGATGTGCTCCGCCTGGAGATTGCGGCATGCAGCGTGCGGCCTTGAGCACGGCACAGGCATCGGAAGGCGACGCGTTCGCCGGCGTGCTGCTGCGCGAATTGCGCGGCTATCTCGCCACGCCGGTGGCATGGCTGTTCACGGTGATCTTCCTGCTGCTGGCGGGCGCGGCCACGTTCTATCTCGGCGGCTTCTTCGAGCGCGGCCAGGCCGACCTGCAGCCATTCTTCCAGTTCCATCCCTGGCTGTATCTGGTGCTGGTGCCCGCGATGGCGATGCGGTTGTGGGCGGAAGAGCGGCGCGGCGGCACGCTGGAATTGTTGCTCACCTTGCCGATCCGGCCGTGGCAGGCGGTGCTGGCGAAGTTCATCGCGGCGTGGGTCGCGATTGGTGTGGCGCTGGCGCTGACATTTCCGATGTGGCTGACGGTGGATTACCTCGGCAACCCCGACAATGGCGTGATCTTCGCCGGTTATGTCGGCAGCTTCCTCCTGGCCGGCGCGTTCCTCGCGATCGGAGAATGCGCCTCCGCACTGACCCGCAGCCAGGTGATCGCCTTCATCCTCGCGGTCACGATCTGCCTGTTGCTGTTGATGGCCGGTTACCCGTTGATCCAGGGTCCGCTGGAAACGGCGGGCTGGCCCACGCTGGCCGGCGCGCTGGAGGAGATCAGCCTGTATGCGCATTTCAATGCGATCTCGCGCGGCGTCATGGACCTGCGCGACCTTGCCTATTTCGTGGTGACGATCGCGTTCTGGCTCAGCGCCTGCGTGGTCGTGCTCGACACGAAGAGAGGCGTCTGACGTGCGCCTTTCGAGACGCCCGCGTCTGCGCGCTTCGCTGGCGCTGCTGTCTCTGCTGGTCGTCTATCTCGCATTGCTGTGGGCGAGTGCCGCGGGCCTGCGCGGCGCGCGCGTGGACCTGACTGCCGACAAGCTGTACACGCTCTCGCCCGGCACGCTGCACATCGTGTCCTCGTTGCGCCAGCCGCTGCGGCTCACGCTCTATTTCTCCGACCGGGTCAGCCGCGAGTTGCCGCAGTTGCGCGCCTACCGCCAGCGCGTGGGCGACATGCTGGAGGAGATCGCGCGCAATTCGGATGGCCGGATCACCCTGAAAGTGGTGGATCCGCAGCCGTACTCGGAAGATCAGGATCGCGCCGCCGCCGCCGGTCTGAGCGCGATGCCGGGCAGCAATGGCGACGAGAAACTCTATTTCGGGCTGGCCGCGCGCAACCTTGCCGACGGGCGCAGCGCCTCGCTTCCGTTCTTCCTGCCCGATCGCGAGCCGTACCTCGAATACGATCTGGCCAAGCTGATCCTTGATCTCAGCCAGACCCGCAAGCCGCGCGTGGACATCATCAGCTCGCTGCCCGTCCAGGGTGGCACCGACGCGGTGACCCGGCAGCCGCAACGCCCATGGACGGTCTTGCAGCAGTTGCGGCAGTTGTTCGACGTGCATCTGTTGCAAGCCGATGCATTGAAACAGGTGGGCAATGACACCGCCGTGCTGGTGTTGATCCAGCCGCACGATCTGCCGCCGGATGCGGTGTACGCGATTGACCAGTATGTCCTGCGTGGCGGCCGGCTGGTCGCGTTCCTGGATCCGGATGCGGAACTGGAGAGTGGCCGCGCCTCCGGTTTGCCGAAGCTGTTCCAGGCGTGGGGAATCGAGTTCGATGCCGATCAGGTGGTGCTGGACCGCGATCGCGCGCTCACCATCCAGCCGACTCCGGAATCCGCACCGGTGCGGCATCCGGCGGTGCTCGGGTTCAGCGATGGCGACCTCAACCACGACGATCCGGTCACCGCCGCGCTCGGCGTGATCAATGTTTCCACCGCCGGGCACTTCGAACTGGCGCCCAGGACCACGACCAAGCTGGTGCCGCTGATCCAGAGTTCGGGCGATGCGATGCTGGTACCCGCGCAACGCGTGCGAGAGGCCAGCGATCCCGCTTCGCTCTACAACGGCTACGCGCCGCGCGGCGAACATTACGCGATCGCGGTGCGCGCGATCGGCCGTTTCGCCAGCGCGTTCCCGCAGCGGAACGATCCGGGCCATATCGCGCGTTCACCGCGCGAGGACCAGGTGCTGCTGGTGGCCGACACCGACATGCTCTCCGACCGGCTGTGGGTGCAGTTCACCCCGTCCTTCGGGCAGGTGCTGGCGAACGCGTTCGCCAACAACGGCGACTTTTTCGTCAATGCGGTGGACAACCTCGCCGGGCCTTCCGACCTGATCGCGATCCGCGGCCGCGCGGTGGCGGATCGTCCGTTCACCACGGTGGAGAACCTGCGGCATGCGGCGGACGAGAAATTCAAGGCCAAGCAGAACGAGTTGCTGGTGGAACTGGCCGATACCGAAACCCGGCTCGGCGCGCTGCAGAGCCGCGGCAGCACGGCCTTGAATGCGTCCCAGAAGAGCGCCGTCGAGCAGTTCATGAAACGCAAGCTGCAGATCCGTGGCGAACTGCGCGAGGTGCAGCAGCAGCTCAATGCCGACATCGAGCGGCTGGCGGCGCGACTGAAGTTCCTGGACATCCTGCTGATGCCGATCGCGCTGACGCTGCTCGGACTGATCTACGCGGCCTGGCGCGCGCACCGGCGCCGGCGCGCGAGCGGAGCCTTCGCTTGAATCCGCGCGCGGGCGGTGTTTCGCCGGCCCCGGGCATCGTGCTCGCGGTGTTCGGCGTGAGCGCAGTCGCGTTGGGCGCCTTCGGTGCGCATGCCTTGCGCGACACCCTTTCGTCGGCGCAAGCCGGGATCTGGCACACCGCGGTGCAATACCACTTCTGGCACGCGCTGGCGTTTGCGCTGGCCGCGATCATGCGGCCGCGCGGCTCGGCGGTGCGCTGGGCGATGTGGCTGTTTGCCGTTGGCGTGGCGCTGTTCTGCGGCAGCCTTTACGCGCTTGCGCTCGGAATGCCGAACTGGATCGGCATCATCACGCCTTTCGGCGGCCTGGCTTTCATCATCGGCTGGATCGCGTTGGGCATCGCACTTGTTCGTCGGCGAGGATAGGAGCGTCATGGCAGCCATCGTCATCCCGCGCGGCTTCGATTACGCAGCCGCGGTGGCACACCTCCACAAGCGCGACAAAAAGCTCGCGGCGTGGATGAAGAAGATCGGTCCGCTGGAGCGCGATTTCTCGGTGCGCTTCGAGCCGGTGGATGCGCTGGCGCGCGCGATTCTTTACCAACAATTGTCCGGCAAGGCCGCGGCGACGATCGTCGGTCGAGTGGAGAAGCTGATGCCGCGCGGCAGGAAGATCACCGCCGCGGGAATCGAGGGTGCCAGTGACGAGGCGCTCCGCGCGGCCGGGGTGTCGCGCAACAAGGTCGCGGCCCTGCGCGATCTCGCCGCCAAGGCGCGCGCGGGCGTCGTGCCCACGCCGGCGCAACTGGCGCGCATGGACGATCAGGAACTGATTGATCACCTGATCCAGGTGCGCGGCATCGGCCGCTGGACGGTGGAGATGATGCTGATGTTCCGGCTCGGCCGCGCCGATGTGCTGCCGGTGCATGATCTCGGCATCCGCAAGGGCGCGCAGATCGTGCATCGCATGAGCGAGCTGCCCAAGCCCCTGGCGCTGGAGGAATTCGGCGCGCGCTGGGCGCCTTATCGCACGCTCGCGAGTTTTTATCTCTGGAAGATTTGCGAGGCGGCCAACCCGCCGAAGACCCCCGCCAAACCGGTGAAACGATCGCAGGATTGATGTGCAGGCGAGCGCGCTACGGGAAGGAATGGCGCGAGGGAGGCTCGTGCCAGCACCAGTGCCAGGGCTCGTATGCAATCCCGTGCCGATTGCCGCGCGGGTAGGAAAGCGCAAAGCCGAAAGGTGAAGCGTTGCGCGTCAGCCACGCGAACGCGGCGGACCGCTCGAAGATCTCCTCGACCGGCGCGTAGCCCGGCGCGGTGATGTCCAGCGCGCGGCCGGAATGGTGTTCGCTGTAGCCGGGTGCGGCGCTGACGCGCAGGATTTCGTGCATCGCCAGCCCGCGTTGCAGTTTGCGCTCGACGATGCCGAGTTGGTAGGCGATCGAACGGAACGCGGAGACGATCTGCAATTCCACTCCGTCGCGCGAGGCCGCGTCGCGCAGGGCACTGAACGCGCGCGCGGCAGGTGGCGTGAGCCATTGCTCGCGCTGCTGGATGTCAGGGCCGATCGAAGCCAGCCGCTTCGGTTCGCGTTGCAGATGCAGATGGCGTGAGCGCCCATAGCCGCGCGGCACACCCAGCGCGAACGCACGCTCGATCAGCGCGCGGCGTTCGGCCTCATTCGCGCAACGCGCGGGCGGCTGGGCGCGAGCGACCGGCTTGTTCAACTGTGCGCGGGTGCAGGTGCGGGTGACGACGTGCTGGCGGCACTCGCCGGAAATTCGGGTTCCGGCGCAGGCAGCTGCATCAGGTGGAAGCCCGCGATCTTGCCGTCTGCTGCGCAGGCGGTCTGCGCAGCCAGCATCATGCTCTCGAACGGCATTGGAACCGTGACGATGACGTAGCTGCCGCTGATGTGGTTGTGCGGGGCGCCGCGCGGACCGGGTGTGCCGAATTGCGCAGGTAGTGATTCCCAGACCTGCTTCAACTGCGCGGGTGGCAGGCCGGCCTGCATGGTGGGATTGAAATCCATTTCGGCGCCCTGGTAATCGCCCTTGTCGAGCGCGGCGAGCAGCGCGCCGGTTCGGGTGATGCACGATTCGATTTCCACCGCTGCGGCCTGGGGCGCGAGCTCGTTGATCGCCCTGGCGGAAGGGGAAGCGGTCGCCGCGAGGGGCGTGACCGGCGTCTGACGGGCTGCCGGTTGTGATGAGAGGGCCGCGAATGCCGCGGTGTTCACGCCGAGCATTGCAATGACGATCAACTTCGTTCGCTTCATTTCTTGTGGCTCCGGTCTGCCGGTTCGGGTTTGATCCGTCCCGCCCTGCGCAAGGCATCGCGCAGCACATATTCGATCTGCGCATTGACGCTGCGCAACTCGTCGCCGGCCCAGCGCTGCATCGCGTCCAGCACCTGCGGGCTGATGCGCAGCGGATAGGCTTTCTTGTCCGGGGTCGTCAAAGTCAATCCAATGCAAGCTTTTTGAAAGTGCGGCCAAGGAGCTGTCGGCCATGGACGGCGGCTTTGCCCGCTTTCACACGCAAGGATGCGTACTCAATCTGCAGACAGGGATGCCTGCCTTTTGAGCCTCGGGAATCATGGACGATCACTGATACAAAGTCCCGGTGTTCAGGACCGGCTGCGTGCCGCGTTCTCCGCACAGCACCACCAGCAGGTTGGAAACCATCGCCGCCTTGCGCTCTTCGTCGAGCTGCACCACGCCGCGCTGGCTCAGTTGCTCCAGTGCCATCTCGACCATGCTGACCGCACCTTCCACGATCCGGGTGCGCGCGGCGATGATCGCGCCGGCCTGCTGGCGCTGCAGCATCGCCTGGGCGATTTCCTGCGCGTAGGCGAGATGGCTGATGCGCGCCTCGATGACTTTCACGCCCGCCTTGCCGAGTCGCTCCTGGATCTCGTCGCGCAGATGGGTGTTGATCACGTCGCCATGGCTGCGCAGTGAAGGCTTGTCGTCCTCGTGCGAGTCATAAGGGTAACTCTGCGCCATCTGCCGCAGCGCGGATTCGCTCTGGATGTGGACGTAGTTTTCGTA
>JBQCCR010000069.1:0-4064 GCA_051961995.1 Rhodanobacteraceae bacterium | reverse complement strand
AGGAGGTACGCGGCTCGTTGGCGAGGTAATAGGGATAGGTTTTGTCGAGCATGATCACTCCTTGACAGCTGCGCTCAGGCTGCGGATTTCTTCGTCGAGCACGCGGTGGTTGTCGGAATAGTCGATGGCCAGGTCGATCAGGTGCACGCCACCCTCATCGAACGCCTTTTCCAGTGTGGGTAGGAATTCATCTGCGCTGGCGGGGCGATGCCCGTGTGCACCATGCGCTTCGGCAAAACGTACGAAATCCGGATTGCCGAACTGCATGCCGTAATCGACGTAGCCCATCTCGGCCTGTTTCCAGCGGATCATGCCGTAGGCGTCGTCGCGCAGCAGCAGGATCACCAGATCGAGCCTCAGCCGCACCGCCGTTTCCAGCTCCTGCGCGTTCATCATGAAACCGCCGTCGCCGCAGATCGCCAGCACCTTGCGCCCGGGATACACCAGCTTCGCCGCCATCGCCGAAGGCAAGCCGGCGCCCATGGTGGCCAGCGCGTTGTCCAGCAGCACCGTGTTGGGCTGGCGCGCCTTGTAGTAGCGCGCGTACCACAGCTTGTACATGCCGTTGTCCAGGCACAGGATGCCGTCGTCCGGCATGACGCGGCGCGTGTCGGCCACGATGCGTACCGGATGCATCGGGAAGCGCGCCTCGTCGGCGTACTGGCCAAGCTGCGCATGGAATGCCTTGCGCACCTTGTTGAAGTAACGGAAATCCCAGTGCGCCTGTGCATCCAGCGCATCGGTCAGGCGTTCCACCGTGTGCGCGATATCGCCCACCACTTCGATCTGCGGGAAATACACGGTATCCACTTCCGCCGAGGAGAAATTGATGTGGATGACCGTGCGCCGCCCGCGCTGCATGAAGAACGGCGGCTTTTCCACCACGTCGTGGCCGACATTGATGATCACGTCGGCCGCGTCGATCGCGCGATGCACGAAATCGCCATCGGAAAGCGCGGCGTTGCCCAACCACAGATGATGCTCTTCATCCACCACGCCCTTGCCCATCTGGGTGGTGAAGAAGGGAATGCCGAGCTTGTCGATAAAGGCGCGCAGGGCCACCGCGGTGCGCTGGCGATTGGCCGCGGCGCCGATCATCAGGATCGGATGCTTCGCATTGCTGATCGCCTCGGCCGCTTGCACCAGGGCAGCATCGTCGGGCGAGGGGCGGCGGGCGTATTCGGTGGGCAGCAGGATGTAATCATCCACGCTGTCGCGCGCGATGTCTTCGGGCAGCTCCAGGTGCACCGCGCCGGGGCGCTCTTCCTCCGCGCGACGGACCGCTTCGCGGATGCGCGCGGGAATGGTCGCGGCGGACACGATCTGCCGCGTGTACTTGGTCAGCGGTTGCATCATGTCGACCACGTCGACCAGCTGGAACAGGCCCTGCTTGTGCGTGCGGATCGGCTTCTGGCCGGTGATCATCAACATGGGCATGGCACCAAGTTGGGCATAGGCCGCCGCGGTTACAAGGTTGGTGGCGCCCGGCCCCAGGGTGGACAGGGCTACGCCCGCTTCGCCGGTCAGCCGGCCCCAGGTCGCGGCCATGAAGCCGGCGGCCTGTTCGTGGCGCGTCACGATCAGCTTGATGGAAGACTCGCGCAATGCCTCGACCAGGTCGAGGTTTTCCTCGCCGGGTACGCCGAAGATGCTGCGCACGCCTTCGGCTTCCAACGCTTTAACGAACAGGGATGCCGCTTTCATGCATCGTCTCCAGGGGATAACGGATGCTATATGTACTCCAATGTTCGATTCGTGCGGTGATGCGTTTGAGTCGTGTGAAGAATGGATGCGATGGGCCCGGTGTGAAGCTGCTCTTAGGTTGGGTTACCCCGGACTTGATCCGGGGGTAACCCAACCTACGCAGCTTTTTCAGCTACTCCTTGCTGACACGCAACGGCAACTCACCATCCGCCAATTTCGCCTTCAACGGCGTATCCACCGCCACGCCTTGCGCCGAACGCAACACCTTGCCCTCGGCATCGAACAGGATCGCGTAACCACGCTCCAACGTGGCCAGCGGGCTCACCGCATGCATCGCGCGCGCCGTCTGCTGCAAATTCAAGCGCTCGCGCTCCAGCTTGTGCAGCGTCATGCGGCGCAAATGTGAAGCATGTTGTTCAAGCTGTTGCTTGAGCATCGCCAGGCGTTGGCGCGGATGCTGCGCCAGCAATCGCGCATAAACGCGATCGAGGTGCACCGTCTTGCGCGTGACTTGCGCAAGACGGCAGGCGAGCAACTGGCGATGCAGGCGCTGCAGGCGATCACGGTCGCGCGCGAGCCGCGCCTGCGGGCGCTGCGCCTGCAGGCGCACCAGCAAATGATCGATGCGCTGGATGCGCGCCTGCAGGCGCCGCTCGTGATTGGCGGCGACGCGGCGCTGCAACTGCTCCAACTGCCGGCGCAACGCGAGGATATCCGGCACCAGCAACTCGGCCGCGGCCGAGGGCGTGGGCGCGCGCAAGTCGGCCACGAAATCGGCAATGCTGAAATCGATCTCATGCCCCACCGCGCTGACCACCGGTGTCGTGCTGGCGTGGATGGCGCGCGCGACCTGCTCGTCGTTGAAGGCCCATAGGTCTTCCAGCGAGCCGCCGCCGCGCGTCAGCAGCAGCACGTCGTAGCGGCCGCAGGCGGCGGCTTTGCGCAACATCGCCACGATCGCCGGCGGCGCCTCGCGGCCTTGCACCGGCACCGGCAGCACGTCCACCTCGACCAGCGGCCAGCGCCGCGCCATCACGCTCAGCACGTCGCGTATGGCCGCGCCGGTCGCCGAGGTGATCACGCCGATGCGGCGCGCGAAACGGGGCAGGGGGCGCTTGCGTTCCTGCGCAAACAAACCTTCCGCATCCAGTTGCGCCTTCAGCCGTTCGAACTCGCGTTGCAGCGCGCCTTCGCCGGCCGGTTCCATATGCTCGGCCACCAACTGGAATTCGCCACGCGGTTCGTACAGGCCCACTCGCGCGCGCACCAGCACGTGCATGCCATCGGTGGGCTTGAAACGCAGCCATCCGCTCTTGGGCTTGAACATCGCGCAGCGCACCTGCGCCGCGCTGTCCTTCAGCGTGAAATAAAGATGACCGGAAGCAGGACGCGCCACGTTCGACAGTTCGCCCTCGATCCACACCAGCGGCAGCGCATCTTCCAGCAAGCCGCGCACCAGCCGGTTGAGCGTGCTGGGCGTGAGAATGTGCCGGGGCGGCTGGCCGGCACCTTCGCGGAAGTCGTCGGGCGCATGCATGGGGGCGGGAGACTAGCACGAAAGGCGCAATGGGCCCCGTGCAGTATCCGAACGCATCACGCGTACGGGCAGCTCGTAGGTTGGGGTGCAAATCCCAACATCGCGATGCATGGGAGACGGCAATGTTGGGGTTCGCCCCAACCTACATTCACTCGTCCGATTCGCGCATCTCGCGCAAGCGCTGCGCACGCCGCCTGCGCAATCGCCACGCGCGAATGCCGGTATTGATCGCAAACCATGCCGCGATCGCGGCCAAGGGCCACGCCACCACAGCAGGCCAAAGCACGGCGGCGATCGCAAGCACCGTCAGCAGCAAGGTCACGCCCATCATCGCGCCGGTTTCGGTATCGCCCAGCACACGGCGATCGGTCAGCGCCGCGCCCATGGTATTGGCGATGCGCAGGGCGCCGGCGGCGGCGCGGCCGGAGCTGCCGCCGACGTGCTTGGGTTGCGGTGGCCGCGCTTCGCTGCTGCGCACGCGTTCGCCGCGGCGATAGCGGCGCGGGGCCAGCACGATCTCGGTGGCGTTTTCCAGGTCTTTTTCGTATTGCCACGCCAGTTGCGAGGCGAAGCCGGCGTCTTCGATCGCCACGTCGATCTCGCGGTTGTTCAACCAGCTGGCGAGGTTGAGATTGGACGAACCGACGCGTGCCCATTGCCCATCCGCCACCGCGGTCTTGGCGTGCAGCATCGAGCCGTTCCATTCGAACACGCGGATGCCGGCCTTCAGCAGCGGCCGATAGCCGGCGCGCGACATGCCGGCCACCAGCGGGATATCGCTGGTGCCGGGCACCAGCAGGCGCACGTCCACACCATCGCGTGC
>JBQCCR010000068.1:0-33816 GCA_051961995.1 Rhodanobacteraceae bacterium | reverse complement strand
GGCTGAAGGCAATGGAAGGCGCCGCGGAAATGCTCGAGGCACTCCAGGTGCCTTGCTGTGTCGCCTCCAGCGGCCCACCGGAAAAAATCGAGCTGAGCCTGCGCCTCACCGGCCTCCTGCCGAATTTCGAAGGCCGGATTTTCAGCGCCTACGAGGTCGGCTACTGGAAGCCCGACCCGCGATTGCTGCTGCACGCGGCACACGCCATGGGTGTGCTGCCCGACCGCTGCGCGGTCGTGGAGGACAGCTTGCCGGGCATCCGCGCCGGCCTGGCGGCGGGTATGACGACGTTCGCGTTCCGCTGGCGCGGGGTGTTACCGGACAAGGCCATCGCGCTTGGCAGATTGCAGGATTTGCCGCAGCTGATTGCAACGCCGTAGGCTGGGCTGCGAAACCCGGTTTCGGATCTGCCGGGTTTGTCAGCCCAGCCTGCCTGTCCGGCAGGAGCATCCGCTCAAGCAGCTTGGATGGAGCGAAGCGGAACGTTCCGCCAATCGACCGGACGCCGCTGCGCAGCTTCGTCCGGGCTGCCATCAAACCGTCGCGCCATCCGACCCCCCGGCATCGCTTGCAGCGATCGCGCCGGCCTCGCCCGCCGCCTCGCCCGACTCCTCGTCACCCAGATTCTCGATCCTCACCACGCCGACCAGCTTTTCGTCTTCCGGAAGGCGAATGAGGGTGACGCCCTGGGTGTTGCGGCCGAGTTGCGAGATCTCGGAAACGCGGGTGCGCACCAGCGTGCCCTGGTTGGAGATCAGCATCAGCTCGTGGCTTTCATCTGTCTGCGTGGCGGCGACCAGCGCGCCGTTGCGTTCGGAACACTGGATCGCGATCACGCCCTGCGAGCCGCGGCCCTTGCGCGGGAAATCCTCCAGCGCCGTTCGCTTGCCGTAGCCGCGCGCGGTGGCGGTGAGCACGTCCTTGCCGGCGTCCGCCCCGTCAACGACGATCATCGAAACCACGTGCGCATCATCGGCAAGCCGCATGCCGCGCACGCCGGTGGCGTTGCGGCCCATCGAACGCACCTCGCGACCGGCGAAACGCGCGGCCTTGCCGTTGGAGGCGAACAACAGGATGTCGCAGTTGCCGTCGGTGAGTTCGGCCTCCACCAACCCATCGCCCTCGTCCAGGCCGATCGCCAATTTGCCCTTCTGCAACTGGAACGCGAATTCGGTGAGGGGCGTTTTCTTCACCGTGCCGTTGCAGGTCGCGAAGAACACGTAGCGGCCTTCGTCGTACTCGCGCACCGGCAGCACCGCCTGCACTTTCTCGCCTTCCTGCAACGGCAAGAGATTCACGATCGGCTTGCCGCGCGCACCCGGGCCGGCCTCCGGGATCTGGTAGACCTTCAGCCAGTACACGCGGCCGGTGCTGGTGAACGTGAGCAGCGTGTCGTGGGTATTGACGATCCACAGCTTCTCGACGAAATCCTCTTCCTTGAACGTGGTCGCCATGCGGCCCTTGCCGCCGCGGCGTTGCGCGCGATACAGCCCGAGCGACTGGCGCTTGCAGTAACCGGCGTGCGAAAGCGTGACCACCACGTCTTCCGGCGTGATCAGGTCCAGCGTGTTCAGGTCTTCCTGGGTGCGCTGGATCAGCGTGCGGCGCGCATCGCCGTAAGCTTCCTTCATTTCCAGCAGTTCGGTGCGGATCACGTTGAGCAGCTTGTCCGGATCTTCCAGGATCGCGATCAGGCCGCGGATGGCGTCCAGCAACTGGCGATATTCGTCGGAGAGCTTCTCCTGCTCCAGCCCGGTCAGGCGGTGCAGGCGCATTTCCAGGATTTCCTTCGCCTGCGTCTCGGACAATTGGTAACCATCCGCATGCAGGCCATCCTTCGGATCGAGATCCTCCGGCCGCGAAATCGCGGCACCCGAATCCGCCAGCAGCGCACGCACCAGACCCGGTTCCCATTTGCGTTCGAGCAGGCGTTCGCGCGCAACCTGCGGCGTGGCCGAGGTCTTGATCAGCTCGATCATCTCGTCAATGTTGGCGAGCGCGACGGTCAGGCCTTCCAGCACGTGCGCACGTGCGCGCGCCTTGCGCAAATCGAAAATCGTGCGGCGCGTGACCACTTCGCGGCGATGCCGCACGAACGCTTCCAGGACTTCCTTCAGGTTCAGCAGGCGCGGCTGGCCATCCAGCAGCGCGACCATGTTGATGCCGAAGGTGACCTGCAACTGGGTCTGCTGGAACAGATTGTTGAGCACCACGTCGCCCATCGCATCGCGGCGCAGCTCGATCACGATGCGCATGCCGTCCTTGTCGGACTCGTCGCGCAGCTCGCTGATGCCCTCGATCTTCTTTTCCTTGACCAGCTCGGCGATCTTCTCGATCAGCCGCGCCTTGTTCACCTGATATGGCAGTTCGGTGACGACGATCGTCTCGCGGCTGTTGCCTTCGGTTTCGATCTCGGCTTTCGCGCGTACCAGCAGGCGGCCGCGGCCGGTGCGGTAGGCCTCGACGATGCCGGCCGCGCCATTGATGATGCCGGCGGTGGGAAAATCCGGGCCGGGGATGTGCTGCATCAGGCCATCAATGCCGATCTGCGGATCGTCGATCAGCGCGATCGTTGCATCAATCACTTCGTTGAGATTGTGCGGCGGGATGTTGGTCGCCATGCCGACCGCGATGCCGGCGGAACCGTTGATCAGCAGGTTCGGCACGCGCGTGGGCAGTACCAGCGGCTCGTGCTCGCTCTCGTCGTAGTTAGGGCCGAAGTCAACCGTTTCCTTGTCAATGTCGGCGAGCAGCTCGTGGGTGAGCCGCGCCATGCGCACTTCGGTGTAACGCATGGCCGCGGCATTGTCGCCGTCCACCGAACCGAAGTTGCCCTGACCGTCAATCAGCATGTAACGCAGCGAGAACGGCTGCGCCATGCGCACGATCGAGTCGTACACCGCGGTGTCGCCGTGCGGGTGGTATTTACCGATGACGTCGCCGACTACGCGCGCGGATTTCTTGTACGGCTTGTTCCAGGCATTGCCCAGCTCGTTCATCGCGAACAGCACGCGACGGTGCACCGGCTTCAGGCCGTCGCGCACGTCCGGCAGCGCGCGGCCCACGATCACGCTCATCGCGTAATCGAGATAGCTCTGGCGCATCTCGTCTTCGATATTGACGCGAATGATCTCGCTGGCGAGTTCGGCCATCGGTGCTTTTCCCGTGATTTTCTTCGGTGGAAACCTGCGGTATGGAGGCGCGCAGGCGTGCTCAAAACAGACGCACAAGTGTACCACATCCGCCCTTTTTACCGGGCGAAAAAAGCCTGCAAATATGGGGATTTACGCGGCGTTTTTGGAGCGGACGCGGGGCCCTTGCACCAGCCCGTCACGCTGCAGCGGAAACGCCCATTGGCGGGCGCCGGTGAAGTTGACCAGCGAGCCTGGCAGTGACCCGGCCGCCACCGCGATCGAAGGCCATGCGTGCACGAAAGAAGAATAGAAAACCACCAGCGCGTAGGTCGCGTAATTCAGTGCGAAGCCGAACGACATCGCGGTCATGTAGCGGGTCCATTCCCCGAACAGGGTGTGCCCACCGCGGTGCGGGAAGGTGTAGCGGCGGTTGAACAACCACGTCGAGGTCGCCGCGCACAGGAAAGAAAACAGGCGCGCGATGTAAGGATTGGCGTCAGCCTTGCTGACCAGCAATTGCACGATGCCGGCATCCACCACGAAACCTATCGCCCCGCCGACGCCGAACCAGAAAAGCTCCCGGGGAATGCGCTTCCACATCAGCGCGCGCCCCCGAACATTCGCCGCATCGAGGCCGCATCCGGGTGCTCGATCACGCCACGCTCGGTGACGATCGCATCGATGAGACCGGCGGGGGTGACGTCGAACACGGGATTCCATGCGCTCGCGCCCTCGACGACCGTGCGCAAACCCGCGTGCGAGAGCAGTTCGCCAGGATCGCGCAATTCGATTTCGATCGCCCCGCCGTCCGGAGTGCGCATGTCCACGGTCGAGGAAGGCGCCACGACCATGAACCTGGCGCCGTGATGCCTGGCGGAAATGGCGAGCTGATACGTGCCGATCTTGTTGGCGGTGTCGCCGTTGGCGGCAATGCGATCCGCGCCGACGATCACCCATCGCAGCTTGTGCTCACGCATCAGGTGCGCGGCCGCGGAGTCGGCGATCAGCGTGGCCGGGATGCCATCGCGGGTGAGCTCCCACATCGTCAACCGCGCGCCCTGCAGCCACGGCCGCGTCTCGCCTGCATACACGCGCGCAATGCGGTCCTGCGCCACGCCCGCGCGGATCACGCCCAGCGCGGTACCGAAACCGGCGGTAGCCAGCGAACCGGTATTGCAATGGGTCAGCACTGCGCTGCCCGGCTCGATCAGCGCCGCCCCCAGTACGCCCATGCGGCGATTGGCGACGAGGTCTTCGTCCTGGATTTTTTGTGCTTCACTCGCGAGCGCTTGCGCATCGGCGCCGGCATCAACACACGCGCGCATGCGATCCAGCGCCCACATCAGGTTCACCGCGGTCGGCCGGGCGGCACGGAGTTCGGCGAGCGCGGCTTGCAAGTCATCCCCGCGTTGCGCGGCCAATACGGCGCCCCACGCCGCAGCAATGCCGATGGCCGGCGCGCCGCGCACCACCAGGTCACGGATCGCTTCCACGACTTGGTCGGCGCTGCGGCAATCCAGCCACTCCTCGTGCAGCGGCAGTTTGCGCTGGTCCAGCAACCGCAAATGATCGCCGCGCCACTGCACCGCGCGGATGGTGTCGCGCCCGGTCACATTTTCCACGGCTGCTTGCGGCATCGTTGCGACGTTCAAACTTCCCGGTTCGAGGGCGCCAGCCTAGCACGCAGCCTTGCCGTTGTAGGAGCGCGCCTGCGCGCGACACTTCCCCGCGGGATCAATCCTCCTGCGGCACCAGGATCCAGAGAATGATGTAAACCAGGATGCCCGGGAACGCAGCCGAGAAGATCGAAACCAGCACGTAGATGATGCGCAGCAGGCCCGGATCGAGACCGAAGTAATCGGCCAGCCCGCCCACCACGCCGGCGATCATGCGGTCGCGACGGGAACGCCGTAATGGAGGGTGCGTGCTCATTCTCTGGTACTCCGTTCGCCCTGAGCGTAGGCGCGCAGCGCCGGAGTCGAAGGGCACGTCTTTAGTGTGCTTCGACTCCGCTTGCTGACGCAAGCCACGCTCGGCAACGAACGGATACTCTTCAACGCGTCCGTTCAGCCAGCCATCCGTGGATCGCCGGCGGGACCTCGCGCTGCGCGCGGCCGGAGACGTAGATGCCGATGTGGCCGCCCTTGAACGCGAGTTGGGTGTAATCCTTGGTGCCGACATGTTCGCCCAGCGGGCGCGAGGCCGACGGCGGGACCAGATGGTCCTGCTCGGCGAAGATGTTCAGCACGGGAACCGTGATGTTCTTCAGCGAAACGTCGCGCCCGCCGATCTGCAAGCCGCCCTTGATCAGCTTGTTGCCCTGGTAGAAATCACGGATGAATTCGCGGAAGGCTTCGCCGGCCTGGTCGGGTGAATCGAAAATCCACTTCTCCATGCGCAGGAAGTTTTCGAGTTCGGTCTTGTTGTCCAGGATGTCCAGCATCGCGATGTATTTTTGCTGGTTCAGCCGCACCGGCTTCAATGTGAGATAGCACCAGTTCATCAAATCTGCCGGCACGTTGCCGAGCGTATCCACGAACAGGTCCACGTCCATGCCGCGCGTCCAGTGCGAGAGCATGTTGTCGGGCGTGTGGAAATCCACCGGCGTGACCATCGTGATCAGGTTCTGCAACTTGTCCTGATGCGTTGCCGCGAAGCACAGCGAGAACGCGCCCCCCTGGCAGATGCCGAGCAGGTTGATCTTCTTCACGCCCGCGTGCTTCGCCACCGCATCCACGCAGCGACGCAGGTAGCCATTGATGTAGTCGTCCAGCGTGACCCAGCGATCGGCACCGTCGGGATAGCCCCAGTCGATCAGGTAGACGTCCTCGCCGAGTGCGAGCAGATTCTTCACCAGCGAGCGGTCGTCCTGCAGGTCCACCATGTAGGGCCGGTTGACCAGCGCGTAGCAGATCAGGATCGGCGCCTTGGCGGTCGGCTTGTTCTTGCCCTTGTAGCGGTAGACGACGACCTTGTCCTCGCTGTAGATCGCTTCCTTGCTGGTAGCGCCGTAATCCACGTCTTCGACTTCGCGCAGCGTACGCACGCTGGCGGCCAGCTTCTGCTGCGCGCGCAGCGCTTCGTCCAGCGCGCGAGCGGGGTCAATGCGAATCGGTTCCATAAGACGGTTCTCTTTTGCCTGCCTGGTTTCGCTCTTGCCCACGCTGTCACCCTTCCACAACCTCCGAAACCAATGCTGCACATTGGCTTCTGCCCCGACTCAAGGGGCGGAAAACCAACGCTGCCGCAAATGGGGTGACCAGCGCAGGCTCTCCAAAGATCAGCCCTTGTTCGACCTGGAAGCGCGTTTGGCCGGCGCTTTCTTGCTTGCGCCGGATGCCTGCTTCAGCTTCTCGACTTCGGCGCGCAGGGCGGCGACTTCGGCGGCCAGATCGGGCGCGGCTTCGGCCTGGCGCTTCAACTCGCGGCGCGTCTCGTGCAGGCGCTTGCCGATGCTGTCAATCTCGGTGCGCGTGGGCATGCCGAGATCGATGGCGACACGCTCGACTTCCTGCTGCACGTGCTGGCGCACGCGCATCTGCGCATTCACCAGTGCGCCATAGACTTCGCGGAACTCCGGCGACAACGCGATTTCCGCGTAGGCTTCTTCCGCCGCGTCCACCCAAAGATCGTAGAGCGCCCGCACCGACTCGACCTGCCGCCCCGGCTCGCCACGCTCGGCCAGCTTGTCCTCGAACAGCTCGAAGCCGCGATGGCTTGCCCGCGCAATCAACGCGTTGTAGCGGTTGGTCTGCTCCTGATAATCCAGCATCGCCTGCGCAAGCTTCTGGTGATGCTCCTGGTGCTCGCGCAGGTAGCCGAATGCGGGCATGCCGAGCATGCCGCGCAATTCCTGCGTGAACGGCGCGACGTTTTCCATCATCTGCTCGAACCCCTTCGCGCCCTGCCCCGCGATCTCGCGCAGCGCGCGCGCCAACGGATTGTCGAACAGCGCCGCATCCGCGCCGGGGAAATTGAAGGATTCGCGCAGCGTGTCGGTCCAGGCTTGCGCATTCAGCTTGCCGGCTTCACCCACATTCTTCGCCGCGAACGATTGCATCAGCGCGAAATAGGATTTCGCGCCATTGAGCAGCCGCTCCACGACTTCGTTCTGCGCGGGCTGCTGCCCGAACAGCCGCGACCATTGCTCCAGGCCTTGCTGCCACGACGCGCTCGCCGCACCGGCAGTCGGCGCCGCCGCACCATCGAAAGCCTTGCGGGTGGCGTCGTTCCACGCGTCCCAATAGCGCTGCGACATGGCTTGCCAGTCGATGAAGGCGCGCGACGTGTCGGGACTCTTGGCCATTGGGTGCGCTCACGTGGAAGTCTTCAGCATGCTAACGCGCGGATTGTTGCATCGCAACAAACGATCCCGGAACGCGACAATCTGACGTGCGGCGCGGAACATCGGTCAGCGGTGAGATTGACGCCAGCGGAGCCGCAGGCGATGCGACCAGCGCTTGCCGCGCACGATCAGCCATCGCATGGGCCTTCTCAGGAACGGGAGGTCGAGTGCCAGCAACAGCAGGCCCGGCAGCAGCATCCAGAGTCCCAGCACCGGCAGGAACCCCAGGAGTCCCGCGCACACGAGCGCCACACCCACCGGAAGACGCACCCAACGCGAGGACGGCTTGCGCAACCACCTGAGCACACGCCCGGCCCACCCAGGAATCCTCTCCTGCCAGCGGTCCAGATGCCAATTCAGCCGTCGCTTGTCCTGGTCGATCACTGATTCCCGTTGCGCTCCGCCCCGTCAGCAATCAGCGCAATCCCGCGTTGATCTTCGCCAGCACCGCCGAGCCCGGGCACAGCTCGCGCTCGCCCAGCGCATTGAACGGCACCGGCGCGGTATCCAGATGCGCGTGCAGGTCGGGTGCCTCCGCATCCGCGTACAACAAGCCGGTGACGATCTCGCCGCGCGCCTGGCCCTCGTGCAGGTAATTCATCGCGGCGATGCGATCGCCCGCATCGTAAGCGGTTGGCAGCTTGCGCAGCCGCAACACGCTGCCGTCGTGCTGTTCCACTTCGGCCACTTCGCCGGGCGCGTACTCGGTGGTGATCTCCACGCACGCTGGCACGAAGTCGGGCCGGTCCAACACATGGTTGTGTTCGCGTACATAGTCGTAGCTCTTGGTACTGCCGGGATGGTTGTTGAAGGCCACGCAGGGGCTGATCACGTCCACGAATGCTGCGCCCTTGTGCGCCATCGCCGCCTTCAGCAGCGGCACCAGTTGCGCCTTATCGCCGGAAAATCCGCGCGCGACGAAACTTGCGCCCAGTTGCAGTGCCATGCCGACCATGTCGATCGGCGAATCATTGTTGATCGCGCCCTTCTTGGATTTGCTGCCCGAATCCGCGGTCGCGGAGAACTGGCCCTTGGTCAATCCGTACACACCGTTGTTCTCGACGATGTAGACCATATTCACCTGCCGACGAATCGCATGCACGAACTGGCCGATGCCGATGGATGCGGAATCGCCATCGCCTGACACGCCCAGATACAACAATTCGCGGTTGGCGAGATTGGCGCCGGTCAGCACCGATGGCATGCGCCCATGCACGGTGTTGAAGCCATGCGAAGCGGACAGGAAATAAGTCGGCGTCTTGGAGCTGCACCCGATGCCGGAAAGCTTGGCCACGCGATGCGGCTCGATATCCAGTTCCCAGCAGGCCTGGATGATCGCGGCCGAAATCGAGTCGTGTCCGCAGCCCGCGCACAGCGTGGACACCGTACCTTCGTAGTCACGGCGCGTGTAGCCGACGCGGTTCCTGGTCAGCGAGGGATGGTGCAGCCTGGGTTTGGCGAGGTAGGTCATAAGAACGGGTTGTCAGTTGTCAGTTGCTGGTTGTGGGTTGCTGGAACAAGAGGCTTCTCGCGTTGAGCCGACCACCGGCAACCGAGAACCGTCGTCAGGCCACCTTGCCATCCCGTATCGGCAACACATTCGCCGCCCGCATGTGCTTGCCGATCGCGGTGGAAATGAAACGCGCGGTGATCGGGGTGCCGTCGTAGTGCAGGATCGGGATCAGCCGCACCGGATCGAGATCGAACTGTTCGATCAGCAGCGTGCGCAGTTGCGCATCGCGGTTCTGCTCCACCACGAAGACCGAATCGTGGGTCGCCACGAACTCGCGCACGGAGTCGGCGAAGGGATAGGCGCGCACGCGCAAGGTGTCCAGGTGCAGCCCGTGTGCGTCCAGCATGACGCGCGCCTCGGCCATGGCCGGCGCAGTGGATCCGAAATAGATCGCGCCGTGCGCGGCTTTCGCCTTCGCGGCATGCAGCACCGGCTGCGGCAGCAGCGATTTCGCCGTCCCGAACTTGCGCTGCAGCCGTTGCATGTTCTCGACGTAGTCATCGCCCTTCTCCGAATACTTCGCATCCGCGTCTTTGCTGGTGCCGCGTGTGAAGAAACTGCCGCGCGTGGGGTGCGTGCCCGGGTACGTGCGATACGGAATGCCGTCGCCGTCCACGTCGCGATAGCGGCCGAACGGCACGCCGGCTTCCAGTTGTTCGGCGCTCAGCACCTTGCCGCGGTCGTAACGGCGCGCGTCGTCCCACTTGAACGGCTCGCACAGGCGCTGGTTCATGCCGATGTCCAGGTCGCTCATCACGAATACCGGCGTCTGCAGGCGATCGGCCATGTCCAGGGCCGTCGCGGCGAACTCGAAGCACTCGTGCGGATCTTCCGGGAACAGCAACACATGGCTGGTGTCGCCATGCGAGGCGTGCGCGCACAGCAACAGGTCGGATTGCTGCGTGCGCGTGGGCATGCCGGTCGAGGGGCCGCCGCGCTGCACGTCAATGATGGTCACCGGGATCTCGGCGAAGTAGGCCAGCCCGATGAATTCGTTCATCAGCGAAATGCCCGGCCCGGAGGTCGCGGTGAATGCGCGTGCGCCGTTCCAGCCCGCGCCGACCACCATGCCGATCGAGGCGATCTCGTCCTCGGCCTGCACGATCGCGTAGCGATGCTGCTTTGTTGCCGGGTCCACGCGCAACTTCGAGCAATATTTCTGGAATGCTTCCGCCAGCGACGAGGACGGCGTGATCGGATACCACGCACACACGGTTGCGCCGCCGTACACCATGCCGAGCGCCGCAGCGCTGTTGCCGTCCACAAAGATGCGTTCGCCCACCGCGTCGCGCCGCTCCACGCGCAGGCCGAGCGGTTGCAGGTTCTTCTCGGCGTAATCGCGGCCGAGATCCAGCGCGTGCACGTTGGGCTGCAGCAGCGCTTCCTTGCCCTTGTACTGCTCGCCGATGAGCTGCACGATGACTTCGCGCTCGATGCCGAGCAGCACGGAGAGCACACCGAGGTACATGATGTTCTTGAACAACTGCCGCTGGCGCGCATCCGTGTAGGCCGCGTTGCAGATCTGCGTGAGCGGCACGCCGATCGCGGCGACGTCGTCGCGGAATTTCGATTTGGGCAACGGCTTGCTGCTGTCGTAGAACAGATAACCGCCCGGCTCGATCCCGGCGACGTCGGCTGCCCACGTCTGCGGATTCATCGCTACCATCAGGTCCGTGCCGCCGCGCCGGCCCAGCCAACCTTGTTCCGACACCCGCACTTCGTACCAGGTAGGCAGGCCCTGGATGTTGGACGGGAAGATGTTGCGCGGACTGACCGGCACGCCCATGCGCAGGATGGATTTGGCGAACAGCTCGTTGGCCGACGCCGAGCCCGAGCCGTTGACGTTGGCGAACTTGACGACGAAGTCGTTGCTGGCTTCGATGCGCTTCATGCCGCCACCTTTTCGCCCGTACGCTCACGTTCGCCCGCGTGCGTTTCCAGCAGCAGGAACTTGCGCATGTCCCAGGCACCGGTCGGGCAGCGTTCGGCGCACAGGCCGCAGTGCAGGCACACATCCTCGTCCTTCACCATCACCCGGCCGGTTTTCAGCGCGCCGGAGACATACAAATCCTGCGTGACGTTCAACGCCGGCGCGCTCAGCCGAGTACGCAAATCCGCTACATCGCCATTTGTGGTGAAGCTGATGCAATCCATCGGGCAAATGTCCACGCAGGCGTCGCACTCGATACAGACGTCCTCGGTGAACACGGTCTGCACGTCGCAATTCAAACAGCGCTGGGTCTCCTTCCACGCGGTTTCCGCGTCGAAGCCCAGCTCGACTTCCTGTTTGATGTTGGTGAGGGTCTTTTCCTTCGGCGCCCACGGCACAATGAAACGCTCGTCATTGCTGATCGCGTTGTCGTAACTCCACTCGTGGATGCCCATCTTTTGCGAAACGAGATTCGCCAACGGTGGCGGACGCTCGTGCACGTCCTCGCCTTGCAGATGGCGATGGATCGAAATCGCCGCCTGATGGCCGTGCTCGACCGCCCAGATGATGTTCTTGGGACCGAATGCCGCATCGCCGCCGAAGAAAACCTTCGGCAGCGTGGATTGCATCGTCAGCCTGTCGAGCTTCGGCATGCCCCATTCGTCAAAGGCGATGCCGAGGTCGCGTTCGATCCACGGAAACGCATTCTCCTGCCCGACGGCGATCAGTACTTCGTCGCACTCGAACGTCACGTCCGGCTCGCCGGTCGGGATCAGCTTGCGGCGGCCAGCGGCATCGCGTTCCGCGCGCATCGGCGTGAATGTCATGCCGGTCAATTTGCCGTTCTCGTGCAGGAACGCTTTCGGGTTGAGCCAGTTCAGGATCTGCACGCCTTCGTGCTCGGCATCCTCCTTCTCCCATGGACTCGCTTTCATCTCCTCGTAGCCGGAACGCACGATCACCTTGACGTCGTCGCCGCCCAGCCGGCGCGAAGAGCGGCAGCAATCCATCGCGGTGTTGCCGCCGCCGAGCACGATCACGCGCCTGCCGACGCTGGCGACGTGCCCGAAATAGACCGACGCCAGCCAGTCGATGCCGATGTGGATTTTTTCCGCCGCCTCGCGGCGACCGGGAATGTCCAGGTCGCGCCCGCGCGGCGCACCGCAGCCGACGAACACCGCGTCGTAGTCTTCGAGCAATGGACGCAGCGCTTCAATGCGGCGGTTGCCGACCAGTTGCACGCCGAGATCGAGGATGTAGCCGACTTCCTCGTCAATGACCGCTTCCGGCAAACGAAAGCGCGGTACCTGCGTGCGCATGAAGCCGCCGCCCTTGGCGTCGGCTTCGAAAATCGTCAGCTTGTAACCGAGCGGCGTCAGATCACGCGCGACCGTGAGCGATGCCGGCCCTGCGCCGACGCAGGCGATGCGAAAACGATCGGCGCCCGGAATGCGCTCGGGCAAACGCGCGCGCAATCGCGCGCCGATGTCGGCACTCTTGTGATCGGCGGCGACACGTTTGAGCCGGCAGATCGCAACGGGTTCGGGCTTCTCTCCGTTACTTTCCTCGACCCGCCCGCGCCGGCAGGCGGGCTCGCAGGGACGGTCGCAGGTGCGGCCGAGAATGCCGGGGAACACATTGGAATCCCAGTTGATCAGGAAGGCGTCGTCGTAACGGCCGCCCGCGATCATGCGGATGTATTCCGGCACCGGCGTGTGCGCAGGGCACGCCCACTGGCAATCCACCACCTTGTGGAAGTAATCCGGCTTGCGGATATCGGTCGGCTGCATTGCACCCTCCCGGCGCCGGTTTTGTCCGGCGTCAGGGCGAGTCTAGCCGTTTCGTGGCGGAACGAAAGAGCCCGGACACGATTCGCCCCGCGTTAAAAAAACGGGCTTCGCGGCCACGGAGCTCTTCGCCATGGATGGCAAAAGAAAAACGGGCCTTTTCGGGCCCGTTTTCTTTTTCTTCTTTCAACATTCGCGACCGCAGGAGCTTACGCAGCCGTCGTGCCGGCGGCCTCTTCCTCGGTTACGGCCTTCATGGACAGGCGGATGCGGCCCTGCTTGTCCACTTCCAGCACCTTGACCTTGACGATGTCGCCTTCCTTCAACTTGTCGGAAACCTTCTCGACGCGCTCGTTGGAAATCTGCGAGACGTGCACCAGTCCGTCCTTGCCGGGCAGGATGGTGACGAATGCGCCGAAGTCCATCAGCTTGGCGACCTTGCCCTCGTAAATGCGGCCGGGTTCGACGTCGGAGACGATCTGCTCGATGCGCTTCTTCGCGGCTTCGCCCGCTTCCCGATTGACCGAACCGATCACGATGGTGCCATCGTCCTGGATGTCGATCGTGGCGCCGGTTTCGTCGGTGATCGAGCGGATGGTCGCACCGCCCTTGCCGATCACTTCGCGGATCTTGTCCGGATGGATCTTGATGGTGATCAGACGCGGCGCGAATTCGCTCATTTCCGCACGCGCGCTGGAGAGCGCCTTCGACATCTCGCCGAGGATATGCAGCCGTCCACGCTTGGCCTGGTCCAGCGCCGTGCGCATGATCTCCTCGGTGATGCCGTCAATCTTGATGTCCATCTGCAACGCGGACACGCCGTTCTCGGTGCCGGCCACCTTGAAATCCATGTCGCCCAGGTGATCCTCGTCGCCCAAGATGTCGGACAGCACCACGAAATCGTTGCCTTCCTTGACCAGACCCATCGCGATGCCCGCGACCGGGGCGGTCAGCGGCACGCCGGCATCCATCATCGCCAGCGAGGAACCGCAGACGGAAGCCATGGACGAAGAGCCGTTGGATTCGGTGATTTCCGAAACCACGCGCACCACGTACGGGAACTGCTCCATGCTCGGCTTGACCGCCTGCACGCCGCGGCGCGCGAGGCGGCCGTGGCCGATTTCGCGGCGCTTCGGGCCCATCATGCGACCGGCCTCGCCCACCGAGTACGGCGGGAAGTTGTAGTGGAACAGGAATGGATCCTTCGACTCGCCTTCCGGCGCATCAATGATTTGCGAATCGCGCGTGGTGCCGAGCGTAACCGTCACCAGCGCCTGCGTCTCGCCGCGGGTGAACAGCGCAGAGCCGTGCGTGCGCGGCAGCACGCCCACGCGCGCGGTGATCGGGCGCACCGTGTCCAGCGCGCGACCGTCAATGCGGGTCTTGGTCTTCAGCACGCCTTCGCGCAACGTGCGGTATTCGATGTCGCCGAACGCGGCAGAGATATCGCCGTCGCTCCACTTGTTCGCTTCGGCCTGGCTCGCGAGCGCGGCTTTCACGTCGGCCTTCAGCGCGGCGATCGCGTCACGACGCTCCAGCTTGTCCTTGACCGCGAAGCAGGACGCGAAGCGTCCGCCGATCGCCGCTTCCACCGCGGCATGCAGCGCATCGTTGCGGGCGGGAGCTTCCCACTTGAAGGTCCTGCGGCCGGCTTCGGCGACCAGTTCGTTGATCGCGCGGATCGCGTTCTGCATCTCGCGATGTCCGAACATCACCGCGCCAAGCATCACGTCTTCGGACAGGAGTTTCGCTTCGGATTCCACCATCAACACGGCGTTGGCGGTACCGGCGACGACCAGATCCAGTGCGGAGTCCTTCAACTGCGTCTTGCCCGGGTTCAGCACGTAACCGCCGTTGATGTAACCCACGCGCGCGGCCCCGATCGGGCCCTTGAACGGGATACCGGCCAGCGTGAGCGCGGCGGAGGCGCCGAGCAGCGCCGGGATGTCACCGTCCACTTCCGGATTCAGGGAAACGACGGTGGCAATCACCTGCACTTCGTTCTTGAACTCTTCCGGGAACAGCGGGCGGACCGGACGGTCGATCAAGCGCGAGGTGAGGGTTTCCTTTTCGGTCGGACGCCCTTCGCGCTTGAAGAAGCCACCGGGAATGCGGCCGGCCGAATAGAACTTTTCCTGATAGTCCACGGTGAGCGGGAAGAAATCCTGCCCTTCGCGCGCTTTCTGCGCCGCGACCGCAGTGACCAGCACCACGGTGCCGGCGACACTGACCATTACCGCACCGGAAGCCTGTTTGGCGATCTCGCCGGTTTCCAGCGTGACTTCGTGCTGGCCGTATTGGAATGTCTTCGTAATTTTCGCCACGAGGCTTATCTCCTCAGGCCGAGTTTGCCGATCAGCGACTGGTAACGCTCGCTGTCCTTGGCCTTGAGGTAGTTCAGCAGGCGGCGGCGGTGGTTGACCATCTTCAGCAGGCCGCGGCGGGAATGATGATCCTGCTTGTGCGCGGCGAAATGATCAGACAAATGCTGGATGCGCGCGGACAGCAGCGCGATCTGCACTTCCGGCGAGCCGGTATCGGTCGGCGCGCGACGGTAGTCGGCGATGACCTTGCTGGTTTGTTCAACTGAAAGCGACATGGTTTTTCCGTTCCTTTTACAAGTGCGGCCACGGATGGCCGCTTTTTTGATCTTCGCGACCAAGGATGATCACAAGACGAGTATCGGCGCGAGGCTTGTGCAACGGCACTCGTGAAAGCACAGTTCGCGTTCACGGACGAACGCAAAACGAACACCGTTGCACAAGCCGCCGCCGTGTAATGAAAAATCAGCGGTGATGAAAACCGCCATGGAGCGTTGTGAAGCCGGATATTCTAGCCGGGACAAGCGCTTGGCAACAAGCTGCAGGAGCGAGCGTGCCCGCGGGCGCGCGCGGCGCCACCTTTCCAGAAAATGCCCGTCCTGCAAGCCTACAGGGCGAACCCCCGCAACACCCGGGCCTCGCGGCCATTGACCTCGGCCAGGGCCCGCACGGGGCCGTCCGCGGCATGAACCCGATATCGCCCCGGTGCGGCATCCGTGGCGATCCGGCGGCCATGGGCCAACGCGTCCAGATCGGCCGCGCTTGCCGGCAGAACCGGCCAGTCGGCCAGTCCGGCTTCCAGCGGCAGCAGACATCTCTCCAGCCCTTCGACGCCCCGTTCGATCTGAATGGTTTCGAGCTGGTCCGGCGTGAACATGCACGGTTGCCTGAATGGTTCGACCCACAGCCGCCGCAACGCAGTCAGGTGCGCACCGCACTCCAGCGCTTCGCCGAGATCGCGCACGAGGCTTCTGATGTAAGTGCCTGAGCCGCATTCCACGTGCAGGCGCAGGCGATCGTCGCCGAGCCGCTCGACCAATTCGAAGCGATGGATTTCCACTTCGCGCGGCGGGACGGTCACCTCTTCGCCGCGGCGCGCACGCTTGTACAGCGCCACGCCCTGCTGCTTCAGCGCGGAATACACCGGCGGGATTTGCGTAATGCGGCCGGTGAGTTTGGCAAGTTGCGCGCGGATCACCCCGTCATCGAGCGCCGGCACTGCGCGTTCGCCGGTGACCGCGCCCTCCGAGTCTTCAGTGTCGGTGGTCACGCCGAGCCTGCATTCCGCGAGATACGCCTTGCGCGAACCGAGCAGGTAACCGGCAATCTTGGTCGCTTCACCGAAGCAGATCGGCAGCAGGCCGGTCGCCAGCGGGTCGAGGCTGCCGGTGTGACCCGCCTTGGCCGCTCGATACAGGCGCTTGGCGATCTGCAGCGCGCGGTTGGAGGTGATGCCCCGCGGCTTGTCGAGCAGGAGGATGCCACTGATCGCGCGGGACTCGGGACTCGGGGCTCGTGATTCGTGCATTCGCATTCGGGCAGAACAAGATCGGGCCATATCGGGCTCGTCTCCCCGGCGCAAGCCGGGGCCCAGTGCCTTTCTCTTTCAAAAGTCGCTGGGTTCCGGCTTTCGCCGGAATGACGTGGGTGTCGCTGCGGATTATTGCTCTTCCGAGTCCCGAGTCCCGAGTCCCGAGTCCCGAAGCAACTTTTCGATCCGCTCGCCCTTGTCCACCGAGTCGTCGTACTTGAAGCGCAGTTCCGGCACGCGGCGCATGCGCATGGTGTGCGCAAGTTCGCGGCGCAGGTCCTTCGCGGCTTCCTTCAGCGCCTTCACCACTTCGGCGGACTTCTCCGGTTGCAGGGCGGTGACCCACACCGTGGCGACGTCCAGGTCGCGCGTCACTTCCACGTCCGACACGCTCGCCTGCGGCAGGGCGTGGTCGCGCACCAACTCATGCACCAACGTGCCGAGCTCGCGGCGAAGCTCGGCATTGATGCGATCGGTGCGGTGGAAGGAACGGGAGGGCATTCGGTCTCCGGATTTGCCCTTCTCCCTTCGGGAGAAGGGGCGCAATGCGCCGTCTTTTCTTGCGCGAAACGCCGGATGAGGGTACGAGTCTCGCGCGAGACTGCATCAATATGGCGATGCCGAACCCTCACCCCAACCCCTCTCCCGGAGGGAGAGGGGCTCAGATCAAAGGGTCCTTGCAACCTCCACGCGCTCGAAGCACTCGATCTTGTCGCCCGGCTTGACGTCGTTGTACTGCTTGACGCCGATGCCGCACTCCATGCCGTTGCGCACTTCGTCCACGTTCTCCTTGAAGCGGCGCAGCGATTCCAGCTCGCCCTCGAAGATCACCACGTTGTCGCGCAGCACGCGGATCGGCTTGTGCCGGCGCACTACGCCTTCGACGACCATGCAGCCGGCGATCGCGCCGAACTTCGACGAACGGAACACGTCGCGCACTTCGGCGGTGCCGAGGATGTCCTCGCGCACTTCGGTGCCGAGCAGGCCGGTTGCGACCTGCTTCACCTGGTCAATCACGTCGTAGATGATCGAGAAGTAACGCAGGTCCAGACCATTGGCCTCGATCACCTTGCGCGCGGAGGCGTCGGCACGCACGTTGAAGCCGATCATCAGCGCTTTCGAAGCCGCCGCAAGCGTCGCATCCGATTCGGTGATGCCACCGACGCCGGACGCGATCACGTTGACCTTGATCAGATCGGTGCTGATATCCGTCAGCGATTGACGCAGCGCTTCCGCGGAACCCTGCACGTCGGCCTTGATGACGAGGTTCAGCGTCTGCTGGCCTTCGCCCTTGCCCATCATCGCGATCACGTCTTCGAGCGTGTTGGTGCGGGTAACCAGCCGCTTGTCGCGGCGCTTGGCTTCGCGCTCGGAGACCACGTCTTTCGCCAGGCGCTCATCCGCCACGACGACGAATTCGTCGCCGGCATCCGGCACGCCGGAAAGGCCCAGCATCTGCACCGGGATGGAGGGACCGGCCGATTGCACCTGCACGCCGGTTTCATCGAACAGCGCGCGCACGCGGCCATATTCCACGCCGCACACCACGTAATCGCCGCGCTTGAGTTCGCCCGATTGCACCAGCACGGTCGCGACCGGACCGCGGCCCTTGTCCAGGCTCGATTCGATCACCACGCCCGCCGCGCGACCATCGGCGACGGCACTCAATTCCATCACCTCGGCCTGCACGCTGATGGCTTCCAGCAGATCGTCCACGCCCAGTCCGGTCTTGGCCGACACCGGCACGAACTGGGTGTCGCCACCCCAATCCTCGGGCACGACTTCGTGCTGCACCAGGCCCTGGCGCACGTTGTCCGGATTGGCTTCCGGTTTGTCCATCTTGTTGACCGCGACGATCAACGGCACCTTGGCCGCGCGCGCGTGCTGCACCGCTTCCACGGTCTGCGGCATCACGCCGTCATCGGCCGCAACCACCAGCACCACGATGTCGGTGGACTGCGCACCGCGTGCACGCATCGAAGTGAACGCCGCATGGCCGGGCGTATCGAGGAAAGTGATCACGCCCTTGGGCGTGGTCACGTGATACGCGCCGATATGCTGGGTGATGCCGCCCGCCTCGCCCGCCGCGACCTTGGTGGTGCGGATGTAGTCCAGCAGCGAAGTCTTGCCATGATCCACGTGGCCCATGATGGTGACCACGGGCGGACGCGGCGAACGTTCGCCCTCGGCGGTTTCCGCATGCGCGGCCAGCGCGGTCTCGGCGGTCTTCTCTTCCGCACGCACCACTTTGTGGCCGAGTTCCTCAACCACCAATGCGGCGGTGTCGTGATCGATCACCTGGTTGATGGTGACCATCGTGCCCATCTTGAACAGCGCCTTGACCACGTCGGAGCCTTTCACCGCCATTTTCTGCGCAAGATCCGCGACCACGATCGAATCGCCGAGCGCGATCTCGCGCGTGACCGGCGCGGTCGGCCTGGAGAAGCCGTGCTGGCCGGTAAGCTGTGAAAGGTCAATCCGCTGCTTCGGTTTCTTGCGCGTGGAACGGCGCGCACGCTCGGCATCGGTGAGATGCAACTCGCCGCCGACGTAACGCGTCTTCAGCACGTCTTCGTCGCCCTCGTCGCGCATGCGATGCGAGCCGTGACGCTTGTGCTTGGCCGCAGACGCATCTTCCTTGGCACGCGCGGGTTTGGGCGCTTCGTGTCTGCGCGCGGGCGCGGCGGCTTCGCGCGCGGGTGTGGCCGGCGTGGCCGCACCGGCCTGCGCCTGCGCGAGCGCGGCTTCGGCCTCGGCGCGGGCGCGTTCTTCCTCTGCTCGCTTGCGCTCTTCCTCGGCAGCCTGCAACTTGGCCTGCTCTTCCTGGCGGCGGCGATCCTGCTCGGCGCGCTCGGCTTCCTCGCGCTCGCGCTGCTCCTGCGACTCGGCGAGCAGGCGACGCGCTTCCTCGCGCTCGGAATCGGCGTTGGCCTCCTCGGCAATCACGCTGCGCTTCACGTAGGTGCGCTTGGCGCGCACCTCGATGTTCACCGTCTTGGCATTGGCACCGCGGCCGCCACCCACCGTGATTTCGCTGACCTTGCGCCGCTTCAGCGTGACCTGGCGCGGCGAGGCTTCCTCGGTGCGCGCTTCTTCGCGCTTGCCGTGCGTGCGGCGCAGGAAGCCGAGCAGCTTCACCTTCTCGGTGCTGCTGATGACCTGGTCCGGGCTCTTGAACGACATGCCCGCCTCGGCAAGCTGCGTCAGCAGCTTGTCTTCGGTCATGCCCAGCACACCCGCCAGTTGTTTGATTGTTACGTCCGACATTCTTTTCTCCGGTCAGTGGCCGGGTTCAACGCGATTCCTGCTGCATCCGTTCCAGCATCGGTGCACGCGCGGCCATGATCAACGTGGCGGCGCGTTCCTCGTCCATGCCTTCGATTTCAATCAGGTCGTCCACCGCCTGGTCGGCGAGATCGTCCACCGTGGTGATCTCGCGCTCGGCCAGCGCGTAGGCGGTTTCCTCGTCCATGCCTTCCAGCGCCAGCAACTCTTCCGAAGGCTTGTGTTCGTCAATGTCTTCCTCGACCGCCAGCGCCTCGGTCAGCAGCGCATCCTTGGCGCGTGCGCGCAGTTCCTCGACGATGTCCTCGTCGAAGCCTTCCACCGCCAGCAGTTCGCCGGTCGGCACGTAGGCGATTTCCTCGACCGTGGAGAAGCCTTCCTGCACCAGGATGTTGGCGATCTCCTGATCCACTTCCAGCTTGTCCATGAACAACTGCCGCGCGGATTCCTGTTCCGCCTCGCTCTTGGCGGCGACCTGGTCCTGCGTCATCACCTTGAGGTCCCAACCGGTCAGCTTGCTGGCCAGGCGCACGTTCTGGCCGCCGCGACCGATCGCCTGGGACAGCTTGTCCTCGGCGACGGCGATGTCCATCGAGTGCTTGTCTTCGTCCACGATGATGGACTGCACTTCCGCCGGCGCCATCGCGTTGATCACGAACTGCGCGGGCGCGTCGCTCCACAGCACGATGTCAATGCGCTCGCCATTCAACTCATTCGATACCGCCTGCACGCGCGAGCCGCGCATGCCGATGCAGGCGCCGATCGGATCGGTGCGCGTGTCGTGGGCCAGCACCGCGATCTTGGCGCGGTCGCCGGCATCGCGCGCGCAGGCCTTGATCTCGACCAAGCCCTGGCCGACTTCCGGCACCTCGATCTTGAACAGCTCCATCATGAATTCCGGCGCGGTACGCGACACGAACAACTGCGGGCCGCGTGGTTCCGAGCGCACCTCGAACAGGTAGCCGCGCACGCGGTCGCCCACGCGGGTGGACTCGCGCGGAATGCCCTTGTCGCGCGGGATGAAGGCCTCGGCGTTGCCGCCCAGATCCAGATAGAGGTTGCCGCGCTCGACGCGCTTGACGATGCCGGTGACCAGTTCGCCGATGCGATCCTTGAACGCGTCCACCACCTGCGCGCGCTCGGCTTCGCGGATGCGCTGCACGATCACCTGCTTGGCGGCCTGCGCGGTGATACGTCCGAACTCGGGATTCTCGATCTGCTGCTCGATGAACTCGCCAACCTGCGCACCCGCGCGCTCGTCCTCGGCATCCATCAAACGCAACTGGAAATCCGGCGACTCCATCTCGCCATCGTCGGCGATCACTTCCCAGCGGCGGAAGGTTTCGTAATCACCGCTGTCGCGATCAATGCTGACGCGGATCAGCGATTCCTCGCCGGGATAGCGCTTCTTGGCGGCGGTCGCCAACGCGGCCTCGATCGCCTCGAAGATCACCTCGCGCGGCACGCCCTTCTCGTTGGCGACGGCATCAACGACCATCAACAAATCGCGGTTCATCTTTTGCTCTCCATCGAAGTCGCGTCTCTTGCGCGCTTCGCTCTCTCTCATTCGTCATCCCGGCGAACGCCGGGACCCGGTGTCTTTCCATCCATCAATGCTCGCGCTTGGGCTTCCGGCCTTTCGCGCCACCCGCAGGCTTGCCCGGTTTCGGCTTGGGTGTGTAGCCCAATGCATCCCAATCCGGTACCAGCCGCGCGCTCTCGATTTCGTCCTGGCGCACTTCCATCGCCGCGCCATCCACATCCAATGTGATGCGCTCACCGGCGACTTCAACGATGCGGCCGCGCAAACGACGCCTTCCGTCACGCGGAAGTTTCAGTGTGACTTTCGCTTCCTCGCCGATGAAGCGCGAAAACTGTTCGGCGCTGAACAACGGCCGGTCGAGGCCGGGCGAGGACACTTCCAGCACGTAGTGGCCGGCGATCGGATCCTCCACGTCCAGCAGCGCGGAAACCTCGCGGCTGGCGGCTTCGCAATCGTCCACCGTCACCGGCTCACCGTCGCGATCTATGTACAGTCGCAGCAAGCCTTCGCCGCGGCCCGGCACCCATTCGATGCCGAGGCATTCCAGCCCCAGTTCATCGAGGGCCGGTGCGATCCGGGTGGCGAGCGCCTGCACATCCATCGCGATCTTTCTCTCCTTCGTCATTCCGGGGCCGCGCAGCGCGGAACCCGGACTCCATCTTCTTGCTTCACTCGCGCCACGACCACGGGCTTGAACCGATGCAGTGCTGCCTTGAACCGCTGGTTCAAACCCCGCAAACGAAAAATGGGCCAGAGGCCCATTCCGTAGTTCGCCGGTTTTGATCCTGAACCCGGCGTCCCTCATCCTTGAGGACCCGGCAAGCATGCCCGAACCGAGCCGCCTGCCGTCAAAACCTGGTAGCGGGGGCAGGATTTGAACCTGCGACCTTCGGGTTATGAGCCCGACGAGCTGCCAGACTGCTCCACCCCGCATCAGAGCCGCCAAATATAGCGGCCGGGGTGGCTTTTTGCAAGGTTGCGGTTGGCACCGCGGGTGAGCCATCAGCCCGTAAACGCCCGCTGGCACCAGTCCAGCAGCGGGCCCGATCCGAAGCCGAGTGCCAACAGCGCGAGCGCGTTGGCCGAGAGCACCCAGCGCATGGAGAAGTCGTTCTGCGCGTGCAGCGGTGGTGCGTCTTCCTCTGGCGCGTCGAAATACATCACCTTGACCACGCGCAGGTAGTAGAACAGGCCGATGATCGCGAACACGATCGCCACGATCGCCAGCCACAACATGCCGCCGTCGATCGCCGCCTTCAGCACCAGCACTTTCGCGAAGAAGCCGAACAGCGGCGGCACGCCCGCCAGCGAGAACATCGCCAGCGCCATCATGCCGGCAAACCACGGCGAGCGGCGATTGAGACCTTTCAGGTCGTCGATCATCTCGCACTCGAAACCCGCGCGCGCCAGCAACAGGATGATGCCGAACGCGGCGGTGGACATCAGCGCGTAGCAGATGCCGTAGTACATCGCGGCGGCGTAGCCGGCCTCGCTTGCCTGCGTGAGGCCGAGCAGCAGGAAGCCCATGTGCGAAATCGTGGAGTAGCCGAGCATGCGCTTGAGGTTGCTCTGCGCGATCGCGGCGATGTTGCCGATTGCCAGCGACAGCACGGCGATGGCCGCCAGCATGATCCGCCAGTCCGGCGCCATCGTGCCCATGCCGTCCTGCAACAGGCGGAAGGCCATCGCGAAAGCAGCGAGCTTGGGTGCGGAGCTGATGAACGCCACCACCGGCGTGGGCGCACCTTCGTATACGTCGGGAATCCACATGTGGAACGGCGCCGCGCCGAACTTGAAGCCGATGCCGATCACCAGGAACACCAGACCGAAGCGCAGCAGGTTGGGGTGGCTGGTGGTGGACGCGGCGCTGTGGATGGTGCTCAGCGACAACGAACCGGTGGCGCCGTACAGCATGGACATGCCGTACAGCAACAGGCCCGAAGCCAGTGCGCTCAACACGAAATACTTGATCGCCGCTTCCGAGGACACCCGCGATTCGCGATTGAACGCGATCAGCGCATAGGCCGATAGGCTGTACAGCTCCAGCCCGAGGTACAGCGAGACCAGGTTGCCGGCGGAGATCAGCAACATCTGCCCGAGCACGGCGAACAGCATCAGCGTGTAGAACTCGCCGCGCATCAGGCCGCGGTCGCGCAGGTACGAGCGCGCGCACACGAACACGATCGCGGTGGCGCCGAGCACGAAGATCTTTAGGATTTCGGCCATCGCGTCGCGCACGAACATTCCGCCGAACGCGGTCGCCGTACCGGGCGGCTGACCGAAGATCACGAGATAAATGCCGACCAGCAGCACCACGATCGCCATCCAGTGGGTCGCGTCACGCTGTTCGTCCTTGAGGAACGCATCCACCAGCAGCAACAGGCAGGCCGCCCCGGTGAGATAGAGCTCCGGCAGCATTACCAGCAGGTCGTTCATGCTGAACATTGTTCAAAATTCCTCGACTCCGGATCTGTCCGGCTCGAAATCCCGTCCGTGGCAGGTATCGCCACGAACCCGTTTTTCAAAGTTCGCCCTTCGAGACCTCCGGGCGAACGGCTTTTCTATCCGATCTTGGTTGCCAGCGCCTGTGAGACCAGGTGCGAGACCGACGCATCCATCAGGTGCGTCAGCGGCCACGGCCACACGCCCAGGATCAGCACTGCGGCTGCAAACGCGCCGAGCACCGCGGCCTCGCGCAGATTGATGTCCGGCATCTTGCGCACCGCTTCGCTCTTCACGTCGCCGAAGATCACGCGCTTCACCAGCCACAGCGTGTAGCCCGCACCGATGATCAGTGTGAAGGCCGCGCACAGTGAAACCCAGGCACTGGCCTTGAAGCTCGCCAGGATCACCATGAACTCGCCGACGAAACCGCTGGTGCCCGGCAGGCCGCAGTTGGCCATCGCGAACAGCACCACGAACGCGGCGAACCACGGCATGGTCTTGGCCAGTCCGCCGTAGTCCTTGATCAGGCGCGTGTGCAGGCGGTCGTACATCACGCCGATGCAGGTGAACATCGCGCCGGAAACGAAGCCGTGCGAAATCATCTGCACCATCGCGCCCTGCACGCCCAGTTGTGCAGTCTGCGGATCGTGCAGTCCGCGCACCAGCATGAATACGATGAACAAGCCGAGCGTGACGAAACCCATGTGCGCGATGGACGAGTACGCGATCAGCTTCTTCATGTCCTCCTGAACCAGCGCGACGTAGCCGATGTAGATGATCGCGATCAGCGACAGCACGATCACCAGCCATGCCAGCTGCTGCGAGGCATCCGGCACGATCGGCAGCGAGAAGCGCACGAAGCCGTAGGTGCCGACCTTCAGCATGATCGCGGCCAGGATCACCGAACCGCCGGTCGGCGCCTCCACGTGCGCATCCGGCAGCCAGGTGTGCACCGGCACCATCGGGGTCTTCACCGCGAACGCGATCAGGAAGGCGAAGAACAGCCAGACCTGCTCGTGCAGGGTCAGCGGCAGCGACCACAGCGTCTGCAGGTCGAAGGTGCCGGCCTTGAGGTACAGGTAGATCAACCCGATCAGGAAGAAGATCGAGCCGAGGAAGGTGTAGATGAAGAACTTCAGCGTGGCATAGACGCGGCGCGGTCCGCCCCAGATACCGATGATGATGAACATCGGGATCAGCATGGCCTCGAAGAAGAAATAGAACAGCAGCGCATCCATCGCGCAGAACACGCCGATCATCAGGCCTTCCAGCACCAGCATCGCGGCCATGTACTGGTTGACCTTGTCGCGGATCACTTCCCACGCGCCGCCGACCACCAGGATCGTGGTGAAGGTGGTCAGGATGATCAGCGCGACCGAGATGCCGTCCGCGCCGAGTTTGTAGGTGGCGTGGATCGCCGGCAGCCAGGCATGCAGTTCGGCGAACTGCATCGCGCTGGTGTCGAAGTTGAAGGCCGGGATCAGGTACATGCTGATCGCGAACGTGATCAGCGAAACCGCCAGCGCCAGCCAGCGCGCAAGCCGCGGGCGCGCGTGGCCGCAGGCGAGCACCGGGATGGCGCCGAGCACGGGCACCCAGATCAGCAGGCTGAGAATGGGCCAGTCCGTCATGCGATTCCCCAAGTGTTCGGCGCGCGCATCAATGCAGTCCCCAATACCAGAACCCGCCCAGAAGCAGGATCAATCCGACGATCATCGCGAACGCGTAGTGATACAGGAAGCCCGACTGCACGCGCCGCACGATCTGCGCCGTGCGCGCGATGAACGCGGCCGAGCCGTCCACCATCACGCCGTCCAGAAGTGCCCCATCGCCGCCCTTCCAGAATGCGCGGCCCATCTTCACCCCGCCACGCGCGAATAGGTTGTAGTACAGCTCGTCGAACCAGTACTTGCGCACCAGCGCACGGTAGACCGGCAGGAACATCCTTTCGGCCGCATCCGCGACCCTGGGATTGAACAGATACACGTAGGTCGCGACCACGAAACCGGCCAGCGCGATCCAGAACGGCCAAGTCGCGAAGCCGTGCACGAACATCGTCGCCGGCCCGTGGAATTCGCGCGCCAGTTCCGCCAGCACATCGTTTGCCGGCAGCACGTGGATGGACGAACCGAACCAGCCGCCGTACAGCATCGGCGCGATCGTCGGCCAGCCGATGATGAGCGACGGAATCGCGAGCAGGATCAGCGGCACGGTGATCACCCACGGCGACTCCTTCGGAGCATGTTCCAGCTCGCCCGGGTTGTGCGCGTGGTGCGGATCGTCGGAAGTCGTCTTCGCGTGCGTGCCGCCGTGCGCCTGACCGTGGCCGTGCCCGACCACCGTGTAGCGCGGCGCGCCGTGGAAGGTCATGTACAGCAGGCGGAAGCTGTACAGCGCGGTGACGAATACGCCGGCGAGTACACAGATGTACGCATACAGATGACCGGTGCGATGCGATTCGCCGATCGCCTCGATGATGGCGTCCTTGGAGAAGAACCCCGCGAAGCCAGGGCAGCCGGCCAGCGCCAGCGAGCCGATCCACATGGTGATGTAGGTGATCGGCATCTGCTTGCGCAAACCGCCCATGCGGCGCATGTCCTGCTCGTGGTGCATGGCCACGATCACCGAGCCCGCGCCGAGGAACAGCAACGCCTTGAAGAACGCGTGCGTCATCAGGTGGTACACGCCGGCCGCGTACGCGGATGCGCCCAGCGCCGCGCACATGTAGCCCAACTGTGACAGCGTGGAATACGCGATCACGCGCTTGATGTCGTTCTGCACGATGCCGATCAGGCCGGTGAAGAACGCGGTGGTCGCGCCGATCACCAGCACCACCGACAGCGCGGTATTCGAGAGTTCGAACAGCGGTGACATGCGCGCGACCATGAAGATGCCGGCGGTGACCATCGTCGCCGCATGGATCAGGGCGGAGATCGGAGTCGGGCCTTCCATTGAATCCGGCAGCCACACGTGCAGCGGCACCTGCGCGGACTTGCCCATCGCGCCGACGAACAGCAGCAGGCAGATCAGCGTCGCTAGCGACCATGGATGCCCGCTGATGATCTCGATGGTCTTGCCCTGCAGCGTGCCGGCGTTGGCGAACACCGTGCCGTAATCCAGCGTGCCGAATGCGTACAGTACGGCCGCGATCCCGAGCACGAAACCGAAGTCGCCGACGCGATTGACCAGGAACGCTTTCAACGAAGCGAACGTCGCGCTGTCGCGCTCGAACCAGAACCCGATCAGCAGGTAGGAAACCAGGCCCACCGCTTCCCAGCCGAAGAACAGCTGCAGGAAGTTGTTGGCCATCACCAGCATCAGCATCGAGAAGGTGAACAGCGCGATGTAGCTGAAGAAGCGCTGGTAACCCGGATCGTCCGCCATGTAACCGATGGTGTAGATGTGCACCATCAACGACACGAAGGTGACCACGACCAGCATCATCGCGGTCAGCCGATCCACCAGGAAGCCGATGTGCAGCGACAGCTTGCCGACGGTGAACCAGGTGTAGACGTCCTGGTTGAACGGCTGCGCGCCGCCCCACACCAGCTGATACAGCACGACGCAGGACAGCGCGCACGCGATTGCCACGCCAATGATGGCCGCAGCGCCCGCGCCCGCACGGCCGATCCGGTTGCGCAGCAGGCCGGCCACGACCGCCCCCGCAAGCGGCGCCAGCACGATGATCAGCAGAAGGGTTTCGCTTATCACTCGTTCGTTCCTTTTTCTCTCGTCATTCCGGCGAAAGCCGGAACCGGGTCACTTTGTCGAGGCGCTGGGCCCCGGCTGGGCCGGGGTGACGAAATGTTCAATCCTTCAACGAATCAATTTCCGCCACGTTCACCGTGCCGCGGTTGCGGAACAACAGCACCAGGATCGCAAGGCCGATCGCCGATTCCGCCGCCGCCACGGTCAGGATGAAAAACACGAACACCTGCCCCGCGGGATCACCGATGTAACGCGAGAACGCCACGAAATTGGTGTTCACCGCCAGCAGCATCAGCTCGATGCACATCAGCAGCACGATTACGTTCTTGCGGTTGATGAAGAAGCCGGCGATCGCGATGCAGAACAGCACCGTCCCGAACACGATGTAATAGGCGAGCGGGATCATCATGGCGGCGTCTCACGTGTCGGCGTGGAAGCATCGGGTTCCGCGCGCATCTTGACGATGCGCACGCGCTCGGACGCACGCACCGCGACCTGTCGCGAGGGGTTCTGGTATTTCTTGTCGGTGCGCTCGCGCGCGGCCAGCACCACCGCCGCGACCAGGCCCACGGTCAGGATCACCGCGGCGATCTCGAACGGCAGCAGGAAGCGCGTGAACAGCGCATGGCCCAGCCATTCGGTGTTGGACACTCCGGCCGGATCCGGCCCCGGCAGCACGTTCATCGAACGCACGCCGATGATGCCCAGCATCTCGGCCAGCATGATGCCCGCAACCACGATGCCGACCGGCAGGTACTTGATGAAGCCCTCGCGCATCGGTTCCAGCTTCAGGTCCAGCATCATCACCACGAACAGGAACAGCACCATCACTGCGCCCACATAGACGACGACGAGCGCGATGCCGAGGAACTCGGCCTGCAGCAGAAGCCAGATGCAGGCCGTCGAAAAGAAGGTCAGCACCAGCGACAGCACCGCGTGCACCGAGTTCTTCAGCGAGATCACGGCGAGCGCGGAGCCCGTCGCGACCAGCGCGAAGGCCCAGAAACAGACGAACTGGAAGGTGGCGTGGGTGGCGTTCATCGGTAGGCCGCATCCTGGGCGCGGGCCGCGGCGATCCGCGCCTCGAAGCGGTCGCCGATCGCCAGCAGTTGTGGTTTGGTGATCACGTTCTGCCCGCGTTGCTCGAAGTGGTATTCGAGGATGTCGGTCTCCACGATCGAATCGACCGGGCAGCTCTCCTCGCAGAAGCCGCAGAAGATGCACTTGAACAGATCAATGTCATAGCGCGTCGTGCGGCGCTGGCCGTCAGAGGCGCGCGGGCCGGAATCGATCGTGATCGCCAGTGCCGGGCACACCGCTTCGCACAGCTTGCATGCGATGCAGCGCTCCTCGCCATTGGGGTAGCGGCGCAACGCGTGCAGCCCGCGGAACCGGTTGGAGCGCGGGATCTTCTCCATCGGGAAATGCATCGTGTACTTGGGCTTGAACAGGTACTTGAGCGTCAGCCACAAGCCCGCGAACAGTTCCAGCAGGAGCAGGCTCTTGAAATAGTTGGTGACCCGATTCATGCGTCAGTGCCCGATCGTCACGATGTTGAAGTACTTGAACAACCCCGCCGCGAAAATCCAGACGATCGAGATCGGGATGAAGACCTTCCAGCCCAGTCGCATGATCTGGTCGTAGCGGTAGCGCGGGAAAGTGGCGCGAAACCACAGGAACGCGGTCGCGAACACGAACGCCTTGATGATCAGCCACCACCATCCGGGCGCGCCGATCGCGCCCCACGCCTGCGGGAAAGGACTCAGCCAGCCGCCGAGGAACAGGATCGGCGCCAGGAACGACACCAGGATCATGTTGGCGTATTCGGCGAGGAAGAAGATCGCGAACGCCGAACCCGAATACTCGACATGGAAACCGGCGACGATTTCCGATTCGCCTTCGGCCACGTCGAACGGCGCACGGTTGGTTTCCGCGACTCCCGAAATGAAATACACCAGGAACATCGGCAGCAGCGGCAGCCAGAACCATTCGAGGATGCCCTTCGGTCCGGCCTGCGCATCCACGATGGCGGTGAGATTCAGGCTGCCGGACAGGATCAGCACGCACACCAGCGCCATGCCCATCGCGATCTCGTAGGAGATCACCTGCGCGGCCGAACGCATGGCGCCGAGCAGTGCGTAACGCGAGTTGGACGCCCAGCCGGCGAGGATGATGCCGTACACGCCCAGGCTCGTCATCGCCAGCAGGAACAGCAAACCGGCGTTGACGTTCGCCAGCACCACCTGCTGGTCGAACGGAATGATCGCCCACACCGCAAAGGCCGGGATCACTGCCAGCAACGGCGCCAGGAAAAACAGGAAGCGGTTGGCATTCGTCGGCGAAATGACTTCCTTCAACAGCAGCTTGAATACGTCGGCGAAAGCTTGCAGCAAGCCGAACGGGCCGATCTTGTTCGGCCCGATGCGCACGTGCATCCAGCCGATCACCTTGCGCTCCCACCACACGTACATCGCCACCGCGATGATCAGCGGCACCGCGATGACCAAGATCTTCGCGAGGGTAATGCCGAGATTCAGGAGGTCGTTCATGCGGCGGCCGCCTTCTCGATGCTCAAGCTCGACCCGTACGGCGGCAGCAGCGCGGTGGATTCATGCGCGGCCTCGACCCATGCGCAGCCCTTCGGGACGGCGGCGTCGCACAGCACCGGCAGCACCACGCCGTTGACCCTGGCCTGATCACCCTCGTGCAACTGCAATGCGGCCGCGTCTTCTGCGTGCAGACGCAGCGCGGGGGCGCGATTCAACGGATGCGCCTGCAATGGCGCCGAGCGGCGCACCACCGCGTCCGTGCGGTAGATCGGCACTGTGGCGAGCCGCACCAGTTGCGCACTGCCGAACCGGGGCGCGTGCACATCCGGAGCAGGCGTACCAAGCGGATGTCGCTGGAAATCGCCCAGCGTCTGCGCCGCGTCCGGTGGCGCATGCACGCGCACACCAGCCGGCAGCCTGGCGCTGAACGGCTCCCAGTCCGCATCCGCGCCGCGCGGCGAGGGCTCGGCGTGGGTTGTCCCCACTCCGCCTTCGACACCTTCACCCGCAAGCGGAGAAAGGAACAGCGATCGTACCTGCGCGATGTCGGTGAAATCGAAACCCGGCACTTGCAGCGCGCCGCCCAGCGCGCGCAATACGCGCCAGCCTGCACGCGCATCGGGCGGCATGGTCGCGCCGGCGCTGCACGTCTGGGCCCTGCCGTCCAGATTGACCACCGTCGCATCGATCTCCGGCAGCAGGCCGATCGGCAGGATCACGTCGGCCACTTCGCGCAGCGCATCGCTCGCGTAGGCGGAGAACGCGATCACGCATTCCGCTTCGCGCAGCGCGCGCATCGCCTGCGCGCCATCGGCGAAGTCGTACGGCGGCTCGACACCATAAAGGATGTAAGCCTTGCGCGGCTGCTCCAGCATCGCGCGCGCGTCCAGCCCGCCCTCACCCGGCAACACGCCGATCTGCGCCAGACCGACCGTATTGGCGCCGTCGGGAATTTCGTTGAACGCCGCACCGGTTGCCTGCGCGACCATGCGCGCCAGTGCGCGCAACAGCGAAGCCTGCGGATGCTGCGCGGCGGCAAGGCCGAACACCAGCACGGAGCTCGCGCCGTTCTTCAGCGCGTCAGCCATGGCCCGCGCGTGCTCGTCATCCGGCGCGGCGGTGAGCGCGTCCGCGAGCTGACGATCCCCACTTTGCACGCCGGCCGCCCTGGCCAGCAGCAGCAGCGCCTCCAGCAGGCGCTGCGGCGCCACCACGGTTTCGCCGGCCAGCGGGTAATTGCCATCGAAGTGCGCCGGATTGAGCGCGAACACCTTCGCGCCGTGCTTGGTCGCCTGGCGCAACCGGTGATTCAGCAACGGCACTTCGCGCCGCGCATCGCAGCCGATCAGCAGCGCAGCATTGACATGCTGCAGTTGCGCGTACGGCAGTTCGAACGGCGCAGCGGCATGCCTGTCGGCAAAATCCAGCGTACGCAGGCGGTGATCGAGGTTGGGGCTGCCGAGCGTCTGCATGATGCGCGCGAGCAGCGCGCCTTCCTCGCAGGACGTGGCCGGATGCACGAGCGCGCCGAGGTGCTCGCCTTTCAGCGTTTTCAATTTTTCGGCGACGAACGCCAGCGCATCGTTCCACTCGACAATCTGCCATTCGCCGTCGCGCTTGATTGCGGGCCTGCTCGCGCGGTCGGGCGCGTTCAGTCCTTCGCAACTGTAGCGGTCGCGATCGGACAACCAGCACTCGTTGACCGTTTCGTTGTCGCGCGGCACGGTGCGCAGCACCTTGCCTACGCGCGTGTGCAGCCAGAGGTTGGAACCGAGCGCATCGTGATAACCGACGGACGGCCGCGCGATCAGTTCCCAGGCGCGTGCGCGGAAACTGAAAGGCTTGTTGGTGAGCGCGCCGACCGGGCAGACGTCAATGATGTTGCCCGACAGTTCCGATTCGACCGAGCGCCCGATGTAGGTGCCGATCACGTGGCGGTCGCCGCGGTCCATGTCGCCGAACTCGTAGGTGCCGGCGACCTCGCCGAGGAAACGCACGCACCGTGTGCAATGGATGCAGCGCGTCATCTCGGTCGCAACCAGCGGTCCGACGTCTTCGTCGGCCACGCTGCGCTTGCGCTCGGTGAAGCGCGACACCGAACGGCCGTAACCCAGCGAAATGTCCTGCAGCTCGCATTCGCCGCCCTGGTCGCAGATCGGGCAATCCAGCGGGTGGTTGATCAGCAGGAACTCCATCGTGTTGCGCTGCCACTTGACCGCGTTGGGCGAACGCGTGAACACCTTCATGCCGGGCGCCACCGGCGTGGCGCAGGCGACCTGCGGCTTGGGCACGCGCTTGCCGCCCATCTCCACTTCGACCATGCACTGCCGGCAGTTCGCCGCCACCGCCAGTTTCTTGTGGTAGCAGAAGCGCGGAACCGGAATTCCGGCCGCGTCCGCGGCCTGGATGATCATCGCGCCCTTCGGCGCGCGCAAAGGCTTGCCGTCAATCTCGATCTCGACCAGATCGGGCGCGGTGTTTTCTTTTGGTTGCGCGCTCATGCCGCGACCCCCAACTTTCCATCAACCATCGAGCGTCCGTTCTGCACGTAGTATTCGAACTCGTTCCAGTAATGGCGCAGGAAACCCTGCACCGGCCATGCCGCGGCTTCGCCGAAGGCACAGATAGTGTGGCCTTCGATTTGTCCGGCGACTGCCTTCAAACGATGCAGGTCTTCGTCGGTCCCCTTGCCCGCGACGATGCGTTGCAGCACGCGATGCATCCAGCCGGTGCCTTCACGGCACGGCGTGCACTGGCCGCACGATTCCGCGTGATAGAACCGCGCGATGCGTTCGCACGCGCGCACCATGCAGGTGGTTTCGTCCATTACGATCACCGCGCCCGAGCCCAGGCCGGAGCCTGCTTTCTGGATCGCGTCGTAATCCATGGTGAGGCCCATCATCACCTCGCCCGGCAGCACCTTCATGGACGAGCCGCCGGGAATCACGGCCTTCAGCTTGTGGCCGTTGCGCACGCCGCCTGCCATCTCCAGCAATTCGGAAAACGGCGTGCCCAGGCGGATCTCGTAATTGCCCGGCCTGTTGACGTGGCCGGTGACGGAAAAGATCTTCGGGCCGCCGTTGTTGGGCTTGCCGAGATTCAGGAACCAGTCGGCACCGTGGCGCAGGATCGCTGGTACCGACGCGTAGGTTTCGGTGTTGTTGATGGTGCTGGGCCGGCCGTACAGGCCGAAGTTGGCGGGAAACGGGGGCTTGTAGCGCGGCCAGCCCTTCTTGCCTTCCAGCGATTCCATCAGCGCGGTTTCCTCGCCGCAGATGTAGGCGCCCGCGCCCAGCGCGTTGTGGATGGTGACGTCGATGCCGGTGCCGCGGATGTTGGTGCCCAGCAGGCCCGCCGCTTCCGCTTCGTGTAGCGCTTCTTCGATATGCTCGAACGGCTCGTGGTGGAATTCGCCGCGCAGATAGTTGTATGCAACCGTGGAACCGGTGGCGTAGCAGGCGATCGCCATGCCTTCCAGCACCGCGTGCGGATTGAATCTCAAAATGTCGCGATCCTTGCAGGTGCCCGGTTCGGATTCGTCCGAGTTGCACAGGATGTACTTCTGGCCCGGTGAGGTGCGCGGCATGAACGACCATTTCATCCCGGTCGGGAAGCCCGCGCCGCCGCGCCCGCGCAGCGAGCTTTTCTTCAGCTCGTCCACGATCGTGGCGGGATCGGTCTTTTCGGCCAGGATCTTTTCCCACGCCTGCCAGCCGCCCATCTGG
>JBQCCR010000067.1:0-15454 GCA_051961995.1 Rhodanobacteraceae bacterium | reverse complement strand
CTGTCGCGCGCAGGCGCGCTCCTGCCTAGCCAATCCCCGCCGTCATCACGACCACCCAGACCACGAACCCGGCCAGCGCGGCGATTCCGAGCGCCCGTTGCAGTGAAACGAAGCGCAACGGCGCCATGGGCGCGAGCGGCTTGCGCCCGTGCAGCATCGGCCCGACCAGGTTTTCCTCCTTGCCGATCCAGTAACCGAGCACCACCGCGATGTGGATCCCGATCAGGATCAGCAGCACGTTCTGGTTGATCTGATGGATTTCGGTCAATCGCCGCACCCACTGTTCCGGGATGCGCGCAGCCCACGGCCCGAATTCGCTGTGGCGGTGATTGCTGCTGAACAATCCGGTGATCGTCTGCACCAGCAGGCAGGCCAGCATCGCCAGCACCGACCAGCCGCCCAAAGGATTATGGCCGGGGTTATGACCGGGGTTATGACCGGGCTTGTGCCCGATGTCGAAGCCGGCCTGGTTGGCGATCAGGCCGCGCGCATAGGCCAGCGCACGGCGCGGCCCGCGCACGAAATCGGCAAAGCGCGAAGTCTGCGATCCGACGAACCCCCACGTCACGCGGAACAGCAGCAGCGCCAGCGTGGTGTAACCGAACCAGACGTGCCACTGCATGCTGAGCCAGTGCCACTCGGCCGTACCGTATTGCAGCAGGATCAGGATCGCGAGCAGCCAGTGGAAGATGCGGGTGGGCAGGTCCCAGACTTTGATCGAAGGTATCGCTGGCATGGGGCGGGTTGCGGGTTGCTGGCGGCTGGAGAGTCTCGCATACCGCCCTTTCCGGCAACCGACATCGACAACCGGCACCCTGCAACCGGACCCGAGTTGGTGCATCATCTCAGGTTTCGTCACAAGGGAATGCCGCCATGCCCCGTCTGAACTGGATGCTTGCCGCCGCGATCGCCTGCGCGTGCAGTGCGTGCTCATCCTCGCTGGATCAGCCAACCGATCTTTCCGCCAAGGCCGCGGCGCAAAGCGCTTCCTCCAGCGCCACGCCCGCCGCGAGTGCAACGAGTCGTGCCGCGCCGGCGCCGGCCAGCACGGTGGCCATGCCCGACCTCGCCTACATGGATCATTCTGTCAAGCCGGGCGACAACTTCTTCGAATATGCCAACGGCGCGTGGCTGAAAACCGCGGCCATCCCGCCGGATCTCTCCAGCACCGGCGCCTTCCTGGAGGTCTTCAAGAAAGCCGAAGCGCGCACCGCCGAGCTGATCAAGGACGCGGGCGCTTCCAATCCGGCGACCGGCAGCGATCAAGCCAGGATCGCCGATTACTACAAGGCCTACATGGACGAAGCCACCATCGAACGGCGCGGCCTGACGCCGCTGAAAGACGAACTCGATGCGATCAACGGCATCGTCTCGCGCAAGGATCTCGCGCACGTGCTGGGCAGCCGCATGCGCGCGGACGTGGACCCGGTCAACGCCACCAACTTCCACACCGAACATCTGTTCGGCCTGTTCGTCACCAAGGGACTGGAAGAGGAATCGCTGCAGATTCCATATCTGCTGCAGGGTGGTCTCGGGATGCCCAGCCGCGATTACTACATCTCCACCGATCCGCACATGGTCGCCGACCGCGCCGCGTACAAAACCTACATCGCGGCGCTGCTGAAACAGGCCGGCGTGAGCGACGCCGGGCACAAGGCGCAGGCCGTGTTCGATCTGGAAACGAAAATCGCCAGGGCGCAGGAAAGCCTCGTCGAAAGCGAGGACGTGCACAAGGCCAACAATCTGTGGACGGCCTCGGATTTTTCGAAGAAAGCACCGGGCCTGGACTGGACGACCTTCTTCGACGCCGCGGGCCTGGGCGGCACGAAGCAGTTCGACGTGTGGCAGCCTTCGGCATTCACCGGCCTGTCGGCGCTGGTCGGCAACCAGCCGCTGGAATCCTGGAAAGACCTGCTGATCTTCCACACGCTGGATGCCAACGCAACGCTGCTGCCGAAGAAGTTCGCCGATTTGCATTTCGATTTCCACGGCAAGACGCTCACCGGTACGCCACAGCAGCGTGAGCGCTGGAAGCGCGCGGTGTCGGCCACCAGCGACGATCTCGGCGATGCGGTCGGGCAGATCTACGTGAAGAAATATTTCCCGGCTTCGAGCAAGGCCGCGGCGGAAGCGATGGTCAAGAACCTGCTGACCGCGTTCGATCAGGGCATAGACAAGCTCGACTGGATGTCTCCCGCCACCCGGGAAAAAGCCAAGGAAAAACTGAAGACCCTGCGCGTGAGCGTGGGCTACCCGGAACATTGGCGCGATTACGCGTCACTGGAGATCAAGCCGGATGACGCGCTCGGCAACCATCTGCGCGCGGTGAAATTCGAATACGAACACCAGAAGGCCAAGATCGGCCAGCCGATTGACAAGGGCGAGTGGTGGATGACGCCGCAGACCGTGAACGCGGTGAACCTGCCGCTGCAGAACGCATTGAACGTCCCGGCCGCGATCCTCGAGCCGCCGTTCTTCGATCCGAAAGCCGACCCAGCCGCCAACTACGGCGCGATCGGTGCAGTCATCGGTCACGAGATCAGCCACAGCTTCGACAACACCGGCGCCGATTTCGACGCACAGGGCCGGCTGGTGAACTGGTGGACGAAAGCAGACTTCGCGCATTTCGAGCAGGCGACCACGAAACTGGCCAGGCAGTACGACCAATACGAGGCGCTGCCGGGCCTGCACGTCAATGGCAAGCAGACGCTGGGCGAAAACATCGCGGATGTTTCCGGCCTCACCGCAGCCTATCGTGCCTATCACCTGTCGCTGAACGGCCAGCCGGCGGCAACGGGAGACGAGTTGACCGGCGACCAGCGCTTCTTCCTCGCCTTCGGTCAGGCGTGGCGCTCCAAGACCCGCGACGCCGCGCTGCGTCAGCAGCTTTCCGTGGACGTGCACGCCCCGGCACCCTTCCGCGCCGAAACGGTGCGCAACATTGATGCGTGGTACGACGCCTACGACGTGAAGCCGGGCCAGAAACTTTACCTGGCGCCGAAGGATCGGGTGAAGATCTGGTAACGCTTTGCAAACTGCCTGGCGCCGGTTCCATCCATTCAGGAACCGGTGCTGCATTCCACCCATGCGCGTGATACGTTGCGCATCCCGCAATCCATGTACCTCCAGGGAGAATCCAGATGTTGAAGCGTCTCATCCTGCCGGCCGCGCTGCTGCTGGCGATCACCCCGGCAGCCTTTGCCCAACAGCCGGCCAAAGCCCCGGCCACCACGGCTGCACAACCGGCCCAGCAAAAGCTGACCCCGGAACAGCAGCAGGCGATCATGAAATTCCGCCAGTCCATGGCCGCCAATGCCGAGGCGATCACGAACCTGATCGACCAGGGCAAGGCCGGCGATGTCTGGGATCAGGCGTCCAGCGTGGCCAAGCAGAGCATCTCGCGCAACGATTTCGTCTCCGGCGTGAGCAAGCAGCGCGACAATGCAGGCAAGCTCGTTTCGCGCAAGCTGGCCGCGGTGACCCACAGCGTGTCCAAGGGCGAGCAGAAACTGCCGGCCGGCGACTACATCAACGTGGTGTTCGCGACCCGCTTCAGCAGCGAGAAGGCGCCGATCCGTGAGCTGGTGTCCTATCACTACGACACCGACAAGGTCTGGCGCGTGTCCGGCTATACCTTGCAGCAGCCGGCCACGGCCAAGCGCTGATCACGACATTCCGCATCGGTCCGCCGATGCACAAACGGAACATCTGGCCAAGGATGGCCATTCCGATTCAGGTAATCCCCAACCCTTCGATTTCTCCCAGCGCCGCGGCATCGAAGCCCGCGAGTGCCGCGAACGCGCGCCCGCGTTGCGCGTAATCGCGGAACTGGTCGAAGCTCGGCGCTCCGGGTGACAGCAGTACCACGCCACCCGCGGCCGTCAGCTCTTTTGCGCGAGTGACCGCATCCGGCAGGTCTTCGCAGCGTGCGACCCTGCATCCGACTTTGGACGCACGCAACGCTTCCGCGATCCGCGACGCACTCGCGCCCTGCACGACCAGTGCGTGCGGCGGATGCGCGGCGAGTTCACGCGCGAAGCCGCTCCAGTCCAGTCCGCGGTCGAAACCGCCGAGGATCAAGGTCACCGCGCGCCCGGGCAGACTCCGCAACGCAGCCAGTGCGGCGGCCGGCGTGGTCGCGATCGAATCGTCAATCCATTCCACATCGTCACGCGCGCCGAGTTTCTGCAAGCGATGCGGCAGCGGTTTGAATCTGCGCAAAGCCTGTGCGGCAGCGCGCGCGTCGAAGCCGAGCGCGTCGATCACCGCGAGGGCGGCGCACGCATTGACCGCGTTGTGTGCGCCGGGCACCGGCAATGTGCCGACTTCGAGGATCGGCGCTTCGCCTCGCTTGATCGCATCGTCGGACACATGCCAGCCCTCCGCGTCTCCGAACGTCATGCGATGCGGATGCCCGGCGGTGTGCCGCATCAGCAGCGGCACCTGCCCGTTCACCAGCAGGGTGCGCGACACGTCCGCGAGCTTCAGCTTGTCGGCGATGTAGCGTTCGCGCGTGCCGTGCCAGTCCAGGTGCTCCTCCTCAAGACTGACCACCACGCCCAGCTCCAGCGGCCCGGCCTCGCCGGTCTGGAAACTCGACAGTTCGATCGCCCACAGGTCGGCGCGTTGCTCGTCCAGTTCCAGCAGCGGCATGCCGATATTCCCCGCGAGCGCGGTGCGGAGACCCAGCGCGCGCGCGCAGTGCGCGATCATTGCCGTGGTGGTGCTCTTGCCCTTGGTGCCGGTGACGGCAACGACGCGCGCGTCCGGATTTTCCGCAAACCACAATGCGGTGCCGGACGTGAAGCAGGTGCCGCGCTTTTGTGCTTCGATGATTTCGGGCCTGTACGCGCTGATGCCGGGCGACTTGATCACGACCTCGTGCGAGGCCAGCGTGTCGGCCTCCGGCGCGCGCTCGCCAATACGCACGTTCGTGCCGATCAGCGCGCGTGCGGCTTCGGCCTCCTCATGTCTGCAATGGAGCGTCAAGGGCTTGTCGGGAAACCGCTTGCGCAACGCCGCCAGCGTGGCGTGGCCTTCACGGCCGAAGCCCCAAATCGCCACCTCGCGCGATTCAAGCTCCGCGAATCGCATCGAGCGCTCCATGGAAGCGAGCCGGCACGCCGTGTTCGTCGCTCGCCTGCAGCCATGGCTCCACTTGCAGCGAACGCGCATCCAGTTGCGGCGCAATCTCCTCGCGGAAGCGCGCGACCAGCGCATCCTCGCGCCACTCAGGCCTTGCGCCGAGCGCCGCGAATGCCGCACGCGCCTCGCTGGCTTCGCCCACGCATTCGAACGGCTTGTGATCGTGGTACTCGATCGATGCATCGAATCCGCTTGCCTGCGTTTCATCGTCCAGCAGGTTGCGGCCGAAGATCTTCAGCAAACGCGGCTTGGGCAGGAACGGTGCCAGCGCGAGGAACACGAAATGGCATTTTGGACATTGTCCGCACCAGCGATCGGCCGGCTTCGGTCCTAGGATGCGGAAATTGCGATTGCAACTGGAGAAGGCATCGAAGTATGCGCCGCCGAGCCTGGCGAACGCGCGTGTCACCGCCAATTCCGAAAACGGCCGCAGCAACGAGAAGTAATCCAGATCGGCGGCGACGTGCGAGTGCACGTGGGCGGCAAACGCGCGCTCGAACGCCCAGCCCTTGCTCCACTGGTGGTTCACCTGCTGGCCTTCGTATTCAAGCGTCGCGCTGGATGCCGAGCGCTCGTTGGCGAATGCGACCGAATCGAAACCGTACAGCATCGCCGCGCAAACCAGAATCGCCGAGTTGATCGCGGTGACCGGGATGTGGCCGTTGTACGCGCCCAGCCGGTTGTACTCGAACAACACGGGCGAGAGTTCGCGCGCGATGTTCAACATCGGCAAGCCGGTGCGCGCGGCCACCGCCGCGATCAGCGGGGAATTGCCGACCCACGCCGCCGTCGCGCTGGCGCCACTCGCCTTCAAGGCTTCGACCACCACCAGCGAATCCTTGCCGCCCCCGATGGGGATGAGGATGCGGCGGAGCAATCCTATGGAAAAATCATTGGATCCCGGCTTGCGCCGGGCCGACGACGATGGGGGTTGATCGTCCGGTCCGGATGCCCGCACGCCATCGCGGGGAAATCGGATCCGCCCGCGCAGGTCCAGGCCGTTGCGGTACGCGAATTCCGCGAGCCCGTGCAGGTACAACGCATCCATCAGCGCGGCGGAGCTTGCGTCCAGCGCGCCGTTCTCGATCACGATCTGCGCCGGCACGCCGGCCTTGTAATAGCTCACGCCCGCGACCAGATGCAGCAGCCGCAGCGCGGCATCGAACGCCTCTGCGCGCGCGTCCGGCAACACCGGCGCATCCGGAAAGCGCACCCGTTCGATCAGCTCCGTACCCTCATCGAACGCGTACACCAGTTCCGCGACGCCGTTTGCATAACCGCAACGGACGAAGCGGAAGGTCTGCGCCTGGCGGGGATCGGCGAGCGGGTTCATTCGATCACCATCGTTTCAGCGAGTGGTCGCAAGTTGTAATGCGAGGACATGGATTCACCGTAAGCGCCCGTCTGCGCGATCAGCAGCACGTCGCCTTCCACTGTTTCCGGCAGGCGGCGATCGGCGCCGAGCACGTCGCCGGATTCGCAGATCGGGCCGACCACCTGGTACAAGGTCGTTGCGGCCGCATCGAACCGCGACAGATTCACGATCTCGTGCCAGGCGTCGTACAGCGCCGGCCGGATCAGCGCGTGCATGCCGGCATCGCAGCCGAGGTAATTCAGCGCACCCTTGCGCTTCACCTGGGTCGCGCGTGACAGCAGCACGCCGGCATCCGCAACCAGCCAGCGACCCGGTTCCAGCCACAGGCGATACTGCGGATAGGCCTGGCGCACCTCGTTCAAGCGCGCATCCAGCGCATCGAGATCGAGTTCCGCCTCGCCCGGATGCGAAGGCACGCCTAGGCCCCCGCCGAGATTGAGATACGCCACGCTGCCGATTTTTTCTGCAAGGCTTGCAAGTTGTCCGTACACCTCGGCCCAGTGCCTTGCCTCCAGAATGCCGGAGCCCAGATGGGCGTGCAGGCCGACGACGCGCGTGCGATTCTTCGCCGCAAGCGTCACGAACGCGTCGAGCTGATCCAGCGGCAGTCCGAACTTGCTGGTCGCCCCACCCGTACGCACCTTGTCGTGGTGCCCGAGCCCGCGGCCCAGATCCACGCGCAGCATGATTTCTCGATTCGCGAACAGCTCCGGCCACTGCTGCAACGGATGCAGTGCATCCAGCGTGGTCGGCACGCCGTGCTGGTGCGCATACGCGTAATCGGTGCGCGGCGCAAAGTTGGGCGTGAACAGGCGCGGCGAAGCGCCGGCTTCGCGGATCGCCTCCACTGCGTCGAGTTCGCCCGGTGACACGCATTCGAAACCGATGCCCGCGTCCGCGATCGCGCGCAGGATTGCAGGGTGCGCATTGGCTTTCATCGCGTAGTACACACGATCAATGGAGGACAGCGCGCGCAAGGCGCACGCGCGCTGTCGAATCGTGGGCAAGTGATAGATGTAGCGCGGTGAAGCCTGCTGCGCGAGTTCGATCAGCCGCGCGCGCTCCTTCTTCCACCACGGCCCGCGCACCGCGACCGCACTCTTGCCGTACAGCGTCTGCCAGCTCGGCCCGAACAGCGCGGCATCGTCAGTGCGCAGCGCGCCGGCGCGGATCAGCAATTCGTGCAGGCGCGGCAGCAGGCCGTCCAGCATCGCCTCGTCGGCGACGAAGGTGAGGTTCAAGTTGTTGGACGACTGCGAAATCAGGTGCACGCGCTCGCGGCCGAACTCGGCGAGCACCGGGGAGAGCCGGTGCAGCATGGAGCGCATGCCGCGGCCGACCAGTGTCACCGCCACGCACGGCGCGATCACCTTGACCCGGCAGATCTTCTGCAGATCCGCGGCGAGCGCGGCGACTGCATCCGAATCCAGCAGATTCTCGGTGGGATCCAGCGACACGGTGACGTTGGTTTCCGCCGAACCGATCAGGTCAACGGACAAGCCATGCTGTTTGAACAGCGCAAACACGTCGGCGAGGAAACCGACCTGCTGCCACATGCCGACGGTTTCCATCGAGACCAGCGTGATGCCGCGCCGCGAGCTGATCGCCTTGATGCTCGGCGCTTCTTCCGGCAACTGCGGACCGATCACCGTGCCTTCGAGTTGCGGACGCTGGGTGTCCTTGATCAGCAGCGGTACGCGCGTGCGCCGGCATGGCGACAGGCAACGCGGATGCAGCACCTTGGCGCCGGTGGTCGCGATCTCCTGCGCTTCCTCGTAATCCAGTCGCCGCAGCAGGCGCGCGTTCGGCACCCGGCGCGGATCGGCGGTGAACATGCCGGCCACGTCCGTCCAGATCTCCACGCGCGACGCACGCAGCAGCGCGCCGAAGTACGCCGCCGAGGTGTCGGTACCGCCTCGCCCGAGCAAGACCGTCTTGCCGTCCGGGTCCATGGCCATGAATCCCGGCGCAATGAATATCTCGCCGCGCGCGGCGAGCAAGACGGCGAAGGCCGGGTCCGGATTGGCTTCCACCTGCGCCGACAGCACGCGCGAGCGCTCGTTGATGAACGGCACGTCGCGCGCCAGCAGCGCCTCGCGCGAATCCATCCACTCCACCCGCAATCCATTGGCGTTCAAAAACGCGGCGCCAAGCGAACTGGAGAGCAACTCGCCATGCGCCTGCACCAAGGCTTGCCAGTGATAGCTCTCCTCGGCGGCCTTCACGAGTGAAGACAATGAAGCCAGCCACCGTTCCATCGCCTCGACTTCGGCCAACTGCATCTGCGCCACCAACGCGCGGTGCTTTTCATGCAGAGCGTGCAGCGCAGTCGCGCGTTCATGCGGCGCGCACGCACATAGCGCCTTGAGGGCATCGGTCACGCCCGACAACGCCGATACCACTAACAGCACGCGCGCGCCTTCCGCGCGGCGCGACGCGGCGAGCTCAAGGATCGTGCGCCAGCGCTCGGCGGTGGCCACGCTGGTGCCGCCGAACTTCAGCACGATCCAGGGCGCGTCAGGCGGCAGCGGCGCGGAAGCGGAGTCGATCACGGAGGGTTCGCAGGATATTCCCGGAAGCAAGGCGCGTCAGTTTTGCGTGACGCATCGGGAAACGCAATCGGCTATCTTCGGAAATGGTCGATTGTCCTGGGCGCGCCCGCACCGCGCCCGCGTTTTGCAAGGAATTCCCATGTCCCGCCGCTACGCCGTGATTGACGTGTTCACCGCCAACCCGCTGTCTGGCAATCCGCTGGCGGTCGTGGTGGATGCCGGGGGCCTGGATGCCGCAACGATGCAGCGCTTTGCCGCATGGACGAATCTTTCGGAAACCACGTTCCTGCTGCCGCCCACGCAACCCGGTGCGGATTACCGCGTGCGCATTTTCACACCGCGCAACGAACTGCCGTTCGCCGGGCATCCGAGCGTCGGCAGCGCATTCGTGGCAATCGAATCGGGCCTGGTGGATGCGGGCAAGCGCGAGCTGGTGCAGGAATGTGCGGCCGGCCTGCTGCCGGTGCGCGTGGAAGGCGAAGGCGCGGCACGCCGCATCCACCTGCGCGCGCCTTCAGCCAAACTCGCCGACGAGGATTCATCGCTCGCATCGAACCTGCGCCAGGCACTGGGCGCCGGAGTACGCGCCGCGCGCAACGTCTGCAACGGGCCGTGGTGGATCGTGACCGATCTGGGTGAAGAATCCGCCGTGCGCACGTTGCATACGGACATGGCTGCGGTCGCCGCGTTGACCATGCGGCTCGGCGCGGTCGGCGTGTGCGTGTTCGGCCGCTCGCGGGAGCCGGGATTCGCGATGGCCGTGCGCGCGTTCTGTCCCGCCGACGGCATTCCGGAAGACCCAGTCACCGGCAGCGCCAACGCGGCGATCGCCGCATACCTGCATGCAACCGGAAAACTCGCGGAATTCGGCAAGCGCTATCGCGCCTCGCAAGGCCGCGAGGTCGGCCGCGATGGCGTGGTCGAAGTCGCGGTGGACGAAGAAGGCGAAGTGTGGATCGGAGGCGAGTGCGCGAGGGTGGTGAGCGGAACCACTCTCCTTCACCGGGACGAATCCCTGGGCGCGGCCGGATCTAGCCGGCTGCGTTCACCCGCTCCAACCGGAGGTCATTGAACTTGCGGCGCTCGATCAGTGCCGTGACGCGACCGGAGTCGTCGCGCCGGAAGATCAGCAGATTCCGTTCGTCGCTGCCCTGCCCTTCCATGAACACATCACGCGCGATCGGCTCAGCCACGATGGGTGGCCGGCCGGGCTTGGTGGTGTACGACAAAGTGCCCTCATGCACGGCGAAAGTCCAGGCGCGGCCCGGGCCGTAGCGGTAAGTTCCAGCATAGTCCGGGAGATGCAGGCCGGGCACATCGAGCCTGGGCGGCGCCGTGGGCAGGGTAACGTCCTCCATGGCCACCAGTTTCCACGCACCTGCGCGTCGCACGAAAGTGTTGGTATCAATGTAGCGCACCACCAATTTCTGTCCGAACACCGTTTCGCGTTGGTATTCCTCGCAAACGATCACGGCGGTATCGCCGTAAACATTCACGCGCGGGTCGCGGATTTCGATACTGCCTGAAAATCCCTTGGGAAATGGGCGCAGGCTTTCCACCACGTCCCGCTTGCCTTGACGACGGCCGAACTCGTCTACGACCTGTGCGTCGTCGGCAACGATGTTCTGCCATACGTCTTTCCTGCCTTCGCCCATGGCGTCCATCAGTTGCTGCGAAAGAGACACGATCTGATCCCGCACCTGTGGCAAGGCGGGGTCTGCGCTCACGACAGGCGTCGTCATCATCAAGGCGACAACAAGCAAATTCCGATTCCGCATAGCGCGCGCCCTCCTTCGTCGGCACAGTGTCCGGCGTTGCAAGGCCGCCGGCACGTGCCGGCGGTCATGCGCGAGGCTCGACAGCCTTCGTCATTGCGGTCATGCTCGCGCACCGGTAACCGGGCAGCGCCTTCATGAACACTCTCGGCGATCAATCCGATCTCGGCAAAACCTCCGGCGCGAACGCACAACCCGGCGGCCCCGTGACCTACGTGCGCCGCGTGGGCGCGTGGTCGGCGGCGATGGTGGTGATCGGCGGCGTGATCGGCTCGGGGATCTTCCTGACGCCCGCGGCGATCGCGCGACAGACCGGATCGAGCGCCGAGCAACTGCTGGCGTGGGTGATCGGCGGTGCGGTCGCGCTGATCGGCGCACTCTGCTACGCCGAACTGGGCGCGCGGCGACCGCAGGCCGGCGGCGGTTACGTGTACCTGCGCGAATCGTTCGGGCTGGTCATCGCCTTCGTGTACGGCTGGAACCTGCTGACGGTGAACCACTCCGGCTCGATCGCCGCGGTCGCCACCGTGTTCGTCCAGTACGCGGGCGCCGCACTGGGCTACACCATCAAGAATCCGGGACCGTACGCGGTCGGCACGATCGTTTTCCTCGCCGGCATCAACTGGTTCGGCATCCGTGCGGGCTCGCTGGCGCAGAACATCCTGACCGTACTGAAGCTGCTCGCGATCTCCGCGCTGATCGTGGTCGGTCTGCTCGCGCGCGGCGCACCGCCGCCGGCCGCGCCACCCGCGCCGATCAGTCCGTTCGCGCTCGGCGGCGCGCTGATGCCGGTGCTGTTCTCCTACGGCGGCTGGTACTACGTCAACGACATCGCCGGCGAATTGCGCGAACCGCAGAAGAACATCCCGCGCGCGCTGGTGTTCGGCATGCTGGGCGTCGCCGCCTGCTACGTGCTGGCCAACGTGGCGTACCTGGCCGTGCTCGGCCACGCCGGACTGGCCGCCAGCAAGGCGCCGGCGGCGGACGTGATGCGGCACGTGTTCGGCGAAGCCGGCGCGCGCGCGATCGCGGTCGGCGTGGCAATCTCCCCGCTCGGCTTCTGCAACATCTCGCTGATCGGCGCGGCGCGCGTGTTCCAGGTGATGGGCGGGGATGGCGTGTTCTTCCGCGTCGCCGGCAAGCTGCATCCGCGCTGGCGCTCGCCGAACGTCGCGCTGCTGTTGCTCGCCTTCTGGGCCTGCGTGCTGGCGCTCACCGGCACCTTCGATCAATTGCTGAACTACTCCACCGTCGGCGACTGGCTGGGCATGGCTGCGGTGATCGCGACGGTGTTCTGGTACCGGCGCGCACGCTCGGGCGAAGCGCCCGCGTTCCGGATGCCGTGGTATCCGTTCCTGCCGCTGGTGTTCCTGGCCGCGGTGCTGTGGATCGTTGGCGTGACCATATGGGATCACCCGGGGGACGCCGGGATGGGCGCGTTGATTACGGTCGCCGGGTTGCCCGTCTATTTCGTGTGGCGGTACGTATTGGAACGGCGGAGCGCAAATTCGTAGGGCGGTTTTCAACCTGCCGTCGGATCTTCCACGATTCACGAAAGCGGCGGCTCAAGACCCGTCCTACAATCCCGGCTTCGCGCGACGCGCGACGTAGCTAATACAATCCCGCGATGGCCCGCCTTCCTCAAACCGATCCAGGCATCACGCCTGAGCCGATCCGCGCCGGCATCGACGTCGAGATCAACGGCGAGAACTACCGGCACACCGGCGATCCGGCGATGCCGCTGCTGTGGTACTTGCGCGACGTGCTGCGCCTCACCGGCTGCAAGTACGGTTGCGACGACGTGAGCTGCGGCGCGTGCAGCGTGCTGGTGGACGGCAAGCTTGCCCGCGCATGTCATCTGACCATGCAGAAGCTCGCGGGCAAGCGGATCACGACCGTCGAAGGCCTGGCGCAAGCGAAGGGTGATCTGCATCCACTGCAGCAGGCGTGGATCGACGAAGACGCGATCCTGTGCGGCTACTGCCAGCCGGGCATGTTGATGGCTGCAGCCGATCTGCTCGCGCGCAAACCCGAGCCGGGCGATGCCGACATTGACGGAATCAGGAATCTCTGCCGCTGCGGCAGCTACCCGCGCGTGCGTCGCGCCATTCATCGCGCAGCTTCCGCGATGAAAGGCACGCGCAAGTGAGCCGCGCGCACGACGTTTCGCGCCGGCGCTTTTTGAAGGTGCTGGGCACGGTTTCCGGTGCGCTGATCGTCGGCGTTCCCGCTGCCGCGCTGGCCGACACGCCGGATGAATTGCTCGGCCAGGTCGTGCTGCAACTGAATCCCTACGTGCGCATCGAACCGGATGGCACGATCGTGATCGGCGCGCGCGATCCGGAAATCGGCCAGGGCATCCGCACCGCCGAGGCACGCATCATCGCCGAGGAACTGGACGCGGACTGGCCGCGGGTGACCGTGCTGCCGATGGCGCTGGGCGTGGAGAACGACAGCGACGGCGAACCGCACTGGACGCTCGGCCATCAGGAAGCGCGCGGCAGCACCGGCATTCCGGCGGCGTGGAGCGATCTGCGTGCAGTCGGCGCCACGGCGCGCACGATGCTGCTGCAGGCCGCGGCGCAACAATGGAATGTGGACGTGCGCGGGCTACGCACCCGCCTCGGCAAGGTGATTGCGCCGGACGGGCGCACGCTGGGTTACGGCGATCTTGCTGCGGCTGCATCCAACCTGCCGCCACCTTCTTCGCAGCCGCCGTTGAAGCAGCCGGACGCGTTCCGGCTGGTCGGACAGGACGCCGGCGACGTGGATGCGCGCGACATCGTCACCGGTCGCCAGCAGTATGCGATTGATCAATGGTTCGGCGGCGCGGTCGTCGCGGTGATCGCGCGTTGTCCCTGGCCGGGCGGCACGCTGCACAAACTGGATGCGGACGACGCGCGCGCGCTGGAAGGCGTCACCGACATCCTGACGATTCCGAAACCGGATCCCTCGCTGCCGCTGGGCGCGCGCCCGCTGGCCGCGGGTGTGGCGGTACTGGCCGACAATGCATGGATCGCATTGCGCGCACGCGATCTGTTGAAGATCGAGTGGCAGGCCGGCGCGCAGCTCGCGCAAGGCGACGACGCGCTGGCCGCGCAAGCCGACACGCTGTTCGGCGGCGCGCCGACCACACCGGTGCGCAGCGATGGCGACTACGACCATGCGCGCAAGCTCGCGCATCGCGCGGTGAGCGCCCGTTATCGCATCGCAACCGTCGCGCATGCCGAACTGGAACCGCCGAACTGCCTGGTGCGCCTGAGTGCGGATCGCGCGGAAATCGTCGCGCCGGTGCAGAACCCGCGCGGCGCACTGGACGTGGTGCGGCGCCTGACCGGTTTGCAGCCGGCGCAGATCGAAATTTCGCTGCCGCGATCGGGCGGCGGCTTCGGGCGGCGCCTGGACAACGATCACATCGCCGAAGCGGTGCTGCTGGCGAAGGCGGCCAAGAAACCGATCAAGTTGTTTTGGACGCAGAGCGATTCGCTCGCGCACGATCCGTATCGTCCGTTCGCGGTGATCGACCTGGAGGCCGCGCTCGACCGCAAGAACAAGCTCACCGGTTGGCGCCAGCGCGTGGCCAGCACCTCGCGCCTGGCGGAGCGTGGCGAACAGACCAACCGGCTGTGGCTGTCGGAAGTGCATCCGGACGATCCGCCAGCGGGTTTGATCGCCAACCTGCAACTGGGCTGGTACGCGCTGGATTCGACCCTGCCGCGCGGCAACTGGCGCGCCGGTTCCCACGGCGTGAACGCATTTGCGGTGCAGGTGTTCCTGGACGAGATCGCACACGCGACCAAACAGGATGGATTGAAGTTGCGGCTGGCTCTGCTGGACGAGCCGCGGCAACTGCCGTATCGCGGCCACGGTGGTCCGGTGCTGGATACCGGACGCCTCGCGTATGTCTTGAAACTCGCAGCCGACGCGATCGGTTGGTCGAAGAAGCGCAGCGACGGACACGGGCTGGGCCTCGCCTTCCATTTCACCTATGGCGGCTATGTCGCGCACGCGCTCGAAGTTTCGATGGAGGGTTCGAAACTCGTCATGCACAAAGCGGTGGTCGCGGCGGACCTGGGCCGGGTGGTGAATCCGCTCGGTGCGCGCGCATCGCTGGTGGGCGCGACGCTGGACGGCCTTTCCACCGCGCTCGATCTCGCGATCACGGTGAAGGATGGCCGGATCGTGCAGAAGGGCTTCAAGGAGTATCCGCTGGCGACGATGGCGCAGTTGCCCGGCGAGGTGCAGGTGATCCTGGTGCCCTCGCAAGCCGCGCCGACCGGCGCGTACGAAATGGGACTGCCGGGCGCGGCGCCCGCGCTGGCGAATGCGATCTTCGCGGCGACGACGGTGCGCGTGCGGCGACTGCCGATCTGGCCGGAACTGATGCGATTGTTGTGAGCGCGTGGGGTTGACTCTGCCGCGAGTGCGAACGCGAACTGACCCTCTTTATTCCGGGTGCAGCGAACCCGCGATCCGGAATCCGCTTTTGCAGGAGCGCGCGCTCGGCATCGCCGCCGCGGCATCGCGACAGCACGGGTGCTCACTTCGACACGGCCATCCATGGCCTGCGCATCCAATGTCCTCGGCTAGCGGCCACTGTCTGCCGA
>JBQCCR010000066.1:0-46246 GCA_051961995.1 Rhodanobacteraceae bacterium | reverse complement strand
AGCGATTTCGGCGGGCTCGGCGAAACGCCGGATCGGCACTTCCGCTTCCATGTCGCGCTGCACGTCCTCCACGCTGCGAAGGGTTTTCTGTGCGCGCGTCTGCACGATCTGCTCGATGCGCGGCGTGCGCGTGGAGCCCGGCAGCACATTGTTGACGGTGATGCCGAAGGGCGCCAATTCGGTGGCCAAGGTCTTGGCCCAGCTGGCCACCGCCCAGCGCGTGGTGTTGGAAACGCCGAGCCCCTGGATCGGCTCCTTCACCGAAGTGGAGATGATGTTGACGATGCGGCCGTAACCGTCGCCGCGCATGCCGGGGATCACCGTTTCGGCGAGCACGTGATTGGCGAGCAGGTGCTTGCGATAGGCATCCAGGAAGGCATCCGGTTGGGCGCCCAGCACCGCCCCCGGCGGCGGGCCGCCGGAGTTGTTGATCAGGATATGCACCGGTGCGCCCGCGACCAGTGCCTCGGCCTGCGCCCGCAGGTGTTCCGTGTCGCCACTGTCGGCGGCGATGAACCCGTGCTTCTGCGCCGCATGCGTGCGCGGCAATGCATCCGCAAGTTGTCGCAGCGCTTCTTCGCGACGCGCGAGCACCGTCACGCCGGCGCCGAGCAGCGCGAGTTCGATCGCGCAGGCGCGGCCAATGCCTTGCGAAGCGCCGCACACCAGCGCGTGGCGACCGGTCAAATCCAGATCCATGCAGGCTCTCCCGCAAGCCAAGATCGGATGATTGTCGCAGTTACCGCAGCAAGGTGCCTTGTTTGGGTCGGCCGCAAATCGCGTTGGCCACCGCGCTGCGATACGAACGGGTCAACTTGCCGACCGCCAGCTCGCCATCGGGACCGTGCGGGATGGTGAAGCTGCCGCTGCTGGAAGGCGGCTGCGCGACCGCTGAAGAGAAACCGGTCGGCGACTGTTCCCAGTAGGTGCTTTCCTTCAACTGCGCCGCCGACGTGGTGACCACCAGGTATTTCGCGCGCGCGTCATCCACGGTGAAACTGCCGAACGCGCCGGACAGGCCGGGCCGCCAGCCGATGTATTCGCACAGCTTCACATCCTCGCTGCGCAGCGGCTGGAACTGCGGGTCCAGCAAGGTGACCGTGGGCGCAAACAGGTAACTCGAGCCCAGGTGGCGCGCGGAAGGGCGCGCGCGGAACAGCACGCGATAGGGCGCCCGATACGCGGGCAGGATAAAGGTGAGGTAATGCGTGCGCTGGCCGTCCAGGTCGGCGACCGGGCTGTCCGCTTCCAACACGAAATCGTGCGGCGAGTTCGGCAGCGTGTGATGGAACGGCAGCTCGCTCCAGCTTTTGCAGCAGGGCGCATCCGCCTGCAACTGCTTGAGTGCGTCGTCGCGCGAGGGCGGGGGCGCGGATGCGGTCAGCGGCGCGTGCGCGCAGGCGCCGAGCAGCGCGAGCGCCAGCTGGATCAACGAGGACTGGAAGCAACGCCGCAACATTGCTTCACGATGAACGATCATCCGTCATTCCCGCGTCAGCGCGACGGCGTGGTCAGAACTCCGCGTGCCCCGGCGCGCGCGGATACGGAATCGCATCGCGGATGTTCGAAAGCCCGCACACGTAGACCAGCAGCCGCTCGAAGCCCAGCCCGAAACCGGCGTGCGGCACCGTGCCGTAGCGGCGCAGATCGCGGTACCACTGGTAATGCGCGGGGTCGAGCCCGAACTGTGCCATGCGCCGGTCCAGGTAGTCGAGGCGCTCTTCGCGCTGCGAGCCGCCGATGATTTCGCCGATGCCCGGGGCCAGCACGTCCATCGCCGCGACCGTTCTCTCGTCGTCGTTGAGGCGCATGTAGAACGCCTTGATCTTTTCCGGGTAGTTCATCACCACCACCGGCCGGCCGATATGTTGTTCCGCGAGAAACCGCTCGTGCTCGGTCTGCAGGTCCACGCCCCATTCGACCGGGAACTCGAACTTCTGTTTCGAATTCTTCAGGATCGTGATCGCGTCGGTGTAGTCAACGCGCTCGAACGGCGCGGCGATGAATTTCTCCAGCCGGGTGACCGCATCCTTCTGCACGCGTTCGGCGAAGAACCCCATGTCGTCGGCGCGCTCGTCCAGCACCGCCTTGAAGATCGACTTCAGGAATTTCTCGGCACAGTCGGCATCCGCGGCGAGATCCGCGAACGCGATTTCCGGCTCGATCATCCAGAACTCGGCCAGGTGCCGCGGCGTGTTGGAATTCTCGGCCCGGAAGGTCGGGCCGAAGGTGTACACCTTGCTCAACGCGAGGCAATACGCCTCCACGTTCAGCTGGCCCGAAACCGTGAGGAATGTTTCGCGGGCGAAGAAATCCTTGCGGAAATCAATCGCGCCCTTGTCGTCGCGCGGCAGGTTGGCGAGGTCCAGCGTGGAGACGCGGAACATGTCGCCCGCGCCTTCGGCATCGGATGTGGTGATGATCGGCGTGTTGATCCAGAAGAAGCCTTCGCTCGTCAGATGGCGATGGATCGCCGTCATCATGGTGTGGCGGACGCGCGAGATCGCGCCGAACAGGTTGGTGCGCGGGCGCAGGTGCGCCACTTCGCGCAGGAATTCCGGCGAGTGCTGCTTCGGCTGGATCGGATAGGTCTCCGGATCGTCGACCAAACCCAGCACCTCGATTGCGTCGGCCTGCATCTCGAACGCCTGGCCCTTGCCTTGCGAGCGCACCAGCGTGCCGGTGGCGGCGATCGCGGCGCCGGCGGTCAGGCGTTGCACTTCGCTTTCGTAATTCGGCAGCGTGGCCGGCGCGACGATCTGCAGCGCGTCGAAGCAGGAGCCGTCAGAGAGGTTCACGAACGACAACCCGGCCTTGGAATCGCGCCGCGTGCGCACCCAGCCGCGCACCGTGACCACCGTGCCTTCGCCGGTGCCCGCGAGGGCCTGCTTGACCGAGATCGTCCTGTCGCCCGCCATCTTGAAACTCCGCTCGTGCGTACGCACATCAATGCGAGCCGGCGATGATAGCGAAGCGCCGCCCCACGCGCAGTACAATCGTCACCATGTCCATCGAGCTCACCCCCGTTGCTGCCGCGCGCATGCGCGATTTCCTTGCCAGACACCCCGGCGCCGCCGGCGTGCGTTTCGGCATCCGGAAAACCGGCTGCTCGGGCTTCGGCTACACCGTGGATCTGACCGATTCCGTAGCCGAGGATGATCGGGTGTTCGAACTGGATGGCGTGTGTGTGGTGGTGGATGCCAGATCGCTGCCGTTCGTGGACGGCACCCGCATCGATTACGCCCGTGAAGGATTGAACGCGACGTTCGTCTTCCACAATCCCAACGCGACCGGCGAATGCGGGTGCGGGGAGAGCTTCACGGTGGCGGCTCCCTCCGAGTGAGGAGGCCCTGACCTCGCCCCTCGGCGGCTTGCCGGCTGACCCGGTTTCCTTTACCATTCCGCCTCTTGCGTTCCCGATTCGTTGCGAACGCAACCCTTGCCTCACCGCCGGCGTGCCGGTCGGGAGGCTGCCCGCCCGGAGTGATCCGCGGCGATACCCGAGAGGAAAACACAATGCGTCATTATGAAGTCGTGTTCCTGGTCCATCCGGACCAGAGCGAGCAGGTACCCGGCATGATCGAGCGCTACAAGGCGCTGGTCGAGGCCGACGGCGGCAAGGTCCATCGCATCGAGGACTGGGGCCGCCGCCAGCTCGCCTATCCCATCCAGCATCTGGCCAAGGCCCACTACGCGATGTTGAACATCGAGTGCGGCCCCAAGGCGCTGGAAGAACTGGTCGCCGGTTTCCGCTTCAATGACGCGGTGCTGCGCCATCTGGTGATGAAGATGGACGCCGCCGAAACCGAACCCTCGCCGATCATGAAGGCCAAGGACAAGGACGAGAAGGGTCCGCGCCGTCGCGATGATGAAGGCTTCGACGATCGCAACGACCGCGACGAAGCCGCGTAAGCCCCATCGAATCCGGAGACACGAACATGTCCAAATTCTTCCGTCGCAAGAAATTCTGCCGCTTCACCGCCGAAGGCGTGAAGCAGATCGATTACAAGGACTTGAACGTCCTGCGCCAGTACATCACCGAGACCGGCAAGATCGTGCCGAGCCGCATCACGGGCACCAAGGCGCGCTACCAGCGCCAGCTCGCCGACGCGGTGAATCGCGCGCGGTTCCTGGCACTTCTGCCGTACAGCGACAACCATTTTGTTTGATGCTTCAAACAGAGTGGGTTGAAAGCGTCGCGAGCGAAGGCAGGTTGCGCGTCGCCGGAGCGCAGGAACCGCAGCGTACACGTCAGTACGTGAGGATTCCGAGCACCGCCGGCGCGCAAGATGCCGAGCGCAGTAGCTTTCAGCCCACTCGAAATTCGGACAACCACACGGTTGCGTCGGTGATCCGGCGCTAACGAATCGGAGACAACGATGGAACTGATCCTGCTTGAGAAAGTGAAGAACCTGGGCGGCCTTGGCGACAAGGTCAAGGTCAAGCCCGGCTACGGCCGCAATTACCTGGTGCCGCGCGGCAAGGCCGTGCCGGCCACCGCCGCCAACGTCGCGGAGTTCGAGAAGCGCCGCGCCGAGTACGAAGCCAAATCCAACGAGCTGCTGGGCGCCGCCCAGGTACGCGCCGCCAAGTTCGAAGGCGCCGAAACCACGATCAGGGCCAATGCCAGCGCGGAAGGCAAGCTGTACGGCTCGGTCGGCCCGCGCGAAATCGCGGAAGCCTTCAGCGCGCAGGGATTGGAACTCGAGAAAAGCGAAGTGATCCTCGGCGAAGGCCCGCTGCGCAACCTCGGTGAGTACGAAGTGCACATCGCGCTGCACGCGGACGTGCAGGGCGTGGTCAAGGTCAAGGTCATCGCGGAAGAGTGATTGCGTTTGCCGCGGATATGCGCGGCAGTGCTTGCAGCAAGTGTATCGAACGGGCGCCGCAAGGCGCCCTTTTTGTTTGCACCGTCATCCCGGCGAAAGCCGGGACCCAGTGTCTTTGCTGTTCGACATCCATGTCTTTTCCGCGCCGTCCCACCGCGCGGGTTACTTTCCTTTCGGGGAAAGTAACCAAAGCCATTGACGCCGGGCATGACGGTCTCGCCAACATCCGGTGGGCTCGACTTCCGCTGCGCTTCTCGCGCCAAGCGGGCCGACGCGAACTCGCACGTCCTTGTGCTCGGACATCGCGCCTTGCTCCCGCTTGGCGCTGCGATGCTCGGCGTCATGCGACGGCGCCGGAAGCTCACTTCGACACGGCCATCCATGGCCTACAGTTTGTGTGCCTCAACGCGGATCGGGGAACAATGCACAAGGAATCCACAAGAATCCCCCGCTGTTGTTCTCTATCCATGCGACTGCACCCTGCCTATCCTATGTCGGTCTGATCAGAGGGGGTGCATGAAGAATGTCGGCCGTCCTGCCCGACCGCAAGCCGCCTGCGCGCGTGGACGCCTTGCGCGTGCCGCCGCATTCCATCGAGGCCGAGCAGTCGGTGCTGGGCGGGTTGATGCTGGTCCCGGAGGCCTGGGACAAGGTCGCCGATCGCGTGCGCGAGGAGGATTTCTACCGCCGCGAGCACAAGCTGATCTTCCGCGCCATTGGCGATCTGTCCTCGCGCGGGCATCCGTGCGATGCGGTGACGCTGGGCGAGTGGTTCGAACGCAACAACCTGTCCGACAGCGTCGGCGGCGCGGCGTACCTGGTGGAACTGGCCAACGCCACGCCCAGCGCGGCCAACATCGCCGCCTATGCCGACATCGTGCGCGACAAGTCCATCCTGCGCCAGTTGATCGAGGCCGGCACGGAGATCGCCGGCGACGGCTTCAACCCGGATGGCCGCGCCACGCCGGAAATCGTGGAGAGCGCCGAGCAGCGCGTCTTCCAGATCGCGGAGGCCGGCGCGCGCGGCCGCAAGCAGTACGCGCCGATGCGCGAAGCCCTGCGCGATGCGATGCAGTTGCTCCAGCAGCGTTACGCCAACCGCGGCCAGATCACCGGCCTGCCGACCGGCTTTTCCGATCTCGATAACTTGACCGCAGGCCTGCAACCCGAGGATCTGGTGATCCTCGCGGCGCGTCCGTCCATGGGCAAGACGGCGTTCGCGTTGAACCTGGCCGAGAGCGCGGCGCTGCGCGCCAAGAAGACGGTGCTGATCTTCTCGATGGAAATGTCGGCCTCGCAGCTCGCGTTCCGCCTGATTTCTTCGCTGGGACGGATCAACCAGCAGCACCTGCGCACCGGCGACCTCGCGGAAGAGGACTGGCCGCGCGTCACCCAGGCCACGGCATTGCTGTCGGAATCCAGGATCTTCATTGACGACACGCCCGCGCTGTCGCCGGGCGAGCTGCGTTCGCGCGCGCGGCGCATGGCGCGCGAACACGGGCTGGGGATGATCATCATCGACTACCTGCAACTGATGCAGGTGCCCGGCAACAAGGAGAACCGCGCCACCGAAATTTCAGAAATATCGCGCAATCTGAAGGCCCTCGCCAAGGAGCTGAAGGTGCCGGTGATTGCGCTTTCGCAGTTGAATCGCGCGCTGGAGCAGCGCAACGACAAACGCCCGGTGATGAGCGATCTGCGCGAATCCGGCGCGATCGAGCAGGACGCGGACCTGATCCTCTTCATCTACCGCGAAGAGGTTTACGACAAGGAAACTCCCAACAAAGGCATTGCCGAAATCATCATCGGCAAGCAGCGCAACGGCCCGATCGACACGGTCAAGCTCACTTTCCTCGGCCAGTACACCAAATTCGAGAACTACGCGCCGGAGTCGTACGTCGGGCGATTGGAGTAATCCGTTTGGCTCGCTCCGCAGTGGCTACCATTCATCTCGACGCCTTGCGCGCGAACCTCGCGCGCATCCGCGCGCTCAGCGGCAAGGCGAAGGTGATGGCGGTGGTAAAGGCCGACGCCTACGGCCACGGACTCGAACGCTGCGCGCGCGCACTGACCGATGCCGACGCCTTCGGCGTGGCGTCCATCGCCGACGGCCTGCGCCTGCGCGCGGCCGGGCACCGCAACCGCATCGTGGTGCTGAGCGGACCGGATGCGGCCAACGACCTGGCCGAGTTGCGCCGGCTGAACCTGGACGCGGTGATCCATCACGAGTCGCAACTGGAAATCCTGGCCGCCGATCGCGGGAGCCCGCGCCTGCGCGTGTGGCTGAAGCTGGACACCGGCATGCATCGGCTGGGTTTTCCCGCCGAACGCGCGTCCGAACTGCACGCGCGCCTGCGCGCGCTGCCCAGCGTGGATCCGGACATCGTGCTGATGACGCATTTCGCCTCGTCGGATGAATTCGACAACGACCTCACCGCGCGCCAGATCCAGACTTTCGAAGACGCCACGCGCGATCTCGAAGCCGAACGTGCGCTATCCAATTCCGCCGGCGTGCTGGGCTGGCCGCGTGCGCGCGGCGATTGGGTGCGCGTCGGCGGACTGCTGTATGGCCTGTCGGTCAACGAAAACCAGACCGGTGCGGATTTCGGATTCAAGCCCGCCATGACGCTCTCCACGCGGTTGATCGCGATCAACCGGATCCGGCGCGGCGAACGCGTCGGCTACGGCTCCGCCTACGAATGCGCCGAAGACATGGACATCGGCGTGGCCGCGATCGGCTACGGCGACGGCTACCCGCGCAGCGCCCCTTCCGGCACGCCGGTGCTGGTCAACGGTGCGCGCGCGAGCATCGTCGGCCGCGTTTCGATGGACCTGATCACGCTGGACCTGCGCAACGCGCCGAACGCGCGTGTGGGCGACACGGTCACGCTGTGGGGGCCGACATTGCCGGTGGAAAACATCGCCAGGCATGCCGGCACGATTTCGTACGAGCTGACCTGCGGTGTCACAAGACGGGTGTTATTCGCGGAGGATTGAAAAGCGTTCATCGGCAAAGGACGCAAAGTACGCAAAGGGCAATAACGTTTTGCGTTCTTCGCGTTCTTCGCGGACAAGGAGCTTTTGAATGAGAGCCATGCCCAAAGCCAAAACCGCCTACGTCTGCGCCGATTGCGGTGCGGAATATCCGAAGTGGCAGGGCCAGTGCGAGGCCTGCGGCGCGTGGAACACGCTGTCGGAATTCGTGGTGCAGCCGGCCAAGGCCGCCGCTGCGGGGGGGGCGCGCAACGCGGGTTACGCCGGGCGCAGCGATGCGCCACGCGTGCAGCCGCTGGTGGCCATCGCGAATGAAGCGGAAGCACGTCACGCCACGACCATCGGCGAACTGGATCGCGTATTGGGCGGCGGCCTGGTGGAAGGCTCGGTGGTGCTGGTCGGCGGCGATCCGGGCATCGGCAAGTCCACGCTGCTGTTGCAGACGCTCGGCGCGCTCGGCGCGTCGCTGCCCGGGCTGTACGTGACCGGCGAGGAATCGCTGGCGCAGGTGGCCGCGCGCGGACGCAGGCTCGGGATCGCGCTGGAGCCGCTGCGCGCGCTGGCCGAGACCTGCGTCGAGCGCATCCTCGAACACGCCGTCAACGAAAAGCCGCGCGTGCTGGTCGTGGATTCGATCCAGACCATCTGGACCGAACTTCTGACCGCTGCACCCGGTTCGGTGTCGCAGGTGCGCGAGTCGGCCGCGCGCTTGACGCGCTTTGCGAAAGAGAGCGGCACCTGCGTGTTCCTGGTCGGGCACGTGACCAAGGAAGGCGGCATCGCCGGTCCGCGCGTGCTGGAGCACATGGTGGACGCGGTGCTGTATTTCGAAGGCGAAACCGGTTCTCGCTTCCGTGTGCTGCGCGCGTTCAAGAACCGCTTCGGCGCGGTCAACGAGCTCGGCGTGTTCGCGATGTCGGACAAGGGCCTGCGCGAAGTGCCCAACCCTTCCGCGATTTTTCTTTCCGCGCATCCGCAACCCACCTCCGGCAGCGCGGTGATGGTGACGCGCGAAGGCACGCGCCCGCTGCTGGTGGAAGTGCAGGCACTGGTGGATCAATCCTCGCTCGGCAATCCGCGCCGCGTGGCGTTGGGGCTGGAGCAGAATCGCCTGGCGATGCTGCTGGCGGTGCTGCATCGCCACGGCGGTGCGGCGGTCTACGACCAGGACGTATTCGTCAACGTGGTCGGGGGCATCCGCGTGCAGGAAACTGCGGCGGATTTGCCGGTGCTGCTCGCGGTGCTGTCGAGCTTTCGCGACAAGCCGTTGCCGGACAAGACCGTTGCGTTCGGCGAAGTCGGCCTGTCCGGCGAAATCCGCCCGGTCCCGAATGGCGAGGAGCGCCTGAAGGAAGCCGCGCAGCACGGCTTCAGGCGCGCGATCGTGCCCAAGGCCAATGCACCGAAGAAGCTGCGCATCGGCGAACTGGAAGTGATCGCGGTCGAGCGATTGTGCGACGCGATCGGCGCGGCCTCCGACGCGGTGTAGGGCGGTCACGACCCGCGCCTTGCCCATGGCGGGTCAAGCCCCGCCCTACCGATACCGTCGTTCGTTTTCGCAGATCAGGGCGGGTGGATCAATCCATCGGGAACGCGAGGAATTCCGGCGTGCGCTCGGCGCGCGCGGCGAATGCGGCGAGCTTCGGATAATCGTTCGCCGGCACCACTTCCGCCGCGACCAGCCGGGCGAAGCCCCAGGCCACCGCCAGCGTGACATCGGCTTGTGTCAGCGTATCTCCGCACAGCCAGGCGTTTTCGTTGGCGCCGCGCAATTCCTGTTCCAGCAAGGCGCAGGCCGATTGCAGCTGCCCGCTCACGCGGGCCGTCCAGTCGGGATCTTGGCGCTCCGGTTGGCGCTTGTGTTCGTAGTAGACCTGCACGGCCTTTTCGCAGACGACCAGCGCCACGCCGATCCAGCGCAGCGCACGCCGGTGCGCCTCCGGCGCCGCAGGCGTCAGGCGGCGCCCGGCGAGGGTTTCCGCATAGTCAATGATCAGCGCGGAATCCACGAGCTGGGTGCCGTCGCCACACACAAGCGTGGGCGCCTTCACCAGTGGGTTGATCGCGCGCAGCGCGTCGAAATCGCGGAACACCGACAGAGGCTTGTGCTCGAACGCTATCCCGAGCAGGTGCAGGGAAATCGCGGTGCGGCGCACGTAAGGGGAATCGAGCAGACCGATCAGTTGCATGAAAATCTCCGAAGTCAGTTGGATGCCAATCCCGCCAATTCGATCGAACCATCCTCCACGCGAAGCACCGAACCCTGTTCGTACCAGTCGCCCAGCACGATGCGCTGCGCGGGCGTTCCGTCGAGTTCCAGATCGTGGATCGCTGGCCGATGGGTGTGGCCGTGGATCATGCGCGTGACGCGCGCGTCGCGCAGCGCGGCTTCGACCGCGTGCGGGTTCACGTCCATGATCGCCATCGTGGTTTGCGAGGTGTGTTCGCGGCTGGCGTTGCGCGCCTGTTGCGCGAAGGCGCGGCGCACGGCCAACGGCTGGGCCAGGAATTGCCGCTGCCACGCCGGGTCGCGCACCTGGCGGCGAAAGGCGAGATACGCTGCATCGTCCGTGCACAACGTGTCGCCGTGCATCAGCAGGGTCGGCGTGCCATGGAGGTCCATCACCGTGCCGTCCTCGAGGATCGTCATCCCCGCGCGTCGTGCAAAATCCTCGCCGAGCAGGAAGTCGCGATTGCCGGCGATGAAGTAGATCGGCACGCCGGCGTCGCGCACCGCCTTCAATGCGGATGCCACACGCGCAGGCAGCGGTGCGTCGTCATCATCGCCGATCCAGGCCTCGAACAGGTCGCCGAGGATGTACAGCGTATCCGCACGGCGCGCTTCGTCGGCGAGAAATGATTCGAACAGCGCGACGATGTGCGGGCGTGAATCGTCGAGGTGCAGGTCGGAGATGAAGAGCGTGGACACTTAGTGTTTCACCGCCGCGCCGTTCTTCTTGCTTTTCTTTGCCGGCTGCGTGTTCGCGGGAATCTGCCCGGTCGCGGGCGAAACCGGCTCCGCGGTCGGTTGTGCGGCGTCGCCGATCACCCTGGCGCTCTCGATCACCGGCAGCGGCCGCGGCACGTCACCGACGAACGGCCCCTGCGGACCGGTCGGCAGGTTGTCCAGCTTGTCCACCACGTCCATGCCGTCCACGACCTTGCCGAACACCGCATAGCCCCAGGTCATGCCGTTCTGGTTGCCTACGTAATCGAGTCGCGGGTTGTCCACGATGTTGAAGAAGAACTGCGCGGTGGCCGATTCGGGATCCGGCCCGCGCGCGGCAGCCACGGTGCCGCGCAGGTTTGACAAGCCGTTGTCGGCTTCATCCGGGATCGGCGGGCGCGTGCGCCGGGGCGTCAACTGGCGCGTGTACAGCCCGCCCTGCACCAGGAAGCCCGGGATCACGCGATGGAACACCGTGCCGTCGTAGAAGCCGTCCTTCACGTACTGCAGGAAATTGGCGACAGTGCGCGGCGCCTTGTCGGGAAACAATTCGATGGTGATGTCACCCATCGAGGTGTGCAATTTCACCTGCGGGTGCGCGACCGCCGGCGTGGCTGCGGTGGAAGCCGGTGCCGGTACCGGTGGCGCGGCGAGTGCGGCGGCGGCGAGCAGCAGCAGTGGAAGCATGAGTGCGAGCTGCGGGCGGATTCGTTTCATGGCATTCGGGACGACAAAAGGCGCGCCCAATGATACGCAGCACGGCTGAATATTGCAGAAGGTGCGGCTAATCGGCGATCGGCAGCACGTGTTCCTTGCCGAACACGCAGGCGAAAGTCGAGCCCGTACCGGGTTCGCTCGCCACCTCCAGCCGGGCCTGGTGCAGCGCCAGCACGTGCTTGACGATGGACAGGCCGAGCCCGGTGCCGCCGGTTTCGCGTGAGCGGCTTGAGGAGACGCGATAAAAGCGTTCGGTCAGGCGAGGGATGTGCTGGGCCGGAATGCCGTAGCCGGTATCGCTGACGCTGAAACGCGCGGCACCGTTGCGTTCGCGCTGCCAGCGGATCGCGATGCGTCCACCGTCCGGCGTGTAGCGCACGGCGTTGCTGACAAGGTTGGAAAATGCGCTGTGCAGGTCGCGCGGCGAGCCGAGCAGGTTGCAACGCGCGGCATCTTCCGATGTGATTGTGTGGCGCCCTTGGCTCAGCGCTTCGGCTTCCTTGACCAGTGTCGCGAGCATGGGCGCGATCTCGACTTCCTCTTCGCTCAGGCGCTGCTGCGTTTCCAGCCGCGAGAGGGTGAGCAGGTCCTCGACGATCTGGCCCATGCGCTTGGATTGCGCGCGCAATTCGCCCAGCATCGGTGCGAGCGCCGGTACGTCCTCGGGTTCGATCAGTTCCAGGTAACCGTGGATCACCGTGAGCGGCGTGCGCAATTCGTGCGAGACGTTGGCGACGAAATCGCGGCGCACCTGTTCCAGATGCAGCAGCGCACTGATGTCGCGGGCCAGCAGCAGCTTCTGGCCCCCGGACAGCGGGATCAGCGAAAACGAGAGATGCACATCGGGCGCGGCCGGTGCGGGCACTTCATCCAGTTCTTCACCACCGCCGGATGCGAGCCATGCCGCCAGCTGCGCGGAATCCAGCCGTGCGCCCAAATGCGCGCCGCGATCGCCGCGGTCGAGGCCGAGCAGGCGGTGCGCCGCACGGTTGCTCCACAGAATGTGCTCGCGCGCATCCAGCAGCACCAATGCATCCGGCAGCGTGCCCGCCGCATTGCGCAACGCGCGCAATTGCCGCGCCAGCCGCCGCGCGCGTGCAAGATTCGGGTCGCGAGTCATCGGGGCGCGCTCACCCGCTGGCGGAAAAGCGATAGCCTGCACCGCGCACGGTCTGCACCATCCCGTCCAGCCCGTGGGGCTCGAGTGTCTGGCGCAGGCGGCGGATGTGCACGTCCACGGTGCGTTCCTCCACGTACACGCTGCCGCCCCAGACATGATCGAGCAGTTGCGCGCGCGAATACACGCGCTCGGGATGCGTGATGAAGAAATGCAGCAGGCGGTATTCGGTGGGGCCGATCTGCACCGCCTCGTTGTTCGCGTACACGCGATGCGCCGGGCCGTCCACACGAAGTGCGCCGATTTCGATCACGCCGCTGCCGTCGTCGCCCTGCGTGCGACGCAACACCGCGCGGATGCGCGCCAGCAGCTCGCGCGTCGAGAACGGCTTCACGACGTAATCGTCCACGCCGGCTTCCAGGCCGCTGACGCGATCTGTTTCCTCGCCGCGCGCGGTCAGCATGATAATCGGGATGTCGCGGGTGGCTTCCTCGCGGCGCAGCCGGCGCGCCAGCTCCAGGCCGGAGGTGCCGGGCAGCATCCAGTCCAGCAGGATCAAATCGGGAATCCGCTCGGCGATCGCGAGCTGCGCGGCGCGCGCATCGGCCGCGTGCAGCGGCTCCATCTCCGCGCGGCGCAGCGCGAAGGCCACCATGTCGCGGATCGAGGCTTCGTCTTCGACAATCAGGATGCGTTTGCGCATGCGCTCTGCCGCGTCGCCGTCATCACGCTGTCATTCCAGCGGGCGGATGTTACAGCGCGATGACAATGGAGGTCGCGACGGATTTGAAACCGGCCCTACCGGCAGGAGTCGCCCCCGCAGGCGTGGAATCCCAACTGGCTGTTGTCGTCCGGCTTGTCGCCCGCCTGCGGCAAATTGCGCCGCTGCATTTCCAGCGCGATCGGGGTGATCAGCGCGATGGTGGCCTCGATCCGCGCGCGCGAGTAGTAATCCAGGTCCTTGCGCTCGGTCAGCCGCTGCAATTGTCCGAGCGCGTCCTGCGGGCGGCCGGAAAGGAAGGTTGCATCCGCATAGGCTTCGCCGGCACGGATGTCGTCACCTGCAAGGTGCGAAGCGTGCCCATAGGTGCGATACAACTCCGGTTCGGAATTGTCATCCAGCAGCGGCTTCAATTGTTCCTGCGCGAGCTTGGCGCTGTCGGGCTTGCCGTCCGCCAGCAGCGCCTGCGCATAACCCAGCGCTATCGCCGGATTGCGCGGCGATTGCGCGCTCAGGGCAGCGTAGTGTTGCAGCGCTTCGGCGCGATGCCCGGCGGCGAGATCGGCATCGGCCAGACCCAGCCGCAGCGTCGTGCTGGCCGGATTGGCTGCCAGCAATTGGGTGAGGATATCCGCCGCCTTCTGCGCATTGCCGGCGCGCTGCAGCGCCAGCGCATAGCCGTAACGGTGCGCGGGCGTGACGAAATCGCCGCCGCGGGCAATGTTGCGCGCGTAGTAGGTGACAATGTTGTCGCGGTCCTGCGCGGACAGCACGCGCACGCGCTCGCGGATCAGCGCGTATTCGCCATCGTCTTCGGCTTGCGGGTTGTTCAATAGCGCAGCGGGATTCTTGACGAACGGCAGCAGCGAAAGATTGTCCGCCGGCGCGATGGAAGCGAGTTGCGGCGCGTTGCGGCTCTGTTCCTCGATCACGTGCGCGCGCGCCTTGGCTTCGGCAATGCGCTCGCTGGTGACCGGATGGGTCTGCAGGAACGGTGGCGCATCGCCGGAGTAATCACCGCCATCGCCGCCGCCCGGGCGCAGCGTGCGTGCCATGCGATTGAAGAAACCGGCCATCGCATCCGGATCGAAACCGGCCTTCGCGAGCGTGCCGATGCCGACGCGGTCGGCTTCCGCCTCGTCCTTGCGGGTGAAATCAATCTGCTCCTGCTGCATCAAACCCATGCCGGCGGTGAGGATGCCCGGACCCGCGCTCTGGCTGGAACCGCCGGCGGCAATCAGCATGCCGAGCGTCGCCAGCGCGTACAACGGGGCCTTCTTCTTCGCATCCTCGAATGCGCGTTCAAGATGATGCTGGCTGATGTGCGCCAGCTCGTGCGCGATCACCGCGGCCAGTTCGCTTTCGCTCGCGGTAGTGGCGATCAGGCCGGAGTTCACGAAGATGTAGCCGCCGGGCGCGGCGAAAGCGTTGATCTCCGGATCGCGCAGCACGGTGAAGGTGTAGTGCTGCTTCGGATCGGCGCTGGCGGCGGCCAGCCGGTAGCCCAGCGAGTGCAGGTAGGCATCCACCTGTGGATCGTCCAGCACCTGGTTCATCGAGCGCAGCTCGCGCAGCATGCTCTCGCCGTAGGCTGTTTCCTCCTGTGGCGAAATCAGCCCGGCCGCGGAGCTGCCGAGGTTGGGCAAATTCACATCCTGCTGCTGCGCGGCCGCGGGCAGGGCCAGCGCGAGGCAGGTGAGGGCGGGAAGCAGCAATCGCGTACGCATGGGGTCAGGCCGACAACGCTCCTGGTTCGACAACTTAGCGCGCGATCGGTTCCGGTTACAGTGCTGAGCGCCGCACGTTCAGCCTTGGTGTTTGTGCGATCCTCCATGATCGCTGCCCGTTGCACATCTTGAACCAGAGATCAAAAGCGGTCACGGAGCTTTTCAGCCATGGATGGTGCTCCTGGCCGCACTGTCAAACAACAGCTCGCTCGGACTTGCATGGCCGATATCGAAATCTACTCCACCGCGATCTGCCCCTACTGCATCGCCGCCAAGAACCTGCTGAAGGCCAAGGGCTTGAACTGGCGCGAGATCCGCATTGACACCGATCCGGCCGCGCGCGCAGCCATGCTGGAACGCAGCGGCGGCCGCCGCACGGTGCCGCAGATTTTCATCAACGACACCCATGTCGGCGGGTTCGATGATCTGGCCAGAGCCGAGCACGACGGCACGCTGGCGCGGCTGCTGGGCGGCGATGCTGCACATCAGTAGGCCGGGCACGCACCGTCGCAGGTGCGGATTCCGATCGGCATCCCTGCCTCACCCTCGGTCATCGCACCGCGATGCCATTCCAGCCATCGCGTAAACGCAACGGCTTCGACCTATAATTGCCCGTTTGCCTGCGCGGCTTTTCCGCTCGCGCCATCAGGAGTTCTGAATGACCACCACTACCCTCGCGGTGATCCGCGGCGACGGCATCGGCCCGGAAATCATGACCGCCACCCTGCGCGTGCTGGATGCACTGAACGCGGGGTTGTCCTATGAATTCGTGGACGCCGGCATGGTCGCGCTGGAGAAGCATGGCGAGCTGCTGCCGCAAGCCACTCTGGATGCGATCGCGAAACACCGCATTGCCCTGAAGGGTCCGCTGACCACGCCGGTGGGCGGCGGCTTCTCCTCGCTGAACGTCGAACTGCGCAAGCGCTTCGATCTCTACGCCAATGTACGGCCTGCGCTCACCCTGCCGGGCACCAAGGCGCACTTCGACAACATCGACATCATCACGGTCCGCGAGAACACCGAGGGCGCGTACCTGTCGGAAGGCCAGACGCTCTCGGCCGACGGCCAGACCGCGCAATCCATCGTGCGCAACACCCGGCGTGGCGCCGAACGCATCGTGCGCTACGCATTCGAACTCGCGGTCAAGCGCCGGCGCAAGAAGATCACGGCCGTGCACAAGGCGAATATCCTGAAGACCAGCTCGGGCCTGTTCCTGGATGTCGCGCGCGAGGTCGCCAGGGAATACCCGCAGATCGGTTTCAACGAAATGATCGTGGACAACACCTGCATGCAACTGGTGATGAATCCGTGGCAGTTCGATGTCATCGTCACCACCAATTTGTTCGGCGACATCCTTTCCGATCTGTGCGCCGGACTCGTCGGCGGATTGGGCCTCGCGCCCGGTGCCAACATCGGATCGGCCGCGGCGATCTTCGAGGCGGTGCACGGCTCGGCGCCGGACATCGCCGGCAGGAACATCGCCAATCCCTGCGCATTGCTGCTGGCGGCCGCGGACATGCTCGACCACCTCAGCATGGTCGAACACGGCACCCGTGTGCGCGAGGCGATCCGCGCCGCGCTGGCAGCGCATGATCGCGTCACGCCGGATCTGGGCGGCAACGGCAGCACCGAAACATTCGCGGATTCGATCGTGGAACGGGTGCGCGGCTGACCCACAAGGGTAGAGCGGCGGCGGCACCGTGGTGTTGCCCCGGCGCCGCACGGAATCACTTGAACATGCCCGGTTTGTAATCGCCGACCTCGGGCTGCGCGGCGATGTTGAGGCGGTTCCAGGTGTTGATCATCGTCACCAGCAGGGTGAGGTCCACCAGCTCTTTTTCGTCGAACTGCGCGCTCGCTTCTTCATAAAGGGAGTCAGGCACCGACTGGTCGCGCGCCGGCAGGGCCGTCAACGCCTCCGCCCACGCCAGCGCGGCGCGTTCACGCTCGCTGTAGAACGGCGCTTCGCGCCAGGCCGGCAGCACGTAAAGGCGCTGCTCGGTTTCGCCCGCGGCGCGTGCGTCCTTGCTGTGCATGTCCAGACAATACGCGCAGCCGTTGATCTGCGAAACGCGCATCAGCACCAGCTGGCACAGCTTGGGTTCCAGGGTTCCGCCATGGAGTTGTTTGCCCAGTGCAAACAGCGGTTGCAGCGCGGTGAAGTGTTTCTTGAAATCGAAACGGGACATAAGTACTCCGTGGGAAGTTTGGGCGCCGATCCCTGGCACGGGGCTCCGTCCTTCAGTGCAAAGACGCGCCGCCTGCCGTTTTCGTGACCGCTTCGATGCGCGCCAGCTTGGCGGGGTGGCGGATCGCGTGGATGGCGGTGATGCGGTCGTTCTCGCAATCTATCCATGTCGCCACGAACAGGCGCTCCCCCAGCCACGTCAGCAATGCCGGCGCGCCATTGAGCGTGCGCAATTCGTAGCGCAGGTCAGCCTTCCGGGACTGGCGCGCAATCTGCAGGTACAACCGCGCCAGGCGTTCCGCGCCGTGCAGCGGATGCAGCGTCGCGCGCGCCGCGCCGCCGCTGTCGGCGACGTGCACGGCGTCTTCGGCGAACAACGCGCGCAGCGTTTCGGCATCGGGCTTCTGCATCGCCGCGACGAAGCGTTCCAGCAAGCGCTGCTGCGCCTGCGCATCCACCTGGAAACGTGGGCGTCCCGCGCGCAACCGGGTTTTGGCGCGGTGCACGCGCTGGCGACAGGTGTCCTCGGCGATGTCCAGGATCGCCGCCGCTTCGGCATGGCTGTAATCGAACACTTCGTGCAGCAGGAAGGCGGCGCGTTCTTCCGGCCCGAGCCGTTCCAGCATCAGCAGGAAGGAGAGTGTCAGGGTCTCGCTGCGTTCCAGCGCCGCATCCGGTGTCTCGGCGATTTCGCCCGCCGGCTCCGGCAGCCATGGGCCGAAGTAGTGCTCGCGCTCGGTTTTCGCGCGACGCAGACGATCCAGCGCCAGCCGGGTCGTAACCGTAACCAGCCACGCTTCCGGGTCGTCCAGCGCGGCTGTGTCCTGCGAATCCCAGCGCAGCCACGCGTCGTGCAGCACGTCCTCGGCATCGGTCGGGGTGCCGAGCATGCGGTAGGCCAGCCCGAACAGTCGGGAGCGATGTTGCTGGAACAGATCGGTCGGTGTCACGGCGGAATTCCTGCCTGGATGATGGACAGGACGCGCGAGCGCGCCACGGCGTGACCGTCAGTGCAGAATCGGCCAGGGCGCGAGCAGCGCGATCCACAGCAGCACCACGATACCCGCCGTTTTCAGGACGCGGAACAACCGCGGATTGGCGTGCTTGAAACGCCTGCTGCGCTCGCGGTTGCGCTGGCCCAGCGCGTACAGCCGGTTGATCAGGCCGACCGGCTCGTTCTCCGTATTCGGCGACGAGGTGATCCGGCCCATGAACGCGCTGACGCGGTGGTTGATCGCGCCCATCACACGCGAGCGCAGCGGCCGCTCGACGTCGCAGAACAGGATCACGCGCGTGATGTCGGACTTGTTCTCCGCCCAGTGCACGCAGGTTTCGTCGAAGACCACGTCCTCGCCGTCGCGCCAGAAGTATTCCTGGCCATCCACGAAGATGCGGCAGCTGTCGGCATTGGGCGTGATCAGGCCGAGGTGATAGCGCAGCGAGCCCGCGAACGGATCGCGGTGGGGATTGAGTGTGGAACCCGGCGGGAGCAGCGCGAACATCGCCGCCTTCACGTTCGGGATCGCGTTCACCAGTTCCACCGTGCGCGGGCACAGCGCCTGCGCGGACGCCAGCGGCTCGCCGTACCATTTCACGTAGAAGCGCTTCCAGCCGGCCTTGAAGAAGGAGTTGAAGCTGGCGTCGTTGTTGCGCTCGGCTTCGCGGATGAAGCCCTGATCGAACAGGTGCGAGGCCTCGTCGCGGATGGTGCGCCAGTTGTCGCGCAGCGGATCGAGTTCGGTGAAACGCGAACGATCCGGAAACGCCCCGGCCGGCACCGCCGAGAACGCGTACATCAGCAGGTTGTACGGGGCGAAGAACATGGCGTGGCCGCCGAGCTGCTTGCGCCAGTGCAGGCGCACTCGGCTGCGCAGGTGCACGGCCCAGGCGCAGCCCAGGAACAGCAGGATCACGCAAAGCAGGGCAAGGCGAAGGGCGAGGGCCATGGTCAGGGCGGGAAGACTGATGCGCGCGTATTCTAAAGCCGTTCGCCCTGGGGCTTCGAAAGGTGAACGGCCGTTCGTCAACGGTGGCGGAGTACGTGCAGGTTACCGCCGCCCGGACGGAAACTGCCGCGCAGCGCACGTTGCACGAAATCCGTTGCCCGCCGCGCGGCCACTCGCGGCGAGGCGCCTTTTGCCAGATTCGCCGCCAGTGCCGCCGAGAGCGTGCAACCGGTGCCGTGCGCCCGGATGTTCAGGCGTGGATGGCGGAATTCCAGCGTGCCGCGCGCGTCGGCAAAAAGATCCAGCACTTCGCGGCCGCGCGCGTGGCCGCCTTTCAGCAGCACCGCACGCGCGCCCAGGTCGAGCACTGCTTGCGCAGCGCGTTCGGCATCACGGGCGGTTTTGACCTTGATCCCGAGCAGCGCCTCGGCTTCGGGAAGATTGGGCGTCAGCACATCGGCGAGCGGGATCAGCTCATCGCGCAACACGCGGATGGCATCGCGATCGAGCAGCCGCGCACCGCTGGTGGCGATCATGACCGGGTCCACGACCAGCCATGCCGGCTTGCGATTCGCCAGTTCGCGGGCCACGCAGCGCGTGGTTTTCGCATCGCCCAGCATGCCGGTCTTGACCGCGCCGATCGGGAAGTCCTCGAACAGCGCATCCAGTTGCGCGCGCAGATGCTTCAGCGGCACCGGATGGATCGCGCGCACGGAACGCGTGTTCTGAGCGGTGATCGCGGTGAGCGCCGACAGGCCGTGCGCGCCGAGTGCGGCGAAGGTTTTCAGGTCGGCCTGGATGCCCGCTCCGCCACCGGAATCGGAACCGGCGATGGTGAGGCAGATCGCGGGACGCGGGACGCGGGACTCGGGATTCGATAAGGACATGAACGATGCCGTCATCCCGGCGAAAGCCGGGATCCAGTGGTTCTGCTCGCCATTCCGGCGAAGCCGGAATCCATCCTGCTGTCGAGAACAGGAAGATCGAGGTGGATTCCGGTTCTGGCCTCGCTGCGCGACGGCAGCCCCCGGAATGACGCAAGTTGTTGTTGCCGGGTTCGGGTTCTTACAACGCTTCGGAAGCGAAATCCGCCAGCCGCGAACGCTCGCCGCGGCGCAAGGTGATGTGCGCGGAATGCGCCCATCCCTTGAAGCGGTCCACCGCGTAAGTCAGGCCGGACGTCGTCTCCGTGAGATAGGGCGTATCAATCTGCTCGACATTGCCGAGGCACACGATCTTGGTGCCGGGGCCCGCGCGCGTGATCAGCGTCTTCATCTGCTTCGGCGTCAGGTTCTGCGCCTCGTCAATGATCAGGTAGCGCGACAGGAAGGTCCGCCCGCGCATGAAGTTCAGCGAGCGGATCTTGATGCGCGAGGCGAGCAGGTCGTTGGTGGCCTGCCGGCCCCACGAGCCGCCTTCCTCGGGGTTCGCCAGCACTTCCAGGTTGTCGGTGAGCGCGCCCATCCACGGCGTCATCTTTTCCTCCTCGGTACCGGGCAGGAAGCCGATGTCTTCGCCGACCGAAACCGTGGCGCGGGTCGTGATGATCTCCCGATAGCGCTGCTGGTCCATCACCTGCGCGAGCCCCGCGGCGAGCGCCAGCAGGGTTTTGCCGGTGCCGGCGGTGCCGAGCAGGGTAATGAAATCAATGTCCGGATCCATCAGCATGTTCAGCGCGAAATTCTGCTCGCGGTTGCGCGCGCTGATGCCCCAGACGCTGTGGTTGGGATGGCTGTGGTCGTCCAGCAGCACCAGCTTCGTCTTGCCGTCCGCGTGATCCAGCACGCGCAGCTCGACGCTGTTCTCGCCCGGCAGGTACAGGCATTCGTTGGGTTGCCAGGCTTCCTCATCGCCGCGCGGCACGAGCTGGTAGTAGGTGTGGCCGCGCTCCGACCACGAATGCACTTCCGGGTGCCGGTCCCAGAAATCCGCCGGCAGTTCGGCGTGGCCGGCATACAGCAGCGAGAAATCGTCCAGCGCGCGATCGTTCTCGTAATCCTCGGCGTGGATGCCGTAGATCGTGGCCTTGATGCGCAGGTTGATGTCCTTGGACACCAGCGCGATGTCGCGGTCAGGATGGCGCTCGCGCAGTTCCAGCACGGCCGAAAGGATCTGGTTGTCGGCCTTGCCATTGCCGTTGGCCGTGCGGGTCTGGAAATAGAGACGCCCGTTCGCATTGCCGCTCCTGAGCTTGACGCCCTCGGGTGACGACAGCGGCAGGCCATCGGCGATGCCGTTGCCGTTGCCGTGGCCGCGCAGGGTCAGTTCATTGAGAAAGCGGCTGACCTGGCGCGCGTTGCGCGAGACCTCCGAACCGCCTTTCTTCTTCTCGTCGAGTTCCTCCAGCACCGTCATCGGGATGAACACGTCGTGTTCCTCGAAGCGGAACAGTGAAGTGGGATCGTGCAGCAGCACGTTGGTGTCCAGCGCGTAGATGCGCTTGCCGCTCGTCATGCGGTCGGTTCCTGGTCAAAAGAGCATGGGTCCGCAAAGGACATCCAGAACGCGAAGAAGGGGAGGGCGGAAAGAAAGCGATTCCCTTGCACCCTTTGCGTTGCTGGCGGACTGGGGATTCTGATCGCCATGATGCGGATTAGGGGGACGGGATCGCGTCCAGTACGGCTTGCGCATGACCCGGCACTTTCACGCCGCGCCATTCCCGTACCAGCTTGCCGTCGGGGCCGATCAGGAAGGTGCTGCGGTCCACGCCCATGTATTTGCGGCCGTAGAGGGTCTTCTCGCGGATCACGTCGAAGGCCTTGCACCATTGTTCGTCGGTGTCGGCGATCAGCGGAAACGGCAACTCGTATTTATCGGCGAAGTTGGTGTGCGATTTCGCCGAGTCGCGCGAGACGCCGACCACCTGCGCGCCGCGTCGTTTGAACTTCGGATACAGGTCGCGGAAATCCTGCGCCTCGCGCGTGCAGCCGGTGGTGTTGTCCTTGGGGTAGAAATACAGCACCAGCCACTTGCCTTGCAGGTCGGCGAGCCCGAGCGCGCCGCCGTCGGCGGTGGTGCCAGCGAGTTTGGGAACCTTGCTGCCGATCTTGATCATTCAGAATGGGTCCCGGCTTTCACCGGATGACAGTTGAAGGGAGATTGCGTTTTTCCCATCCCTGGTTCCGGATCCCGGCAATCCCTGGCCGGGATGACGGTAGAAGATTTTCAGAATTTGACGGGATCCATGATCGCGTCGAGGTTCAAGCCATCGCACAGCTCAAGGAAATCATCGCGCAAACCGGCAATGTGCGTATCGGCCGGAATGCCGATGGTGAGCTGGGCCTGGAACATGTCCGCGCCGGTCTGCATCGCGCGGTAGCGCATGGACGAGAGCTGCTCGATGCTGATCCCGCGACGGGTGAAAAAATCAATCAGCTCCACCAGCATCGCCGGCTTGTCGGATGCCACCACTTCGACCAGATACGGCAGCAGATGCGTCTGCTGGTCGCGCGGCTGGGTGCGGTAGTGCATCAGCCGCACCTCCTCGTCGCGGCCGATGCGGGTGAGCGCGTTCTCCAGTTTCGCGATCGCATCCCATGCGCCCTGCGCCAGCAGCACCACCGACGTATCCGCACCGATGGTGGCCACGCGCGAATCCACCAGATTGCAGCCGGCATCGGCGATACGCCGGGCCAGCGCCAGCAGCGGCGAATGTGTCGCGGGGGAGACCGTCTGGATCAGCAGATGGTGATCGGTGCCGGGACGCGGAGTGGTGCGGTTCAAAGGATCATCGGCTGGCTGATGAAGTACGGGTTCAGGATAGCCGCCTGCGCGCGCGTGCCGCAAGCGGCGCCGCGATGGTGTTTCGCGGCGCCGGCCGTTAATATGCCGCGTCTCTCCATGCAAGCCCACGCCTTGGAAATCACCGGCAGCCTCTGCGCACTGGCGACGCCTTTCACCGCCCGCGGTGCGCTCGATCTCGACGCTTTCGTGCGCCTGCTCGACCATCAGCTCGAGGGCGGCACGCAAGGTCTGGTCGTGGCCGGTTCGACCGGTGAGGCGCACATGCTGGGAGAGCTCGAGTACGAACGCCTGCTCGCTCTCACGCTCGAGCACGTGGACGGACGCGTGCCGGTGATCGCCGGCACCGGTGAGGCGGCGACTTCGAAAACCATTGCATTGACCAAACGCGCGCACGCGCTGGGCGCGCAGGCCGCGCTGGTGGTGACACCGTATTACGTGCGGCCCACCCAGGAAGGCCTGCGCCGCCATTTCCGTGAAGTGGCCGAACAGGGTGGCTTGCCGGTGATCCTCTATAACGTGCCCACCCGTACCGGCTGCGACCTGTTGCCGGAGACGGTGGCCGATCTGCGCGACGATCCGCGCATCATCGGCATCAAGGAAGCGCGCAACGACATCGAACGCATCCGCAGCGTGGCGCAACTGGCGCGGCCGGGTTTCGTGTTCCTGTCCGGCGATGACGCGACCTGCGCGGAAGCCATGCTGCACGGCGCCGCCGGCGTGATCTCGGTGGCGAACAACCTGGTGCCGGCGGCGTTCCGCGCGCTGTGCGACACCGCGCGCAGCGGCGACCGCGCCAAGGCCGCCGCGCAGATGCGAGCCCTGCAACCCTTGCTGGACACGCTCAACTGCGCGCCCAATCCGATCGCCGTGAAAGCGGGCCTGGCCGAACTTGGACTGTGCCACGGCACCGTCCGCCTGCCGCTGGTCGAACTGGAAGCGGGGCCCGCGCGCGCGCATTTGCGCGAGGTGCTGCTGCCGCTCGCGCACGCCGCCTGACCGAATACCTATCGCCGCACGCACCGATGATGGACAATGCGACCATGAAGAAATCGCAACTCGCACTCTCGATCGCCCTGGCAAGCTCGCTGATGCTGCTCTCGGCATGCCAGACGATCCGCTCGCATAACCCGTTCCGCCACCGCGAACCGGATTACAAGGCCGCGCAGCAGGCGAATCCGCTGGAAGTTCCGCCGGGTCTGGACAATCCGCCGAACTCGGAAGCCTTGACCATTCCGGAAGCAGGCGGCCCGACGATCATGGTAAACGGGCGGACGGTCAGCAGCGGCAACGCAGCGACCGGACAAGCTGCGCCGCCGACCGCGGTGGTCACAGGCAACGCGCTCACGCTTGCGGATACGCCTGATGGTGCGTACCGCCGCGTCGGTCTCGCGCTCGAGCGCGGCGGCGTGGGCACGATCAGTGCGCGCGATGATGCATCGCACACCTATCAGGTTGCGGTGAACAGCATGGTGACCACGCAGCCCGAAGAGAAGGGCGGCTTCCTCCATCGCCTGTTCCACCGCAATCGCAGCGAAACCAGATCCGTCACAGGCACCGTCACGGTCAGCGTTGCGCCTTCCGGCGGCGGCAGCGTGATCAATGTGCAGGGCGATCAGGACGCGGTGCAGCGCGTGCTTGGGGTCTTGCAGCAGCGGCTGGGCGGTTCCTGAAGCGGTTCAAAGCTACTGCGCGCGGCAGCTCGCGCGCCGGCGGTGCTTGAATCGCTTGCACGAAACGCCGCATCGCGGCGGCTTTCCGCTTCAGCGTTCCAGGAAGGGCAACTTGTCCGGTTTGCCGTCCCACTCCTTGGCATCGGGCGGAGCGTCCTTGCGCTCGGTCAGCACCGGCCAGCTCTTCGACAGTTCCGCATTCAGCGCGATGAAATTCTCCTGACCCGCCGGCACGTCGTCTTCGGGGAAGATCGCATTGGCCGGGCATTCCGGCTCGCACAACGTGCAGTCAATGCACTCGTCGGGGTCGATTGCCAGGAAGTTCGGCCCCTCGTGGAAGCAATCCACCGGGCACACTTCGACGCAGTCGGTGTACTTGCACTTGATGCAGTTGTCGGTAACGACGAAAGTCATTCGAGTGGCGAGTGATCAGGAAGGGAGTGGAGCAAAGAGCGCATTGTAAGTAAATCGGCCGAAGACGCCGAGCGCCGCCGGCTGCAAGGTGCCGAGCGCAGTAGCCTTGCAGGCACTTGCTGGCGCTCCCTACGAGAATCGAACTCGTGTTTTCGCCTTGAGAGGGCGACGTCCTGGACCGCTAGACGAAGGGAGCGGCGCGTGCGGCAGCGCGGTAGTATAACGGACTCGCCCGCATTAGCGGTGCCATCAGGAACGATCGTTTGCCAGTCACAAGCACGGAAGCCACCTCCGCACCACACGCGCCGCGGGTCATTCCGCGCGCGCAGCATCGCGTTTCGCGCAAGGACATCAGCCGCGGCGCGCTGAAGGTGCTGTACGGGTTGCGCGACAACGGTTACCGCGCCTGCCTGGTCGGCGGTGCGGTGCGCGACCTGCTGCTGGGCGGACACCCCAAGGATTTCGACATTGCCACCAATGCGACGCCCGAAGAGGTCAAGCGCATCTTCCGCAATTGCCGGCTGATCGGCCGGCGCTTCCGGTTGGCACACGTGATCTTCGGGCCGGAAATCGTGGAAGTCGCCACTTTCCGCGGCACCGGCGTGGAAGGCGAGGGTGACCGCCACATGATCGACGGCCGCATCGTGCGCGACAACGTCTGGGGCACGATCGAGGAAGACGCGCTGCGCCGCGACTTCCGCGTCAACGCGCTGTACTACGACATCGCCGATTTCAGCGTAATTGATTACGTCGGTGGCATGGAGGACCTGGAGCAGCGCAGGCTGCACCTGATCGGCGATCCGGAATTGCGTTATCGCGAGGATCCGGTGCGCATGCTGCGCGCCGCGCGACTCGCCGCGAAACTGGGATTCGCGATTCATCCCACCGCCTCCGCACCGTTCGCGACGCTCGGCCACCTGCTGGGCGAGGCGCCGCCGGCGCGGTTGTTCGACGAGACCATGAAGATGTTCATGGCCGGATACGGGCTCGTCAGCCTTCGCATGCTGGAGAAGTGCGATCTGTTGAAGCATCTTTTCCCCGGCACCGCGCGCGCGCTGGCGCGCGACCAGCACGGCGGCTTGCGCAGCCTGGTCGAGCAAGGCCTGGCAGGCACCGATGCGCGCGTGCGCGAGGACAAGCCGGTCACGCCGGCGTTCCTGTTCGCGGTGCTGCTGTGGGGCGAGGTGTATTCGATCGCGCGCGGCCTGCAGGCCGAAGGCATGGATCGAACGCTTGCGTGGCAGCGCGCCGCGCACAAGGTGATGGCCGAGCAGACCGAGCGCGTGGCGATCCCGCGCCGCTTCAGCTACGCGATGGAAGAGATCTGGGCGCTGCAGCCGCGCTTCGCCGAACGTACGAAAAAACGCGTATTCCGGCTGCTGGCACATCCGCGTTTCCGCGCGGCGTACGATTTCCTGCTGCTGCGCGCCGCCGAATCGGAGGACTTGCGGGAGCGCGGCGAGTGGTGGACGCGCGTCCAGACATTGGAACCCGTGCAACTCGAAGAGGCTTTGCAAAGTGCAGCGCGTTCGCCGGTGTCGCGGCAGGAAGGCAATGGCGAGGCTTCCGGACCGGCCTCGGCTCCGCAAAGGCATCGCCGCAGGCGCGGCGGCCGTGGCCGCGGCAGGTCTAAAACCGGATCCGCATCGCCTGCGGACGATTCGCCCGCCGAATGACCCGCGCCTACGTTGCGCTCGGCAGCAATCTCGATGATCCGCGCGCACAGGTGTTGCGCGGGTTCGAGGCGCTGGCGCGTTTGCCGGAAACCGGACTGGTCGCGCGTTCGCGCCTGTATCGCAGCGCGCCCTGGGGCGTGGTCGAGCAACCCGAATTCGTCAATGCCGCCGCTGAATTGGAAACCCGACTCACCCCGCGCGCACTGCTGGATGCGCTGCTCATGATCGAGCGCGCCGCCGGCCGCGATCGCAGCGGCGCGCGTTGGGGTCCGCGCATCCTGGACCTCGATCTGGTTCTGTACGGCGAGGTTTCGCTGCACGAGCCCGGCCTGACCCTGCCGCATCCGCATCTGCATGAGCGCGCCTTCGTATTGCTGCCGCTGAATGACCTGGCGCCGGATCTGGAAGTGCCCGGCCATGGCCGCGTGCGCGAGGTGCTGGCGCGCGCGGATACGGCCGGTTGTGCTTTATTGCCCTGACTCGACCGCGCTTCGCCGCGCGAGGATAATTCGCGTTCTGCCCAGGGATGACCGCCCATGTACGTGCAAGCCGCCGATGCGCCCAAACGCAAGCCGGTCACGGTGCCTGCTCTGCGCGAGATGAAAGTCCGCGGCGAGAAGATCGTCGCGCTGACCTGCTACGACGCCAGTTTCGCCGCGCATCTGGAAGCGGCCGGCGTGGATATCGCGCTGGTCGGCGATTCGCTCGGGATGGTGGTCCAGGGCCGCGCCAGCACCCTGCCGGTCACGTTGGACGAGATGGTCTATCACTCGGCGGCGGTCGCTCGCGGCTTGTCGGCCACGCTGCTGATCGCCGATCTGCCGTTCATGAGTTATCGCGATGTGCCGCACGCCATGGCGTCCAGCGCGCGCCTGCTGGCCGAAGGCGGTGCCGCGATGGTGAAACTGGAAGGCGGCGTGGACTGGGCCTGCGAGGCCATCGCCGCGCTCAGCATGCGCGATGTGCCGGTCTGCGCGCATCTGGGCCTCACGCCGCAATCGGTGCACAAGCTCGGCGGCTATCGCATGCAGGGCAAGAGCGCCGATGCAGCCACGCACCTGCGTGAACAGGCGCGCGCGGTCACGCAGGCTGGCGCGGAATTGCTGGTGCTGGAATCGGTGCCGCAGGCGCTGGCGGCGCAGATCACGAAGGAAATTCCGATTCCTACCATCGGCATCGGCGCGGGCCGCGAATGCGACGGCCAGGTGTTGGTGCTCTACGACATGCTGGGCATCACGCCGGGGCGGCGGCCGAAGTTCTCCAGGGATTTCCTGGGCGGGCGCGATTCGGTTCCCGCGGCGATCGCGGCGTATGCGGCCGACGTGCGTGCGGGGAATTTCCCGGCTGACGAAAACATCCTCGGCTGATTCCTCATGCGGACCGCGACTGATTTACCCGGCCTCCGTGCCGCCGTTCGCGCCTGGAAGCAGGAGGGCAAGCACGTCGGCTTCGTGCCGACGCTCGGCAACCTGCACGCGGGCCATTACTCGCTGATTGATCTGGCGCGCAAGCGCTCCGATCGGGTGGTCGTGAGCGTGTTCGTCAACCCGACCCAATTCGCTGCCGGCGAGGATTTCGAGAAATATCCGCGCACGCTGGCGGCCGACAGCGCGGGCCTGGCGGAACACCAGTGCGACCTGCTGTTCGCGCCGGATGTCGAGGTGATGTATCCGTTCGGGCCTTCGCGCTCGATCAGCATCCACGTGCCGCAGGTCACGCAGACCCTGGAAGGCGCGCACCGCCCGGGCCATTTCGACGGCGTGGCCACGGTGGTGGCGAAACTGCTGGCGATGGTGGCGCCCGACATTGCGGTGTTCGGGCAGAAGGACTGGCAGCAGTTGCTGGTGGTGCGCCGGCTGGCACGCGATCTGGCTTTGCCGGTGGAAATCATGGCCGCCCCGACGGTGCGGGAGGAGGACGGCCTGGCGTTGTCCTCGCGCAACCAGTATCTGAGCGCGAACGAGCGTGCGATCGCACCGCAGATTTTTGCGACCCTGCAATGGATGCGCGAGGCGATCCTCGAGGGTCATCGTCGCGAGGTGGTTGAAACCGTCGCTGCGCGCCGGCTGGAACGCGCCGGCTTCGTGCCCGATTACGCGGTGATCCGCCGCGCCGAGGATTTATCATTGCCGCAGGATGAAGAGCGCGAAGGGCTGATCGCATTGATTGCGGCGCGGCTGGGCACGACGCGGTTGATCGACAACCTGGCGATCCATGGTGATCGTCCCTGATCGCGGCTCGAGTTTTTTCAAAGCGAGCCCCATCGCTTAATGAAGACCGGAAGCGGCCACGGAGCTTCCCGTCATGGATGGCGCTGCTGGCCGCACTTCTCATTCAGAATCAAAATCAATCCATACTTGTTGCATTGCACCAAAGGCTTCGCGTTGGCGGTATAATGGATGCGACGGCACCCCCGCACGAATTGAAGACGCCATGCACCTGAACATGCTCAAGGGCAAGATCCATCGCGCCACCGTGACCCACGCGGAGCTGCACTACGAGGGTTCGATCGCGATTGACGGCACCTTGCTGGATGCCGCCGGCATCCGCGAGTACGAGCAGATCCACGCCTGGAACGTCAACAACGGCGAGCGCTTCGTCACCTATGCGCTGCGCGCCGAGGAAGGTTCCGGAATCATCTCCGTGAACGGCAGCGCCGCGCACCGCGCCCAGCCGGGCGACCTGGTCATCATCGCCGCGTTCGTGTCCCTGAGTGAAGTCGAGGCGGCGGTGTTCAAGCCGACCCTGGTCTACGTGGACGCGCAGAACCACATTACGCACACCAACCGTTCGATTCCGAAGCAGATGGCCGAACGCGACGTTGCCGCGTGACGGAGTAGCGCATCGCGCGGCCTCGCATCCGGGTGGGGCAGGATGCCGCCCGGAAAAGCCGCCATGGAACTGCTTGCGCGGATTGCGCGCACGGCGAGCACGCTATGCCGCCTTCGCGGTCTGCCGCTTCAACGCCCAGGCCACGTGTTCGCGGACCAGCGCGGACGGATGATCCGCGCGCACTTGCAGTGCCTCGACGATTTCACTCGAATGCGGCGCATTGCCCAGCGCCACTGCCACGTTGCGCAGCCAGCCTTCGTAGCCGGCGCGGCGGATGGGCATGCCTTCCGTCTTCGCCAGGAATTCCTCTTCGGTCCAGGCGAACAGTTCGGTGAGCTGGGCGCCGTCCAGTCCGTGTCTTGGCGCAAAGTCTTCCTCACGCGTGGGCTGCGCGAACTTGTTCCAGGGGCAGACCAGCTGGCAATCGTCGCAGCCGAATATTCGATTGCCGATGAGCGTGCGCAGATCCTCGGGAATGGCTTCCTTCAGCTCGATGGTGAGATAGGCGATGCAGCGGCGCGCGTCGAGTTGCCTTGGGCCGGTGATCGCCTGGGTGGGGCAAACCTCGATGCAGCGCGTGCAGGTGCCGCAATGTTCGGTCGAGGGTGCATCCACCGGCAGCGGCAGGTCGGTGTAGAGCTCGCCGAGGAAGAACCACGAGCCGGCGTCACGATCCAGCAACAGGGTGTGCTTGCCGATCCAGCCCAGGCCCGCGTTGCGCGCCAGCGCCTTTTCCAGCACCGGCGCGGAGTCGGCGAAGGCGCGGTAGCCAAACGGACCGACTTCCGCCTCGATGCGGTCGGCCAGCTTCTGCAGGCGTGCGCGCATCAGCTTGTGGTAATCGCGGCCCAGCGCGTAACGCGCGATGTAGCCGCGTTCCGGCTCGCGCAGGGTTTGCCACGCGTCGCGCGAACCTTCGGGAAAATAATTCATGCGCGCGGAAATCACCCGCACCGTCCCCGGCTGCAATTCATGCGGGCGGCTGCGTTTCACCCCGTGGCGCTGCATGTATTCCATCGCGCCGTGCCGGCCTTCGTGCAGCCAGTTCAGCAGATGTGCCTCGTCCTGATCCAGTTCGATCCCGGCGATGCCAAGCTTGGCGAAGCCCAGCTCCGCTCCCCAGCTCTTGATGCGTGCGGTCAGCGCGGAGAGATCAATGTCGGTGCGGAATTGCATCCGCACATTGTAGGGCGTCGAACCTGACCCTCCCGTTCCCTTGGAGCAGTGGATTGCGGGAGCAAGTACCTATAATCGGCGCATGACAGCCATCGATCCGCAGACCGCGCTTTACACGACCGGGCAGGCGCGCGCGCTCGATCGCGCCGCGATGGCCGGCGGCATTTCCGGCATCGAGTTGATGCAGCGCGCCGCCACGGCCGCGTTCGCATCCCTGCGCAGACGCTGGCCGCAGGCGCGCAGCGTGTGCGTGCTGTGCGGGCCGGGCAATAACGGCGGCGACGGCTTCCTGGTTGCAAAGCTGACGCATGAGGCGGGCCTGAAAGCAACCGTGATCGCGCTGAGCGAGAGTTCCCTCGGTGATGCCGGCGAAGCGCGCGCGCAATGTGATCGCGCAGGCGCGCCGATCCTGCATATGACGGATTTGCCGCAGGCCGACATTTATGTGGATGCGCTGTTCGGGTCGGGCTTGAACCGCGCGCCCGAAGGCGGTGCCGCATTGCTGATCCAGCATCTGAACGCGCAAGCCAGACCGGTGCTGGCGCTGGATGTCCCCTCCGGTTTGTGTTCCGACACCGGTGTCGCGTTCGAACCGTGCGTGCGCGCGACGGCGACGGTGTGTTTGGTCGGCTGGAAACGCGGGTTGTTCACCGCACAGGCCGCCGATCATTCGGGCGCTTGCGAGCTGGCCACGCTTGATCTGCCCGCATCGCTGTACATGCAGCATTCGCAGGATGGGCATCTGCTGGTACCGCGCAGCTTGCCGAAACGGCCGCGCAACAGCCACAAGGGCCTGTACGGCCACGTGCTGGCGATCGGCGGCGATCACGGCGCCGGGGGTTCCATTCGCCTGACCGCTGAAGCCGCGCTGCGCGTCGGTGCGGGGCTGGTCAGCGTCGCGACCCGCGAGGCGCACGTGGTCGCGTTGCTGTCGGCCTGCCCGGAGCTGATGCCGCAAGGCGTGCACGTGCCGCGCAATCTCGGTCCGCTGCTCGAGCACGCGACGGTGCTGGCGCTGGGCCCGGGCCTGGGGCGCGAGGAATGGGGCCGCGGCTTGTGGCAGGCTGCACTGGATGCGGGCAAACCGGCCGTGCTGGATGCGGATGGATTGAACCTGCTCGCGGACCATTCGCGCGCATTGCCGGAGCAGATCGTGCTGACGCCGCACCCGGGCGAGGCGGCGCGATTGCTCCAGTGCAGCATCGCGCAGGTGCAGGCGGACCGCTTCGCCGCGGCACGCGCACTGGCGAAAAATCATCGCGCGACCGTGGTGTTGAAGGGTGCGGGCACGCTGATCGCTGCGCCGGATGGCGAGGTCGCAGTGTGTCCATGGGGCAATCCCGGGATGGCCGGCGGCGGCACCGGCGATGCGCTGACAGGCGTCATTGCCGGCCTGCTGGCACAAGGCCTTTCGCCTTGGGAGGCGGCCTGCCTCGGTACCGGCTTCCACGCGCGCGCCGGTGATCTCGCGGCACGCGCCGGCGAGCGGGGGTTGTTGGCGAGTGACCTCTTTCCGTATTTGCGCGCTCTGGTGAATGGACGTCTGGATGGCTGAACTGGAATTCGAGCTGCCGGACGAGGCTGCGACGGTTGCGTTCGCGCGGCGGCTCGCGCCGGCGCTGCGCGAAGGTGGCGTGCTGCATTTGCGCGGCGAACTGGGCGCAGGCAAGACGACGTTCGCTCGCGCGCTGTTGCAGGCGCTCGGCGCGGGCGAGCGGATCAAGAGTCCGACCTACAGCTTGCTGGAACGCTATCGCGCCAATGAGCACGATGCCTTTCATCTGGATCTCTACCGGATTGCCGCGCCCGACGAACTCGAATACCTGGGCCTCGACGAGTTGCACGATCCGCGCGCAATCGTGCTGGTGGAATGGCCTGAGCGCGGGATTGGTGCGTTGCCGAAAGCCGACCTGGAATTGGCGCTGGAACACGCGGACCGGGGGCGCAAGGCCCGGCTGCGCGCCTGTTCGCCGCGGGCGACAGGCTGGCCGGCACTGGGCTGAGGTGCGTCCAGTTGCCGGACTTTCCTGAACCGAATTCAACAAAATTCTTGCATGCTGCGGGAGAATAAGGGAATTGTGCTTGCAATTCCGGGCGGCATGGGGTTGAATTCCGGGCCATGAGGGGGATCTCACGCCCGCTGCTGTTGGCTTTCGTTGCCGTGAGCGGCCTGCTCGGCGCGGCGGCGGCCGGTGCTGCGCAGGTCAAGGCTCTTCGCGTCTGGGGTGGACCGGATTCCACGCGGGTGGTGCTGGACCTGTCCGCACAGCCGTCCGACTACAAGCTGTTCCAGCTGGACAACCCGGCGCGCATCGTGCTGGACGTGGATGACAGCAGCTTCGCCGATGGCTTCCGTGTACCGGCAGTCAGGGGATTGCTGAAAGATATCCGCAGCGGCAGGAACGCCGAGGCCGCGCGTGTGGTGCTGGATCTCGGCGCACAGGTGCATCCGAAGAGCTTTCTGCTGAAACCCGCCGGCCAGTACGGTTATCGGCTGGTGGTGGACCTCTATCCGCAGCACGCGGCCAAGCAAGCCGAGGTCGCACGCACCGTTGAGGACGATATCGCCCAGGGCAAGCCGCGGCCGGTGGTGGTCGCGGTGGATGCCGGGCATGGCGGCGATGATCCCGGTGCGCACGGACCGGACGGCACGCTGGAAAAGAACGTCACCCTTTCAGTCGCGCGCGATCTGGCCAAGCTGATCAACGCGCAGTCGGGCATGCGCGCGGTACTGACCCGCGACGGCGACTACTTCGTGCCGCTGAAGAAGCGCTACGAGATCGCGCGCAAGAACAAGGCCGACCTGTTCGTTTCCATCCATGCCGATGCCTACACCAGTGCCGATGCGCGCGGTTCCTCCGTGTGGGTCCTGTCCAAGCACGGCAAGGTTTCCGAAGCGGCTCGCTGGCTGGCCGACAGCGAGAACCACGCCGACCTGATCGGCGGCGTGTCGCTGGATGACAAGGACGACACGCTCGCTTCCGTATTGCTGGACCTGTCGCAGGGCGCTTCCATTGAAGCCAGCGAAGCAGTTGCCAAGCGCGTGCTGAAGGCACTGAGCGGGCTCGGCCCGACCCACCGCGGCTACGTGGAGCGCGCCAACTTCGTGGTGCTGCGTTCGCCGGACGTGCCGTCCATCCTGGTCGAGACCGCGTTCATCACCAATCCGACCGAAGAACGCAAGCTGCGCAATCCGGATCATCGCGAGCAATTGGCGACGGCGATCCTGAAAGGCGTGCAGGGTTATTTCGAGGACACGCCGCCGCCCGGCACCTGGTTCGCGGCGGTGAAGAGCGGGCGCATCCATCCGGGCGAAACCGATGCGGGCACCTTGCTTGCGGCCGCGCAGGATGTGGACGCCGGCAAATCCGATCGCGCGCCGTCGGATGGCGAAGACCACGCCGGCAATGGACCCCCGAAGACACCTCTCGCCGCGCGCAGGCAGATCGCACGCAACGAGGGTCCGCGCGTGCGATCACCCGCGTCCGATGCGGATATCCAGGTCGCCGACGCCATTCCACCTGCGCCAACGCTGGCCAAATCCCCGGCGCTTGATGCGCGTATTCGCGATATGCACCGTGTCTCGCGCGGCGAAACGCTCTCCGGCATTGCCCAGCAGTACGGAGTCAGCATGAGCGCGCTGCGCTCGCTCAACAGCAAGATCCCCGACGACGGCAGCGTGCAGGCGGGGCAGGTGCTGCTGATTCCGAGTTCCTAAGTTGTGCAATCGTCCCTGATTGCTGCTAGACAAGCCGATTCGCGAATCTGTTGCCGTTCTACTCCATCAGGACCAGAAGCGGCCGTCCGTGGCCGCACTCCTGAATAACAGCACGCTCCGAAGCGGCTTTCCCGATTTCCGATTCGGCTCTTGGTATCCTTCGCGCTTGCTTGCGTGAAGACCGATGCCGCCGATCCGCCCGCTGTCCCCCGAACTCGTCAACCAGATCGCCGCCGGCGAGGTGATCGAGCGTCCGGCATCCGTGGTCAAGGAACTGGTCGAGAACAGTCTGGACGCAGGTGCAAACAGGATCGAGATTGACGTCGCGCTCGGCGGCGCGCGCCTGATCCGGGTGCGTGATGATGGTGGCGGCATCCCGCGCGACGAGTTGCCGCTGGCGCTGGCCGCGCATGCAACCAGCAAGATTGCCAGCTTCGCGGATCTGGAACGCGTCGCCAGCATGGGATTTCGTGGCGAGGCGCTGGCATCCATTGCATCCGTGTCGCGCCTGCAACTGACTTCGCGCACACGCGATGACGAACATGCCTGGCGCATCGAAGCCGCTGGCGCGCAGATCGGTACGTTGCAACCCGCATCCGGCGCGTTCGGCACCACCATCGAGGTGCACGATCTGTTTCACGCCGTGCCGGCGCGGCGCAAATTCCTGCGCGCCGAGCGCACCGAATTCGGCCACATCGAGGAACTGGTGAAGTCGCTGGCGCTGGCCCGTCACGGCGTCGAGTTCCGCCTGAGCCACAACGGCAAGCCGGTACGGCTGCTGAAACCGGCGCGCGATGACGCCGCGCAATTGCTGCGCGCCGCGGAATTGCTCGGTTCGACGTTCGCGGAAAACTGTTTGCGCATCGAGCACGCGGCGGCCGGCATGGAATTGCGCGGCTGGGTCGGGTTGCCCACCGCCTCGCGCGCGCAGGCCGACCAGCAGTATTTCTACGTCAATGGAAGGCTGGTGCGCGATCGCGTGGTCGCGCATGCGGTGCGGCAGGCCTACGCGGACGTGCTGTTCCATGGCCGGCATCCGGCCTTCGTGCTGTTCCTGGGCGTGGATCCGCAGAGCGTGGACGTGAACGTGCATCCGGCCAAGTCGGAAGTACGCTTCCGCGAAGCGCGGCTGGTGCATGACTTCTTGTTCCGCACCCTGCACGAGGCAATCGCGCAGACGCGTGCCGGCGAAAAGGGGGCAGGTTCATTTTCTCCCCGTATTCCCGAAGCGGTTGCAAGCCATCCGGAAAATGAACCTGACCCCTTTCCGAGAGGAGATCAGCCCTATCCCCAGTGGCGTGCGCAGGCGGGTTTGGGTCTGGCCGTGCGCGAGTCGCCGGCGGACGCCTATGCACGCCTGCTGGAAACCGCGCCGGCGATTTCGACGCCACTGCCGGATGTGCGCGCGGATGAAGCGCCTCCGCTCGGCTACGCGTTGGCGCAACTGGCTGGCGTGTATATCCTGGCCGAGAACGCACACGGCCTGGCGCTGGTGGACATGCATGCCGCGCACGAGCGCGTGACTTACGAGAAACTGAAAGCTGCGCGCGACTGCGACGGCGTGCGGTCGCAACTGCTGCTGGTTCCGCTGATAGTCGCGGTGAGCGAGCGCGAAGCCACTGCTGCGGAAGAACATGCCTCCGCGCTGGCCGAATTCGGTCTGGAGCTCGATCGCAGCGGCCCACGGCAGATCACCGTGCGGCGGATCCCTTCGCTGCTCGAAGGCGCGGACGTCGCGCAGCTCGCGCGTGACGTGCTCGGCGAGCTGGCCCAGCACGGCAGTTCGCGGCGACTGGAAGAACTGCACAACGAACTGCTGGCGACAATGGCTTGCCACGGCTCGGTGCGCGCGCACCGGCGCTTGACCTTGCCGGAAATGAATGCACTTCTGCGGGAGATGGAAGCGACCGAACGTTCCGGCCAGTGCAACCACGGCCGCCCGACGTGGACGCAGTTGAGCATGGTTGAATTGGACAAACTTTTTTTACGGGGCCGTTGAATGGACGATTATCTGGTGTCGGTCGAACAGTGGCGCGCGCGGCGCATCGCGCGGCTGACGGCACCGGACGGTTGGCTCAGCCTGATCGGTCTGCATTGGCTGGAGCCCGGCCCCAACACGCTGGGCAGTGCCGCCGGCAACGCGATCGTGCTGGCCAAGGCGCCGGCGCATCTGGGTGTGGTCGAATGGCGCGCGGACGGCACGCTGTCGTTGCAACTCGCACCCGGCAGCGGAGCCCTGGTTGACGGTGAAGCGAAATTCCAGGCGACCCTGCGCGACGATCGCGATCCGAATCCCACCCGTGTGTCGTTCGGCAGCCTCAACCTCGTCGTGCTGGATCGCGGCGGGCGCAAGGCGCTGCGCGTGCGTGACGCCGACGCGGAAACGCGCACCCGGTTTTCCGGCATCGAATCGTTTCCGGTGGATCCCGCCTGGCGCATCGTCGCCGACTGGATTCCGTTCGATCCGCCGCAGACGCTGGAAACGGCCAATGTGATCGGCCAGATGGAGCGCTATCCGGTGCCGGGCAGGGCAGTGTTCGATCGCGATGGCCACAGGCACGAACTGTTGCCGGTGATCGAAGTGCCCGGTGATGAGCAACTGTTCCTGATTTTCGCCGACGGCACTTCGGGCCGGGAAACCTACGGCGCGGCGCGCTTCCTCTACGCCGATCCGCCGCGCGACGGCAAGATCGTGCTGGACTTCAACCAGGCCTACAACCCGCCCTGCGCGTTCACCGCTTTCGCCACCTGTCCGCTGGCGCCGCCGGAAAACAGGTTGGATCTGCGCGTCACGGCGGGCGAGAAGAAGTACCGCGGCGGGCGCTGAGGCGGGAACCTTTGCGCGCCGGGATGTTCCAAGAACCGGCGGCATGATCTAGGATCGCCCGCGGATCGAACCCTTCGGAGAGTGTCCATGAGGAGCGGCAGCGCCGGCATCTTCGGCCTGTTGGTCATGACAGCGGCAGCGACGTTGCCGCCGCCCGCGCGCGCGCAGACTGCGCCGGCGACGGGTGATCGCAAACTTTCCTATGCACTGGGTTACGAGGCGGGACGCGACCTGGGCCAGCATGGCCTGCAGATAGACATCGCTGCGGTGCTGCGTGGTGTGCAGGACGGCTACGGCCAGAAAAAGCCGGCCTACTCGCCGCAGGAGATGCAGCAGGTCATCGCGGTGATGCAGCAGAAGATGGTCACGCAGGCGCGCGCCGCCTATGCCAGGCTGGCTGCCGACAATCTCGCTCGCAGCCGCAAGTTCTTCGTCCAGAACAAATCGCAGAAAGGCGTGATCACCCTGCCTTCCGGCGTGCAGTACAAGGTGCTGGAAGATGGTCACGGCGAGAAGAGTCCCACGGTCGCCAGTGACGTCACCCTGCAATACCGCGGTGCGTTCCTGGACGGCACCGTGTTCGACAACACCTACGATCGGGGCCAGCCGGTGCAGTTCCCGGTGGACCAGATGATCCGCGGCTGGCAGCAGGTGATCACGCGCATGCACGTCGGCGATCATTGGAAGGTGTTCATCCCGCCGCAGATGGCCTATGGCGAACGCGGCCAGCCGCCCCGGATCGGTCCGAATGAAGCCTTGATTTTCGATATACGGCTGCTCGACACGAAACCCTGAGCGGCAGCGGTGCTACGCTTCCGCCGATGAATGCTTTTGCAGAACCGTCTTCGCCGCCGCTGACCCCGTGCATCGGCGTGTGCAAGCTGGACACCCAAGGCTATTGCGTCGGCTGTCGCCGCACGATGGACGAAATCGCGCGCTGGGGCACGCTGAGCGATGCCGAGCGGCTGCGTTGCATGCTGGAAGTGTTGCCCAAACGCCCGGGTTATTTGCCTCATCGTCCCTGATGAGAAGAGCAGATCAAAAAGCGCACATCCGTGCGCGCACTTCCAGACAGCAGCCTGCTTCGATTGCAGCCGTTACGCAGGCGCTGCATCCAATCCACTCACCGCCGCAGGCGCCGGGCTGGAACCGCGCCGAGTTGCTCGATCTGCTTGGCGAAGCGCCGCGTACCCAGGCCGCCGTGTTGCTGGGACTGCGCGATCTGCTGCAACCGACGGTGATCTTCACCTTGCGCCATAGCGGGTTGCGGACACATGCGGGTCAGGTCGCTTTTCCGGGCGGACGCGCCGATCCGGACGATGCCGATGCGATCGCCACCGCGTTGCGCGAAGCGGGCGAGGAAGTCGGCCTCGACCCGCGCGATGCGCAGCCGCTGGGTTTTCTCGATTGCCTGGAAACCGTCAGCGGCTACTGCGTCACGCCGGTGGTGGCGAGCATCGCCGCGGGTGCGCAGCTCTCGCCGCAATCGGCCGAAGTGGAATCGGTGTTCGAGATGCCGCTCGCCTTCCTGCTCGATCCGGCCAACCTGCGCGAGCGCGAGTTCATCGCGCGCGGGCAACGCCGCCGCGTGTACGAGTACGCGGGCACCGATCCGTTGATCTGGGGCGCGACCGCGCTCATGCTGGTGAACCTGTTGAGGCGCATGAGGATCATGCAATGAGCGATGTGTTGATGGATGCGCGCACGCTCGCGGCCCTGCCTGCGTCCGAAGTGTTGATCGTGGATTGCCGCTTCGAGTTGTCCGATCCGGGCAAGGGTGAACGCGAGTTCCTGCAGGCGCATATTCCCGGCGCGGTGTATGCCAGTCTCGACCGCGATTTGTCCAATCTGTCGAAGCAGAACCTGGGCCGCCACCCGCTCCCCGATGCGCAGGCATTCTCTGCCGTGCTGTCGCGCTGGGGATGGTCATCGCGACAGGGCATTGTTGCCTACGACGACAACGGTGGCGCGCTGGCGGCCGCGCGGCTGTGGTGGATGCTGCGCGTGTGCGGCATTGCCGCGAACGTGCTGGATGGCGGTTGGCGCGCATGGCGCGAAGCCGGTCTGCCGACCGAGCAGGGTGAAGCGCGCCCCCGCGAGTCGACGCAGGTGGAGGTGCAGTTCGATCCGGCGCAGGTGGTGTATTACGAGGAACTCGAGCACCCGCGCGGTGCTGCATCCTCGCTGCTGCTGGATGCGCGCGGCGCGGCGCGCTATCGCGGCGAGGTCGAGCCGATCGATCCTGTCGCCGGCCACGTACCCGGTGCGCTGAATCGCCCGTTCGGCGACAACCTCGACGCGAGTGGCCACTTCAAACCACCGACGCAATTGCGCCAGGAATTTGCGTCGGTGACGGGCAACCGCGATCCGCGCGAGGTGATCCACATGTGCGGTTCGGGCGTGACCGCCGCGCACAACCTGCTGGCGATGGAAGCCGCCGGCCTGCACGGCTCGCGGCTGTTCGCACCGAGTTGGAGCGGGTGGGTGAGTGATCCTTCGCGGCCAATCGCGAAAGGCGAATAGAAGAGCAAAATTTCCGCGAAGGAAGCCAGTGACGCGAAGAAAAGCGGTTGAGATTCTCTTCGCGCTCTTTGCGTTCTTTGTGGACTAAGCTTTTTTCGCTTTCAGTCTTTCCACCATGGCGCGCAAGGTTTCCTGCGCTTCCGGCGCGAACCAGGTGTCGAGGAAGGCCTCCACCGGCAGGGATGCCGGATCGGCGAAGAGCGCCGCCAAATCCGCGCGGGCCAAGGCGCGCGTGGAGAGCATCGCCTGGCGCGGCAGTTGCAACACGTCCCCCAGCCAGCCGATCGCGCGCGCGCCGACGTAATCCACGTCGGCAAGCTCATCCACGAAGCCGCTCGCCAGCGCGGCCTCCGCATCCAGCATCGTACCCTGCACCAGCAGGCGTTCAGCGCGATAGTTGCCGATCAATCGCCGCAATCCTGCCTGGATGCAATCGGGGACAGTCAAGCCGACCTGCACTTCGTTCAAGCCGATTCGATATGTCCCGCGCGCCATCACGCGGTAATCGCAGAACAGTGCCAGCACCGCGCCGCCCGCGGGTGAGTGGCCGGTGATCGCCGCGGCGATCGGGATCGGCGAGCACGCCAGCGTGCCGCACAGCGCGAAAAATTCGCTCCAGAACGCGCGCATTGCGGGGCGATCCAGCGTCAGCAGGGTGGGCACGTCCAGCCCCGCGGAGAAGATGCCGGTCGCTCCGGAAATCACCAGTGCATTGGCGCCTTCGCGCGGCGCTGATTGCACCGCTTCGCGCAAGGCATGCACCAGTTCCGGATTCAGCGCGTTGACCGGCGGGCGCGCCAGGCGCAGTTCGCGGATGCCGCCATCGTGTTCGATGCGTTCGAGCATGATGCTCCACTCCACTCGATGGGAAGTTGCGGAAGCCTAACACTGCCGTCATTCCGGACGCTGCGGAGCGACGATCCGGAACCAGCGCCTCTGATTCCCATTGGGCCCTTGCGCCGGGATGGCGATCGAACTTCTTGGGCTTCCTGCCTACTCGTCCTTCGGCAACCACGTGTACCGCACGCGATAGTCCAGCGTCGCCTTGCCGTGCGCCGGCACATTGATCGCGAACTCCAGCATGTCGGGCGTCTGCTTGCTCGGCTTCGCATTCGACGAGATCAACTTCCACACGTTCCAGCGGTTGGGATGTTCCCGTACGGTCACGGTGCGCGCGACATCGCCGCCATTGGCCAGCGTGACGCGGAACGCCTCGTCCATCGTGTGCGCGTTCTTGTCCGCCGTGAACGCGGTGCGTTCGCGGCTGGCGCGCAGATCAAAACTCTCGCCCAGCGTGACACGTGCCTGCTGCCCCTTCGGCGTGTCGGGAATCTCGCCTTGGCCGAGCAGTTCCGGTGCACCATCGCGATCCACGGTGAAGGCGCGCAGCATGCCTGCCGGCAGCGCCGCGGGGGCGTTGAACAGCAAGGTCGAAGCGATCGGGCGATCCTGGAAGCTCTCGTTGCCGTAATCGGCCTGGACGATCGGTTTGGGTGGATGCCAGGTGTTGCCGGACTCGAGCAGATACTGGCGTGTGCAGCCTAGATCCGAAGGCGCGTACAGCGGGGTGAGCGTGACCGTGCCGTCGGGCAGGTCCACCGGCTGCGGCAGGGTGAAGCTGCGGTAGTCGCCGAGCGTGCCCTGTCGCGGCAGCGGCGGCGCGGCTTCGGCCACCATGGCTTTGGCCATGTACATGCGCGGCCCGCCGGCGAGATTCGGCTGCCCGGCGACCAGCTTGATGTTCGCGCCCTCGTAATCGCGCCCGCTGCGGTTGGCGATGGACGCCTGCGGATCGAAATGCATGCGGCACGCGGAGCCGGATGCCAGCATCGCATCGTACGCGGCGCGCCAGCCGATTCCGGAAGTGGAATAAGTCAGCCGCGCGTTGCGCGCGCCGGATGCGCTGGCGTCCACGTCCAGCAGCACGCTGCCACCGCCGCGGATCGAGCCGGGTTGCAGCGCGACGGTGGCGTAATCGTGTATCACGAGCACCGACCCGTTTGATCCCCGTACCGTCAGCCCGTTGTCGTCGGCGCCCAGCAGGGTGCCCTCGGCGATCGTCTGGCCATTGCCACCGGCCACGCTGACGTGCTCGCCGAGGTGTCCGGCCAGCGCGCTGTCGGCGTTGCCGCGCGCCAGCACGATGCGGCGGCCGAGCACGTCCACGCCATTGCCGAAATTCACCCGCACCGCTTCGGGTTCAACGCTCGCGGGCAGACCGCCGAGGCGCAGCGCATGACGACCGGCTTGCACCTCCAGGTTGCGCTGTTCGTGCACCACCGCGTGACCGCTGTCCAGCGCGCCTTGCGCATCCCCGGAGAACAGCGCGTCGTTGTCGGCGTGGTAGATGGTCAGTGCGGCATTCGCATTGGCCGAACCGGCTTGCGGATCATCGGCTGCGCAAGCGGCGGTTGAGACAAGCGCGCAAGCGAGTGCGGCGGCGAGCAGGCGGGGTTGCATTGTGCGCTCCTTCTGCTTGGGCAATATGCCGGATGATAACGAGCGACGCTGAATCCTTGGGTAGGGCAGGTCCTGACCCGCCAACCCGTTTGCGCAACGGCGGGCCAAGATCCGCCTACGCAGCCGCGCTGCGAATCGCGTCGGGCAACGGCACCGGCTTGCCGGTCGTGGGATCGGCCCACACCAGCACCGTGCGGCCGTCGCAATAACGCCGGGTCGGATCGTCAGCATCCACGATGCGATGGCCGATCGTGATGGAGGAATTGCCCAGCCGTTCGCACGACAGTTCCACGACGATGGCTGCGGGCCATTCGATCGGCGCGCGGTAGTTCAATTCCGCCGCTGCCAGCAGCGGCATCGAATGCGCATCGAACCACGGCCCCGGCACGCCCTTCAGCCATTGCAGGCGCGCTTCCTCCAGATAGGTGAGGAAGTTGGAGTTGTTGACGTGGTTGAAGGCGTCGAGGTCGCGCCAGCGCACCGCGATGGGTGCGGTGAACAGCGGGCGCGGCGCGGGTTGTTGCGGCTCCGCGTCCGGTGCCGGTTGCGCTGCGACTTGCGCCGCGGGGGCGGGCTCGGCCGCGGCGGCGCGCTTGCGGCGCGGTCGTGGCGATTTCGTCTTCTTCTTGTCTGCCATGGCGACACATCATCTTGTGTGGATAGTCAACAGCATTTCGACCGTGAAGAACGCGAAGGATGCAAAAGGATCGAAATGCCTTCTTCGGTTCTTTGCGCCCTTTGCGGACATCAGCTCTTACGCGCGCTTCTTCTTGCCTTGCGCTTTCGGCGGCGCCTCCAGGATGCGCGCCAGGAATTGTCCGGTGTAGGAATGCGGCGTGGCGGCCACGTCCTCCGGCGTGCCGGTCGCGATGACGCGTCCGCCGCCGGCGCCGCCTTCCGGGCCGAGGTCCACGATCCAGTCGGCAGTCTTGATCACATCCAGATTGTGCTCGATCACCACCACCGTGTTGCCCTGGTCCACCAGCCGGTGCAGTACGCGCAGCAGTTGCTCGATGTCGTGGAAGTGCAGGCCGGTGGTCGGCTCGTCGAGAATGTACAGCGTGCTGCCGGTGTCGCGACGTGAGAGTTCCTTCGACAGTTTCACACGTTGCGCTTCGCCGCCGGACAACGTGGTCGCGCTCTGGCCCAGCTTGATATAGCCCAGGCCGACATCCATCAGCGTTTCCAGCTTGCGCGCGATCGCCGGGATGTTCTCGAAGACCTTCAGCGCATCCTCGACCGTCATGTCGAGCACGCCGGCGATGTTGTGGCCCTTATAGAGGATCTCCAGCGTCTCGCGGTTGTAGCGCTTGCCGTGGCAGACGTCGCAGGGCACGTACACGTCCGGCAGGAAATGCATTTCCACTTTGATGAGCCCGTCGCCCTCGCAGGCTTCGCAGCGGCCGCCCTTGACGTTGAAGCTGAAGCGCCCGGCCTGGTAGCCGCGCGCGCGCGCCTCCGGCACCTGCGCGAACAACTCGCGCAGCGGCGTGAACAGCCCGGTGTAGGTCGCCGGATTCGAACGCGGCGTGCGGCCGATCGGCGACTGGTCGATGTCCACCACCTTGTCGAACAGATCGAGTTTTTCGATTTTTTCGAACGGCGCGGGCTGCGCCGAGGCGCCGTTCAATTCCGCTGCCGCGTGACGGAACAGCGTGTCGTTGACCAGCGTGGATTTGCCCGAACCCGATACGCCGGTGATGCAGGTGAACAGGCCAGCCGGGATTTCCAGATCCACGTTCTGCAGGTTGTTGCCGCGCGCGCCGTGCAGCGTCATCACCCTCTTCGGATCGGGCTGGCGGCGCAGCTTCGGCACTTCGATCGAGCGTTTGCCGGAAAGATATTGCCCCGTCAGCGAACGCGGTGCGTTCAGGACGTCCTGCAGCGTGCCTTGCGCGACGATCTCGCCGCCGTGTACGCCCGCGCCGGGTCCGATGTCGAGGATGTGGTCGGCGGAGCGGATGGCATCCTCGTCATGTTCGACCACCAGCACGGTGTTGCCGAGATCGCGCAGGCGGACCAGCGTGCCGAGCAGGCGCTCGTTGTCGCGCTGGTGCAAACCGATGGAGGGTTCGTCGAGCACGTACATCACGCCGACCAGGCCCGCGCCGATCTGCGAAGCCAGACGGATGCGCTGCGCCTCGCCACCGGAAAGCGAGTCGGCCTTGCGGTCGAGCGTGAGGTAATCCAGGCCGACGTCAATCAGGAAACGCAAGCGTTCGCGGATCTCCTTGACGATCTTGGCCGCAATCTCGCCGCGCCAGCCCGCAAGCTTCAGGCCATCGAAGAACGCCTGCGTGTCGTTGATCGCCAGCGCGGTCAGGTGCGGCAGGTTCTTCTCGCCGACGAATACGTTCCGCGCGGAGAGATTCAACCGCTCGCCGTTGCACTCGGGGCAGGGACGCTCGCTGATGAAGCGGCCCAGTTCCTCGCGCACCATGTTGGATTCGGTTTCCTTCCAGCGCCGCTCCAGGTTCGGGATCACGCCCTCGAAGCGGTGCTTGCGCACGAAGCCGGAGCGACCCTCGCCGAGATAGCGGAATTCGATCTTCTCCTCACCGGAACCGAACAGGATCGCTTCGCAGGTTTTCTTCGGCAGCTCGCGCCACGGTGTCTCGACGTCGAATTTGTAGTGCCTGGCGAGCGAGCGGATCATCTGGAAGAAATGCGGGTTGCGCCGGTCCCAGCCGCGCACCGCGCCTTCGCCAAAAGATCGTTCCGGATGCGCGACCACGCGCGCGGGATCGAAGAATTGCGTCACGCCCAGGCCGTCGCAGGCCGGGCATGCGCCGACCGGGGAGTTGAACGAGAACAGCCGCGGTTCCAGTTCCGGCAACGAGTAATCGCACAGCGGACAGGAATAGCGCGAGGAGAACAATTGCTCCGGTGCTGATCCATCGTCCATGTCCACGATGATCGCCAAACCCTCACCCAACCGCAGCGCGGTTTCGAAGGATTCGGCCAGCCGCTGTTTCAAGTCCTCGCGCGGTCGGAAGCGGTCAATGACCACTTCGATGGTGTGCTTGATCCGCAGGCCGAGTGGCGGCACGGCATCCAGGTCGTACACCTGGCCGTCCACGCGGACGCGCACGAAACCCTGCGCGCGCAACTGCTCGAACACCTGCACGTGCTCGCCCTTGCGCTCGCGGATCACCGGCGCCAACAGCATGAAGCGCTTGTCGGCCGGCAGCGCGAGCGTGGCATCCACCATCTGGCTGACCGTCTGCGCCTCCAGCGAAGTGCCGTGGCGCGGGCAGCGCGGCGTGCCGACGCGCGCATACAGCAGGCGCAGGTAATCGTAGATCTCGGTGATGGTGCCGACGGTCGAACGCGGGTTGTGCGAAGTGGATTTCTGCTCGATGGAAATCGCCGGCGACAGCCCTTCGATATGATCCACGTCCGGCTTTTCCATCATCGAAAGGAATTGCCGGGCGTAGGAGGACAGCGATTCCACGTAACGGCGCTGGCCTTCGGCGTAGATGGTGTCGAAGGCGAGCGAGGACTTGCCGGAGCCCGACAGCCCGGTGATCACGATCAGCCGGTCGCGGGGCAGCTCCAGGTCGAGATTTTTCAGATTGTGCGTGCGCGCGCCGCGGATGCGGATCGTGTCCATGGGGTACCGAAAAGAGCGATTTGCGCGCCGAAGGAGCCTCTGAAGAAGCGTCGCGAGCGAAGCTGCCATCCATGGCAAAAAAAGGCTCCGTGGTTGCGCGTCGCCGGAGCGCAGGAACCGGAGTGTACACGTCAGTACATGAGGATTCCGAGCACCGCCGGCGCGCAAGATGCCGAGCGCAGCAGCTTATTCAGAGGGTCCAAAGGCGGCTACTTTACCAATCGGTTTATATGTGGCCGAAAGGGCCGTTTGCAAACCGCCGGTCCGCCCGCCGGCCGGATTGCCCGCGAGGTCGGGCAGGGCTATACTCGCCCGTTCCGTTCGGGCCCACCGGGCGGCCAGCTGCACCAGAATAACGACAGAACCGATGAGGCTTTCAACATGTACGCAGTCATTGTTACCGGCGG
>JBQCCR010000065.1:0-12190 GCA_051961995.1 Rhodanobacteraceae bacterium | reverse complement strand
AAGCAGTATCTGGAAATGCGCGGCGCGGACGGCGGCCCCTGGAGCCGGCTGTGCGCGTTGCCGGCGTTCTGGGTCGGCTTGCTCTACGACGATGCCGCGCTGGATGCAGCGTGGGACCTGGTGAAGGACTTCACGATGGCAGAGCGCCACGCGCTGCGCGACGGCGTGCCGAAACACGCGCTGAAACTGCCCTTCCGTGGTGCGACCGTGCGCGAGCTTGCACTGGAAACGCTGAAGATTGCAGGACAGGGCCTGCAACGCCGTGCGCGCCAAAACGTCAACGGCGCCGACGAAACCATGTTCCTGCAGCCGCTGATCGAATTCGCCGAAGCCAACCAGACCCCCGCCGAGCGCAAGCTGGAGCTGTTCCGCACCGAATGGAACGGCAGCGTGGACCCGGTGTTCCGCGAATTTGCGTATTGAGTGGTCGCCGGCAGGCGGACTCCTACAAGGTCGTTTTGTAGGAGCTGCGCGACGGTTCGCTCTTGCAGGAGCGCGCCTGCGCGCGACAAGAATCAGAAAATCTCCGCCACACAACAACGCAAACTCCCGCCGGCCTTCTCGATCTCGTCCAGCGGCACCGCGCCGATGCGAAAGCCCCATGACGAAAGCTGCGTACGCTGCGCATCGCTCAACGCGTCGGCCGCGCGCTCGCTCATCCACACGCGATCCCCGCTCAATGCAATCGCATTGCCCGCATAGGCACGCTTCTGCTCCGGCGCCAGCCAGATCGCGCGGTCACCGTGCGCCGCCGCGATCGCGCGCGGCACTTCCGGATCGCGGAAACCGTCCGCGGCGATGATCGCCGCCCGTCCGGCCAGCGAGGTCACCACCACGTTGGTGTGGTATTCGGATTCCGCCAGCTCGAAGCAGAACATCAGCCGCAAGCCGAATGCCTCGTGCATCGCACGCGCGCCTGTCATGTCGCAGCGTTCGGAGAGACCGCAGTAGCCGATGCCGCGCGCGTGATCGATCACCAGGGAACCGGTGAGTTCGGCCACGCAATCGCAGCGCTGCGAGAGATCGGTTTCCACATAACCCACCACGTCGCGGAAGAAGCCGCGGATGTCCGTGCGTGAAGCTTCGCGCCGGCGCACCGCGTGCCGCATGCGGCCCACGATCAGCTTGCCAGCCGTGGTGGCGAACACGTTGTTGGGAAACATTGCATCCGGCGTGGATGCATCACCCGGAAACACCACCACCGGTACGTCCTCGCGCAGCGCCTGCGCGAGCCCCGCGTGCTGCGCTAGCGCGCGCTGCGGATCGAACGCGCTCTCCATCTGCATGTAGCGGTTGTCGCGCGCGGACTCCGCTGCCAGCTCACCCGCCGCTGGCGCGACCAGGAACGCAGCGCGCGCAGTAGCGCGCGCATCCGGCGGCGGCGGAAGCTCCGCGAGGGCGGAGAGGAAGGCGGTGGGGGAGGTGAGGATCATCGAGCGAGATGCGTTATCGGGCAGACTTATGGAATCTGTATTGCGCGTCCACAGACTTCGAACGGTAAATGGCGATCTCACCAACGTGTATTCGCTGATTAGACTCAAAGCAAAGGCCCGCCGAAGCGGGCCTTTGTGTGTCTCGGAGAGCCGCAGTCGCCTGCACGCAGGCTCCTACGCGAGCGGATTATTTCCCCGCCGGCGCTCCCAGCCCGCGATCCTTCTTCATCGCTTCGATGTTCGGGTCGCGGCCGCGCCAGTCGCGGTACATCGTGGCGAGGTCTTCGGTGTTGCCGCGCGAGAGCACCATGGCGCGGAAGCGATCGCCGTTGGCACGCGTCAGGCCGCCGTGTTCGTCGAACCACGCGAAGGCATCATCGGCCAGCATCATGGTCCAGTTGTAGGCGTAGTAGCCCGCGGCATAGCCGTTGCCCCAGATGTGCAGGAAGTAGCTGGAGCGGTAGCGCGGCGGCACGTAGCTCAAGTTCACGCCATTGTCCTGCAGCGACTTCGCCTCGAACGCATCCACGTCGGATACCTTCGGGTCGCTCGCCTTGCGAGTGTGCCAGGACATGTCGAGCAGTGCCGCGGCGGTGGCCTCGGTCATGTCGTAGCCCTTGTTGAACAACTGCGAGTTCTTGATCTTGTCCACCAGTTCCTTCGGCATCGGCTGGCCGGTCTTGTAGTTCTTCGCATAGTTGGCGAACACCTTGGGGTCGAGTGCCCAGTGCTCGTTGAACTGCGAGGGGAACTCCACGAAGTCGCGCGCGGTGTTGGCGCCGGACAGGCTCGGGTACCTGGTGTCGGCGAACATGCCGTTCAGTGCGTGGCCGAACTCATGGAACATGGTGATCACGTCGTCCCATGACAGCAGCGCGGGCTGGCCGGCCGCAGGCTTGGTGAAGTTGGCGACGTTGTAGACCACCGGCTTGGTGCCGAGCAGCGTGGACTCGTTCACCATGTTGCTCATCCACGCACCGCCGGACTTGTTGTCGCGCTTGAAGTAGTCGCAATAGAACAACGCCAGCGGCGAACCGTCCTTGTCGAACACCTCGAACACGCGCACATCCGGCTGCCACACCGGGAGGTCCTTGCGTTCCTTGAAGGTGATGCCGTAGAGCTGGTTGGCGGCGTAGAACACGCCGTTCTGCAGTACGTCGTTCAACTCGAAATACGGTTTGATCTGATCCGCATCCAGGGCGTACTTCGCCTTGCGCACCTGCTCGGCGTACATCTCCCAATCCCAGGGTTCCAGCTTGAACGTGGGCTTGCCGGCCTTGGCCTGGTCTGCGTCGATCGTCTTCTGGATTTCGCCGGCTTCGACGGTGGCGCGCGCCGTTTCCGCCGGCACCAGCTTGTCGAGGAAGTCCATGACGCGGGCCGGGGTCTGCGCCATCTGGTCCTGCAGCTTCCAGGCCGCATAGCTGTCGAAGCCCAGCAGTTTGGCCTTGTCGGCGCGGATCTTCGCCATCTGCGCGATCGTGTCGCGGGTATCGTTGGCGTCGCCCTTCTCGGCGCGCGTCCAGGAGTTCTCGAACAACTGGTGGCGTGTGTCGCGATCGGTCAGCGAGGCCAGCGCCGGCTGCTGGGTGGTGTTCTGCAGCGGGATCACCCATTTGCCTTCGAGCTTGCGATCCTTCGCCGCGGCGGCGGCGGCATCGATTTCCGCATCGGACAAGCCGGCGAGCTTGCTCTTGTCGCTGACGACCAGCGCGCCGGCCTTGGCCGCGGCCAGCAACTTGTTCTGGAACTGTGCGCTCAGCGTGGCTTCCTGCTCGTTCATGTGCTTGAGCTGGGCCTTGTCGGCATCCGACAGCTTGGCGCCGTTGAGCACGAATTCCTTGTAGTCCCATTCCAGCAGGCGTTGCGACTCCGGATCGAGCTTCAGCGAATCGCGCTGGTTGTAGAGCGTCTGGATGCGCGCGAACAATTTCGGATTGAGATAAATCGCGTCCTGGTGCGCGGACAGCTTCGGCGCTTCGGTTTCCTGCACCTTCTGCAGGGTGTCGTCGGTGTTGGCGCCGGCGACCGTACTGAAAGCCAGCATCACGCGCGTGAGCATCTGCCCGCTCTTTTCCATCGCCACGATCGTGTTGTCGAAGGTCGGCGCGGCGGGATCATTGGCGATCGCCTCGATCTCGGCGAGCTGTTGCTTCATGCCTTCTTCCATCGCCGGCTGGTAGTCGGAGTCCTTGATCTTGCTGAAATCCGGCGCCTGGAACGGCAACGTGCTGGGCTTGTAGAACGGGTTGTTCTGGATATCGGCCTGGCCGGCGGCGTTCGCCACTGCGGCGCTCGCGCTGTGGGCGGGAGCGCTGCTGCCGGATGCCGGCGAGGCACCGAGTTCGGCGGTGGAGGTTTGCGAACAGGCGCTCAAGCCGGCGGCTCCGGCGATGAGCACACAACAGGCAAGCGCAAGGGGCTTGATGCGAAATGGCGGCATTTCAATTCCTCTTCGAGCAGTGATTCGTTGGACAAGGGTGGGCACCGGATACGAGCTGGTCGTTGCCGGTTGCTGGCTTCTACGCCGTACGCACGTCGCGCAATTTCCAATGCTGCCCGATCAGGATGAACAGCCGATGCCGCAGCAGCGCGTGCGGCAGCGAGGTCACGACTTCGACTTCCGTGTGCAAGTCGTCCTGCTCGGCGCTGACCGTGGCGTCCGGATCCACCGGCGCCAGCGATTCGTCCACCTCTTCCGGATCCGGCTGCTTGGCGCGCCAGCGCTGGAACAGGATCGTCTCGCGCAGCGCCTGTTGCAGCGCCTCGGCGAAACTGTGCGGCGAGGAACCCTGGAAAGACAGGTCCGGGTCGGGCCCGCGCGCATGGGCGAGATCTTCAATCGTCAGGTAGTAACGCTGGGCTGTGCTCATGAAGACTCCATGTTGAGCGGATTGCGGCGCCGAGACGCAGCCATGAGGCGAGTGCACGATCATGCCCCGAATGGGCGCCAGCCGCCAGCGGGCCCTGCCGCAAGTCATGGGTGCCTGCGTATGGCCTGCACGGCTTGCGCGAGAACTGCGCCGCGCGCGGCTTGCGCCGGTGCGATTCCGTGCGGCAGCACGCCCAGGCAGGGCGCGGGCAATATGCGCCGCAGCGTGGCGAGGTTGTCCTCGCGGCGCTCCATCGCGGGATCAATCGTGTTGCCGATCCAGCCGAGCAGTTCGCAACCGTCGCCATGGATGGCGCCTGCGGACAGCCGCGCGTGGTTGATGCAACCCAGCCGCAGGCCGACCACCAGAATGACCGGTAAATTCAGCACACGCGGAATCGCGCCGGCATCCAGTGAATCCGACAGCGGCACCATCCAGCCGCCCACGCCTTCCACCACGACGCATTCGGCTTGGGTCGCGAGTCGTGCATAGGCGGATGTGATGGGCTCGAGTTGAACCTCGACGTTTGCATCGACCGCGGCCAGGTGCGGAGCAATCGCCGGCTCGAACGCATACGGATTGCAGTGGGCATAATCGGGTTGCGGATCGCTGGCCGCGATCAATGCGAGTGCATCTTCGTTGCGCAAACCGTGCGGCGCCCTTTCGCACCCGCTGGCCACCGGTTTCATGCCAGTCGCACGCAACCCCGCATCGCGCAAAGCGTGCAGCAGGGCGCAGGCAACAAACGTCTTGCCGATGCCGGTGTCGGTGCCGGCGATGAACACACCGCGCGTGATCATGCTCATCCCTTGTCCACGGGAATCGGAGTATGCCGCGCCGGCGCTAGAATGTGCGTTTCATCGTCCGGAACGCGCCATGTTCACCGCCGCCGCGATCACCACCGACAGCAAGCCGGAGCTGTACGCCGAACTGGCGCAGCAGGCCCGGGGATTGCTGCACGGCGAAACCAACTTGATCGCCAACGCCGCCAATTTCGCCGCGCTGGTGTATCACGCGTTGCCGGACATCAACTGGTGCGGGTTCTATTTCCACGACGGCAACGAGCTGGTGGTCGGGCCTTTCCAGGGCAAGCCGGCCTGCGTGCGGATCGCGATCGGGCGCGGCGTGTGCGGCGCGGCGGCGGCGGCACGTGCGACGCAGCTGGTGCGCGACGTCAACAAGCATCCGGACCACATCGCTTGCGATGCGGCTTCGCAATCGGAGATCGTGGTGCCGCTGATCCGCGCCGACGGCTCGCTGCTGGGCGTGTGGGACGTGGACTCGCCGCACGTCGCGCGCTTCGACGAGGATGACCGCGCCGGCATGGAAGCGCTGTGCGCGACGTTCATGGCGGCGCTGGCGTGATTACCCTCTCCCTTCGGGAGAGGGTGGCGCGAAGCGCCGGGTGAGGGTTCGGTTTTCGCGAAGAAATGGGTGGCTAAACCTCGCGAGTGCGTACCCTCACCCCAACCCCTCTCCCGGTGGGAGAGGGGCCAAAAGCTTGAGCGCATCCCCCGGCGTGTCCACCAGCCGCCAGATCTCGCCGTCCCCGGGGCGCATGAATCCCTGCGCGATCACGCCTCGCATGAATGCCTGCCACGGCGTCCAGTAATCCAGCGTATTCAGCAGCACGATCGGATTGGGGTAGAGGCCGAGCTGCTTCAGCGTGATTGCTTCGAACAGTTCTTCCAGCGTGCCGCAGCCGCCGGGCAGCGCGATGACCGCATCCGAATCGGTCAGCAGGCGATGCTTGCGTTCGCGCATGTCCTCGACCAGTTCGAGGCGCGTCAAACCGGGATGGCCCCACTCGCGGTCGGCCATGAATTTCGGCAGCACGCCCAACACTTCGCCGCCGTGCAACAACGCGCCATCCGCGACCGCGCCCATCGAGCCGGTCGAACCGCCGCCGTACACGATCGTGCAGCGCGCATCCGCCAGCAGTTCACCGAGCCTGCGCGCCGCCTCCCTGTACGCGGGATCCGTGCGATCGCTGGAAGCGGCGTAGATGCAGATGCGCATGGGCGAATGAGAGTGGAAACTGAAAGCATCGCACTCTCGTCATCCCGGCGAAAGCCGGGACCCAGTGACTTTGAATTGGCAGAGCCAAGTCACTGGGTTCCGGGTTCCGCCCGCAATGAAGCCGCGGGCGGCCCGGAATGACGAACCTTTCTTGTTTGCTGTGTTAGCCCGAGTCCAGAGACCCGAGCCTACCGCTTCATCGAATTGAAGAACTCGTCGTTGGTCTTGGTGTTCTTCATCTTGTCGAGCATGAACTCGATCGCGGCCAGCTCGTCCATCGGATGCAGCAGTTTGCGCAGGATCCAGATCTTGGCCAGCATGTCCGGTGCGATCAGCAGCTCCTCGCGGCGGGTGCCGGAGCGGTTGATGTTGATGGCCGGGTACACGCGCTTTTCGGAGATGCGGCGATCCAAGTGCACTTCCATGTTGCCGGTGCCCTTGAATTCCTCGTAGATCACCTCGTCCATCTTGCTGCCGGTATCGATCAGCGCGGTGGCGAGGATGGTCAGCGAACCGCCTTCCTCGACGTTGCGCGCGGCGCCGAAGAAACGCTTCGGGCGCTGCAGCGCGTTGGCGTCCACGCCGCCGGTCAGCACCTTGCCGGACGAGGGCACCACGGTGTTGTAGGCGCGGGCCAGGCGCGTGATCGAGTCGAGCAGGATCACGACGTCGCGCTTGTGTTCGACCAGGCGCTTGGCGCGCTCGATCACCATCTCCGCGACCTGCACGTGGCGCACCGCGGGTTCATCGAAGGTGGAAGACACCACTTCCGCCTTGACGCTGCGCTGCATCTCGGTGACTTCTTCCGGGCGCTCGTCGATCAGCAGGATGATCAGGTGCACGTCCGGATGGTTGTGCACGATCGCCTGCGCGACGTTCTGCAGCATCATGGTCTTGCCGGCTTTCGGTTGCGACACGATCAGGCCGCGCTGGCCGCGCCCGACCGGCGCAATCAAATCAAGGATGCGGCCGGTGATGTCCTCCGACGAGCCGTTGCCGCGCTCGAGGTGGAACGCCTTGCGCGGGAACAGCGGCGTCAGGTTCTCGAACAGCAGCTTGTTCTTGGTCGCTTCCGGCGGATCGCCGTTGATCGTGTCCACCTTCAGCAGCGCGAAGTAGCGTTCGCCTTCCTTCGGGTGACGCACGCGGCCGGTGACGTAGTCGCCGGTGCGCAGGTTGAAGCGACGGATCTGCGAGGGCGACACGTAGATGTCGTCGGGGCCGGCGAGGTACGACTCGTCGGCCGAGCGCAGGAAGCCGAAACCGTCCTGCAGGATTTCCAGCACGCCTTCGGCCCAGATGCCGCCGCCGCTGCGCGCGTGCGCTTTCAGGATGTTGAAGATCACATCCTGCTTGCGTGCGCGGGCGACGCCTTCCTGGATGCCGAGTTCGTCGGCCAGCGCCAGCAGCTGCGGCGCATTCTTGCGCTTCAGTTCGGTGAGGTTGATCAGGCGATTGGGATCGCCGGCGTCGCCTTCGTCGCCGGTGTCCTGCGGCAGGCCATTGCCGCCGCCCTGGCCGCCGCCGCGCGGGCCACCGCCACCGCCGCCACGATCGTGGCGACCGCGCCGGCGCCGGCCGCGTTCGGGACGCCCGCCGCCTTCGCGCTGCTGCGGCGATTCGCCGCCGTTGCGCTCGGCTTGCTGCGTGTTGCTGGTTTCGGGTGCGGACGCGCGCGCGTCATCGCCGGCTTGGGAGGGGTTTTCGGTATCGGACACGGGTTTCGCCTTTGGGGCGCCGTTGAGGAGCGGGAGGGAGTGGGATATTTCGCGTGCGGGCGCAAGGCCCGCGAACCTTCAGAACAGCTGGAAGGAGGTCCCTTGACGCGAGGGTCGGGCGCGAACGGCGCTGCCGACGGGGTCAATCTAGCATTGCAGCGGTAGCCGCGACAAGCGGCTGGCTCTGATCCTGGTTATCGGTTGTCGGTTGCTGGTTGCTGGTTGTGGGCGGGATCTCGCGGGACCTGCTCTTCCGACAACCGGCAACCGTCAACCCACAATCAATTCAAATGGTCTTGTCTATCAGTTGCGTGAGCTGGCCCCTGCTCACCGCGCCGATCTGGGTGGCTTCGACCTTGCCGCCCTTGAAGATCATCAGGGTCGGAATGCCGCGGATGCCGTAGGTGCGGGGAGTCTTCTGGTTCTCGTCGGTGTTGACCTTGGCGATCTTCAGCTTGCCCTGATACGACTGCGCGATGTCGTCCAGCAGCGGCGCGATCGCCTTGCAGGGCCCGCACCATTCCGCCCAGAAGTCCACCAGCACCGGGGTCTCCGACTGCAGCACCTGGGTTTCGAAATCGGCGTCGCTGACGTGGGTGACGTATTCGCTCATTGGGAAATCCTGTTGCTTGCGGAATCGGTAAATGGGGGGCGGCGCGGCAAATTGCAACGGCGCGGTTTGCGCGGTTGCGCTACACTCTGGCGGTTAACCCTCGCGGAAAACCGCTGGCGATGCCCCCGCGGTGTCGCAGTTCAGGGCGGTATTCCATCCCAACCGCGCCGACGATTCAAGCTCGACGAAGAATCGCGGGCCACGCTCGAACTTGCCGCTTGGCAAAGAGCTGCTCGCGGTGCCTTGATCGGCAATCAGGGAAGATTGCAAGAGCAAATTTGAAAGTGCAGTCATGGATGGCGGCTTCTTGACTTGCGCGATCAGGGGCGATCGCACGGATAAATCATGGCAGAACACGTCCTCTCCAATATCTTCTTCGAACAATTCGACCTGCATCCGCTGCTGGCGCAAGGCATCGCGGAAACCGGCTTCGTGCGCTGCACGCCGATCCAGGCGTTGGCACTGCCGGTTGCCTTGCAGGGCCGCGATGTCGCGGGCCAGGCGCAGACCGGCACCGGCAAGACCTGCGCGTTTCTGGTTGCGGTGATGAACCGCTTGCTGACGCGCCCGGCGATGCCCGAACGTCGCGACAACGACCCGCGCGCGCTGATCATCGCGCCGACGCGCGAACTGGCGATGCAGATTGACAAGGATGCGCGCGCGATCGGCCGCCACACCGGCCTGCGCTTCGCGCTGATCTACGGTGGCGTGGATTACGACAAGCAGCGCCAGCAATTGCAGGACGGCTGCGATGTGATCATCGCCACGCCCGGTCGCCTGATTGATTACTTCAAGCAGCACGTCTTCAGCTTCCGCGCGGTGGAATCGTTCGTAATTGACGAGGCCGACCGCATGTTCGACCTCGGCTTCATCAAGGATGTGCGTTACCTGATGCGCCGGCTGCCGCCGCGCGAGGAGCGCCAGGGCCTGATGTTCTCGGCCACGCTCAGCTACCGCGTGCTGGAGCTGGCCTACGAGCACATGAACCAGCCGCAGAAGCTGACGGTGGAGACCGAGCGCGTCACCGCCGACCGCGTGCGCCAGCAGGTGTTCTTCCCGGCCAAGGAAGAAAAGATCCCGCTGCTGCTGAACCTGCTGGAGCGCTCCGATCCGCATCGCTCGATCGTGTTCGTCAATACCAAGGCCGCCGCCGAGCGCGTGACGCAGCGCCTGTCGCGGCACGGCTACGTGGTCGGCGCGTTGTCGGGTGACGTGCCGCAGAAGAAGCGCCAGAAGTTGCTCGAACGTTTCCAGAAGGGCGAAGTGCAGTTGCTGGTGGCGACCGACGTCGCCGCGCGCGGCCTGCACATTGCCGACGTGTCGCACGTGTTCAATTACGACCTGCCGCAGGATGGCGAGGACTACGTGCACCGCATCGGCCGCACCGCGAGGCTGGGTGCCGAGGGCGATGCGATCAGCTTCGCCTGCGATCTGTACGCGATGTCGTTGCCGGACATCGAGCAGTACATTGGGCAGAAGATTCCGGTGCAACCCATCGGCGCGGACTTGCTGACGATTCCGAAGCCGCGCGGCAAGGCGCTGCAGGGCGCGCACGAGGACGGCGACGATTCGGATGAGGCGGAAGCCGGCGAACATGCCGAAGTTTCCGGATCAGCGTCGAAGCAAGCCGAAGGCGAACGCGGTCCGCGCAAGCGTCGTCGCCGCCGGCGCAAGCCGGCGGGGCATTCCGAACCGGCACGGCCGCCGAGTCCCTGAGCAACCCATGCTAGTCATCCCGGCGCAAGCCGGGATCCAGCAGCTTTCTCTGATTCCACGAAGTCACGGGATTCCGGGTTCCGGCCGCGATGAAGCCACGAACGGTCCCCGGGATGACGGCAAAAGTTGTTACGCTTCGCCCGTCTCTCGCATCTTCGCCCTTTGTCCCGCACGTGATCCGCTTCGATTCCGTCAGCAAGCGCTACGCGAATGGCCATGCCGCGCTGGAAGCGTTGTCTTTCCAGGTGCCCGCCGGCGAGATGGTATTCGTCACCGGGCACTCGGGTGCGGGCAAGAGCACGTTGCTGAAATTGATCGCGCTGATTGAACGTGCCAGCGGGGGCGCGATCGAAGTGGCGGACTGCCCGCTCGCGAAAGTGCGCGGCGGAAAAATCGCGCGGCATCGCCGCGGCATCGGCATGGTGTTCCAGGACCACCGCCTGCTGATGGATCGCAGCGTCGGCGAGAACGTCGCGCTGCCCTTGATCATTGCCGGCGTGCCGGCCGACGAACGCGCTCGCCGCGTGCGCGCGGCGCTGGACAAGGTCGGCCTGCTTGCCTACGAAAAGCAGCCCCCGGCCACGCTCTCCACCGGCGAGCAGCAGCGCGTCGGCATCGCCCGCGCCATCGTGGCGAAACCTGCCTTGATCATCGCCGACGAACCGACGGGCAACCTCGATCCGCAGTTGTCGTGGGAGATCATGCAATTGTTCGCGCAGTTCCGCGAGGTGGGCACCACGGTGCTGATCGCCAGCCACGATCTGCCGTTGCTGAAACGGATGAAGCAACGCACGCTTGTGCTGGATCACGGCCGGCTGGTCGCCGACGTGCCGGCCGTGGAGATCGCATGAGCACGGTGGCGAAACCTGCGCCCGTGCTGCGCGAACGCAAGCGCTCGCGCGTTGCGATCTGGCGCGAGCAGCACGCGTGGGCATGCGCGGCAAGTCTGCAGGCATTGCGGCAAAGGCCGTTCGGTACCCTGTTGACCGTCGCGGTGATGGGCTTCGCGCTTGCCTTGCCGCTGGCGTTCTATCTGTTGCTCGCCAACGTGCAGCGGTTGTCCGGTAGCGTGGGCGAATCGCGGGCGATCAGCGTGTTCCTGCAGCCTCCGGCCAATGCGGCAGTGGCGGATGCCCTGGCAAACCAGTTGCGCGCCCGCGCGGATATCTCAGATGTGGCGGTGAAAACACCACAGCAGGGCCTCTCGGAACTTGCTTCCGTGCAGGGCTTCGCCGAAGCCCTGCACGCGTTGGCGGAGAATCCGCTGCCCTACGTCTTGCTGATACAGCCGCGGCAGAACCTCGGTCGTGAGCAGACCGACGCGCTGGTGAAGGATCTGCGCGCATTGCCGCACGTGGATGGCGTGCAGGACAACGGCGCCTGGCGCGCGCGACTGGATGCCTTCATCGCGCTGGGCCAGCGCATTACCGCCCTGCTCGCGGCGCTGCTTGCGCTGGCCGCACTGGGCGTGACCGGCAACAGCGTGCGGCTGGACATCCGCTCGCGTTCGGAAGAGATCATCGTGCAGCGCCTGGTCGGCGCCAGCGCCGGCTTCGTGCGCCGGCCGTTCCTGTACGAAGGCGTGTGGTACGGCGCGCTGGCGGGATTGATCGCGATCGTGCTGGTGATCGCGCTGGAATCGGGCCTGGCCGCGCCGGTGCACGCGTTGTCCGCGAGTTACGACGGACGGATTGCATTCGGCGGACTGCCCGTTTGGCTGCTGATACTGGTACCGTTGGCGGCTGCATTGCTGGGCTGGGTGGGCGCGTTTCTTGCCAGCACCAGGCATCTTGCGAACGCGTAAGCGAACGGACTCAT